>CAYRUF010000033.1:0-26781 GCA_964427375.1 uncultured Desulfatibacillum sp. | reverse complement strand
CCGTCCTCTGCCTCTCCGGCGATTTCGTATTCCGAGCTGGGCGACAACATGGCCTTCAGGCCTTCCCGAAAGAGCCGGTGATCCTCCACGATGAAAATCTGCTTTTTCGATTCCATGTCAGGAGCTTAGCATATTCACCCGTTGCAGGCAAACTCCGTCGCAAGGCCTGCTCTCGCGCGCTGCCGGAAATACATGATGCACCCCATTTCCAGCCGTTTGGTCTAATGATAAATTTACAACAGAAGGAGCGGGGCTTTCCAAAAATATCCCGGAAGGTATGTCCTTGCGTTCGGATCGAATCAAAATACATTTCCGGATTTTGCTGGCCTTGTGGACGGCGGCGGTTGCAGGACTGTTCCTCAACGATGCCTCGCACCTACGTCAGGCGGCTGAGGAGTTGGCCATCGCCGAGGCACGGGCTTATTTCAACAAAGATCAGGCGACCCGGCTTTGGGCCGCATCCCACGGGGGCGTGTACGTTCCGGTATCTGCAACCACTCCGCCGAATCCTTTTCTGATCCATGTCCCTGAGCGCGAAATTTACAGCCCCTCCGGACGGGTCCTAACGTTGATGAATCCGGCCTATATGATCCGTCAGATAATGGAGCATTACAGCACGCTCCACAAGGTGCAAGGACGGATCGTCGGTCTTAAGCATTTCAGGGAGGAGACCGCTCCGGACAACTGGGAAAAAAGCGCATTGCTGTCATTCGAAGGCGGGCGCGAAGAAGCCGTAGAATTCACGAGCATGTCCGGCGATCCCTACCTGCGGCTGATGCGGCCGCTGAAGACTGAAGCGTCGTGCTTAAAGTGCCATGCCATCCAAGGGGATCAGATCGGAAGCATCCGCGGCGGCATCAGCGTCTCGGTGCCCACAAGCCCATTCTTGGAGCACCAGCGGATGGAACTCACCACCCATGGACTGTCTTTTCTGGTGCTGTGGCTGCTCGGATTCGGCATTATTACCAAGACCGGCGGAAGGCTCCGACGCAGCGTGCAGGCGCAGGACAGCGCCGAATCCCTGCTTCGGGCGCTGCAGAGCAACTACCGCACCCTGATCGACAACTCGATGACCGGCATTTATATCAGCCAGGACAACACCATCAAATTCGCGAACGCCAGGTTCGCTGAAATCCACGAATTCAGCCCCGATGAAATGGTCGGCATGGACTCGATGAGTCTCGTCCTTCCGGAAGACCGCAACGCCATACCGGATTTAGTAGGCCAACGCATTCGAAGAGCGCGCGTTCCGGATGAATATGAGGTTCGATGCACGACCAAGTCGGGAAAGGTCATCTGGGTCCAGCGGCGCAATACCGTGATCGAACACAACGGCCGACCCGCGATACTCGGCAACGAGATCGAAGTCACCGCCCGAAAAAACGCCGAGATCGAGCTGAAAGCCTCCGAAGAGCTTCTGAAACGACTTTCCGGCCAGCTGCTCCAGTTCCAGGACGCCGAACGCAATGCCTTGGCCAGGGAATTCAACGAAAATATCGCCCAGTGCCTCAGCGCGGTGAAGCTCCGGACGGAGGCCATGCTCCAGCCGGGTGGATGCGACATCCCGCTCGCAATGGTTGGCCCGCTGAATCAGATCATCGAAGACCTGGAGACAACGGTGGCGGCCGTCCGCGCGATGACCAAACGTCTCAGTCCGTTGTTGGTGGAGGACCTCGGTATCCTTCCAGCCATTCAATGGCTGTGCCGCAGCCTTTCCCAAGCCGCCCCGGGCATTCGCATTCGAACGGATCTCCAGGCGGCCGAAAACGACATCCCCCTTTGGTTGAAAACCGACATTTTCCAGGTGCTGGAGAAGACCTTGTCGTCGGTGGTCGCGCAAGGCCAGGCGAGTCCCGTGAAAATTGCCCTCGCGACGCGTAACGGCTTACTAAAATTGAAAATCGTGGATAAGAACAAAGGCTGCAGCCTGCAAAGCCCTTTAGAGGACGGTTCGGAGAGAGGGCTGAATTTCGTTGCCGTGAAAAGCCGCGTGGAGACGCGCGGCGGCTCGGTCAACTGGAGGTGCCGCCCGGGATTTGGAAACACGGTTACCATTGCATGGCCGTTAAAGGGTGTCTAATGGGGGTCTTGCGGTTTCCCATCCTTCCATCCTGCAGCTCCAGAATTCGAGTATGCCCTGAGGATATCACTTCGAAGGACGTTCTTCCCTAAGCATCCCGTTTTTAAAATTGGATGATTCTCCCGTCGAATTCATGTAAATAAACAGATGAAGCCTCTGGTGTTCCTCCCTGGCGGTGAACTTTCATTGGGGCGGAGGGATGATGATGTTCGACGCGAGCGTTCTGCGCAAACTTCCCGCATGGGCAGGGATGCTGCTGGCGGGAGGGCTGGTCGCTGCAACTGTGTTATTGAGGCTGCGATGGGGCGCCTTATTGGACGACCAGCCCGTATTGATCCTGTTTGTCTTGCCCATTCTCGTCAGCGCGTACTTCGGCGGAATAAAAACCGGCCTGGCGGCCGCGACCGCAGCGGCTGTCTCAAGCAACTATTTTTTCCTGCCGCCGGTCTACAGCCTGGCGATCCTCCGTCCGGCCGACCAGGTGCAGTGGACGCTGCTGTGGTTCATCGGGATTGGGGTGAGCCTGTTAGCCGAGGGGCGGATGCGCTTGCTGCGACAAGCGGAAGCAAGCCGCGAGCGGATGGAGGAACAGGCCCGCAACGCGGCGTTGTTTCCCGAAGAAAACCCTTACCCCGTGATGCGTACGGCTCGGGGGGGCGAATTGCTTTACGCCAATCGCGCCGCGGGGGAGCTGCTGGATCAATGGCAGTGCCCGGTCGGCGCTCCCGTACCCGAAATCGTGCGGCAGGAGCTGGCGGCAGCGCTTGAAACCGGCGTCTCCCGAGAGGTGGAATTGCGCTGCGGAGATCGCGAACTGGCGTTTGTGCTGGTTCCCATCACCGAGCGCCACTATGTCAATATTTACGGCTGCGATGTCACCGCCCAAAAAAAAGCTCAAGAGGCTTTGCGTGAAAGCGAGCGGCTCTATCGCGCCATCGGCGAGTCCATTGATTACGGCGTATGGGTCTGCGCGCCCGATGGTCGTAACACATACGCCAGTCCATCTTTTTTGAAAATGGTGGGCATTACCCAAGCGCAATGTTCCGATTTCGGGTGGGGCGACGTGTTGCATCCCGATGACGCCGCGCGCACCATCGCCGCCTGGAAAGAATGCGTCCATACCGGCGGCGTTTGGGACATGGAGCATCGCTTCCGCGGGGTAGACGGGCAGTGGCATGCCGTGCTGGCACGGGGAGTGCCGGTGAAAAACGACCAGGGTGAAATCCTTTGCTGGGCCGGTATCAACTTAGACATCAGCCGCTTTAAGCAGACGGAACGGGAGTTGGAAGAGGCCCATACGGAAGCCGTGAAGGAAAAGGGACGCCTCGAAGCCGTCATGGAAGCCCTGCCCGTCGGTGTGGTCATCACCGATGCCCAGGGAGGGTATTTCAAGACCAACCGTGCGTTCGAGGCCATCTGGGGTGGATCGTGCCCGAAGACCCATTCGGGTGCCGACTATTCCGCCTACCAGGCTTGGTGGCTGGAAACCGGCGAACCATTGGGGCCGGCGGAATGGGGGGCGGCCTGCTCTGTGCGCACGGGCGAGAGCGCTAACGGAAAACTCGTTGAGATCCAGCGATTCGACGACACCCGCGCCTTCGTGATCTACAGCGCCAGCCCTATTTTCGACTCTGCGGGAGAGATCGATGGATGTGCCGTGGCCATCATGGATGTCACCGAACAGCAGGAAGCCGAGCAGGCGCTGCGCGGAGCGCATGAACGGCTGCGGATGATTCTGGGTAGTATCAGCGACGGGTTTGTCAGCCTGGATCGGCAGTGGCGCGTGAGGTTCGTGAACGAAAAAGGGGCGCAGGACCTCGGCCGGACGCGCGAGTCCATGCTGGGCCGTGTCCTATGGGAGATCTTCCCCGAAGCCGTCGGCTCCGAATTCGAGCGCGCCTACCTGCGGGCGATGAATGAACGCGTGACCACCACCGCCGAGTCCTATTATCTGCCTCTGAAAGCATGGTTTGAGGCCCGCGCTTATCCCTCCGAGGACGGCATCAGTATTTTTTTCAGGAATGTCACCGATCGCAAGGTGGCCGAGCAGAACCTGCGCGAGGTGCAGGCGGATCTGAACCGTGCCCAGGCTGTGGGGCAAATCGGGAGCTGGCGCCTGGATGTCCAGAGAAACGAACTGCTCTGGTCCGATGAAAACCATCGAATTTTCGGGGTGGCCAAGGGCACTCCTTTGACCTATGAGACCTTTCTCTCAATCGTCTACCCGGAGGACCGCGAGTACGTGGATCGGAAATGGAAGGCCGCCCTGCGCGGCGAACCCTATGACATCGAACACCGGATCGTTGCCGGCGAATCCGTGAAATGGGTGCGCGAACGGGCGGAGTTGGAGTTCGACCCACAGGGCGGACTGAAGGGGGGGTTCGGAACCACCCAGGACATAACGGCGCTGAAAAACGCAGAGGCGAAACTGAAAGAAAGCGAAGAAGCCCTGCGCCAAACCAACGCGGAACTGGAAGCGACGGTTCGAAAACGAACCGCCGAGCTGGAAGACACGGTGGCCACCCTAAAAGTTGAGATTGCCGCCCGCAAAAAAATTCAAGCTCAGCTTCACCAACTCTCGCGCGTTTTCATGGACGCAGCAGATCCGATCATCATAGAGGATCTATCGGGAATGATCGTCGATTTGAACCGGGAGGCGGAGGAGACTTACGAGTGGAAACGCGAGGAGCTGATCGGAAGGTCGATCACGACGCTCTTTATGCCCGAACGCCTCCAAGCGGCAATGGAGCTGAGGGAGCGTTGTCGGCAGGGTGAAGAAATCCGCCACTGGGAGAGCCGGCGGCAGACCAAGTCCGGCCGAATCATTCCATCCCTTCTGACGGCGTTCCCTCTGATGGATGAATTCGGAAGAGTTGCCTTCGTGGCCACGATTTGCAAGGACATCTCCGCCCGCAAGGAGATGGAAACAAAGCTGAAAGATGCCTACCGGCGCCTGCGGGAGCTTTCGCTTAAGAGTGTGGAGGCGCTGGAGGCAGACCGGCGGACCGTCGCGCGGGAGCTGCACGACAGCATCGGAGGGAGCCTCGCGGCCATCAAATTCGGCTTGGAAGAAGCCGCCGAGCGGGCCGGGCAGGACCCGGCCTGCTCCGGGCAGTCGATAGGAGTCCTTATTTCACACCTGGCGGACACCATCAAGGAAACCAAGCGGATCTCGGCCAATCTGCGCCCGCTGGCGATTGACGACCTCGGTCTATTGGCCACGATCGAGTCGTACACGCGGCAGTTCAGCCAGCGGTACGAAGGCATTCGGGTCGTCCGACAAATCGACGTCGAGGAACAGGAAATCCCCGAGGAATTCAAAATCGTATTCTACCGGGTCATGCAGGAAGCATTGACCAACGTGGCTCGACACAGCAAGGCCGGCTCGGTCACCATCCGTCTGGCAAAAGGCGCTTCTCACTTCGACTTCGAGGTTGATGACAACGGGTGCGGTTTTGACCCCAACCATCTTTTCAGCGAATCGGACCTGATGAGCGGCTTCGGCTTGAAAAGCATGCAGGAGCGAGCAGAGCTCTGCGGTGGAATTTTCAGCCTTGACGCCCGGCCAGGCGCGGGCACGACGGTGAAAGTGAGCCTGCCGATCGCCGGCGCTTCGGGCAATATTTGAAGTGCCCTGGGTGATAGCGGGTTCCTGCCCGAGCAGCCATTCGACCGCCGGCTCTCTATTCAGGCCTGCTTCCCCTCGGCTTTGCTCAAGAAAACGGGAGAGGGCGGTGGCCAGGCCCCATTCCCCCTCCCGAGATCGCGATCTTTCAATATCGTATTGGACTTGCCTCGATTTTAGTATTTTTCTAATGCTCCGGTTGAGTGATACGCGCTACACGCGGCCGCCCCAGACCGCCGGCTGTTCGGTTCTCCGCCGCGTCCAGGCTGGGCTGGTCTCGCACGGCGTGCGGTAAGGTTGGGCGCGTATGCTTTTCTGGCGCTTCTTCTGTCCTTCGAGTACGCGGTCGCGGCAGGTGCCGCGGCAGCGACCCGTTGTGTCTCTTTTCGGCATGGGTTTCATGGGGTTCCTCGCTTTCAAACAGAAATTTGGAGCAGTCAGTTCTCCAACTGAACCTTGACGGGCACGGCCCGTGTGATGGTGTCATAAACCGGTGAATACGTGGGGCCTAGCCGCACGATTTCCTCCAGTTTCTCCGGAGGGGCATCCGCATCGATTTTGAAGTACATCCGGATTTCCTTATACCCTCTCGGGACGTCGTCGCGGATGCCCAGGAAGCCCTGCAGATCGATGTCGCCTTCCAGCCGCGACTCCATCGCATTGATCCTGATGCCCTTGGCGGCCGCGTGATAGACGATGGAGGAAGTCACGCAGGCGGCCAGTGCGGTCAGGGCGTACTCGACCGGATTGGGGCCGCGATCCTCCCCCAGCAGAACCGGCGGCTCATCCGCGTCCAGGGTGAAAGCTTGGCTGCGGGCGTGCTCCTGCTGGGTTCCGTAGAAGTTGCGAATGGTGGTGCGGTTGTGCCCGCCGCCGAGCCATTGGTTGCTGGCGCGAAATTTGAATTTGGCGACAACCGGTGTTTTTTTGACGGCGTCGATGGTCTTGAACAACTCATCCACGGCGACGCCGTTGACCGTATTCTGGTTTTGCTTTTTCAGGGCCGTTGGTCCCATTTAACTATCCCCTTTCGTGCTGGCATGAATGAAGGCATGCGCTGCATGCGACGTTGAAAAGTAAGCAGAAAAAGCCTATCTGCCCATACAGGCAATCCTGTATTTTCAAAAGTGATGGCTTCGCAAATAGTCCAATCTCTGCGTTGCGCTTCATCTCGTCGCCGCTGCGGCGTACGCCAGGTACGCCTCGCGACACGAGATTCGCGCGCCTTGATCTTGGCCTCTTTGCGAAGCCATCGGTTTGGCTGACTTTTTACTAGTTCATCAAAAGTAATAATTGCCGAGGGATGAGGCGGGATTTTTGAGGCCGGACTCAGGCGAAGCCCAGCAGCCGGCCGCCCTGATAGACGAGGAAGGCCGCCACCCAGGCCACCGTGGTGCTGTAGCCGATGCTGAAGAACATCCAGCGGTAGGATCCGGTCTCCCGGCGGATGGCGGCCGTGGTGGCGAGGCAGGGCAGGTAGAGCAGCACGAAGACCATCATGGACAGGGCCGAGAGCGGCGTCATGCCCCCTTCCGCCAGGGCCTTTTCAAGTGCGCCCTCCTCCTCGCTGTCGCCGACCGCGTGCAGCACCCCGAGGGTGCTGACCACGATCTCCTTGGCCACGAAGCCGGAAAGCAGGGCCACCCCGCCGCGCCAGTCGATTCCGAGCGGGGCGAAAACCGGTTCGACGAAGCGGCCGATGCGGCCGATCAGGGAGTTCTCGGTCCGGTCGGCTTTCTCCAGGCGCCGGAGCGCCGCCGCGGTTTGGGCGTAAGCTTCTTCGATCTCACGACTCTCGGCGTCGCCGGCCGCAACCCGGCGGGCTTCGGCGACGGCGGCCGCCTGGCGGATCTCCGCCTGGTAGTCCCGCTGGAGGGAACCCCCGCGGGGGAACGTGGAAAGGGCCCAGATGATCACCGACCCGAGCAGGATGACCTGACCCATTTTGCGCAGAAAGATCTTGCTGCGGTCCCACATATGAATCAGGAGGCTCTTGGCCATGGGCATGCGGTAGGGGGGCAGCTCCATGACGAAGGGGGCATCCGTGCCCTTGAGCAGGGTGGAGCGGAACAGCCGCCCGGTGACGATCGACAAGGCGATGCCGAGCAGGTAAAGGCCGAAAATCACCGTGCCGGCGCGGGCGCCGAAAAAGGCGCCGGCCAGCACGACATAGACCGGCAGCTTGGCCGAGCAGGACATGAACGGAGTGATCAGGATGGTCAGGATGCGGTCCTTCTCGCTTTCCAGGGTGCGCGCGGCCATGATGGCCGGCACGTTGCAGCCGAACCCCATGAGCATCGGAATGAAGGACTTGCCGTGCAGTCCGATCAAATGCATGATCCGGTCCATGAGGAAGGCCGAGCGCGCCATGTAGCCGGTGTCCTCGAAGACGGCGATGCACAGGAAGAGGATCAGGATGTTGGGCAGGAAAACGATCACGCTGCCGACCCCGGCAATGACGCCGTCCAGGATCAGGCCGCGCAGCTCGCCTTCCGGCAGAAGACCGCCGACCGCCTCGCTGAGCAGTTGGACGCCGGCTTCGATCCACTGCACGGGGTATTCG
This sequence comes from uncultured Desulfatibacillum sp., assembly GCA_964427375.1. Taxonomy (GTDB): domain Bacteria; phylum Desulfobacterota; class Desulfobacteria; order Desulfobacterales; family SpSt-501; genus SpSt-501. The sequence continues at coordinate 18,513 of CAYRUF010000033.1, read as the reverse complement.
CCCAGCGTGAACGTGAGCTGGAACATGGCCCAGATGAAGAAGACGAAAATCGGGAACCCGAAGAAGCGGTGGGTGAGCACCAGATCGATCGTGCGCGAGAGGTCCACGCGCTGGCGGCTGCCGGAGCTCTGCACCTCGCGCACGATGCCGGCAATGAAACCGTAGCGCTCGTCGGTCATGACGATCTGCGGGTCATCGTCGTAGCGCGCGGCCAGGTGCCGGCGTTCGGTTTGCGCGGCCTCCAGGATCGCGGCGCCCGCCGCGGGCGCCGCGGCGGTCAGCCGCTCCTTGACGATCTGGTCATCCTCGATCAGCTTGATGGCCGTCCACCGCGGCGGGTAGGGCAGGTTGCCGTCCGTCCGGCTCAGCATGACATCGCGCAAGCGCGCGACGGCCGCTTCGATGTCTTGGCTGTACTTGACCCGCCGGCTGCGCGGCAGCGGGGCGGTGGACTCGGCCAGGTCGATCGCCGCCTTCAGCAAATCGTCCATGCCTTCGTTGCGGTTGCCGACGGTGAACATCACCGGCACATCCAGCAGTTCGGACATTTTGCGGGCGTCGATTTTGAGGCCCCGCGTCTGGGCCAGGTCCGCCATGTTGAGGGCGAACAGGACCTTGCAGTCCAGCTCCCGGATCTGGGTGGCGAGGTAGAGGCTGCGTTCCAGGTTCGAGGCATCGATGATGTCGATGACGACATCGGGGGTTTCATCCAGAAGAAAATTGCGGGCGATCACCTCTTCGATGGAGAAGGGGGTCAGACTGTAGGTGCCCGGCAGGTCCACCACCGTGAGGTCGTAGCCGAACCGGTTGATGCGGCCTTCCTTTTTTTCGACGGTCACCCCCGGCCAGTTGCCGACCTTCTGGCGGGTGCCGGTCAGGTTGTTGAAGATCGTGGTCTTGCCCGAATTGGGATTGCCGGCCAGGGCAATGGTGAGGTGTTTGGGCGTCACGGGGATTTCCATCGGAGTTCAGACTACGTTCACCACATCGATCTGGGAGGCTTCTTCGACGCGCAGGGACACGTGGTAGCCCTTGACGATCAACTCCACCGGATCCTTCAACGGGGCGTATTTTTCGACGTAAACCTCGGCGCCCTTGACGATCCCCATTTCGAGGATTCGCCGACGGAGCAGTCCGGATCCGCCGACGCGCGCAATCGTGGCGGCCTGGCCTTGTTTGAGCTCACTGAGCCGCATCGGACCTCGTTTCCAACTCAGGGAGCGCTCCGGATGTGCTGGATCATGGTTTGCAGCTTTTCCGAGAATACCGCCGGCACCGACTGACGGCCGGCCTGTTTGCACAGCGCGATGGTTCGTTTGAGGGATTGCAGGCATCCGAAGCAGGCCGCGCAATGGGCGATATGGGCCTCGATTTCCCGGCGCTCGGCTTCCTCCATCTCTCCGTCGATGTACTCCGATAGCTTGTCGAAAAGCTGCAGGCAATGCGAGGGGTTTTGGGGGTCACACATCACGGCCAAAATATCCTTTCAGCTTGTCCCTCAGGAACAGCCGCGCCCGGTGCAGGCGCACCTTGACGTTGGCAGGCGACAGATTCAGAATCTGAGCGGTGTCCTCCGTGCTGAACTCTTCGATGTCGCGCAGGATCACCACGATTCGGTATTTTTCCGGAAGCGACCAGATGGCTTGGTGCAGGACCCCCAGCAGCTCCTCGTTGAGCAGCTGATCGAGAGGCATCCGCGCCCATTCCGGGGCCTCCGCGGGAGCGGCGACCTCCTCGCGCTCGATCAGCTCTTCCAGCGGCAGTTCCGGTTCGCGCGCGAACTTGGAGCGCCGGCGCTTTTTAAGCGCGGTGTTGGCGGCCACCCGATAGAGCCAGTTTTTGAACTTGGTTTCGTAACGAAAATCCTTGAGATAGCGGTAGACGTTCAGAAAGGTGTCCTGGACCAGGTCCTCCGCGTCGGATTCGTCCCGGCACATGCGCCGGCCGAAGGTGTACAGCTTCTGCTCATAGCGTTGGACCAGCTCCTGGAATCTGTGCGTGTCTCCGGCATTGATCGCCTGGACCAGTTCGGTGTCGTCATCAAGGACGGTTCTGCGATTCGGATCCGGTTCCGCCGTCATTTTTTCTTGTCACCTGACAAGCGTCGCGCATTCAGGTGCGGATCCCCAGTTTCGGCAGCAAGTAAGCCTGGAGAAACACCCAAACGGCGACCACGATCAGAAGGATGAGCAGCTCGTTCATTCCAATTCCCCCTGCGGGTTATAGTGAAGTCAGGCGCGGAAGTCTACTTTTTTCTGGGTGTCGGCTGCCGTGACGGCTTTTGCCCGGCAAAATACGCGGGTAATGACCCGATCGAGGCCGTTCGGTTACAGGCCTCATGACCGTCAACGCACGGGCGCCCGGTAGAGCCGCAGACTGTTGGTGACGACCGAAACACTGCTGAAGGCCATGGCGAGCGCCGCCAGGATCGGGTGGAGGTGGCGCAGCATGTCGGGCAGGGACTGGAAGGGGTACAGCGCCCCGGCCGCTATCGGGACCAAAACCAGGTTGTAGCCGAAGGCCCAGAGCAGATTCTGGGAGATGGTGCGCAGGGTCGCGCGGCTGAGGCGGATGGCGCGCGGCACCCCGCTCAAGCTGCCGCTGGAGAGGATCACGCCGGCGCTCTCGATCGCCACATCGGTGCCTGTGCCGATGGCCAGGCCGACCTCGGCCTGGGCCAGGGCCGGGGCGTCGTTGATGCCGTCGCCCACCATGCCGACTTTTTCCCCGGCGGCTTGAAGCTCCCTGACCTTGGCGGCCTTTTCATCCGGGCGAACTTCGGCAAAAATGCGGTCGATCGCCACCCGCGCGGCGATGCTGCGGGCCGTTTCGAGGTTGTCGCCGGTCAGCATGACGACCTTCAGGCCCAGCCCGTGAAGCTGGCCGATCGCCTCGGCGGAGTCGGCTTTGAGCGAGTCGGACACGGCGATCAACCCGGCCGGCGTCCGGTCGCAGGCGACCGCGATCACCGTCTTGCTTTCGGATTGAAGGGCATGGATGCGTTCGCGGGCGTCCGCCAGGGAAATTCCAAGATCGCTTTCGATCCAGGCCGGCCGGCCGACCGCAACGAAACAGTCGCCCACCCGGCCCTGGACCCCGCGACCGCCCGCGGATAGGAATTCGGAAGGCATCTGGAGGGCCAGCCCGCGGTCCTCGGCGGCCTTGACGATCGCCCGGCCCAGCGGGTGCTCCGAGCCTCTTTCGACGGAGGCGGCCCGGCGCAGCAGCTCGTCTTCCGAGAGGCCGGCCGAAGCGAACGGGACCAGATCCGTGACCGTCGGCTTCCCGCTGGTGATGGTTCCGGTCTTGTCGAGCACGACGGTGGTCAGTCGGCTCGCCAGCTCCAGCGCTTCACTGGACTTGAACAGAATGCCGCGCTCCGCTCCCTTGCCGGTGCCCGCCATGATGGCCGTGGGAGTGGCCAGTCCGAGCGCACAGGGGCAGGCGATCACCAAAACCGCCACGAGGCGGATCATGGCGGCGACTCCGTCGCCGCTCAGCGTCCACCACAGCAGAAAGACGGCCAGCGCCAGCCCGATGATGGCCGGCACGAACACCGCCGCCACCCGGTCGGCCAAGGCCTGGATCGGCGCCTTGCTGCCCTGGGCCTCCTGGACCAGCCGGATGATTTGGGCCAGGACCGTATCCCGCCCCACGGCCTTGGCCTCGAAGGTCAACAGCCCTTCGCCGTTGATGCTGCCGCCGACCACTCCATCGCCGGGATGCTTGTCCACGGGCAGGGGTTCCCCGCTCAGCATGGATTCATCCACGGCCGACTCGCCCTGCCGGACGATGCCGTCCACCGGGATGCGTTCGCCCGGCCGGACGAGGACCTGGTCGCCCACGACGACCCGGGCCAGCGGAATTTCCTCTTCTTTGCCGTTGCGGATCACCCGGGCGGTCCGCGGCCGCAGGCCGATCAGCTTGCGGATGGCGCCGCCCGTGCGGCCTTTGCTGCGCGACTCGAGCATCTTGCCGAGTTTGATGAGCGTAATGATGACGGCCGAGGTTTCAAAGTAGACGTGGTGCCCGAGGTCCGGCGCGACCAGGACGGCGAGCGAATACAGATAGGCCACCGAGGAGCCCATGGCGACCAGCACGTCCATGTTGGCGCTGCGGTTGCGCAGGCTTTTGAATCCGCCGGTATAGTAATCCCAGCCGGTGTAAAACTGGACCGGGGTCGCGAGGGCCAGGAAGAGCCAGTTCACCCAGGCGGCATGGCTCCACTCGCCGGTCAGGCCGAAATCGCGGCCCATGCTCAGCAGAAAAAGCGGCAGGGAGCACAGCAGGCCGACGGTGAACTTGCGGGTCTGCTGCGTGATGTCGCGTCGGCGAGCGGCCGCCTCGGCATCCTCGGATTCCTCGGATTCGCTCGGCACGAGCGCACCGAAACCGGCGCCGGCCACCGCGGCGACCAGGTCGTCCACCGAGACCGTCCCGGGCAGGTATTCGACCGCCGCGCGCTCGGACGCGAAGTTCACGGCCGCCTGAAGCACGCCCGGGACCTTCTGATTCAGCGTGCGCTCGATGGTGGCGGCGCAGTTGGCGCAGCTCATGCCCGTGAGCCCCAGTTCGACCCGGGCGGTCGGCACGGCGAAGCCGGCGCCGCGCACCTGCTCGACGATCTGCGCGAGGCGCGTCTCCCTGGGGTTGTAGCTGACCGCCGCCTGCTCGCTCGCAAAATTGACCTGGGCCGCGGACACGCCGGCCAGTTTCTTCAGGACCCGCTCGACGGTGGCCGCGCAGTTGGCGCAGGTCATGCCGGCTATGGGGATATGGAGGGTTTGGGTGGACATCTTTATTCAATCTAACCTGAAAGGCATAGGGCAGAGGGCAGAGGGCATGGGGTAAAGCCAAAAGTATCTGAGAAGTCTTTTTTCCCTTAGCTCTATGCTCTATGCTCTATGCCCTTTGCCCTATGCTCTTAGTCGTCTTTCTCGTCACGACATGCCAGGGATTGAGCAAGTCCGCTTTGTTGTATCGCAGCGGCTCGCCGGTGTCGTGCCGCACCACGCGGGCGCCGGCGGCCTCGGCAATTACCTGGCCGGCGGCCGTATCCCACTCCATGGTCGGGCCCAGGCGCGGATAGACATCGGCGCGGCCCTCGGCCACCAGGCAATACTTGAGCGAGCTGCCGGCGGAGATGAAGGCCACGTCGCCCAATTCACTGCGCTTCCGGTCGACATAGGCGTGCAACTCGGGCGTTGCATGCGAGCGGCTGCCGACGATCACGAAGGGCGTGTGAGCCTCGACATCGACGGGCAGTTTTTGAGAGCGCGCCCGGAGCCGCTGCAGGACGGCCGGCGCATCGCCTGGCCCGGCATCCGACGCCAGGGCGGCGATGGCGGCGGAATCGTCCAGGCGAAAAGACCCGTCTTCGAGCCGGCCGAAATAGAGCACGTTTTTAACGGGGGCGAAGATGGCGCCCAGGGTGGGCCGGCCGTCCTCGACCAGGGCGATGTTGATCGTGAATTCGCCCAGGCGCTTGACGAACTCCTTGGTGCCGTCGAGAGGATCGACGATCCACAACCGCTGCCAGCGGCTGCGCTGCGCATGCGGGATGTCCCGGCCTTCTTCGCTCAGGATGGGGATCGCGGCAGCGTTCAAACGGCCGACGATGATGTCGTGGGACCGGCGGTCCGCCAGCGTGACGGGCGAGCGGTCCGCCTTGTACTCCACTTCGATCTCGGATCGGTACACATCGAGGGTCGCCAGGCCCGCCACGATCGACGCCCGGGCCGCCGTCACGAGCAGATCGTCGCGCTCCATCATCCGGCCGCCGGGAAATTGATGTCGTTCAAGGTGGCGCGGATCTGCGCCTCGGTGGCCGGAGGAGCCCACTCGACCTCAACGGTCTTGAACTGCGGGTTGCCCTCCACCTTGTGAATGCCTTTCAGCTCCTTCAATTCTTTCGTTATGGTCATCACGCAGTGGCCGCAGGAGATATTGGGGATTGAAAACGTTTTACGTTCCATGGTCGGAAGCCCCCCTTCATGGCTGAAGTGGATGTTCGAATGCTAACGCGGATTGTCCGGGGGTCAAGGGCTGGTGCCGCAGAACCGGCGGGCAAAGTCCTCGAAGTCGCTTTCCTGGAAGAGATGGGCGAAGCGTTCGCCGTGGCGGCTGCGCGTCTTGTAGAGCTCTAAACAGGCCTGCAGGATCTCGATCGTCTGATCCGCGTTGAAGATGCCCGGCAGCTCGCGCGCCAGCCGGGGGTGGCGGCCGAGTCGTCCGCCGAGTTGGACCCGGTACCCGCTCCAGCCTTCGGCGATGGTTCCGGTGGGGCAGGCGCGGATGCACTGGCCGCAGTTCAGGCAGCGCCGGGTGTCGATGCCGGGCGGGTTGCCTCCCTGGGCCAGCGCGATCGCGTGCTCTGCGCAGGATTCGGTGCAGGCGCCGCAAAGGGAGCAGGCTTCGTTCGTGGTTTCCGGAACCGCGACGCCGATGATGCCGATGTCTTTGATTTGCGGCTGGGAGCAGGCGTTCGGGCAGTCGGCCAGGGTAGCCCGGAATTCGTGGTGAAACTTGAGCTCGCCGCGCACCCGGGATTTAAGAAAGCTCAGCAGATCGGCGGCCTTGAGCACGGTTTCGACGCGGGCCAGCAGCGAGTCGCTGATCACCGCCCGGTTCGGGCAGCCGCTGGGGCCGAAGCAGGTGTCGAGCTGGTAGCCCTTGATTTCGGATTGCATGCCGGACAGGTAACGGGCCTGCGTGGCCTTGACGTCGGAGAGGGTGACGCGGTCCCGGCCGGCGTCGCGCGCCTCGTTTTCCACGCGCGCCCGCACCCGCTTGCGAACGAAAAAAGGGACGCGCTTCAGGGCGGCTTCGGCGTCCGGGGTCCAATTCATTTCAGACATGGCTTGGGCGGTTCTTGCATTGGTGGTTATAGGAAGGTCCGCAGGGGGTGTGCGCCCCGCCGGGCCGCCGCAAAAGACGCCCAGGCTTCGTCAACGCCCCCGGGGTTTCTCCCATGGCTCCGCACCGGCAGCGACGGCCGAGGGGGTCGTGAGCGCTGCCGTCCGGGGCTGTCTGGGCCTATCTGAGCGGGATGGCCGCCGTCGAGACCGATACTGAAAAATTGCGGCGGCCCGGCGGGGCGCACACCCCAGGCGGACTCCGCTGTCAGGTAATGAAAGCTTTTATTGCGGGTCGGATTCACTTGTTTGTGGCGCTCATGGGCTCCCAACGCAGCGCCTGCCGGGCCAGCTCGCCCACCGAACATACCTCCAGGCGCTCCCCCCGATAGAGCTGGAAGGATGCGCGGTCGTCCGCCAGTTTTTCCAGAAGCGGCGTCAGGCGGGCATCGGACGCCGGGCCGCCGGCCCAGGCCGCCAGCCCCCGCAGGGCCGCTTCGGGCGATCCCAGAAACGGCGCTATCAGCTCCGCGCAGCCGGCCATCGATGCGGGCCGTGAATGCGCCAGGCGTCCGATGCCCCAGAGGACGCCTTCCTGCAGGGCCGGGTGTTCGATGAAATTGCGGTCCGGATGCAGATAGGACGACAGGATGCACGCATATTCATCGGCCAGCCGGCTGCTGCGCGCCATGCACTCCCCCATGGCTTCCGGGCAACCCCAGCCGATCCCACCCGATTCCTCGTTCAGGTTCCACATGAAGCGCCGCATGACCACCCGCGCGGATTCCAGGTTCTCATCGGCCAGGCGGGCGACCACCCGGCCCATCGCGGTCACGGCCCGCCAGCGCCGCAAGGCATCCCCATCGCAGAAAAACGCGAACAAGGGGTTGACGACCTGCCGGCCCGGCCGGTCGTCGATGGCATCCAGAGACGACGGAAACCCATCGGAGACCAGCAGGGCAGCCAGCATCCGTTTGAGTTCGCGTCCGCTGGGTCGATTCGGTTCCATCGATGCAGCTCGAATCGCCTCTATTCCTCTTCCCAGCGGATGCAATCCGCCGGGCAGTGCTTGATCGCCTCGTTCACCTCATCCTCCGGGTAGGCGCTCAGGTCGATGACTTCGACGAACCCGGCATCGTTCATGCGGAAAGCCGCCGGGCAGGCCGTGACGCACACCTCGCAGCGGATGCACTCGCTCAGTTCGACAATGGGACGTTTCATCGCCTTATCCCGTTCGCCACCGGCCGGCCGGATCCGGGCGATCAGGCAGCCGCCGGCCGGCCGGCACCGGGAGCCGCCGCCACGGCCTGGCCGATTTTTAAGCCGAATTCATGGCAGGCGTCCAGGGTTGCCTTTTCGGGTACGAACTGAGTTCGCAGCCCCGGCTGCGCGAGTTCGATCTTCATGTCCGCCAACTCGCCTTCGATCAATTTGACGGCCTCACCGCTCCATCCGTAGGATCCGAACGCCGCTCCGATCTTGTTCTTGGGCTTGAGCCCCTTCATGTAGCAAAGAAAATCGGCAACCGTGGGAAACAAGCCGTTGTTCAGGGTGGGAGATCCCACGACCACGGCGCGGGCGTCGAAAACCTCAGTCATCACTTCGCTGCGATGCCAGGACCGCAGGTTCATCGGTTTGGACGGTACGCCCGCCGCCATGATCCCCGCGTTGATGGCCTCGGCCATGGCCTCGGTGCTGTGCCACATGGTGTCGTAGATCACGGCTGCCTTCCGCTCCGGCTCCTGGCGGCACCAAGCGAGATAGGCCTGGACGATCCTGCCGGGGTCTCTGCGCCAAATGATTCCGTGGTCCGGGCAGATCATGCGCAGATTCAGCTTCATCTCCGCAACCTGTCGGATCAGCTTTTCGATATGGGTCGTGTAGAGCAGCAGAATGTTGGCGAAGTATTTCTTGGCGTGGGCCATGATCCGATCGCCGATCTCGTCGTCGAAGGTCTCCGGGCCGGCGTAGTGCTGCCCGAAGCCGTCGCTCGAAAAGAGGATGCCGTCCTCCTTGAGGTAGGAGAACATGCTGTCCGGCCAGTGAATCATGCGGGTTTCCAGAAAGGCCAGGGTGCGCTTGCCGAGCTTCAGCTCTTCACCCGAGCCCACGGCGCGGTAGTTCCACTTTTGGGGGAAGTGGCGGGCGAGGTTTTTCGCCCCCATTTTCGAGCAGTACAGCGGCTTGTCTTCACCGACCCGATGCATGATGCGCGCCAGGCTCCCGGAATGGTCGAGCTCGGTGTGATTGCTGATCACCACGTCGATTTTGCGGGGATCGACGATGCGGGCGATGTTGTCGATCAACCGGTCGGCAAATTGCTTTTTGACCGAGTCGATCAGCGCGATTTTTTCATCCATCACCAGAAACGCGTTGTACGTGGTTCCCAGGTCGGTGGAATAGCCGTGAAAGTCCCGGATATTCCAATCTCTGACACCCACGTTGAACACGCCAGGGGCAATTTGAACAGGGTCCATTTTTCTCCTCTTTGCCAAGTTTCGGCTTATGCGGTCCGGTAGAATCTAATCATGAAAGCGAGGTCGGCAACGGCTGGCCCTGCGCGACCGTCCGTCGGCGGGGTCCGGTGCCGGGCGGGCCAAAAGGCGATGCCCTTTTCTTCAGCCACCGGGCTGAAAGCAAAGGGCATCAACGGTTGCCGGAACCCAGACGGGGCTTCAGGCTTCTTTGGCAAAATCCGCCTTGGAAGCGCCGCACACCGGGCATTCCCAGCTGTCCGGCAGTTTTTCGAAGGGGGTCCCGGGCGCAACGCCGTTGTCGGGGTCGCCCAGCGCCGGATCATAAACATAACCGCACACCTGACAAACATACTTCGCCATGACGTATTTCCTCCTTTGGATGGTTTGAAGTTAATCCCTAGAACGCATGCGGCGGTTCAGCGCAACTCGGTGTCGCCGCCGCACGTCTAGGCGGATTCGTCTTGGGTCGACCCCGGTCCGGCCAGTGGTTTGAACATCTTCTTGCCGGCGCCGCACACGGGGCAGACCCAGTGATCGGGAAGATCCTTGAACTGGACCCCCTTGGGAATCTTGCCCTTGCGGTCGCCGCGATCCGGGTCGTAGATATAGCCGCAGTTGACGGTTTGGCACTGATACATGTCTTCGGGTTTGGACACGGGCGCACCCCTCGTCGTTATCGGTTCATATCATCCGCACAGCGTGGTGATCAACTGTTCAACGCGGGATTCAATCTCGTCCCGGACCCGGCGCACGGTTTCCATCGGCTGGCCGGAAGGATCCGTCACGTCCCATTCCTGATGCAGCGCTCCGGGAACCAGCGGGCATTCTTCGCCGCATCCCATGGTGACGATCGCATCGGGCCGGCCGTTGGCCAGCGCCGCCTCGATCCCCTGGGGGGTCCTGAAGGCCAGGTCGATCTTTTTTTCGGCCATGGCGGACACCACGTCGGAGTTCAGTTTTTCCGCCGGCCGGCTGCCGGCGGTCGCCACATCCAGGCGGTCGCCGGCGAGGTGTTGGGCGAAGGCCCCGGCCATCTGACTGCGGCCGGCGTTCTGGCGGCACAGGAACAGAACCCTCTTCCTCGCCGCGTAAGACGCCATCAACGCGTCCACCGCTTGCTCCACGTCCTCCCGGACCGTCGGGTGGTTGGCCAGATCCTTGGCGCCCTCGATTCCCCGGTAGACCAGGCTGCCCTCATAGCGGGCATCGATGGCGTCGAAGAAATACTTGGCGGTCAACTGCAGCCCCTCGAAGAGGTTCCTGCCCTGCGTCGCGCCGACGCCGAGCAGATATCCCCGGCGCGTGTTTTTGAGGGGGTCGTTCAGTTTGAGCCGGTACTTGCGCGCCCAGAAGGCCTGGCAGCGATCCACCACGGCCTTGAGCTGGGAGGTCATGTTGTAGAAAAAAATGGGCGACGCCAGCACGACGACCTCGGCCTGCCGCAGCAGGCCGTAAATTTCGCCGGCCATGTCGTCGTCGATCGGGCAGGTTCCCTTCTTCTCGCAGACCACATACTCCTTGCAGGGCAGAATGTGGCGCTCCGCCACCTGGACGGCCCGCGTCACCGCGCCCCGCCGCTCCGCCGCCTGCAGGAACGTTGAGAGCAGGAAATTCGTGTTGCCTTTCTTGCGGGGGCTTCCCTGTAAACCGAGGATCAGCATGGTCCGGATCCGATCATGGTTTGGCGTGGCAGGTCGTGCAGGTCGTTGGACCGGCTTTCTCGCCGGCTTGTTTCTTTTCCCGGTGGCACTTGGTGCACTGATCGTTCATGATCTGCTTCCTGGCCAGTTTGCCCTGGGCTTTGAGATCTTCGATGGCGCCGGCTTTCTGCGGAAATGCCGCGTGGCAGATGTTGCAGTCCGTCAGCGTTTCCTGGTGGCGCTGATGGGGGAATTTGACCTTGCCGCTGGTTCCGCCGTCCAAGATAATCTCGGCCGCCCCCCGGTCCGGAGGCGCGGCCGAGGCCCAGACCCAGCCTCCGGCGGCGAGCGTGGCCAGCAGCATCATCAGCATCTTGCCGGCGATGATTCGAGTCGTCATTGGTCTCCGAATTCGTGCGGGCGTGGACGGCCGCAGGCGCAGCCCGAGGGGAGCCGTGGCCTTAAAAAAAGCGATGCTGCCAGCGCTCAACGCGGCGACAGGCTCTTGCCTTCGCCCGCCAGCTGGCACTGGGTGAAATCGATCGGCTCCCCGCATTTGCCGCACTTGTGGGGTCGATCGAATTCGTCGGAAAAAATTTCCTTCGCGGTGCCGCATTTCGGGCAGTTGCAGGTGAAGGATTTCAAACTCTTGAAATTGGCGTAACCGGGGCAATGCTGGGGCGTGGTTTCATTGGGGGCCATGACGTCCTCTCCTTCCGTAGCCGAATTTATGCGCTGAGTTGTTTCGCCAATTGACGGCCGTAATCCTGGGCCATCTGGACACCGCCGCCGAGGTTGCTGGTCTTCAACCGCAGGCAGTCGGCCACCATGTTCATTTTGAAGATGTTTTTCATGGTCTGGTAAATGCGGTCGTTGGCCTCCCCGCTCCAACCGAACGAGCCGAAGGCGCCTCCGACCTTGCCCTCCAGCAGGGCCTTTTCGGCGAGGAATAGAAACGTCTTCATCGCCTGCAGCATGTCGCCGTGATAGGTGGCGGATCCGAAGACATAGCCGTCATACCCGGCCAGGTCGGCCTCGCTCTGGATGTTCTTCACATTGACCACATCGGCTTGATGGCCGCCCATGCGGACCCCCTCGCCGATCAGGTCGGCAATGGTTTGGGTTTCGCCGGTCCGGCTGGCGAATACAATCAGCACCTTTCCCATAACGACCGTACTCCCTTCCAGCCCTTGGAATGCGGGCGGCATCCGAACAAGGCCGGCTCGCAGCCGGCCGTCGGGTCAGGGTTTGGGCTTGGCGATACGCGGATCGATCCCGGTGGCGGCGCAATCCGGAGTATAGCAGGTGTTGTCCAGGAATTCACATTTTTCCTTGCAGGACGGACACTGGTTGGGATACGCATCCGCCTCGAACGTATACCCGCATTTGGAACATTTCCAGCTTGGCATGGCAATGGCCTCCTACGCTTTCCACAAGCCGTGAAGGTTGCAGTACTCGCGGGCGGCCGCCCGGTCGGCTTTGATGCAGAAGGTCGCCTCCGGCGCTTGGCCGGGCTTCAGGAATTGGCGGTAAACTTTGCCGTCGACGACCAGCTCGACCCACTCGATCCAATGCTTCTCCTCCATGGGATGGGCGACGCTGCCCACTTTGACTTTGAATCCCTCGGCGGTTTTTTCGACGACCGGCACATGCTTTTCCTTGGCCGCATCCACGGTGTTCTCTTTGAAGAGCTTCATCGGCTGTCCGCAGCAGACCAGTTCGCCGCCCCCGCCGTGCAGGACTTCGACGATGTTTCCGCAGGTGTCGCATTTGTAGATTTGAAGCTGTTCGGCCATGATCGGTCTCCTTTCCATGCTTACGGGTTGAATGATGGGTTACCAGTTTTCACCCAGCAGTTCGAAATGGGCCTGAGGGTGCAGGCAGGCCGGGCAAAGTTCCGGCGCCGTTGCGCCGACGTGCAGATACCCGCAGTTGCGGCAACGCCAGGTCACAGCCGATTCGCGTTTGAACACGCGGCCGGCTTCGATGTTGGCCGCCAAATCGAGATAGCGTTTCTCATGCTGCTTCTCGGCCACCGCAATGGCGCGAAAGGCTGCGGCGACATCTTTCAGGTCTTCCTCGTCGGCGATTCGGGCATACCCCGGATACATGCTGGTATGTTCGTGGTGTTCGCCCGCCGCTGCGGCCTTCAGGTTCTCCAGCGTCGTTCCGATGACGCCGGCCGGAAAACTGCCGGCGATTTCGACGTCGCCGCCCTCCAGGAACTTAAAAAAACGTTTGGCGTGCTCTTTTTCCTGGTCGGCAGTTTCAGCAAAAATGTCGGCGATCTGGACCAGACCGTCTTTGCGGGCCTGGCCGGCGAAATAGGTGTAGCGGTTGCGCGCCTGAGATTCACCAGCGAAGGCTGTCAACAGGTTTTTTTCGGTGCGGGTACCCTTAATCCTCGGCATGGGCTGCAGTCCTCCTATTCGAATCATTTCCTCAACGGGATGATGGCGCGGCGAACGCTGTCACGAATCGACGTCGCCGTCCTTCGGTTCCCACCATCCTTTTCGGACGTGGTTCTGTTTTTCCGCCTCAGCCAGTTTTTTGAGCTTGTAGGCCGAATCCCGCAAGACGCCGTAGAGGATCCCGCAGCCATTGTCTTCGCGGTCCGCCTCGCCGCGGTCGGCCAAATGGATCATTTCTTCCGTCAGCTTCAACGTTTTGACGATATGAAGATTGCAGGGCCTCACGGCGTTTCCCTCCGGCATGGCGGCATGATGGGAGCCATGGCGGCTGAATCAAATTTCATGCCAGAGGAGAACAGAAGCGGCGGGTGCCTCTAACAGCTTGAATTATGGAAGATTGGTCTCACGGCAATGACCGGGCGGCACGACCGCGATCCATTCCCGCCACGCAAACCCGATACAGCACCGCATCCATCCATGCCGGCGGCGATCATGGATATCGTCAAACAATTTCCGAATATCACACCGGAAATGACAATGCAATCTAGTCTCGGGTTGATTTATGGCACAGGCGTGTCTCACAAGACAGCATCAGGCGGTCGCTGTCTGGCGGCGCTGCAGGATTTTGCCGCGCACGCTGATGACCACTTCTTCCAGCGGGATCTGGACGCCGGAGCGCTGCATGCCTTTTTGGACGATCACCGGCAGGGCGGCGCAGCAGGGCACTTCCATGACGACCGAGGTAATGCTGCGGATGCCGGACTGTTTGCAGATTTGAGCAAACTTGTCGATGTACGCCTCCGCATTGTCGAACTTGGGACAGCCGAGCATCACGCGCTTGCCCTGCAGGAAGTCGCGGTGGAGGGTCGGGAAGGCCACGGGAACGCAATCGGCGAGGACCAGGAGATCCGCCCCCTTCAGAAACGGCGCGGTCGGCGGCACCAGCATGATCTGGACCGGCCAGTGGCTGAGGGCCGATTCAACGGGTTCTCCGGCAACCGGAGCGGCCGCGGCAGCCGTCCCAAAACTTTGCACCATGCGGGCCGACGGGCAGCCGCCGGCGGCCATGGGCAGCACCTTGGGCGCTGCCGCGGTTTTCTCCTTGGCCGCCAGCATCTCCTCCACGGCATGCTCGTCGAACTCGTCGGCCTGCCGCTCCTCGATGGTCAGGGCGCCGGTCGGGCATTCCCCCAGGCAGGCCCCCAGCCCGTCGCAGTAGATGTCGGCGATCACGCGCGCCTTGCCGTCGATGATTTCGAGCGCCCCCTCGGCGCAGGCCGGCACGCAGTTGCCGCATCCGTTGCACAGGTCTTCGTCGATCTTGATGATTTTGCGGATGACTTTCATGGGTTCACCTCGAAGCAATGAGAGTTTCCCGCGCCGCCTGGCGGCCGGCCGCGGTCAGAAAGGAACGTTCGATGCGCGCGGTTAGTTCGTCGGCAGCGATGGGATGCTGTTTGTGTTCGGCTTCCAGGCGCTCCAGCGCATCGGCGTCGCAAACGGCCCGGAAATTGACGGAGTCATCCGTGCGGGCCATCCGGTGATGGGCGATGATGTCGCCGACCTCGTTGACCAGGTCCTCGCGGGCGCCGAGACGGGTCAGGATGTCGCGGGCTGCGGCGGGCTCGTCGAGGTCCAGCAGATAGGCCGCCGCCAGGATCACCGCCAGGTTGCCCGTTTCCGCCTTGCCGATGCGCTCCGCATACCGGGCCATCCGGCAGGCGCGGCCGATGCGCTTGAAGTCGTTCCGATAGCAGCGCTTCATCTCGACGGCGACGCGGTCCTTCAGCAGGTTGTCCTTTTGGGCGGCGAGCCCCTCCGGCAGCGTGCCCAGGCACTGCTCGGCGTAGGGGCAATAGGCCGCACAGCCGAAGTCCATCTGCGGGTTGACGAAGCGATGTCCGCACCGGCCGCATTTGCGGGCCGTGTCGTCCTTGAAAAACTCCACGGGATTTCCACATTGCGGACAACTGGACTCGAAGATGGCGCCCGGTTTCCAGTATTGCATGTCTTGGCCAGGGCATCGCATGATTGCAGCTCCTTGAGGCAGGTTGAATTCATTGACCCCGATTCTACCGCAGCCCGTCGCAGCCTGTCTTTGACCTAAATCAAACCTAAACTAAACCGGGGCTCCCCAACGGAGAACCCCGGCCGTCCCAACCGCGCGGAAGATGCTATTTCAGAATGGCCTTGAGGTCCTCATCCGGGGTCTTGATGGGGGCGATGTTGAACTTCTCCACCAGGACGTTGAGCACATTGGGCGTCACGAAGGCCGGCAGACTCGGGCCGAGCCGGATGTTCTTGATGCCGAGGTAGAGCAGCGTCAGCAGGATCGCCACGGCCTTCTGCTCGTACCAGGACAGGATCAGCGAGAGCGGCAGGTCATTGACGCCGCAGTTGAAGGCCTTGGCGAGCGCCACGGCGATCTGAACCGCCGAATAGGCATCGTTGCACTGCCCGACGTCGAGCAGCCGCGGAATGCCGTCGATGGCGCCCAGATCCTGGTCGAAGAAGCGGAACTTGCCGCAGGCCAGCGTCAGCACGACACAGTCCTTGGGCACTTTCTCGACGAACTCCGTGTAGTAGCTGCGGCCGGGCTTGGCGCCGTCGCAGCCGCCCACCAGGAAAAAGTGCTTGATCTTGCCCGCCTTGACCAGCTCGATGACTTTTCCGGCCACGCTCATGACGGTGTTGCGGGCAAAACCCACCATGACCTCCTTCCCGGCCTCATCTTCGCTGAAGCCGGGCAGGGCCAGGGCTTTGTCGATGGCGGGCTTGAAGTTGCCGTCGGCGATGTGCCTCACCCCGGGCCAGCCCACCAGGCCGGCGGTGAAAATGTTGTCCCGATAGGTGTCGGTCGGCTTCTGGATGCAGTTCGTGGTCATGACGATGGCCCCCGGGAACTTGGCGAATTCCTTGGCCTGGTTCTGCCAGGCCGTGCCGTAGTGGCCGAAGAAATGCGGGTATTTCTGTTTCAGCTCCGGGTAGCCGTGACAGGGCAGCATCTCGCCGTGGGTGTAAACCTGGATTCCCTTGCCGGCGCTCTGCTTGAGAATTTCCTCGAGATCCTTGAGATCGTGGCCGGACACCAATATGGCCTTGCCTTTCTTGTGCCCGAGCGGAACCTTGGTCGGCACCGGGTGGCCGTAGGTTCCGGTGTTGGCGGCATCCAGAAGCTCCATCGCCTTCAGGTTGGTTTCACCGCACTTGAGCACCAGGCCGAGGTAGTCGTTGACGCCCAGGGCCGGGTTCAGGGTGGCGGCGAAAGCCTCGTGGATGAAGGCGTAGACGCTTTCATCTTTTTGGCCGAGGATCCAGGCATGGTCGGAATAGGCGGCGACGCCCTTGAGGCCGTAGATCAGAAGCTCCCGCAAGGCCTGGGCGTCCGCATCCGCGGCCGGCGCCTTGACGCCGCCGGTTTTTTCGGCCTGGGCGACCAGGGCCTCCACCGTGCCCGCCGGGGCGAAGGTGGCGGCCTCCTGGCTGAAATCGGCCGGGCCGCCGGCCTGTTTCACCTTCTTTTTAAGGTCTTCGCGCAGCGCCGCGCAGCGGCCGAT
Source organism: uncultured Desulfatibacillum sp. (assembly GCA_964427375.1). Taxonomy (GTDB): domain Bacteria; phylum Desulfobacterota; class Desulfobacteria; order Desulfobacterales; family SpSt-501; genus SpSt-501. Next base: position 1,574 of record CAYRUF010000033.1, on the reverse strand, counting down.
CAGCTCCACGAAGCGGGCCGGATCGAAATCGACGTTGGTCAGCGTCGAGAAGGTGGCCTGCAGGGTGAAACGGTTCACATCGGTCAGGTCGAGCTTTTGTTTGCGGGCCTCGACGGCCACCAGGGAAAGCCCCTTCAATCCATAGATGAGCAGATCCTGAAGGGCCGCGACCTCGGCGGTCTTGCCGCAAACGCCGATTTTGGTGCAGCCTTCGCCTTTGGACGTCTGTTCGCATTGATAACAAAACATGATGCAGCTCCTTTCGTTGATGAGTCGGTTTTCGTGTGCAGGAAAATGGGGTTCGCTTTTTCAAGCATGGCCGGATGCTATTCGCTGCGGGCGGTTTGCGCCTTGACATAGATCAAAAGATCAGGATTTTTTTGAACGCAACTTGCCGTGGAGGGTGTTTTTGTGGCGCTGCCGCCGGATTTCTCGAATGGCAGATTCCTAATTTGAGCGATTGATTGTTATGGGAAGGTCCGGCGGGGCGCACACCCCTGCGGACTCCGCTGTCAGGTGATAAAATCGCTGAATAAATGAAACAATAAGGCTCCGCAGCGAGGATGTCCACCCGCGGGCTGGCCGGCGACCGCCGTCAGCGGCGCTTGGACGGCCAATGCCTTGACTTGGATTCCAAATGCTGCCAGAAGAAGCGGCATGGAAAAAGCGTCGGCCATCCTTGCGCGTATCCCGCTTTTCAGCGGCCTGAGCCGGGCGCAGCTGGACCAGTTTCAGGGCATCGCCCTGGAGAAGAGCTTCGGCCGGGGCGAGTTGATTTTCTCCGAGGGGGACGAAGGCAGCGGATTCTACGTCATTCTCAAGGGAACCGTCAAAATCTTCAAGGTCTCCCCCGACGGCAAGGAGCATATCCTGCACATTTTCTCCGTCGGGCAGACTTTCGGAGAAGTCCCTGTTTTTGCCGGCGAGCATTTCCCGGCGAATGCGGAAGCGCTTCAGGACGCGCGTGCGCTGTTTTTTCCGCGCTCGGCCTTCGTCGCCCTGCTCGAAAAAAACCCGGCCCTGTCGCTCAAGCTGCTGGCCGATCTGTCCCTCAAGCTGCGGCAGTTCGCGGTCCAAATCGAAAATCTGTCCCTCAAAGAAATCCCGGCGCGTCTGGCCACCTATCTGCTCTACCTGGCCGATGAGCAGGGAACTTTGGACCAGGTCACGCTGAGCATATCCAAGGGCCAGCTGGCGAGCCTCCTCGGCACGATCCCCGAAACCCTCTCGCGCATTTTCGCCAAGCTGTCCTCCCAGCAGCTCATTCAAGTCGAAGGCCGGAAAATCGCCCTGCTCGATGCGGAAGGGCTGAGGGACCTGGCTCAATCGGGAAAAAGCTTATAGCGTGGTCGACGTCGTGGTCGCCGGTTGATTTTCGGGTTGACATTCGCTCATTGAAGCTTCTATATTCGTACACTATGAAATCAACGGCAGCCAAATCGCTCCATATCCTGCTGGCCCTGTTCATCTTTGGCGCTGCCCTGGCTCCGGTCTGCTCCGGTTCGGAGACCTGCAGCATGCCCTGCTGTCGGCACCAGGCCCAGCCGGTCTCCCATCCCCCGGTCTCCCATCCC
>CAYRUF010000032.1:0-50422 GCA_964427375.1 uncultured Desulfatibacillum sp. | reverse complement strand
TATTTTTTGAAAGCGATCGAACGACGGCATCGCCCGCCGGATGGCTTATTTTCGAAAAGTGGTTTGCGGAAGGCCTTTGACGCCCGGCGTTCCAACGTGATAACATCCAAAATTCTTTTGATTGGAAAGATTATCGCAACTCAACAGGAGGCCGGCGGGTTTTGATTCCATGCCGCCGCGGCCGATCGAGATGAATCGTCAGCGCAGCCCATATCCGTTGATCCAAAACAATGGCAGCCTTCGGCGCTGCCTGTCCTGCGGCACCACCGTCGACATGAAGCGTCGCCGGTATTGTTCGCTCGAATGCCGGCAGAAGCTGCGCCACAATCTCAACATCCGCACCGGCCTTCTGCAGGCGTTGCAGATTCGCTATGCCACCTTCTATTTCACCGAACACCTGGTCATCCTGGACATGCTGCCCTATGGTTCGACCGACCTAGCGAGTTTCATATTTCCCCGAGCCAAGGGGAAAAAACCGGTCGATGACTTCTGCAAGATGTTCAACCTGCTGGGCAACGCCTGGTGGGAAGAGGTGCGTCGGACCAAGAAACGCTACCTGGCCTCGCGCTTTATTCTCGGCAAGGCCAAGCCGACCGATGGCGATATCAATTCGGTTCGGCCGCTGGAGGTCCGCGAGCCGGCGCGCATGGCCAGATCGCTGACCCACCTCAAGCTCCGCAACAAGGACCTGCATTCGCCGCACCTGCAGCAGATCATCAAACGCGCTTTCCGCCGCCAGGCCAAGGTACATCACCCGGATCAGGGCGGTGATGCCACGCTGTTCCGCAAGCTGCGCGATGCCTACGAACAACTCATCCGCTGGGCGGAAAATCCGACCTTCACCACCCGCCGGGGTTTTCCCGACAAATGGTTCTACGAGGGCGGACTGGATCGCTGGACTCAGCCCTCGCCGATCCGAGGGTCAGCCGGCAGGCTCTGAAAGACGATGGCTGAATGCAGTTGATTCAGCTCTCAGCCCATAGCTGATTCAGTTCTTAGCCCATGGCTGATAGCTCATAGTTGATCGGAATCAATTGCGCTTATCCGTTGGGCTATCAGCTGCGGACCATGGGCTACGGGCTATTCTTATCTCGGAAACACCGCCCCCTTGTCCGCGCTGGAGACCAGTTCCGCGTAGCGGCCGAGATACCCGGTTTTGATCTTCGGCGCGAATCGGGGCAAGGCGGCAAGACGCTGCTTGATTTCCTTCTGGTTGAGCTTCACGTTCAAACGCTTGCCCGGGATGTCGATCTCGATGAGGTCGCCCTCCTGCAAAGCCCCGATCGGTCCCCCGGCGGCCGCTTCCGGTGAAACATGGCCGATGGCTGCTCCGCGGCTGGCGCCGGAAAATCGCCCGTCGGTGATCAGGGCCACTTCCTTGTCCTGCCCCATGCCGGCCAGCGCCGAGGTCGGGGAGAGCATCTCCTGCATTCCGGGGCCGCCCTTTGGTCCTTCGTACCGGACCACGATCACATCGCCCTTTTTGATCCGCCCACCGACGATCGCCTGGAAGGCATCTTCTTCGGAATCGAACAATCGGGCCGGCCCCGTGTGCCGGAGCATCTCGTCGGAGACAGCCGCCTGTTTGACGATGGCGCCGCCGGGAGCCAGGTTCCCGGTCAGAACGGCGAGGCCGCCTTTGGCATGCACCGGGTTTTGGACCGAACGGATCACCGCCGGATCCTTGATGCCGGCCTTTATTTCCCGCAGCATTTTACCCAGCGGTTTGGCGTATACCGTCATCACCTGATCATGTACGAGGCCGGCACGCTTCAATTCGGCCATGATGGCCGGGATGCCGCCGGCATAGTAGAGGTCGCTCACATGGTGGGGGCCGGCCGGCGCGAGCGAGGTGAGGTGAGGGATTTTTTCGGTGAAAACGGCAAAATCCTTTAAGGTGATGTCGACCTCGGCATAATAGGCCATGGCCGGGATGTGCAGCGCCGTGTTGGTGGAGCCGCCGAGCGCCATGTCGGCGGCAATGGCGTTCTCGAAGGCTTCCCGGGTCATGATGTCCCGCGGCCGAATCCCCTTCTTCACCAGCTCCACCGCTTTGAGGCCGGTCTGTTTGGCGATCCAGATCCGTTCCGCGAAGACCGCCGGCGCGCTGCCGCTGAAGGGCAGAGCCATTCCCAGGGCTTCCGTGAGGTTGCTCATGGTGTTCGCCGTGAACATGCCGGCGCAGGAGCCGGCTCCCGGACAGGCGGCGCATTCGCATGCGTGCAGATCCCCCGCAGTGATCTTGCCGCCCTTGAACCGGCCCACGGCTTCAAAAACCTTGTCCAGGCCGAGCTCTTTTCCGCCGACCTTGCCCGCCAGCATGGGGCCGCCGGAGACGAAAATCGCCGGAATGTTCAGCCGCGCCGCCGCGATCAGCATGCCGGGGATGATCTTGTCGCAGGAGGCCATGAGCACCAGTCCGTCGAAAGGATGGGCCATGGCCATGATTTCGAGGGAGTCGGCGATGAGCTCCCGGCTGGGCAGCGAATACTTCATGCCGACATGGTTCATCGCGATGCCGTCGCACACGCCGATGGTGTTGAAGACCACCGGAGTGCCGCCGGCGGCGTAAACCCCGGCCTTAACCGCGTCCACCAGCTTGTCCAGGTGCATGTGCCCCGGGATGATCTCGTTGAATGAGTTGGCGATGCCGATGATCGGCCGCTCCATCTCCCAATCCGTAAAACCCTCCGCTCTCAGGAGTGAGCGGTGCGGGGCGCGCTCCGGCCCTTTCGTCATCAAGTCGCTGCGTTTGGGCATGATCGGAATTCCTTTCTTATTTGAATGTGAACAACAGGGATTCAACGTCGACGGGTCCCGGAATCAACTTCTGCGATCGCAGGATGGCTTCGGTCTGCTTCCAGGCGGCCGTGTCGATCGTGCCGAATGCGACCCCGGCCGGCGGCAGCATCAGCTCACGGGTTACGGGAAGCTGCCGGCGGACCACGGCCTCGGGCGTCTCCCGGTCGGCTTCCAGCAGCACTTGGATCGCCTGTTCCTGGTGGCGCGGGTCCAGCGCATCGCGCCATCCCTCCAGCAAGGCGTTGAGAAACCGCTTCACGGTTTCGGGGCGCTTTTCAACCATTTCGCGGGTGGTCACCACCGAGTTGGCAACGAACCGCACTCCCAACTGGTCCGGACTCAGGAAGGCAAAGGGTTCTCCGGCCTTTTCCAGCTTTTCACCGATGATGACGGCCTGTGCGTTGAGATAGAGCGGCCAGAAATCCACCCGTTTCTCATAAAACGGCATGTAGTCATAGCGGACGCTGAAAAGGGTCACCTGGTTTTCGGCGATGCCGTATCGCGCCAGAAGCGCCCGCAGGATGGCCTCGTCGTTGCCGCCGAAGGTAACCCCGATGCGTTTGCCTCTTAGATCATCGCCGCCGGAGAAGGCGATCTGGTCGGGCCGGTAGATCCAGTGCAGGGGGTTGACTTGGAACAGCTGGGCCAGCACCACGATGGGCGCCCCCTTGGCAACCGCCCGCAGCACCTGGTCGGCCGAGGCCACCCCGAACTGGGCATGGCCGAGTTCGAGCTCCTTCAAGGCGTCGCGCTCCGGGCCGCCGGGCTTGACGTTGACTTTTAGGCCGTGGCGCATGAAATAGCCGCGGGTCTCGGCGTAGAGATCGCCGACGGTGCTGACATTGTAGAGCCACTTGAGCCGGTAATTCACTTCTTCTAATTTTTCCGGCGGCGCGCAGGCCGAAAGAAAAATGAGAGATGATACGAATAAGAGTTTTGTTTTGCTGTACATTTAATAACGCCGTTTCAAACGCTTTTCAGACGTTTTTGAAGTGCGTTGCCGATCCATTCGAGGCCGACTAGGTAAAGCGAGGTGCCGACGCCGATCCAAAACAACGCGACCAGGATCTTCGCCAGATCGCTTTGATACAGCGCAATGCGGATGCTGTAGCCGATGCCCGCTGTAGCGGCGATAAACTCGGCCACGATGGTTCCGACCATGGCCATGGTGGCGCTGCCCACAACCACCGTTGTCAGTTTTTGGATGTTCTCGAAGGCCCGAATCTTGACCTGCAGGCGCCAGGTCATCCGCCCCGTGGATTCATAAAAGTGTTCGATTTCCTGGATGGGTTCTGAAAAAACCCCGATAAAGGAAAGCAGCAGCGGGAAGTAGCAGATCATGGCGGCGATCAATAACCGCGACTGCAGTCCATCGCCGAGCAGAATGAAAATGATCGGCGCGACCGCGACGATGGGATAGGCTTGAATGTTGTAAGCCGCCGTGCGAATAAAGGATCCGATCCAGGCCGTCAGCCGGCCGATGACGGCAACGAGCGTCGCCAGGCCGATGGCCAGGATGTGGCCGAGAATGGCCACCGCCAATGTGTTGAGCACGGCCAGCAGGTACAGGCCGCCATAGGTGCGGCCCGTTCGCACGATTTCGTCGGGGCTGGGAATGACGTAGTCCGAAAGGCTGAGGCCGTACTTGAGCGCCAGCAGCAGGCCCAGCCCGATCGCGTAAATGATCAAAAACTGATAGATGCGCCTATGCAGCATGAACGATCTCCAGCATGGCGCGCTCCAGCCGGCCGGGGTCGGATTCGGCGCCTTCCCGGTGGTCGCATCCCTGCGCCGCCACCAGCTGGGGAGACCGGGACGGGCTGCGCAGCACGAATACTTGGCTGCAGAACTTGGCGACCTCCGCCACATTGTGGGAAATGTAGAGAAAGCACCGGTCCGGGAACAAAATTTTAACTTTCAGGATGATTTTTTCGCGGGTAACCTCATCCACGTTGGCCAGGCTTTCATCCATGATGAGCAGGTCGAAATCCTGCAGGAGATAACGGATGAGGTTGGCGCGGTTCTGCTGGCCGAGCGACAGCCGATGGAAGCGCGACTCGAGGTTGGCCTCCATCCCGAAGGTTGCAATCAGCTCTTCCATCCGGCGGCGACCGGCGGACGGGGCGATTTCCTCGAAATGGGCGCGGACGTTCGACCATCCGGGCAGGCGTTCGAGGTTGTACGTGTAGAGCACCCGCCGGATTCCATTTTCAGTGATGGCACCCTCGAAGCCTTTGATCGTGCCGCTCAACAGTTTGGCCAGGGTGGTCTTGCCCACCCCCGAAGGGCCGAAAAGGGCGTGAAATCCGGGGCCGTTCAGCCGGAAATTCAAATCGGTGAACACCTCCCCCGCCGAATTCGGATACCGGTAGGAAATATGCCGGCCTTCAAGCGGCATGAAGTTCTGGGCCTCCGTTTCATTTTTTTATCGGTTGATGCAAATCCGTTGAGTGTATATCAATATAATTATAGATTCTCAACCGGCGCCGGAAGACTTGCCGGCGAACGGACGGTTTGCACGATTTTTGGATTAACCGTTTTCTAGCAACCCCATGAGGTCGCGGATGGCCTTCGTTCAGCCCACCAGCCTGCAAGGGCGCTTCATGCTGTTTTTGATTCTGCCCGTCACGGCCCTCCTGGTCGTCATGGGAGTGGCCGGCTTTTTCTACGCCCGCGACCTGCTGCTCGACCAATGGCATGAAGCGGCCCTGCTCAAGCTGCAGCGCGCCGCCCACCAGATGGACATGCATCTCGCCGGCATCAAGGAAAGCATCCGGCTGTTCCATGAGACTTCCGGCGCCCAGTATGATGAATCCTTTCATGCCTGGGCCCTCGACCGGTTGAGCCGCCGGGAGGGGGTCATCGATGTGAAGCTCAGCTGGAACAAGGGGGGAGACGCTGCCCCCGCAGGGGCTGAGGCGGGTCTTCACCCCCAACTCCCTGGACGAGGTTCCCCCGGCATGGGCAAGGCCTGGCGGCTCCGCCGCTTTCACGGCGCGAGCATCCGTGAAATCACGGCTCCGCGGTTCGACGCCCGCGGAGAGCACGGTACGATGAGCATGATCTCCGAGCTTCTCGACGAACATGGGCGACCCCTCGGGAAGCTCGAGGTCGTGGCCAATTTTGATTTTCTGTTCAAGCACGTGGTGGAGTCCGGTTGGTGGCAGAGCAACAAGGCCTTTCTCGTGGATGAACGCGGCCAAATCCTGGTCTGCACCGTGCCGGGGCGGCACGGGCGATTGGGAGCCGCCGGGGATCCGCTTGAACTGGCAACTCTTAAGGCCATGGCGGCTCAGCCGCTCGGGACCCTTCCCGGCGAGGGCCACCCACCGTCCGAAATCAGCGGGTTTTTCCGGCTCAAGGAAGCGCCCTGGTTTCTGGTGATGATCGCACCCGGCCGGGAAATCCTAGCACCTATCATTGAGTTCCGGTGGATCTACTCGGTCTTCGCCATCGGGTTCTTTGCTGTGATTGTGGCCCTGATCCGCTGGGTCACCGGCCGGCTGGCCTCCGAGATCCGGACGGTATCGGCAGCGGCGATCCGCCTCTCTCAGGGAGAGTTCGGAGAAACCCTGCCCCAGCGAAGCCGCGATGAAGTCGGGGAACTGACCCATAGCTTCAATTTGATGACCAGCCAGCTTCAGGAGCGGCTGCATTTGAAGGAAGCCATGAGCCTGGCCATGGAAGTCCAGCAGAACCTGCTTCCCAGCGATCCGCCGGCGGTTCCCGGCCTCGATCTGGCCGGGCGCAGTATCTACTGCCAGGAAACCGGCGGCGATTACTTCGACTACATCCTCCGGGCCGGCCCGGCTGGCCGCCGGCAGCTGTGCGCCGCCGTGGGCGACGTGGTCGGCCATGGGATTTCGGCCGCCCTGCTGATGACGACGGTGCGCGCTCTGCTGCGCAGCCGCCTCGACCGGCCGAGTTCGATCACCGAGGCGGTGAACGACGTGAACCGCCTGCTGTACCGGGATACGGCCCCCAGCGGTAGTTTCGTGACGCTGTTTTTGCTGGAGGTGGACCCAGCCGCCGGCAGCCTCGAGTGGATCCGGGCCGGCCACGATCCGGCCCTGCTATATTGCGCGGCGAGCGATACGCTTCGGGAACTGGGTGGGCCGGGCATGGCGCTGGGGGTGGACGAAGCCGCTTCGTACCGGAGCGAAAAGCGGTCGGGCCTATCCGGCGGAGATGTATTGTTGATCGGCACCGACGGCATCTGGGAAACCCAAAACGATGCGGCGGAGAAGTTCAGCAAAGAGCGCATCGGCGGAATTCTCAGGAGCCACCACCGCCAGAGCGCCGCCCACATCCTGCAGGCGATCCTCGGGGCCATCGAGGGATTCCGCGGTCAGCGGCAACAGGAAGACGATATCACGCTGATGGTGGTTAAGGCGAAGGCGGTTGAAGCCTAATCCCATTGCCGGGACGGCTATGGCTTTCCTTGCGGAGCGCTGCCCCGCAGGCCGAAAAACAGAATCGCCCCGGCGGCGATCATCGCGGCGCAGAGCACCTGCCCCATTGAGAAGGCGCCCACGACAAAGCCGATGTGCGCATCCGGCTCCCGGTAGAACTCGATGAAAAACCTCACCACACCATATCCGATCAAATAGAAGGCCAGCATGGCGCCTGCCGGCGCTTTTGCCCGGCGGACGCTCCACAGCACCGCGAACAGAAAAACTCCTTCGAAGAATGCCTCGTAGAGCTGGGAAGGATGGCGCAGGGCCTTTTCCGGTGCCAGCGGGAAATACATGCCGATCGGAGCGGTCGTTATTCGGCCGTAGAGTTCGCCGTTGATGAAATTGCCCAGGCGCCCGAACGTGTAGCCCAGGGGGATGCCCGGAATGTAGAGATCCGCGATGTCGCGCAGGCGGATATTGTGCCTGCGGGCGTACAGCCAGGCCGAAATGAGGATGCCGATCAGGCCGCCGTGGTAGGACATGCCGGAGATGCCGGTGAAGGTGATCCCGTTTGAGAACCCGAAGGGCAGGAAAATTTCAAGCGGATGTTTGAGAAAGTAGGACAAGTTGTAAAACACCACATACCCGAGCCGCGCACCGACCATGAGGCCCAAAATGATGACCGTGGTGAGATCGTTGATCTGCTGGCGCGTGATCTGAAAACGGTCCTCATGCTTCAGGCGGTAGAGCACCAGGCCGTAGGTAATGGCAAAGGCCACTAGATACATCAGCCCGTAGTACTGCAACTTGAAAGACCCGATCTGAAAAATGACCGGGCTGATGTGCTGCGGCAGATGCTGCCACCAACTCCAAAATCCTTCCATCCGTTATGACTCCGACCTAGTTTGAGCGATACATACCTTGAAGGTGATGGGAGGGGCCGCAGGGGGGTGCGCCCCGCACGGCCGCCGCAAAAGACGCCCAGGCTTCGTCAACGCCCCCGGGGTTTCTACCATGGCTCCCTTGCAGGCAGCGGCGGGCGAGTGGGTCGTGAGCGCCACCGTCCGGGGCTATCTGGTTTTATCTGAGCGGGATGGCTGCCGTCGAGACGGCCACCGCAGAAACTGCGGCGGTCCTGCGGGGCGCATACCCCTGCGGCATCCGCTGTCGGGCAAAAACATCGCTCGATTTAGGTTCGACGCGGGTTAGGTGCATCGTGATGCGAATGCCGGGCCGCCCTCTCGGTCCGCGATCTTAGTTGCGCGGCCTGAAGATGTCAACCGGCGTTGAAATTAACATCGGCAGGCTGACCCGAAACCTCGGGCAAGTCCGAACGGGTTTGCAATTAAAAATGGCTTGACACGTCGATATCCGATCGGATAGTAGTAAAGCTACTTAATAGTTATATAGGCTATTAAATAGCCACATGGAGACCCCATGCCCAGCGTTATCCTGGAAGATGAATCCCTGAGAGACGGTCTTCAATTCGAACAGAAAATTCTCTCGACGCAGGAAAAACTTTCCCTTTTCCGCCTTCTGGCAGAAGCCGGAGTGAAGCGGCTGCAGATCGGGTCTTTTGTTCACCCCAAGGTGGTTCCGCAAATGGCGGATACGGAGGAATTCATCCAAGCGGTTCGCAGCGAACGTCCGGACGTTCTCATTACCGCCCTGGTCCTGAACGACAAGGGGCTCGAGCGCGCTCTGAGGTGCGGGCTGGGCCACTTGAGCATGTCCTCGTCGGCTTCCGATTTACACAGCCAGAAAAACGTGAAGCGGCCCGCTGAAGAGGCATTCGCGAGCCTGCTCGGGTTGATCCGCCGGGCCGCAGGTGCAAATCTAAAGGTCCGCGCCGGAATTCAGTGCGCCTTCGGCTGCGTTTATGAAGGCGCGGTTCCGGAGGATCGCGTGCTCGACATGGCCGCCCGCCTCGCGGAGACCGGGGCCGACGAACTCAATCTTGCGGACACCACCGGAATGGCCAATCCCATTCAGATCCGAAGCCTCATTTCTAAAACCCGGGCGGCGGTACCTGGCCTTCCGATCTCGATCCATCTGCACGACACGCGCGGCCTCGGCCTGGCCAACATGCTGGCCGCCTACGAAGAAGGCGTGGCCATCTTCGATGTCTCAGCGGGGGGCCTCGGCGGCTGCCCGTTCGTGAAGGGCGCTTCCGGCAATGTGGCCGCCGAGGATGCCGTGAACCTGTTTCAGCAGATCGGCGTCGAAACAGGCATCGATCTGACGGCGCTTTGCAGGGTGGTGGACCGTTACGAAGAGCTGTTGGGCCGCAGCCTGCCGGGCCGCATGAACCGGGTGATTAAATCCCAGGAAGTCGCTTGCGGATGAAGAAGCCGACCCGCCAGGCCGATCGCCACGTGGAGGCGGTGCTGGCCGCCCTCGATGTGCTGGAATGCTTCTTGGCCAAGCCGAGGCTTACCACGCTGGAGATCATGCAGGCCACCGGCTTCACCCGCAACCGGGTGATGCGTCTGGCTGGAACGCTCTCGCACCGCGGCTATTTGATGACCGCTTCCGCCGCGGGGACCTTCAATATAGGTCCGAAGGCGTTTGCGCTTGGCAAGGTCTTCGAGCGCAATAGCGTCATCCTGGCCCTCGTCAGACCCATTTTGAGCGACATCGCCCTGAAAACCGGAGAGTCCGCCTCGTTTTACGTCCGTGAGGGGTATGAGCGGGTGGTCGTTGCGCGCGAAGAGGGTACCCATTCCATTCGCCACGCCATCTCCGAGGGGCAGCGCATGGACCTGCATGCCGGAGCCGCCGGCAAGGTCATTCTGGCTTATTCAAACGCAGAGTTGGTCGAGAGCGTTCTTGCAAAGACCGGCTTGCCCAAACGAACGGCTGCGACGATCACCGACAAGCGCAAGCTTTTGAACGAATTGGAAAACGTCCGAGGTCGCGGATACGCGGCCAGCACCGGCGAACGCGCGGCCGATGTCTGCGCATTAGCTGTCCCGGTGTTTGACCAGGGGAATGAACTGGTGGGTGCGCTCTCCCTATCCGGCCCTATCAGCCGGATCAATCAAGAGGCGCGCCGGATCTACGCGGAGCTCCTGATGGCGGCCGGCCGGAGCCTCTCACGGAAGCTGGGGTGGACGCCGGCCGGCAGCGACAAGGGCACGCAGCGGCCGGTAAAAGGTCAAGAAGGAGAAATGGCAGATGACACATAGCAAAAGGCTTCCGCTCGAAGGCATCCTGGTGCTGGAGCTCGGCCACACGGTCATGGGCCCGACCGCTGGTCTGGTGCTGGCGGACATGGGCGCCGACGTCTACAAGGTCGAGCGCACCGGGACGGGCGACGACACGCGCTGGCTGAAAGGGTTCGGCGCCGGTTTTTTCACGTATTTCAACCGCAATAAGCGAAGCATTTCCATCGACCTGAAATCCGAGAAAGGCAAAGCGATCCTCCTCAAGCTCGTCGAAAAAGCCGATGTGCTCATCGAAAATTTCGGACCGGAAACAGTGGAGCGGCTCGGCGTGGGCTACGAGGCCTGCCGGAAGCGCAATCCGCGTTTGATCTACTGCTCGCTCAAGGGGTTCATGCCCGGGCCATACGAAAAACGTCCGGCTCTGGACGAGGTGGTCCAGATGATGGGAGGGCTCGCTTACATGACCGGCCCCACCGGCCGGCCCCTGCGGGCGGGTTCATCGATCACTGATATTCTCGGCGGCAGCTACGGGGTCATCGGCATCCTCGCGGCCCTTTACCAGCGCCAGCTTACAGGCCAGGGCCAGCTGGTCCAGGCGACCCTTTACGAATCGGTGGCTTTCCTGGTGGGCCAGCACATGGCGATCACAGCGATCACCGGTCAGGCCCCGCCCCCCATGCCGGACCGCGGCCGGGCGTGGTCGATCTACGATCTGTTCAAGTCCTCCGACGGCGAGCTGGTGTTCGTCGGGGTCACCTCCGACCGACACTGGCAGCGGATGTGCGAGACCTTTGGATTTGCCGACTGGGCGGCGGATCCGCGCCTGGCCACCAACCAGGGGCGCATCGAGCAGCGCGAGTGGTTTCTGCCCGAGCTGCAGGCCCGGATAGCGAAGCTGAAGAAAACCGAGCTGATGGCCCTGGCTGAAAAAGCCGGCATCCCGTTTGCGCCGGTGGCCCGCCCCCAGGACCTCTTCGAGGATCCCCAGCTGAATCAGTCCGGTAGTCTAGCGGCCACCACCCTGCCTAACGGCGGCATTGCCAAACTGCCCAAGATTCCCTTGAGAATGGATCAGGCGTCGTTTGACCTGCGGTTGAATCCTCCCAAAATCGGCGAAGGCTCAAAGGACCTTTACAAGGCTTTGGGATTATCAAACGCCGAGATCGGAGACTTGGCGAAGGAAGGCGTCCTCGAACTCCCCCGCGAAGAATGGTCGGCGGTGGGATGAAGCAATCGCATCGAGAATTGAAACCGATGCCACCGGAGAAAACCGATGCTCAATCTTTTCGGCCCGCCCGCGGTCATTGAAACTGAAATTTTTTCGTCCATGCCCCAGCGCTTCCGCCGCACCGGACAGCGCTCTTCATGGGCCGACGCCAACAAGGGAGGGGCCGCCGTCGACAGTTTCATCGAAGGGCCCTCCTTCGACCGCGCCGGTAACCTCTATGTTGTCGATATCCCCTTTGGGCGCATCTTCCGAATCTCGCCTCAGGGCGACTGGGATCTTTTGGCTGAATACGATGGTGAGCCCAACGGCCTCAGAGTTCACAAAGACGGCCGAATCTACATCAGCGACTACCGCAAGGGCCTCCTGCAGCTCGACCCCGGCACCGGCAGGGTCGCGCCCTATCTCCCGCGGCGCAATTCTGAAAATTTCAAGGGGCTGAACGATCTGGTGTTCGCATCCAACGGGGACCTCTATTTCACCGACCAGGGCCAGACCGGTCTGCACGACCCGACCGGCCGGGTGTATCGCCTTTCGCCGGAGGGGCGCCTCGACTGCCTGATCGCCAATGTGCCCAGCCCCAACGGCCTCGTCCTGAACCCGGAGGAAACCGTGCTATATGTTGCGGCGACGCGCGCTAATGCGGTCTGGCGCATGCCCCTCATGGCCGACGGCAGCGTGTCCAAAGTGGGGCTGTTCTTCCAGTTTTTTGGAAGCAGCGGCCCGGACGGCCTGGCAATGGATGAAGCCGGCAACCTCGTCGTCGCCCACGCGAGTCTGGCCTCTGCATTTGTTCTGAGCAAAAAGGGGGAATTGCTTCACCAGGTCCGTGCCTGCCGAGGTGGAACCGTGACAAACGCGGCTTTCGGCGGCGAAGACCGCCGGAATCTCTATCTCACCGAATCGGAAACCGGCTGCATTCTAGTGGCTCGCATGCCGGTTCCGGGGCGGGTGATGTACTCGCATCTAAAAGCGCTTCCGTGAGAGGCGAAATCTAAAGACACTTTAGCCCAGGGAGATCACAATGAAACGAAAACTCGCAATCACGATTTTTTTAGTTGCTTGGTTGGTGTTCGGCATGGGTCCGGCGTCGGCAAAAGAACTCGTCATCGGCACCATCGGGCTGACCGGCGACACCTATCAAATGGCGATCGCCTGGTCGAACCTTATGCTCAAAAAGGGCGGTGACCTGAAGCTGACTCCTGTGGACGGCGGCGGCACAAACAAAATGATGCGCAGCCTCGCCGCGGGCCGGATGGACATCGGCTTCATCGGCGCCCCGCATTACCGTGACGCCATCGGCAAGACCGGCGGCTTCAAAGAGGAGCCGGACGACATGGTCGCCAAGTATAAGACCATGCAGATCCTCTTCGCCATCCAGACCGGCGGAGCCCAATACGTGACCCGGGTGGATTCGAACATCAAAAGCATCAACGACTTCAAGGGCAAGAAGGTCGCCATCGGCGCGCCCGGCGGCAACATGGGCCGCGTGTCCACCGTGCTCTTCAAGCTCTACGGGCTGGACGCCGAAAAGGGCGATCTCAAGGCCCAGTACCTCGAATACGGCGCGGCCCTGGAAGCCCTGGGCAACAACCAGCTGGATGCCGTGGCCGTATGGGGCGGAGTCCCCCAGTCCGGGATTTACAATGCCTCTCGGGCCAATAAGCTGCGCTTTGTCTCCCCGGATGCGGCCAAACTGCCCGAGTTTCAAAAGGCGCTCACGAACGGAGAATATTACGTGTTTCGAGAGGTATCCCCGGTAGAAATCAAGGCGGCGTATGGCGAAGCTGTGGCAGCCGATGCGCCGATGCGCCTGTGGACCTTTCCCATGATGGTTATCGTGAACCAAGACCTGCCGAGCGACGCCGCCTATGCACTCGTCAAGGAGTTCTGGGAGCAAATCGCCGAGGTCAAAGCCAGCAGCAACACGTTGAGCCTCCTCGACGCGAAGATTGCCTTGGAAAACATCTCCGCCGAGGTGCATCCTGGGGCCGCCAAGTATTTTCAGGAGAAGGGACTGCTGAAAGCGAAATAAACACCGCAATGGATTTTAATAGAGGATGCGTGCGATGAGCGGCGCTGCATATCCAGGCCCCTCTCCGGCCGGCGCGTGCGCTGGGGCGGCCCACACGGCTCCTATGACCCGTTTCCTGTCCTGGCTTGGAGCGGCGGCCTGCGCCGGCATTGTTGTTTTCATTGCCTACACCACCTTGATTGGCAAACAACCCGCCTGGGTTCAGCTCGAAGGGGTGCTGACGCTGGCACTGGTTGCCGTGTTCGCATTCAACCCCGGCCTCCAGAAGGGCGCTGTGCGGGCAAGTTCAGCGGAATCCGTGCTAGCACTCCTCCTGATAGCCGGGGCCGTGCTGACCGGTGCCTACATGATGCAAAACTACCAGGCCATCGCCGCGTTCCGGGAGGGTGTGCCGAACACGTGGGACATGGCGGTCTACATCGTCGGCACGCTGATCGTTCTGGAGGCCTCCCGCCGCGCCGAAGGTTGGGTGCTTTTGGCCGTGGTGATGGCGGCCGTGGTCTACATGTTCGCCGGGCCTTACCTGCCCGGAATGTTCAATCACCGCGGCATGGACGTCAAGCAAGCCTTCGAGCTGTCTTTCAGCCAGCAGGGGATCTTCGGTGTCGCTCTCGACGCGGTGGTGAATATCGTTTACATCTACGTCATTTTCGGTGCGGCGTTGCGGCTGACCGGAGTCGGCGATTTCTTCGATTGGATCTCCGAGGCCCTCACCCAGAAATACCGGTCGGGCTCGGCTCAATGCGCGATCATCGCCTCGGCCCTTTTCGGCTCCATCAACGGCTCGGCGCCGGCCAACGTGGTCGCCAACGGCGCCATCACTATCAACATGATGTCCCGCGCCGGCTTCTCCCGGGCCTATGCCGGCGCGGTGGAGGCCTCTTCGTCGGTGGTCGGTCAGATCATGCCTCCGGTCATGGGCGTCGGGGCTTTCATCATGTCCGAGATCACCGGCATTCCTTATTTCAATATCATGCTCGCTGCAATTGTGCCTTCCATGGTGTTTATCTTTTCGCTGAGCGCAGTGACGGCCATGGAAGCGGAAAAGCTCGGCATAAAGGGTGAGGTACAGAAAGCTCGTGAGCCGTGGACGGCGCTGCGAATCGCGCAGTTCACGGTTATGGCCGCCGGATTCGGGGTGCTGCTGGTGATGCTATTCAACGGCTACTCGGTCGATCTCTGCGGGCTGGCGGCCACCGCCACGGTGATCGGCCTCTCTTTGGTCTTCCCCTGGACCCGGCCTAACCTTTCCAAACTCAAGCAGATCGTTGTGGACGGCGGCAGGGAAGGATTGTCGGTCACCGTGTCCTGTGCGGCGATCGGCATCATCATCGGTGCGGTGGCGGGTACCGGACTTGGAGTCAAGATCAGCCAGGGCATTGTGGCCATGGGCAGCGAATACCTGGTATTGGCATTGGTGATGGCCGCCGTGTGCTCGATTCTCCTCGGCATGGGACTTCCGACGGCCGCCTCCTATCTCATGGTCATCGCCATCGCCGGCCCGGCGATCATCAAATTGAATGTCTCTGTGCTGGCGACCCATCTTTTCGTTTTTTACTTTGCCGTGATGTCGGCCATTACCCCGCCGGTGGCGTTGGCCGTATTTGCCGCAGCCGCCATCGCGCAGGTGCCTGTATTGTCCATTGCGCTCATCTCGATGCGTCTGTGCCTGGTGGCCTTCATCCTGCCCTTCATGTGGATTTATCACCCCGAGCTCATGTTCCAGGATCTTAGCTTCACCATGTGGCCGGCTGCTCTGGGTGGAGCAGCCGCCTTGCTGGTCGGCACACTGGCGTTGGCCGCGATGCAGGTCGGGCATTTCAAGGGCCGCTTAAGCATTTGGGAAAGAGTGCTGCTCGGGTGCGCCGCAGCCATTATTTTTTGGCCTGGCGTGATGAGTACCGCCGCTGGTTGTGCGGCCACGGCGCTGATATTGGGGCGCAAGCTTTTCACAGGTAGATACCAAGCCGTCCAACGCTGATCGGAAAGGAGGGGGAAAATGAGGGTTCTGCGAAGCATAGTCATATCGGGATTGACCTTTGTCATGGCCGGATGTTCCGCTCAGGCCCCGATCACGCTCCGCGACATGGGTTCTTTCCACATCGGGGGGCGTGAAGCGGTCATTTCAGGAAAACCGGTGAAAGAGGTCGTTTTTAGCCCCGGGGGCGTTCCCGCCAAGGTCGACCCCAACGGGGTTTACCAAGTGGAGCAAATGTACGTCCAATACTTCCTGCCGCTTCCGCAGAGGGGCAAGGTTCCGATCCTCCTGTGGCACGGCGGAGGATTGACCGGCGTCACCTATGAAACGACGCCCGACGGCCGGGAGGGCTGGCTGAATTATTTCGCAAAAAAAGGGGTGGAGCGCCTACAATTCGGACGCGGTCGAGCGCGGGCGATCCGGCTGGGCCATGTATCCCGAAATCTTCAAGAGCGAACCTCTTTTCCTGACCAAGGAGAATCCTTTTGAGCGATTTCGAATCGGGCAGGGCTCCGGCTCCTACAACAAGGACGTTGCCAAAATGAAAGCCCTCCCCGGCAACCAGTTCCCGCTGGAGGGGTATGACCAATTCACCAAGCAGATCGTCCCGCGCTGGACGACCACCGATGAACCGATCCTCGCCGCCTATATCGAGCTGGTGGACAGGGTCGGCCCCTGCGTGATCGTGTTTCACTCGCAGGCCGGACAATTCGGGTTTAAAGCCGCTCAGGCCCGTCCGGACAAGGTGAGGGCGCTGGTGGCCGTCGAGCCGTCTACTGGCGGAGATCCCGCGAGGGCTGCGGCTCTGAAGGGGATCCCCACCCTGGTGCTCTTTGGGGACTACATTGAGCAGGACAGCCGTTGGCCGAAAATAAAGCAGAACGTCGTCAAATTCCTCGACGCCGTGAAATCGGCCGGCGGACAGCCGGAGGTCGTTGACCTGCCGAAGCTCGGAATAAAGGGCAACTCTCACATGCTGATGATGGATAAAAATAATCTGGACGTTGCCGACGTCATCCAGGCCTGGCTGGCAAAGCAAGGCCTCTATCAATAACGCGGCGGCCACGCCGGGCGCATTTGGGTGAGATTATGAACCAGGTCATCGCGGTGGTGGCGTATCTGGCGCTGGGAACCGTCGGCGGACTGCTCGGATCACGCGTGAAGCTGCCGGGCGGCATTATGCTCGGTGCCATGCTGGCGGTGTTGCTCTTCAAGCTTTTCACCGAAAAACCCGGGCCGATACCGAAAAGCTACGGGTTGGTCGTCCAAATCCTGTTGGGGGTGATGGTGGGAGCGAGCTACACCTCCGACATCGGCCGCATGTTGAGCCGAGTCATCCTGCCGGTCGTCGCTTCGACGCTGGTCCTGGTGGCGGCCGGCCTGCTCATTTGCATGGTGCTGGCCAAGGCCGGCGTCCTCGATATTCAGACCGCCTACTTGTCAACCAGCCCCGGAGCCATGAGCGTGCTGGTCTCTCTGGCGGTGGAAAGCCAAGCCAATCCTCCGGTGGTGCTGGCGTTTCATTTCTTCCGGGTGGTCTTCATCATCGTGACGGCGCCGTTGGTGTTCCATCTCATCCAGCGATGGTTTCCGGAAGTAATGCTCAAGTGAGCCGGCGAAGATAAAATGATCCCCCGCTGGGCTTTCTTGAAGACACAACTTCAAGAAAACCAACACTAAAACTCAAACGAATTAAGGAGGGCAGGCATGAAACGCACGGGATTTTTACTTCTCACATTTTTGGCGTTCATCGGAGTCATGGCGGTGCCCTGGTCGCCGGCGGCGGCCTGGGAGCCCAAGGGCCAGGGCGAGTGCATCGCCCCGGCAAACCCCGGCGGCGGATGGGACATCACCTGCCGCACGGCCTCGGCCGCGCTGCAAAAAACCGGCATTTTCAAAGAAAGCATCTACGTCACCAACATGCCGGGCGGCAGCGGCGCGGTGGCCATTGCCAACGTCATCGCCAAACGCAAGGCCGACACCAACCTGATTGTCGCCGCCTCCAACGCCCTCACCTTCACCGTAGCCTTGGGCCGGACCCCCCACAGTTACAAAGACGTGATTCCCCTGGCCCAGATTGGTGCCGAAATCGGCGGGTTCTTCGTGAAAGCCGACTCTAAGTACAAGACCTTGGCCGACTTGACCACCTCTCTGAAAGCCAATCCAAAGTCCGTAACCTTTGCGGGCGGCTCGGCCCCCGGCGGCCAGGACCATATGAAGGTCGCCCTGTTCGCGAAGGCGATCGGCGTCGAACCGACCAAGGTCGTCTACGTGCCCTTCCAGGGCGGCGGTGAGGCCTTGACGTCCATGTTGGGCGGCCACACCGAGGTCGGCGCTCTGGACCTCTCCGAGGCCAGCGGCCAGCTGGAGGCCGGCAAGATCCGCTGCCTGGGAATTCTCTCCGAAACGCGTTCGACCAAGTTCAAGGATATTCCCACCACTCATGAGCAGGGCGTGAAGGTGAGCTACATCGTCTGGCGCGGCTTCTACATGGCCCCCGGCACGCCGCCGGAGGTGGTCAAATGGTGGTCCGATGCGCTGCAAAAGATGGTGGCTACTCCGGAGTGGAATGCCGAACGCGAGAGGCTCGGCTGGGAGCCGATCTACCGTTTCGGCGACGAATTCTACAAGTACGTGAACGAAGAGCATCTTCAATTCCAGGCATTGCTCAAAGAGCTCGGTTTCTTGAAATAAAAGACGCCAGTCGGCCATGGATTTGCTGGCAGCGGCCGCGAGGGCGGCGCGGGGACACAAATCATGGATACCCTCAAAAAAGCAGCGACGCGAACTCGAATCGAAGGCCTTGTTATCCTGCTGGTGGCGATCGGTTATTTGTGGGAGGCCCATAATGTTCCGGAACTTTATCAGCTTCCGGGCGTCCCTGGCCCCACCACCTTCCCTCGCCTGCTCGGCATCGTCTTCGCGCTGGCCGGCCTTTGGCAGCTCGTATCTCCGAAAGACCTGATGGCCAAAAGAAAAATGGGCGCCGCCGCTATCAAGACCCAATCGCCCGAGCCGCTGCCGGCGGCGGCCGACGGCGGCGCCCTGCGTCGAATCGCCGCGGGCTGGCACTTCTGCACCATGTGGGCCGCCATCTTAGGCTACCTCTGGTTGATGCCGAGCCTGGGGTTTCCCCTGGCCACCTTCCTGCTGCTGGTTGCCTTTGTCTTTCTCCTTGGCGAAGTCCGCTGGCACGTCATCCTTGGGATGTCCCTGGTGGCGACCGTTCTGATTTATGTGAGCTTTAAAATGGGGCTGAACGTTCGCTTGCCCCTCGGTGTTCTCGAACCGTGGTTCAAATAGCCATCGGTGGGCGGCGGGGACGAATATCCCCAGGCTGCCCCCGAACGTGCTCAGGAGTTCTCCATGTTTGAACATCTCTTGAATGGTTTTGCCGTAGCCCTGATGCCGGCCAACCTGTTGATCGCGCTGTCAGGCTGCCTGGTGGGGACCCTGATCGGAGTTCTGCCGGGGCTCGGGCCGACCGCCACACTGGCCATGCTGATTCCGCTCGTCTTCAGTATGCCGCCGGCCACGGCCATGATCCTGCTTACATCGGTCTACTATGGCTCGATGTACGGCGGCTCCACCACCTCCATCCTGGTCAACATCCCCGGGGAGTCCGCTTCGGTGATCACGACCATCGACGGCCACAAGATGGCCATGCAGGGCCGCGCCGGGCCGGCTCTCGCCATTGCCGCCATTGGCTCCTTCATCGCCGGCACGTTTTCAGTGCTGATACTCACCTTCGTGGGAGCGCCGATCGCTGCCTACTCCCTGCATTTCGGCCCGGCCGAGTTTTTTTCGCTGATGGTTTTCGGGCTGTGCACGGTGGCCAGCCTTACCGGCACCAACGTCGCCAAGTCCCTTATCACCACCTGCTTCGGGCTCATGATCGCCACGGTCGGCATCGATCTGGTCTCCGGCGCCGCCCGCTACACCTTCGGCAACCCCTTCCTCCAGGACGGGATCGACTTCGTGGTGGTGGCCATCGGCATGTTCGCGCTCACCGAGGTGATCGTGACGGCGCGGGAAGTCCGGGAAGGGGTGCGCGCGGAGATCGTCAAGGCGGAGAAGATCTGGGTCGAGTGGCAGGAATTCATCTACAGTCTGCCGTCGATCCTCCGGGGAACGGTCTTCGGCTTTCTGGTGGGGATGCTCCCGGGCGCGGGCGCGACGCTATCCACCTTCATCGCCTACAACCTGGAGAAGCGCATCTGCCGGCACCCCGAGCGCTTGGGGACCGGCGACATCCGCGGCGTCGCCAACCCGGAGTCGGCCAACAACTCCGCGAGCGGCGCCTCCCTCGTCCCCCTGCTCACCCTGGGGCTACCCGGCGGAGGCGCGACCGCGGTCATGCTGGGGGCACTGATGATGCTGGACATCACTCCCGGCCCCCTCATGTTCCAGAAGCACGGCGCCATGGTCTGGGCCCTGATCGCCAGCATGTACGTGGGCAATAGCCTGCTGCTGCTCTTGAACTGGCCGCTGGTGAACGTATTTGCCCGGGTCATGTCGGTGCCGGCCAAGTATCTGATGCCGATCGTGCTGGTGATCTCAACGATCGGCGTATGGTCCCTCAGCTACAGCGAGGTGGACCTGATGCTCACCGGCGCTGCCGGCCTGCTGGGCTACTACCTGCGCAGGCACAAGTACCCGATCGAGCCGCTGATCCTCGGGCTGATCCTCGGCGGGCGCATGGAGCAGGCCTATCGCCAGGCGCTCATCATCTCCCAAGGAAGTAATTGGATATTCATTGAGCATTCCATTTCACTCGCATTGCTCCTCGCCGCTGCACTTTTCCTGCTGCTGCCGACAATCCTGAAAAAGTCGAAACAGTTCATGGCGGCCCGGGAGACCAGCGCCGAAGCGGCCTGAAGATCCAAATGGGTTGGAGCCGAGCGAAATGCACCGGCGTCACCAGCCCATTATTGCCTATCTTGCAATCCGTTTTTTAAAACGTTATTGGGTTCTAAATTCAAAAGGAATGCGGATGCCCCGTGAATTCTTCTCCCAGTAATGCCCACTTGTTTCCGGTCACCGTCGAGCGTTTGAGCGAGCATTCCGTCAAGATTCGCTGGGAGGAAACGGCCGGGCGCGACGGCCTGTCGGTCTACCGCGGCGACTCGCCCGAGCGCATCCATGCTGCGCCCTTGGCTGAAGTGACGGGAGGAGGCTCGGTGATCCTGTCCGGCCTGGCTGCGGACCGCCCGCACTTCTTCAAGCTGGTTACCGCCGAGGGTGCGTCGGCAATCGTCGGCGAGCGGCGCCCGCTCGTGGAAGGGGCTCCCAATCTTCGCGATCTCGGCGGATACGAGACCGGCGACGGCCGGCGGGTTAAGTGGGGACGGCTCTTTCGATCGAGCAACCTCGGGCGCTTGACCGACAAAGGCCTGGCTCAGATCAAGCAGCTCGGCATCAAGCTCGTCTGCGACTTCCGCACCGAAGCTGAGGCGCACAAGCAGCCCAACCGGTTTCCGGACTCGCCGGCCGTCGATTATGTGCGGCTGCCCATCCAGCACGGCGAATACGAGCCCACCTCGGTTTTCGAACGCATCAAGAAGGGAGACTACGACTGGATCACGGAAGACTTCATGATTCGTGGCTATGTCGAGAGCTTGGAGGGTTATCCGGAGGTCTGGTCCCGTTTTTTCCAGCTTCTGACGGAGCCCGGCCGGCGGCCGCTGCTTTTCCATTGCACGGGCGGCAAGGATCGGACGGGTGCCGCGGCGGCCCTCATTCTCCTGGCGCTGGGCGTGCCTTCGGACACGGCGGTCGCCGATTACGGCCTTTCTGACGGCTACAACTCCGATGTGCGCCGGATTATCTACGAGCATCTGCAGCCCTTCGGAGTCGACCTCGCCAAGGTGGAGCCGTATTTCACGGCCCCGGAAAGCCGACTCCGAGCGCTTCTAAAACACATTGATGCCCGCTACGGCTCGGTCGTCGAGTATTTGGTGAATCGAGCGGGGATTGACGCTGAAACGATTGCGCAGTTGAAGGCCGATCTGCTGGAGTGAAACGGCCCGCTCAGGAAGCGAAGGGGCCGCTGACCACCCGGTTGCGTCCCTTTTTCTTGGCCTGATAAAGATACTCGTCCGCCCGGTTGAGCAGGGCTTCGGCCGGAAGGCCCTTGGGGAGCCGTCCGGCGCTGAAGCCTACGACGCCGAAGCTCGCCGTGATGCGGATGGCCTCTCCCTGCCGCTCAAACGTCTTGCCGGCGATATGCATCCGCAGCCGCTCCGCCAGCCGCTCGGCGTTTTCCAGCGTGGTTTCCGGCAGTACCAGCAGAAACTCCTCTCCGCCATAGCGCGCCAGCCAGTCCGAGTCGGTGCGGATGAGTTCGTTCAGCGATTGGACAAACTCTTTAAGCACTCGGTCGCCGCATTGATGCCCGTAAGAGTCGTTGATGGTTTTAAAGTGGTCGATATCGCATAAAGTGATGGACAGCGCGCGCCGGTAGCGCACGGCCCGACGAATTTCCCGCGGCAGCTGAGCATTCATGTGGCCGCGGTTGAAACAACCGGTCAGGGCGTCGCGCTGGGAGAGGTAAAGGATCCTGGCGTTGGCCTGCTCGAGGAACTCCTTGTCCTTGCGCAACTTCTCGTAAAGAATCGAGTTCTCCATGACCAGCGAGCACTGCCGTCCCAGGACCGATAGGAGGCGCATGTTCTCCTGGGTCACCAGGCTCTCCTGGAAAGGAGTGAGCACCATGACCATGCCCAGGGTCCGCTTGACGGTGGCCAACGGCAACATCACCATCGAGCGTTCGTGCCGGAACACCAGGGACGGGGTGAAGGACGGCTGGCGGCGCTTCAGGATGACGGGAAACGTCCCGACTTCGATTTGGGCGTCGATTTCTTTTTGAAACTCCGCCCGGAGGGACTCCGGTGAGGCATAGGCCAGCACAAATTCCTGCGTATTCTCCTCCACCGTGAACAGCGCAGCGCTCTCAACCTCGATCAGTCTCCGGGCGTCCCTCAGAAACGCCTCCCAGATCCGTGACATGCTGGCGGGAAACTCGATGGTATCCTGGAATTGGGCCAGCTGTTCGATTTTTTCGGCCAGTTCGATGAGTGCGGTTGGATTGAGATTCATGGCGCAGATTTCGATCCGAGTTGGAAGCCGAAGCACCTCAACATGGTGCCGTATCCGGAGAACGGTCGCGATTCTGCTTATAACAGCAATGCCATCCAACGTACAGCCCTGGATTTTTCAGAAAAGAGAGAGTAATTATCAAACCTTTGCCATCACGCGCTAGAATAGCGGGACCAAGATGGGAACCCCAAAAATCACGTTGTTCATTCAATGCCTGGTCGATACGGTATGGCCGCATGTGGCCGAGGCCATGGTCCGGGTATTGGACGGCCTCGGCTTGGAGCTGGAGTGCCCCACGACCCAGACCTGCTGCGGCCAGCCCGCCTTCAACTCCGGGTTTCGGCGGGAGGCTCGGGTGGCCGCCCGGCGGTTCATCGAGATTTTCGAGCGGAGCGCGACGATCGTTTCGCCTTCCGGATCCTGCGTGCACATGGTGCGGCATCATTACCCGGAGCTGTTCAAAGACGAGCCCCGATGGCGCCGGCGGGCGGAGCAGATCGCCGCCCGCACCTATGAATTCAGCGAGTTCCTGGTCGATGTCCAGAAGGTGGAGGATCTGGGGGCCAGCTACCCCGGCCGGGTGACCTACCACGACTCCTGCCATCTGCTGCGCGGGATCCGCGTGCAGGAGCAGCCCCGCCGCCTGCTGCGCAACGTTAAAGGCCTCGAGCTGGTGGAGATGAAGAATTCCGACTACTGCTGCGGATTCGGCGGCGCATTTGCGGTGAAGTACCCGGACATCTCCGCCGCCATGGTCAACGCCAAGGTCGACCACATCGTCAACTCCGGCGCCGACACCGTGGTCGGCTGCGACACGGGCTGCCTGCTCAACATCGCCGGCGCTGTCAGCCGCCGGGGGCTCTCCATTAAAACGATGCACATCGCCGAGATCCTGGCGAATCGAGCTTGACGGAAAATGACCAGCGAGCGCAGGGATTCCGGGGGCAGGCATTCATCATTGGGGCGGTTCGCTCGACCCCTTGAACCCTCGGCCCCTTGAACCCTATTTTCAATCATGTCCGATATTCGCACTGAAAAATACGTCGAAGAGGCCAGACGCGGCATCGCCAACCCGGTGCTGCAGAAGGCGCTCGCCGGTTTGCAGGACCGCTTCGGCCGGGGGACGGCGGAGGCCTACCGGAGGCTGCCCGAAGGGCCGGATCTGCGCCTCCGAGCGCACGAGATCCGGGAGGCCGCGATCGCCCATCTCGATGTGCTCCTGGAAATCCTTGCGGACAAGATCCGCGCCAGCGGCGGCTACGTTTATTTCGCTGAAACCGCCCAAGCGGCCGTCGACTACTGCCTCGCGGTGGCCCGGCGCAACCACGTGCGCCTGGTCGTGAAGGGCAAGTCCATGGTGTCGGAGGAAATCGGCTTGAATCCGGCCCTGGAAGCGGCCGGAGTCGAGGTGGTCGAGACCGATCTGGGCGAGTACATCATCC
Organism: uncultured Desulfatibacillum sp.; assembly: GCA_964427375.1. Taxonomy (GTDB): domain Bacteria; phylum Desulfobacterota; class Desulfobacteria; order Desulfobacterales; family SpSt-501; genus SpSt-501. Next base: position 26,278 of record CAYRUF010000032.1, on the reverse strand, counting down.
AGCTGGCGGGCGAGACGCCTTCGCACATCATCGCCCCGGCCGTCCACAAGAATCGCCATGACATCGCCGACCTGTTCGTTCGGAAGCTCGGCATCCGCCGCACGACGGATCCGCCCGAACTGACCCAGGCCGCGCGCAAGGCGCTGCGCGAGAAATTCCTGGCGGCCGACATGGGGACCTCCGGCGTCAACATGGCCTGCGCCGAGACCGGCCATATCACCACCGTTTCCAACGAAGGCAACATCCGCATGGCCACCACCCTGCCGCGGGTCCACGTGGCCCTCATGGGGATGGAGCGCATCGTGGCGCGGCTGGACGAGTACGAGATCATCCTGAGGCTGCTGTGCCGGGGTGCGGCCGCCCAGACCATGGGCACCTATGCGAGCTACATCGGCGGGCCGCGCCGGCCCGGCGAATCCGACGGCCCCGACGAATTCCATCTGGTCGTCATCGACAACGGCCGCAGCCGGATCCTGGCCGACCCGCAGTTCCGGGAAATGCTGTGCTGCGTGCGCTGTGCGGCCTGTCTCAACGTTTGCCCGGTCTACGGCAAGATCGGCGGACACTCTTACGGGTTCGCCTATTCGGGGCCGGTCGGAGCAGTGGTGACGCCGCTGCTCACGGGGATCAACCGCGCCAAGGACCTGTGCTGCGGGGAGACCCTCTGCGGAGCCTGCAAGGACGCCTGCTCGATGAATATCGATCTGCCGCGCATGCTGCTCGCCCTGCGGGAGAAGCTGGCATACGGCGATGCGGACTGGCAGGTCGAGCCGGCCAGCCGCGCCGAGAGACTGGCCTACCGCAGCTGGTCCTGGCTCATCCGCAGCCGAGGACTTTACGAGCTCGGGCTCAAGCTGGCCGCCGTCGGGCAAAAACTGCTGCCGCAGAAAAAAGGCATGCTGCGTCGGCTTCCGCCGCCGGTTCAGGGCTGGACCCAGAGCCGGGACCTGCATCCGCTGGCGGAAGAGACGTTCATGCAGCGCTGGCGGAGAACGAGAAAAAGGTAGAGATGCTGGATGCTCGATGATATGAAGACTCCGGATCAGATCAAATTCCTCCGCCGCCTTCGTACCGCGCTGGGAGTTGCACCGGATGTTTCCCGTGAGGCGAAGCACTTGTTCGCCGAGGGGCCGACGGAGGAGGAACGGCAGCTGCTGGATCGCATGCGCCGGCGGGAGCCGTCCGACCGCCAGGCGCTGCTGGAACGGCTCATCGAGGCCGGAAAGCCCATCAACCTCCGCGTGACGGCGCTGCCGGACGAAGCCTATGCCGCTGCCGCCATCGCCCGGCTGGCCGCCGAAAAGGAGCCGGAATGGGGCGAGGCCAAGCGCATCGCCGCCTGGAAGCATCCGCTGGTCGACCGCCTCCATCTTCCCGAGGCGCTCGACCGGCTGCAGATACCGGTGCATGCGGCGGCCCCGATCCCCGTCGACGCCGGCCGTTCGTTCGACCAGGCCGAACGCGAGCGCCAGCGCGCCGAGATCATCGCGTCCTTCATCGGGGTCACTTCGGCCGATTTCTGCCTGGCCGACACCGCGACCCTGGTCATGCGCAACCGCCCCGGCCAGCCGCGCTCCGCAGCCCTGGTGCCCTCCATCCACATCGCCGTCATTCATTGGGACCAGATCCTCGCCGACATGAAGGAGCTCTTCGCCCTGCTGCGCTGGGACGAGCGCTATCGGCCGGAGGGGCTTTCCAACTACCTGTCCTTCATCTCCGGCCCCAGCAAGACCGCCGACATCGAGGCCACCATGGTCCACGGCGCCCACGGCCCGCGGGAGGTCCATCTCTTCGTCGTCACGGAGTAATTTGCCGCCCTCGATCCGCCGTTATGCGGCGACCAGACTTGCCTCCCAGCCCAACATCGCCTTCTTGCGCTCCGGGCCGCCACCGTAATTCCCGAACTCGGCGGTCTTTCGGACGACCCGGTGGCAGGGAATGACGAAGGAGACCGGGTTCCTGCCGACGGCGTTTCCGACGGCCCGCACGGCCTTTGGAAAGCCGATATGAAGGGCGATGTCCTCATAGGTCACCACCGTGCCGACCGGAATCTTCAGCAGGGCCTCCCAGACTTTGATCTGGAAGTTGGTGCCCTTGACCAGAACCGGTAGGGGGCTTGAGCGGTTCCACAGGGCCGGGTCGTAGATGCGCGCGATCAGCGGGCGGGTGCGGTCGCTGTCCTCGACGATCCGGGCGTTCCTCCAGGCGGCGGAGAATTCCGCGATCGCCGCCTGCCGGTTGCCGTCGCGCGCGAACGAAAGCCAGCAGACCCCGCGGTCGGTCCGGGCGATCAGGCACTCGCCGAAGGGGCTGGGATGCCATCCGTAGGAGATGGCCACCCCCCTGCCGCCGGCCTTGAACTCGCCGGGGGTCACGGCCTCGCAGCTCACAAAAAGATCATGCAGGCGCCCGGGGCCGGACAGCCCCGCATCGTAAGCGGCGTCCAGCAGGCTGGTCGGCCGCGAGAGCAGTCCCTTGACGTATTCCTTGGTGAGGAACTGCAGAAACCGTTTGGGGCTGATGCCGACCCAGCGGCTGAACAGGCGCTGGAAGTGAAACTCGCTCAAGCCCACGTGGTCGGCGATTTCCTTCAGTTCCGGCTGCCGGTCGAAGCGGGCTTCGATGTACTTGACGGCTTTCTCGATGCGCTCATAGTCGCGGCAGGCGCTTGAATAATCAGCCGGTTTCATGATTAAAGCCTCCTTGAATGAATGAGATCGGTGTCGGGGCGGGCGTCATTCAGCCCCGACTTTATCCGTCCTGACCCCATCGCGCCACCCGTTTCTTGCGATCATCGCGGCTCGGGCGATTTTACAAACGGTCTTAAAATTGGTCCGAATGGATAACGGCAAATCCCTCCTGACCTCCCTTTCTCAAAGGGAGGCAGCTCCCCTCTTTGAAAAAGAGGGGCCGGGGGAGATTTCCAACAACAGGTCCAGACAATTATGAGACCATTGATGACCGTGAGCGGCAGAAACGCCATGAGAAGATTGACGGATTGAGATTTTCATACCCAGCCGGATGAGGTGCATACATGCAAAAACAAGCTCAGCCGTTTAAGGGGATCCTCTCCTCCGATTGGAGCGAGTGCCTGTCGCCCTCGGGTCCGTTCGACTTCATCGCCTTCGTGTACCCCCAGATCGCATCCGAGCTGCAGGAGGTTTTCCGCAGCTACACCGGCAACCGGATCTCCCTGGGCGAGGCCTGCAACCTGATCAAGAAAGCGACACCCGGACCGATCACGCCGGAGATGATGGACGCCTACCTGGAGCGCGAGTTTGCGGTTTACCGGGGAGTCCCGGAGCTGATCGAGTGGTGTTCGGCCAACGGCATGATCTTCATGCTCAACACGACCGGGATGATCGGCTATTTTCAGCGGGTGTTCGCCAAGGGGCTCCTGCCGTCCGTGCCGGTGCTTTCCGCCAACCCGCTGTTCCGATTTCCGCCGGGCGCCGGCGATCCGGGCTTGATCCTCGACCTGAATGAAACCAGGGATAAAGGCCGGAACACGGCGGCGGTGGCCGCGCAGATGGGCATTCCGGCGGAGCGGGTCATCGTGATGGGCGACAGCGGCGGCGACGGGCCGCATTTCGAGTGGGCCCGTCAGGCGGGGGCCTTCACCATCGGCTGCATGACCAAACACTCGCTGGCGGCCTACTGCGACGAGCAGGGCATCGTTATCGGACGGCGCTTCGGTCTGGCCTACGGCCCCGGCGAGACGCGCAACGTCGAGCGCGAGATGGCGATCGATTTCAGGGACTTGATCGGTACCATCGAAGAAGCCGTCACCCGCTGAGCCGCTGCAGCGCCTCCAGAACTTCCGCGGCGTGGCCTTTGCTGGGAGCCTTGGGCCAGGCGGCCCTCACCACCCCTTTGGGGTCGATCAGCGCCGTGCTGCGCACGACCCCTTCGAATTCCTTGCCGTACATTTTCTTGGTGCCCCAGGCGTCGTAGGCTTTGAGGACGGTTTTTTCCGTGTCGCTCAGCAGCGTGACCGTGATGTTGTTTTTCCGGGCGAACTTGCGGTGGGACTCGACCGAATCCAGGCTGACTCCCAGGACCGCGGCACCGGACTTCTCGAACTGCGCCTTGAGCTCTGAAAACTCCAGAGCCTCCGCGGTTCAGCCGCTCGTGCTGTCTTTGGGGTAGAAGTAGAGCACCACCCATTTTCCGGCGAAATCCTTGAGGCACACGTTGTCTTTTTCCGCGGCCGGCAGGCAGAACGCCGGGGCTTTGCTTCCCTCTTTGAGCATGTCTTCCTCCTTTTTGATGGCCGAGCAAGGAGACCAATTTCGGGGATGGGTTCCATTCGCTTCGCGCGAATCGCCCGGATCGATGTTGCGATTGTGGTTCCTGCGAAAAAATAGGATCGAGCGCTCAAAGATCAAGTTTGGATCGCGTCGCGGTCAGGCCGCCTTTTGTTGGAATGCCCTCTTGAACTTGAACCAGATCGTCAGCATATAAACCGCCGCGACCGCGGCCACCAATCGCGGCACCAACAGCCAGAACGGATTAACCCCAAACGGCAGGAACAGCAAGGGGTCTTCGATCATGGAATGGTTGATCCCGATGGACAGCTGAAGTTTTTCAACCTCCTCCGGATCGAGGCGCAGGCTTCTGGACTCCTCTACGATAACCGCCCCGCCATACGCCAGCCCGAAAATGACGCCCGTAAGCCAAAGCACGCCGGCGCGCTGGTGAAGTCCCATCATTCTCAAAACCGGGGCCAAGAGCCGGACCCATACATCGATCAGGCTGAACTCCTTCATCAACTCGATCAGCGCCATCACGCCGATGACAATGACGAGAACCTTTGCGCCCAACTGCAGCATCTCTATCATCCAGTTCTGCAGAAAGGCCCCCATCGAAGGCCATTCCCTCACGGGAACGGAAACGAGCGCCTGGACGGCGCCGGCCTCGGCCTGGAGGCACCAGGCGACGAGCGCACCGGTCGCAAACGCAGCGATGATGCGCACCAGCGTGGTCTTCACGAAGTTGATCCCGGACCTGGCCTGGATGATGCCTTCCTGCGGCAGGTTATGGGCAATCAGAATGAACACGGTGATGATGGTGATGTGGTCGGTCGAAAGCGGCAGCACGGCCATGGCCGCCAGGGATGCATAGACTCCCGCCGTCATGCCGATGAGGATCGGCAGCGCCGCCGATGGCGGCAGGCTCAGCGTCGCCATGGCCGGCTTGAGAGCGACATCCAAATGTCGGAGCCACCCGCTGTAGTCAAGCAGCGCGGTCGCCAGGGACACCGGAATGAGGATCTTCAGCAGCCAGATATAACCGCTCAGGGCCCTGCGAAGGCCTTCGCCAAGGGCTCTGCGGACGCGCGGGAATGATGCTTCCACCTTGAAAACCCGATTGGACCTTTCCCCAAAAAAGTGCAAACTCATACCATACCGGCCGCTCACGTCAAGGTTGAAAGCGGCCGCAGCTCCACGAGACGGCTAAAGTCATCCGTGAATTAGGTCGATGACAACGATATGGATAGCGGCGCAAAGCGTACCGACCCCAGCCGAAACCGGTCGAAGCCGGCCAAAAGGACGACCGCCGATTACATTATCGATGGTTCGGTTATCATTGATTCGACCGAGGTCTTTGCCAGGATCCTCGAGGAGTTCCCCGGCCGTCCGGAGCTCATGAGGATGCATGCAGACCTGCTGGCCGCCGGGCGATTGAAGGCTGCGGCAGTTCGCCAGTACAACGAAGCCGCATCGCTGTTTCTGCACTCGGGGAGGCTGTTGCAGGCGTGGGTTGCCAAAATCCTGCAGTGGCAACTCCAGCGGCCGTCTCGGGATCAGCTCGTCGAATTTCACCGGGCGATCGAGAGCACCCCTCACAATGGGGCTCCGGCCGACGATTTTATTCAAAATCTCGACCCGCTGGAGCGTATGGCCGTATTTTCACATTCGCGGCGAACGGGCGCACCGGCTGGGACAACCATCCTCGTTGCCGAAAAGCGGCAAGCGGATCTCTATCTCGTCGTTTCAGGCGGGTTGAGGGAATCCTGCTATGAGATGATATCCCAAAAAATCACGTTCCGGCGGGAGACCTGCCGGGTGCTGGAGGAATCCGATTCCTTCGGGGAGGTCTATCCGTTCTCGGACGAGATCCCCACCCAGCCGCATATTGTGACCACCACACGGGTTGAACTGTTGATGATCCCAAGACGTTGCTTGATTCACGTCTGCCGCCGGTATCCCAACGTGGAAAGCGGGGTCATCCGGCTTTGCCGCAGCCGGTCCAAACGGAAGGCGGAAGCCGGATCGAATGGGATCCGCAAAGGGCTGCGCTATACGATTCCAACCCGCATGAGCATTGAAATCGTTCCGCTTGGCAAGAATGAGCCGCCCATCATCCTGACGGGCTATTGCCGCGACTTATCGGTCTCGGGGGTGTCCTTCCTGCCTGAGCGCAACGGGGCCACATCCACCCGGGGAGAGCCTGTCGACATGGAAGGCCTCCTCCGCCGTCGGGTCCGCGTCACCATTCCGGCCGAGGAATTGTCTATCTCGATTTCGGGACAAATCGTGCGCAAACGCAGCCTGGTGATAAAGGGTGCCACAATCCAATCTCTGGGCATTCAATTCGCCAAAATTTCGCCGCGCCTGCGAGGGGCGTTTTTCGCATTTGCCGAGAGCGCGAAAAACGCCCGACTTCCCGAAAAACAACCACTCGAATCGAAACCCGCCTCCCAGGTTCACCGCCGCCGAATAACCGGTCTATCGTCATGGTCATGATCGCTGCCGGAAATTGATAAATCAGGGCGCTCGGTGGCACCACGACTTTTTTTCTGCTAAACCGGAGTCGAACCCTCTGGAATTCGACCACGGTCCTGCCGGAGCAGGACCGCAGAGGGGTATGACCAGGTTGCTACCAGTTCGCTGTCCGAATGATGGAATTGGGATTCGTCACCGTCCTGGGCGGATTTCTTCTGCCTCTATCGCTTTTGGCCGTTCTCTGCCGCAGCTCCTGCTGCAGTCGAATCGAATGGCTGCTGCAGGTGGTTTCAGTTTATGCTTACCTGGTCTTGATCGCCGTGGTGGGGACATGGCTGCTGGGGCCCTGGTACTTGCCCTACGCCTATGCGGTGTTGGGTCTGTTTGCCGCGAAAGCTGCCTGGCAGCGGACGGGGCGCCATGGACCGCGGCACGGAGCGCGAAGCAAGCCCGGGCTGAGGATCTCCAGCTATGTTGGGATGACCGCATTCTGCACGGGCATGCTTGGCTGGGCGCTGAGCGGGTATAATCCGCCGAACGGCTCGTCCATCCGACTCTCGTCGCCGCTGAAGGGTGGAGCCTATTATGTCGTCAACGGCGGCTATTCCATTCTGATCAATCCGCACATGAAGACCCTGGCGCGCGAATCCTTGTCGGAATATCGGGCCCAGAGCTATGCGCTCGACATGGTCCGCATCGACCGGTTGGGCTTGAGGGCGGAAGGGCTGTGGCCGGAGGATCTGCGGCGTTACCATATTTTCGGGGAACCGGTGTATGCACCCTGCTCGGGGGTCGTCGCTCAGCTCGAAGATCAACTGCCGGACCAAGAACCTCCGCAGACCGATCGCGGGCATCCGGCCGGAAACTTCGTGAGGCTGGAATGCGGCGAGGCCGATGTGGTGATGGCGCACCTGATGCATTCCAGTCTTACCGTGAGTGCCGGCCAAAAGGTCGAGACCGGGCAGTTGATCGGAAGGGTAGGGAACTCGGGGCTTTCAACGGAGCCGCACCTGCATCTGCACGCACAGCATCGCGGCCCGGAACATAATTTTCTGGCGGGGGAACCTATGCCGATATGGGTCGACGGCCGAATCCTGGTTCGCAACAGCCGGTTGACCGTCGGGGATTAGAAATCGAATGAATCGTATTTGATTTCAGCATAGTATTCCAGAACCCGATTGACGTAGGCGCGCGTTTCAGGAAAGGGAGGAACGCCGTCATAGCGCAGCACGTTTTGAACACCGGCGTTGTAAGCGGCAAGCGCCATCCTCAGGTCGCCATCGAAACGATCCAGCAGCCACTTGAGATGCCGGGCCCCGGCATTTACATTTTCCTCAGGGCTGCAGACATCAACGACATCCAGCGCATCGGCGGTGATCGGCATCAACTGCATCAACCCCCGGGCGCCCTTTTTTGATCGGGCGCTGGGATTGAATTGCGATTCCGCCATGATGACCGCCATGATAAGATCCGCATCGACATGGTGGCGGCCGGCGGCCTCATGAATGATCCGGTCAAACGGTGCGAGTGCCGGTTCGCCGCTGGGAACGAAGGGCGCCGCGGCAAGACCGGCGATATCGCCATCGTCCGGGTTCAAAAAAGCGAAGTCGGAGAAGCCGTCCTCCCCGGCGATCCGTTTTGGCAGAGGAGCCTCGGCTTTTTCCGTCTCGGCCGGAAGTTTGATATCCGCTATGCAAACCAGCAAACCCAAAACAAGAGCAAACGCCCATCCCATGGATTTCTGGATCAGTTTCTTTTTGGGGCAGTCCTCTTCACGATAGACCACGACAGTCCCCTCCTTTCACACCACCGAGTCAAATCAGCGCTCCGGCATCCCCCCTGGACCGGGGCGCTTCGGCCTATTAGTCAGCAAAAACCGTGCACTTAACGCGGAAAATCGATCTATATGTTGTCATTCTAATTGGTTATGCTATTTTCTCGCCCAGCCCGCTTTTTAGGTTGGGCAACGGGATGGATAGGGCTGAGAAGACAATTCCTCCAGTCTCGGAAATCGTGTTACCGGCTCCCTGGTTGCCGAAATGCGTGCAAAATGCCGCTTGACTTGATAAAAGGGTGTTAATAGTCTTGAAGCGAAAATATGGTCGAAAGAACGACACCATAATCGAAGATTAGAAACCTGACAAGCCAATACAATTAGGTGAAACATGCGTTGGCAAGACGGTCGCCGCAGTGAAAACGTCGAGGATCGCCGGGGAGTACATGTGTCTAGGCGGGTCGCCGGAGGAGGAATCGGCACACTCCTGCTCATCCTGGTGGCCATGTACTTTGGGATCGATCCATCCATCATCTTAAACCAAAGCCAGCTGCCCATACCGGGAGCCGACGCCCCCACACGATCCGAGCCCTATTCTGCTTCGCCGGAGGAGAATCGCCTTGCGGAATTTGTATCCGTGGTGCTGGCCGACACGGAGGACACGTGGAAAACCATTTTCCATGGGATGGGGCAGACGTACCAGGAGCCCAGGCTGGTGCTTTTTTCAGAATCCGTTGAGTCGGCCTGCGGTCTGGCCTCGGCGGCGGTAGGTCCGTTTTATTGCCCGATGGATCAAAAAGTATATATCGACCTGAGCTTTTACAGCGATCTTAAACAAAAATTCGGCGCTCCCGGGGATTTCGCCCAAGCCTATGTCATCGCGCACGAGGTGGGCCATCATGTTCAAAACCTTCTGGGGATCGCTGAAAAAGTCCACTCCCTGCGCCAGCGGGCGAGCGCAAGCGAATCCAACCGGCTTTCGGTCATGATGGAACTCCAGGCGGACTGCCTGGCCGGGGTTTGGGCTCACCATGCCGACCGATCCCGGCAAATTCTCGAGGCCGGCGACATCGAGGAAGCCCTCAACGCCGCGAGCATGATCGGAGACGACCGCATGCAGCGCCAGTCGCGGGGGTATGTGACGCCGGATTCTTTCACTCACGGCAGCTCCGCGCAACGCGTGCGGTGGTTCAAACGCGGGCTGGAAACCGGCAGCATGGGCCAGTGCAACACCTTCCAGTCGGACCGATTGTAAGCGCTGCCGACCTGGAGCCCCATATAATCGGGTTGTAAGCGACGCGATGTTCCCAGAAGTTGCTCGAACCGGGCCCTGCTTGACAATCGTCCAGCCGACGTGTAGTCATGACGCTCGACCATTCGCGTCGAGCCATCCCGCGAATCGTTACCCCACAGTTTTTTTCTTCATCCACCCAACGTCGGAGGTTCTTATGAAAGCCATCAGACACGTTGTTTGCATCGTTGCCGGGCTCTTGGTCTTCGCCACGCCGGTCCTGGCGAATGAAATCGTCATCGCACTCGGTTCGGAGCCGACGACGCTGGACCCACAAATCCGCGAAGACGGCGGTGAACGGGCCGTCAATGACAACGTTTATGAAACCCTGATGGCTCGTCTGCCGGACGGCCGCCTTTCGGCCGGCCTGGCTGCCGCGGAGCCCAAGTTGATCGACGCCAAGACGTGGGAGGTGAAGCTGCGTGCGGGCATTAAGTTCCACAACGGCGAGCCGTTCAACGCCGATGCCGTGGTTCACAGCATCAAGCGCCTGATCGACCCCGCTTTCAAATCCGAGCAGATTTCCTTTTTTTCCACCATTAAAGATGCCAAGAAGGTGGACGACCTCACCGTTCAGATCATCACGGACGGGCCCGATCCGATCCTGCCCGGCCGGCTTTATTGGATGAAGATGGTTCCGCCCGGCCACAGCAAAGACCCCAAGTTCGCCGAAACACCGGTCGGGACCGGGCCCTACAAGTTTGTTAAATGGAACCGCGGCCAGAACGTGATCCTCGAGGCCCATCCCGGGTATTGGGGCGCCAAGCCGGCGATCCAGAAAGTGACCTATCGCTTTGTGTCGGATTCCGGCACGCGGCTGGCCGGGTTGATGGCCGGTGAATTCGATCTCATCACCAACCTGCTTCCGGAATTCACCAAGAAAGTGCCGCAGGCCATCCACATGCTGGGCCTGGAGCACCCGATCATCATTCTGAACGCCGACGGCGGACCGACCAAAGACGTGCGCGTCCGCAAAGCCCTCAATTTGGCCGTGGACAAGAAGGCTCTGGCCGAGGGGCTGTTTGAAGGCTACGCCCAGATCGCTCAGGGGCAGCTGTTGAGCCCCTCTTTCTTCGGCTTCAGCAAATCGGTCGGCCCCTATCCCTACGACCCGGAAAAGGCCAAGGCCCTGCTGAAAGAGGCCGGCGCGGCCGGCGCAACGATCGAGGTCATCGGCACGGCCGGCCGTTGGCTCAAGGACCGCGAAATGGTGGAGGCCGTGGCGGGCTACTGGGAGGCCGTCGGACTGAAGCCCAAGGTGCGGATCTTTGAGTTCAACGAGTACCTGAACCGGCTGTTCGACCGCAAGACTCGCGGCGACGCCATTTTCGTCGTCAGCTCCAATGAACTCATGGACGCGGACAAGAGCTTCTCGGCTTACTACAAGGCCGGCGGCACCGGATCTTCCAACAGCGACAAGGAACTGGCCGGCATGATCGACGCCGCGCGCTCCGAGACCGATGTCGCCAAGCGCGCCGCGCTCTACGATCAGGCCGTCAAGCGCGCGCATGAGCAGGCCTATTTCGTCTGGCTGCTCAACATCGAGGACATCTACGGCGTCAGCAAGCGGCTCGCCTGGCCGGGTCGGGTGGATGCCAAAATGCTGGTCAGCGAGATGAAGGTGAAATAAGAGGGGTTGGGCCGGTATTTTCTCAAGCGTCTGCTGCAGGGTGCTGGGGTGATCCTGGGGGTCACGGTGCTGGTTTTTGTCGTGACCCGCATGGTCGGCGATCCGGTCAAAGTCATGCTGCCCCTCGAAGCCACCGCTGAGCAGCGCGCGGAATTTGAAAAACAGCTCGGCCTGGATCGCCCCATCTATATCCAGTTCGTGGATTTCATGGAGGGTCTCGCCCGGCTCGACTTCGGTGATTCTCTCTGGCAGCGCCGGCCGGCCATGCGGATCGTGTTCGAAAAGCTGCCGCTGACTCTTGAGCTGGCTCTCATGGGCATCGGGCTGGCGTTTTTTCTGTCGATCCCGCTCGGAATCATCGCGGCGCTTCGGCCGGGAGGCGCCTCCGACCGCACCACGGTTTTTCTAAGCCTCATCGGGCTCTCGGTGCCGCAATTCTGGCTGGGGCTGCTGCTGATCGTCGTGTTTGCGGTTCAACTCGGGTGGCTGCCGACCTCCGGCGTCGACACGCCGGCCCATCGCATCATGCCCACCATCACCATGGCGCTGCCCGCCCTGGCTCGGCTGGTGATGATCGTACGCTCCTCCATGATCGATGAATTGAACCAGCAGTACGTCCGGACCTGCTTTGCCAAGGGGATCTCTTTCTACCGGGTGGTCGGCGTGCATGCTCTGCGCAACGCCGCGCTGCCGGTCGTCACCCTGTGCGGCTGGGAGCTGATCCGGGCGGTGGCCGGCTACTCGGTGGTGGTGGAAACGGTATTCGCCTGGCCGGGACTTGGACTGACCGCCATCCAGGCCATCGAACGGGAGGACTTGATTCTGTTGCAGGCCATCGTCTTCACGGTGGCCATCCTGGTGGTGCTGATCAACATCGTGATGGACATGGTCTACAAGGCCATCGATCCGCGGCTGAAGCTGGCGTGACCATGACCGCCGCCGCCTCCCATCGACGCGACGCGCCGGACGGCCGGAGGAAATCCCTGCTCGCTGAGCTCTGGCGGGACAAGGCGGGATCCGCCGGAGTCCTTATGGTCGCGGCGTTGGTCTTCATGGCCGCGGCCGCCCCCTGGATCGCCCCCCATTCACCGGCAGCCCAGGATCTCCGGGCGCGCCTCGCCCCACCGGTTTGGGAAGACAACGGCAGCTGGAAACACATCCTGGGCACCGACCATTTGGGCCGGGACGTGCTGTCGCGGGTGATCCACGGCTCGCGGGTCTCCCTCACCGTGGGAGCCGCGGTCGTTCTGATCGCGGGGACGTTCGGAGTGATCCTCGGGCTCATCGCCGGCTACCGCGGGGGCCGGACCGACAGCCTTATCATGCGCTGGATCGACACTCAGGTGGCCTTTCCGGGGCTGCTGATCGCCCTGATCATCCTGGCGGTCATCGGCCCCAGCATCCTGACCGTGATCTTAGTGCTCTCGCTGAACGGCTGGATGGTCTACGGCCGCCTGACCCGGGGCGCCGTGCTATCGGTCCGGCAGACCGCCTATGTGGAAGCCGCCGAGATGCTCGGCTGCAGCGCCATGAGGGTCGTTTTCCGCCACATTCTCCCCAATCTGACCTCGCCGCTGTTGACCCTGGCCATTCTCGAATTTGCGCGCATCGTCTTGGCCGAGGCCGCACTCTCTTTCCTGGGAATGGGCATCCAGCCGCCGGCGACGTCCTGGGGTTTGGATGTGGCGACCGGGAAGAACTACATGTTCCGTGCCTGGTGGCTGGTGACGTTTCCGGGCGCCGCCATTTCCATCATGGTGCTGGCCATCAATCTGGTGGCGAGCTGGATGCGCTTGATTTCGGACCCCCAGGAGCGCGAGAAACAGTTCGCGCGCCAGATGCGCGCCCGGCGCAAGAAGCATACGCCGCAAGGCCTTCCGGAGACGCCATCGCCATGATGCAGCACCCGGAGTCCGCATTGCTCGAGATCGAAGGTCTCGTGGTCCATTTCACCACCCGGCATGGGGTCGTTCAGGGAGTCCGCGGTGTCAATCTCGCCGTCCGGCCGGGCGAAACGTTGGGGATCGTGGGCGAGTCCGGATCGGGCAAGAGCGTCACCGTTCAGTCCGTCATGGGATTGATCAACGTTCCCGGCGAGATCATCAGCGGCGATATCCGCTGGAAGGGCCGATCGCTCCTGGGTCCGACCGGCCGTGCCTATATGGAATCGGTGCGGGGCCGGGAGATCACCATGGTCTTCCAGGATCCGATGACCTCGCTCGATCCGCTTTTTACGATCGGCGCTCAAATCACCGAGGTCCTGCGGCACCACCTCGGCATGGGTCGGAAACAGGCCCGGATCCGGGCCGTTGAACTTCTGGAGATGGTGGACATCAGTGCGCCCGAGCAGCGGCTGGACCAGTATCCGCACGAGCTGTCCGGCGGCATGCGCCAACGGGCGATGATCGCGATGGCCTTGGCCTGCGAGCCGCAGCTGCTCATCGCGGACGAGCCGACCACGGCGCTCGATGTCACCATCCAGGCCCAGATCCTGGAGCTGTTGGCCGGGCTTCAGGACCGGCTCAAGCTGTCCGTCATCCTGATCACCCACGACCTGGGAGTCATCGCCCAGATGTGTCACCGGGTGGCGGTCATGTACGCCGGCCAAGTCGTCGAGGTGGGGCTGGCCGCAGACATCTTCGATCGACCGGTTCATCCCTATACGCAGGGCCTTCTCAGGGCTACCCCGCGGCCGGACGAGGTCAGCGAGCGCATGGTCGCGATCGAGGGGCTGCCTCCCAATCTGATCGCGCCGCCGCCGGGCTGCGCCTTTGCTTCGCGCTGCAACTGCGCCGGAGAAAAATGCTGCATGCAGCCGCAGATGACATCGTATGAGGAGGATCGGATGGTGTCATGCTGGTGCGCCGGACAACGTCAACCATGATGAACCCATCCGAAAACGGTCCGGTGATCCAGGTGCAGGCGCTGACCGTCCGTTTCGATGCGGGCCGCAGCGGGTTCTGGGGCCAGCGCCGCATGCAGGTTCATGCGGTGGAGGATGTGTCGTTTGCGATCATGCCCGGGGAGACGTTGGGATTGGTCGGCGAGTCCGGGTCCGGCAAGAGCACGACCGGTCGCGCCATTCTGCGGCGGGTGCCGTTATCCGAAGGCCGCATCTTTTTCAAGGGGTGCGATATCACCCATGCAACGGCCAAGGCCCTAAGGCCCCTGCGCCGCAACATGCAACTCGTCTTCCAGGACCCATACGCCAGCTTGAACCCGCGCATGCGCATCCGCGACATCGTCGCCGAGCCTTTGGTGGTCCACGGCATGGCCGCGAGCTCCCGTGCGGCCGAGGCCAAGGTGATCGAGCTGCTGCAGCGCGTGGGGCTTCCGCCGGATGCCGGAAGCCGCTACCCCCATGCCTTCAGCGGCGGGCAGCGTCAGCGCGTGGGAATCGCCCGGGCGCTTGCTCTGAATCCCGAATTCATCGTCGCCGATGAGCCCGTCTCCGCCCTGGATGTTTCGATCCGCGCGCAGATCGTGAATCTGCTCCAGGACCTCCAGAAGGATCTCGGCATCGCCTACCTTTTCATCGCCCACGATCTGGCCGTGGTGCGGCACATCTCGCAACGCATCGCGATCATGTATGCGGGCAAGATCGTCGAGCTGGCCGGCCGCACCGAAATCTACGCCAAACCGCTCCATCCCTACACCGAGGCGTTGCTTTCAGCCGTGCCGGTACCCGACCCGAAAATTCAGCGGATCCGCCGAAGGATTACCTATTCCGGCGAGCCGCCGAACCCGCTGGAGCCTCCACCCGGGTGTCGCTTCCAAAACCGCTGCCCGCACCGCACGGGCCAGTGCCGGCTGCACCCGCCGCCCCTGGAAGACCGGGGGGGCGGGCACTTCGTCGCCTGCTGGAACGTTTGAAGACCTCAGTGCCCCGCGAAAACGCCGGCGAGGCCGGCGGCACTCACCCGTTGTTCGATCTGCTTCCGATCGAGAGTGTACAGTCCCCTGGCTTTCATCCGTTCGAAATAGACCGAGCCCGAGAAGGTGTATTTCAGGCTGAGAATGCCCTCCTCGCGCATCTGCCTGCGGACGAAGCGAATGGCATCGCCGATCGCCAATGCATCCGGGAGTATGAGCAGCTTTTCGCCGCGGATCGACTTCACGGCGTTGTAGCCGGCGAGGGTGCCCGTGCAGATGGCCTCGGTGTGGCCCACCAATAGTCCGGCCTTTTCTCCTCCGCAGAACAGATTGGCGACGCCCTCGACCTTCAGGGCGTCATCCCGGGGCGCCATGCCCACGTATCGGATCGAATTTCCGAGTCCGCCGGCGTAAGGATCTTCATAGCGGGCATTCTCGAAGCCGGGTATCTCCCGCAGAAGGTCGAGCGGGAAAAACGGGGTCATGAGCTTGGCGTGGCCCGTATCGAGCAGAATGATGTTTTCCTCGAATTCCGGTATTGCGTACTGCTGACAGCACTTGAGGGCCAGCTTGCCTTTCAGCACCTTCGAGGGCGGAAGCGGGACCACCGCCACCCCTCTTTGATCGAGGGCGGCGACGATCTGGGGGTCGAGAGATTCCTTCAGGAGCTTGCAAGAGCCGCTCATGGCGCCGATCTGATCGCCCTTGCGGCCGATCATCTCCTGGACGCCGGCCTTCGCGGTGACGCTCACCCGGCCCCCGAACGAGTGGCAGCGCAGGACGCACATGGCGCAGCCGTTGCCGTATTTGTTGCAGTTCGCCGGCCCGCCGGCGGTGCCGGTGGCGTCGATAAATGCATCGCCGGAATAAGCAACCGGCGCGTCGTCCTGTTTGGCAAGCACCGCCCGGATGGCGCCATCCGCCATTTCGACATCGGTTATGCGAACCTGGCAGTGGATCGCAACCCCTCTGGACAGAAGGAAGCCCCGCACCATGGGCTCCATGCACGCCACGCTGTATAGATTGGAATGCCGGTGGCCCGGGAAATCAACCTCCCGGTGCAGGCTGTTCCGATCAGCCAGCTCGAAGAGTTCACCGGCGCCCATGGCGATCATTTCCTCCGCAGCCGTGAATCGGCCGTTGTTGCGCATGATGCCGCCGACCAAACCGGTTCCCAGCAGCATGTCGGTGCGCTCGATCAAAACCACCTCCGCGCCCTGGTTCCGGGCGGCCAGCGCCGCCGCGCATCCCGACCATCCGCCGCCGATGACAATCACTTTCATAAGTGCATCTCCCTGAGCGTTTCGACAATTATAGAATCGGAAAAGCCCCGGTAGCGCAGGAACCGCTGAAGCCGGAGTATTTTATCGCGGGAATCCGCTTGGCCGGACAATGTTTTCCATTTCTTTTCAACAGCTTGTATGACAAGCAGCCGCTCTTCGGACGGGCTCAAACCGGCAATCAGCTGCGCTTCGACCCGATCCCCCTCCAAACCCCGTTTCTGCAACTCGCGGCGGATGCGGCGCAAGCCCATTCCGCGATGTTTCATCCGGTCGATCAGCTGGCCGGCTACGCGCTCGTCATTCAGGTAGCCCATCCGGCTGCATTCGGCAACCACCTGCTGAACCGTATCCTGCGCATAACTGCGGCGGAATAATTTCTGGGTCAGCTCAGCAACCGAGTGATCGCGGCGCGCAAGGATTCTCAAAGCGCTAGCCATGGCGTTGCGGAAGTTCGTGTCACCGGAGTCTCTCATGGTCACCGCCCGGGGGTGTTTCGAATTTGGAGCCCTGTGGGCAAGGGATTTTTTTTGGGGCTTGCTCGGGCCAAGCATTTGTTCCGCCTGATTAAACCGTTTAGCGGAAAACCGGCTTCATATCAAGCCGGTCGGATTTTAGGGATAGGCGTTAGTTTGGTTTTTGGAAAATGCAAAAAATTATGAAAAAAAGCTAAAGTTGTTTGGAAAGGCGCCGATAATAGCATCAAACGGGGCGGATGTTTGACACTGGAAACGGACTCTGTTAGCCATTAAAGCACACCACCGCACGGCTTGGCTGTGGTGAGCCGGTAAGGAGAAAAAAATGGAAATCTCTCCAAAAAATAAAGCAGATATGGTTGGCGCCTATGTAAGCCAGGTGCAGATGAAACCCAAGACCGAGGATGTCGCCGAAAAGGATTCGCAGCAGCAGGCGATCACGGCGGATCGGGTGATAATTTCAGATACTGCCAAGCGGGTTCAGGAGGCCCGCGTTCAGCTTGATTCAGTCCCCGACACCAGGGCCGAGAAAGTGGCCGAGATCAAGCGCAGCATTGAAGACGGCACGTACAAGATCGAGCCGGATAAAATTGCGGACAAAATGATCCGTGAATCTCTGTTGAACGATTTATTCAATTAATATCAATAGATTAAAAAATCGAAAGGCGGAACGGGACAAAACCCGCAGCCGCCTTTCGATTTTTGGGGGCCCATACCGGTCCAGTTGAATGATGCCGGTCACGCCTCCGTTCCGGTGAATTCAAACATGGATTTGCCGCTGCCGACCTCCCGGCCCGACTTCTGGTTTTCGCTGGAATAGATTAGGTTTTCACCCTTCTGGGTGAGCCTGAGATTAAGATTGGGGCCTTCAACGTTCTGAACGATTTCCATCGATATGAGTTCCTGAACGGCTTTCTTAAACAGTTTTTTCTCTTCAGAGTTGAGTTTTTTCAAATAAACCAGCTCCAGCCAGTGAGGCGGAAGAATATCGTCGTTCTCCGCGTTGAGCGTCCTGAACTTGTCCAACACATCTCGCTTGATGGTCTTTTTATCCTTCATTACCGCTTCCTCCGTCAACGCCTAATATCGAATGAATTCTCGGTTGGTTATCGTCTGAAACAGACTACTCGTGCGAAATCAGGCTAGAGTCTTCAATACGCCTGGCAATTCATGCAATAGGCGTAAATCCCCCTGGGGTCGCTGAACTTCATGATGTCGTCCCAAAATGAATCCGATACCATTTTCAAAACTGCAGGCGGGGTGGGAGCAACCTTCGCAATGACTGCTCGGATCAGTTCGGAAAAAAACTCGTTGAATTGTTTCAGTAAACGTTCCCGGCGGGTCAGCGGTTGCTGAAGATAATCGACGGTGTATTTTTCCAGGCCGGCCTTTTGGGCTGCTGATGCAATGGCTTCGTCTAAGCTGCCGAGCCGGTCAACCAAGCCTAAATCGCGAGCGGTTTGCCCGGCCCACACCCGTCCTTCCGCGATGCGCTCGACAGCATCCGGATTCATTTTGCGGCCTTCGGCCACTCGGGACAAAAAGGTCCTGTAGCTCTGATCCATGAGTTGAGTAAGCGCTTCCGCCATGGCAGCATTCATGGGGCGGCTGGGGTTGAAGGCGTCAGCCAGCGGGGTCGTGCCGATGCCGTCATTGAAGACGCCGACTTTTTCCAGACTGCGTTCAAAGGTCGGAAACGCGCTGAAGATCCCGATCGAACCGGTCACCGTTGTGGGGGCGGCCCAGATCTCTTCTGCTGCCGATGCAATCCAGTAGCCGCCGGAGGCGGCCACCGACCCCATGGATACCACCAACGGCTTGCCGGCCAGCTTAACCTGCTCGATTTCACGCCGAATGGCATCCGAAGCGAACGCGCTGCCTCCCGGGCTGTCGATGCGGAGCACGACCGAGCGAATGGAATCGTCTTTGCGTGCCTGCCGTATCAGCGAGCTGAGGGAACTGCTTCCGATTTTGCCGGCCGGCTGGGTGCCGTCTAGGATGACGCCTTGGGCCACGATAACTCCCACTTTGGGACCCGGCGCACCGCTTTTGCGGTCCGGCCGGGCCGCCTTGACGTAATCCTGGAAGCGAACCTGTCGGAATGTATGCTTGGCGGGGTCCTCGCCGGCCAGTTCGATCAACTCCTGCCGCACTTCCTCAGCCGTTTTCAAATCATCCACCAACTTGAACGCCCGTGCGAGTTGGGCCGCATCCCCCGCATGATCCGCCAGCCGTTCGGGAAAGTGGCGGGTGTAATCGTCGATGGTATCCGGGTCGATGCCTCTGCCGTCGGCCACGCCCGCCTTGAAGGAAGCCCACCACACATCGAGCAGAGCGTTGCTGGCTTCGCGGTCGAATTCCGACATGTTGCTGCGCATCAGCGGTTCCAGGGCGGACTTGTAAGTTCCGACCCTGAATACGTGAAGCTGAACCAGGAGTTTGTCGAGAGCCGCCTTGTAATAGTTCTGGTATATGCCGAAGCCGGTCAGCAACACCCCGCCCATCGGGTTCAGATAGATCCGATCGGATTGGGCGGCCAGGAAGTAAGCTCTCTGCGTGTAGATGTCGGCAGCGGCGATCACCGGTTTTCCGGACTGGCGGAAACGCCTGATGGCTGCAGCCACATCCTGCAGTTTACTCAGGCCGGCGCTTTTAAGGTTGCTCAGGTCCAGCAGAACCGCCTTGATGCGGGCGTCCTCTTTGGACAGATCCAGTGCATCGATGATATCCTGGAGGACGGTCTCGGCAGCAATATCCTCTCCTATCAACTCGTTGTATAGAATGCCCTCCGACCGCTGTTCAACAAGAGCACCTGCAGGCGCTAAAATCAGCACCGCGCTTTCAGGAAGGCTGTCGCGCCGGTCCGTTAGGATCAGGGCCGACAGGAAAACGATCACGGCGATGAAGGCGATATTGCCCGCCACCCTGCGACAAAAACTTATAAAATTCCATAGGCCGGCCAACCACCGAGCGACTATCGTCCAGAGTGTTTTCATTGTTCGATTTTCAGTATGCCCTTGTTCACGGCTCTTTGTGGGTGCAGACGGTCCGATTTTTCAACTCTGGAATATAAGACTTAAATTTCGTTTGTAAAATACCACCCATGCTTTTGCTTCAAGCAAGGCGCATCCGGCCGCCGATCGGCCTTGCTTGAGGCCCAGATCCTTGATTGGCCCGGTTGACTCGGTCACCTGGTTTTTTTATTCTATCAAACGGCTTTTTACGAGTTCAGCCAATCCAATACGCTCGGCTTGATCATTAAGTTAACGGAGCAACGGGTCGCCGGAGTTGAAAAAGATAATCTTTTCCATAATGTTGCTCGCCATTGTCTTTGCAGGAGGAGCCGTTGTTTACATCCTCCTTTCTCTTCCAAGCATCAGCCATCTGAAAAGCCAAAACCCTTCGACGACGGCGCTAATCGAGCAGCGTATCAAGGAGGCGCAGCGAGCCGGCAAGGTCCTGAGGGTTCGCCAGGTATGGGTTGGATTTGACGGCATTCCCGCACTCCTCAAGGAATCGGTGCGCGTGGCCGAGGATGCCCGTTTTTATGAGCATGAAGGCGTCGATTTCGAGGAAATCAGCGAGGCCGTGAAAAAGAATCTGGAGCAGGGCCGATGGGCACGCGGGGCCAGCACCATCACCCAGCAGCTCGCCAAGAATCTTTACCTGTCAACCGAAAAAAGCCTTGTCCGGAAAATCAAAGAGTATTTTCTGGCCCTGCACATCGAGAAAGAGTTGTCCAAGAACCGGATTTTTCACCTTTATTTGAATGTTATCGAATTAGGTCCTGGAATTTTCGGCGTCGAAGCCGCCGCACGACATTACTTTGGGAAAAGTGTGGGCCAACTGAGCCTGGAAGAAATCGTGCGGCTGACTGCGGTGATACCGAAGCCGCTATCCGAAAGTCCGGTGCGGCCAAGCCGCTGGCTGAAATGGAAAGCCCGCTGGATCCTTTCCACCCTACACAAAACAGGACATATCAGCACCGATCAGTACCATCAGGCCGGACGCGGGCTTAAATGACAATGATCCCATTTTGAAGCCATCCTTGATAATTAAGGTTGAAAAATATAATATAAAAATTATTTATGCCTATATAGTTATATTACTTAATTTAAAAATTGCCTAAAAGTATTGGTAATTGAAATGGAGAAAAAAAACGACTATTCATTGACGGGAGATGTCGATTTGCCACAACCCGATGCAGCTGAATTGCGCGGCCGGCAATCGGTTCGAGCCACGTTCAAACTCTCGGCCCGGGCCATCGAGGCTCTGAGCATCGTTGCGATGCACCTTGGGATCAAGCAAAAATCCCTTTTCGATCACCTCATCGAAGATGTCCAAACGCTGAACATGATCGCCAAGGAGGTCGAAGCCGAGGGATTCAAATCGTTGAGCCGTGTTCAAAAGACGTTCGTGATCAGCCGCCGGACCCTTGCGTGTTTGGACGAAATATCCCGGCAATTCAGGGCGCCGCGGGATGCTTTGGTGGAATATTCGATTCAGCGGCTGCTTCCGGTCATCCAACGCGAACGCGAAAAGCACCGGCGTCGCAAGATGCTTCTGGCTGAAATCGATCGACATTTTCAAGAGGGGGTAAAGCTGCTGGAGCGGTCGGTATCCGAACTCGGCGAGGATGATCCTGTTTCGGCCCGGCTTGCCGCTGCGATGGAAGTGTATACGGGAGCGCGCGATCAGATCGCGAATTTCGTCGCAAAAGCGGACGTCATCGAAGAGTTTTAAGACCCCCAACCCGCCCTGTCGGTCTAGAGAATTTTGATCACCACCATGGTGATATCGTCCGATGGTTTGAGGCCCTTGCGGAAGTCATCCAGTGCCTGGACGACCGCCTTCGTTATGTCCCGAGCGCTGCGCTCAGAGGTCGTCCGAATCAGATCGCGCAAGGCGTCTTTTCCGAACAACCGACCGTCCGGCCCCGCGGTTTCCCAGATTCCGTCCGTCCCGATGAAGATAATACCGCCCGACCGGAGGTTGATTCTTTCCCGTTCTTCGAAAACGGCGTCCTCGTCAATCCCTAGAGGGACGCCCTGGCCCCCGAATTCTTCGAACCGTCCGGAGTCGGCGTCGTACCAAATGGCCGGATCGTGGCCGGCTCGGACCCAGCGCACCGCAGCACGGGTGCTGTCGATCGCCAGGTAGAACAGCGTCATAAAGGCGCCGCTGCCGTTCACGTCGGCCGTAAATTGACGGTTTACGTCGGCAATGATTTCCGCAGGCCCTCCCGGGAGCGAAGCCCGCAATCGAAGGGCGGCTCGGGCCGAGGCCATCAACAGTGCAGCATGAGCACCGTGGCCGGACACATCGCCGACCACCACCGCCGCCGCTCCCAGCGGGTCCCTCGGGATTTCCAAATAATCGTAATAGTCGCCGCCGGTTTCATCGCAGTAATGGCTGACGCCGGCGATGTCCAGGCCCGGCAGCGACGGCTCGGTCTTCGGCAGGAGGTTTTGCTGGACCTCGGTGGCCAGCAGCAGGGACTCGTGCATGCGCAGGTGATCCTCCAGTTTCGGCACCATGTCGTTGAAGGCTTGAATCACTTGGTCCCGTTCGTCGCCGGCTCGCAGATGCATCCGGACGCTGAAATCCCCGCGGCTGAGACGGCCGGCCGCATCGACCAGCTCGTACATGGTTTGCGTGAAGCCGCGCGAACCTGCCAGGGCGGCCAGAATGGCCAGCGCGATCGCGCCCAGCGCCGTCAAGGCAGTGGTCAAATGGCCTTTGGAGGTGAATGAGCGGACTGCATCCAGGGTCTTTTCCGGCAGACGATCCGTCACCTCCCGAGGAACGATCATGAGAAAAGTGGTCTTCGGATGAACCGGCGAGAAGGCCCATATCGATGGCACGCCCTGGTAGGGCATCTCCAAATAGCCGGAGCGGCCGGCGGCGATTTCCGCGGCGAGCTCGGCGGTCTTGGCCGGGTCTTCGGTGGAGAGGAGCTCGGGGGTGATGGCTCCGTCCCAGGAGGCCCCCTGAGTCTGGTATTTACTCTGGGCGATAATGAGCAAATCGCTGGTCTGGGATTGAGGGGTATGGACCGGCATGACCAGCATCGATTGCATGCCGGCCGTGAACAGCGAGGCCAGTGCTTCGACCCGCAGCACTTCCGTAAGCAGGACATCCATTGCGATCACTCCCGCCCGCGTGCCATCCCGGTAGCGCAGCAGCTTCGACAAGGTCATGATCACCTGGCCGGAGGTGGCATCGACCAGCGGCCGGCTCCAGCGCATCTCATCCGTCGCATCCGCATACCAGGGCCGTTGGCGGGGGTCGTATCCTTCCGGGTATCCTCCATGGCCGGGAAAAGCGAGGTGGACCCCGCTTTCCGAGCTGACATAAACCCAGTGCAGCGCCGGGCCCAGTTTGGCCGAGACCTCCACAAAGGCATCGGTTAAGAGCGAAAGGCGGTCGATGTCGTCCGCCGCCTCCGAAACAGATACCCCGGGGGCTATCCATACCGAGGGGTGCTCGAAACTGACGACATCCTCCACCCAGCGGTCGGCGGCGGAACGCTTGAGGTAGCCAGGGTGAGGGCCGGCACCCGGCGGCATCGTGGCGGGATCATCGAAATCCGATACAAAATAGACTTTCACGCGGCTCGGCGAGTCTTCGGCGAGGACGGCCTCGGCTTCATCCGCGATTCCGGCCAAGGCCAGCTCGAAAGATTTCCGGTTAAGTTCAACTATGGCGGCCGAGTTTTCCACCGTGCGCTTTAGGATGGCGGTGGCAAGTCGCGCGAAATTCTGCTGCACGTCTGCAGATATCTCAGCCCCCATTCGGCGCGTTCCCCGCTGGCTGACGATGGTGATGATGATGAGTGGAACCAAACTGAACGTCAGAAGGATGAAAAAAAATTTCCAGCGCAGTTTCATTTTCCCCCCTTCGTGCATCCGGCCGAAGATGGTTCAGCTTCGCATATCAAGCGGTTTTGAGCAAGCGAGGGCGCGCCAGCGCACTTGCGCGGGAGCAGGGGTGGTGTTAGGTAGTGCCCATCCATCAACGGCGTCTTTCGGCGCATGCCGGCGCTCTCGCTCTTCGCCATCCCCGGCGTAGGCTCCCTGCGCCTGCGGTTGCGAAATCGCTGCGGCCTTGGCCTGAACCGAAATCCGCCAATTCTGGACGGACACGGGGTGAATGGCCTACGCGTCCGTTGGTCGAATGCGTGCGAGGGGGACCATGCGATTGGATCTGCTCTACGGTCGCGGCCGGCTGGCCGTGGACTTTCCAGAGAACCTGGACCTTACCACCATCCGCAAGCAGCCGATGCCGGTCGCAGCCGATCCGGTGGGACGCCTGAGGGAGTCGTTTCGAGGAAACGCCTCCAGGCCGTCGTTGAGAGAGCTGGCCCGCGAACGGCGAAGGGCGTGCATTCTCATCTGCGACATCACCCGGCCCGTTCCTCACGGCACGCTGCTGCCGCCGCTGATCGAGGAGCTCGCAGCGGCCGGGATGTCGAAAGACCGCATCCTGATCCTCGTAGCGACCGGTCTGCACCGGCCCAACGAGGGCGCGGAGTTGCGCGAAGTCATCGGTTCGGATGCCGTTTTTGGAGCGGTGCCCATCGCCAACCATTTCGCCCGGGACCTGGATGCCCATGCCGATCTCGGTCGCACGCCGTCCGGGATCCCGATCCGGCTGGACCGGCGCTTTGTGGACGCCGACCTGCGCATCGTGGTCGGCTTGGTGGAGCCGCATTTCATGGCCGGCTATTCCGGCGGGCGCAAGCTGGTCGTGCCGGGCGTCGCTCACAGCGACACCATCCTCAAGCTGCATGCCGGGGTCATCCTGGACCATGTCCGGGCTGCCAACGCCGTCATCGAGGGCAATCCCGTGCATCAGGAGCAGCTGCACATGGTGCGCGCCGCGGGGGAGGTGTTTGCGCTGAACGTCGTGATCGACGAGGAGCGCCGGATCGGGTTCGTCAATTTCGGCCCCATCGAAGAAAGCCACCTGGACGCAGTGGCCTTCACACGGCCGTACGCAGAGGTGCCTGTGCCGCGCCGTTTCAAGACCGTGGTCACGACCGCTGCCGGATACCCCCTGGACAAGACCTACTACCAGACGGTCAAGGGCATGGTCGGCGTGCTCGACATCCTGGAGCCCGGGGGGACGATCGTCATCGCCAGCGAATGCTCGGAAGGAATGGGCAGCCCGGAATTCGTCGAAGCCCAGCGCGCACTGCGCCGGATGGGGCCCGATCGCTTCATGACCGACGTGATCGCCCGCAACCTGGCGCGCATCGACGAGTGGCAGACCCAGATGCTGGTGAAGGCTTTGAGACGGGGCGGCGTGAAGCTCTACACGACCGGCCTTAAGCCTTCCGACTTGGCTGACACTTGCGTCGATTCGACCGCCTCGGTCGAAGCAGCCGTCATCGCCAGCGTCAACGCCCAGCAGGACCCCAGCGTCGCCGTAGTTCCGGAAGGCCCCTACGTGATCCCGGTTTTCCGGACGGCTGCGGGCCCCGCGCGTTGATGCTTTCTAACGCAGGCCGTCTTCTTTCCTGGCCTCCGACATCTTGAGGCCGCCGATCCTCGGGTGCGGGCGGCCGCAGGAGGTGACGACCAGCGCCACCACGATCTCATCGGCGCGGGGTGCGTCCGGAACGCGGACCGCCATGGCGTCGAAGTGCGAGCGCACGAAGGCGGCATCCTTGTAATTGAGCGGCACGTCGATCTCCGTGCCCATGCCGCCGATCTTCTTGGCCGACGGAATGAGGGATTTGCCTCCGGCCACGGCCTGGCGGAAGGGAGTGCCAAGTTTGGGGTGCAGAATGGCTGCAGCGTGCTCGCGCTCGCCGGCCTCGCCCACGATGGCGGCCTTGCCGTAGTTCTCGGCCGCTTCCGGCTTGATTCCCAGGGCTTCGACCGCCATTTTGCCCAGGATGCCGCCCAGCTGATCGCCGATGTCGATCAGCGGGGTCAAATCCTCGACGTATTTGCCGGCAAAAGGGTTCCTGACCACGGCGATGGCCGCCGCGCGCTTGCCGGCCGGCTCCAATTTGCGCCCGCCTTCCTCCAGGATTTCTTCCACGATCGTGATGTATCTTCGGACTTCCATGAAATGCACCTCCTCTTTTCCCGGGGAATTTGAAATGATTTCCGTGGGAGCGGCATCTTGCCGCGACGGTATCTTGGCTGGAAGCCACTCCCGCAAGGCCGATGCGGCATACCGATGGACGGCCGCTGCACGGCGTTCCGTTAACTGG
>CAYRUF010000031.1:0-51580 GCA_964427375.1 uncultured Desulfatibacillum sp. | reverse complement strand
CCAAATCGCTGCCTTGACCGGCACGTTGCTGCTGGCGCTTGTTTTCTATTATCTTCCAACTAACTTCAAAATTTATGAATGATTTCAAATAGCAATTTTCAGTTAGTCTGGGGATAAATCCCCGCCGCGGCGGGGTAAGACGCTTAACACTCAGTACCATCAACACTTCCTCAAAATCTGGGCGGCCGCCTGGACGGTCTATGCTTTTCGTTTCGTCTTCGAGCTGGTGGGCATTCTGGTCGATGCCCCGCTGGCCGCGGCAATCGCCTGCCAGACCGTGACCGTCTTCAGCGGCATCCTCATTTTGTTCGGAACGTATTCATTTTTATCCAGGCCCCTGCCGCGCCCTTGGCTGGCGTTCTGCGGCATCGGTCTGTTTTGGCTTCCGGTCGCCGCGCTGCTGGAATCCGGATTTCCAATCTTGACGGGGCCGACGTCCATTGTGGCCGCTGCCGCCTATGCGTGGACGGGACGGGTGATTCTGCAATCCGCGAAGCTCCGCGGAGTCGGGAAGATCCTGGCCGGCTGGGCGTTCATCATTTGGTCCGTGTTGAAGCTGGGCTACCCGGTTATCGGAAGGTCCGGCGGTTGCGAAGAGTGGGGGTTTCTGGCCACAACGATTTTAGAAAGCGGCGTAGCGGTCGGCTTCCTGCTGATGTACTTCGAGCACTCGCGCGCCGAGCTGATCCAGCATTCGGACCAGCTTCGCCGCATCATGCAAAACATGCCGGTCATGCTGGACGCCTTCGACGAGAAGCTGAACTTCATCGTCTGGAACCGGGAATGCGAACGGGTTACCGGCTACCGCGCGTCTGAAATCATCAACAACCCCCGCGCCCTCGAAATCCTCTACCCGGATCCGGATCAACGCGCAAAAATGTTGGCGGACATCGCAGCCAGCGGGTTCAATTTTCGGGACCGGGAGAGGGAAATCGCGTCCAAGAACGGCGAGCGCCGAATGGTATCGTGGTCCAACATCTCCCGGGATTTACCGATTCCCGGCTGGCACAGCTGGGCCGTCGGGGTGGACGTCACGCCGCACCGCCGGATGCAGCATGAGCTGCGCGCACAGGCCCAGGAAAAGGCGGCCATGGCCGCCATCGGCTGCATCATCAGCTCCGCCGCGGACATTCAAACGATTTACGACCGGTTCGCCGCCGAGGTGCAGACCATCCTCCCCTTCGACCGCATTGCCATCAACCGGGTCGATTTTGAAACCCGGATGGTCCATTCGCAGTATGTCGCCGGCCGTCCGGTCGACGGCCGCAAACCCGGTGATGCGTTTCCGCTGGCCGGCACGGCCACCTCCATGGTGATGGCGTCCAGACGCGGGATGCGGATCCCCGACATGACGGATGCCGAACTTGCCGCCCGCCTTCCCGGGCATCTGCCCGTGCGACGAGCCGGAATGAAATCCACGCTCTTGGCACCGCTCATTTTCGAGGGCAGCGTCTTCGGCGCCCTCGTTCTGATGTCCGCCGATCCGGATCGCTACAGGGTGGAGGATATACCCATCGCGGAAAGCGTCGCCAACCAGATCAGCGGTGCGATCGCCAATTCATTGCTGCTCATGGAGCGCAACCGCGCCGAAGCCGCATTGAAGGAAAGCGAAGCCTCCCTGAAAAGCATTTTCCGGGTGGCCCCGATCGGCATCGGAGTGGTTCACGATCGGGTACTGACTCAAGTGAACGATCGGATATGCGAGATGCTCGGCTATGCCGCCGAAGAACTGGTCGGCAACAGCGCCCGCATGCTCTATCCCTCCGATGACGATTTCGAGTTCGTGGGCCGAGAGAAATACATTCAAATCCGGGCGAAGGGTACGGGCTCGGTTGAAACCCGCTGGCGGCGCAAGGATGGATCGGTCATCGACGTCTTGCTGAGCTCGACGCCGCTCGACCCAACCGACATGGCCCGCGGCGTAACCTTCACCGCCCTGGACATCACCGAGCGCAAGCGGGCCGAGGCCGAGCGCCTGAGCTTGGAGGAACGGCTCCGCCAGGCCCAGAAGATGGAAGCCATCGGAACGTTGGCCGGAGGCATCGCCCATGATTTCAACAACATCCTTGCGGCCGTCATCGGCTTCGGAGAACTGGCCAAGCTTGAATCGGACGGCAGCCCCGAAGTGACCGCCAGCATCGATGAAATCTTGAAGGCATCGTTCCGAGCCCGGGACCTGGTTCGCCAGATTCTGACGTTCAGCCGACAAACCGAATCCGAATTCAATCCCATCCAGCCTCACTTGATCGTCAAGGAGGCGGTCAAGCTGCTGAGGGCCTCGCTGCCCTCCACGATTCAGGTCAACCAGGAAATGGCCAGCCAGGCAACGATCATGGGCGACCCCACCCAGATCCATCAGGTGGTCATGAACCTCTGCACCAACGCCTACCATGCCATGCGGGACACCGGGGGTCATCTGGACGTGAGCCTTGCGGAAACCTCGATCGAGAAGTCCATCCAGCCGGAGCTGAAGGACCTGGAGCCGGGCCGCTACCTGAGGCTTCGCGTGCAGGACACCGGGCATGGAATCGAACCGAGCTTCATTCACCGCATTTTCGACCCCTACTTCACGACGAAGGAAAAAACCAAGGGGACCGGGCTGGGGCTTGCCGTGGTGCATGGAATCGTCAAAAGCCATCGCGGCGCCATCACCGTCTCCAGTCTTCTGGGCGCCGGCACCACCTTCGACGTATATTTCCCCATCGTAGCCGAATCGGCCGGAAAAACAGCACCGGAAAAAGAGGCTGCTCCGGTCGGCGGCTCTGAGCGCATCCTGTTTGTCGACGATGAGCCGGCCATCCGGACGTTGGGCAGGCGGCTTCTGGGAGACCTCGGATACGAGGTAATAACCGGCTCAAACGCTGGAGATGCCCTCGATCTTTTCCGATCGCAACCGGATCGATTCGATATCGTCATCACGGACATGACCATGCCCGGGATGACCGGAGATCAGATGGCATTGGAAATGATGCGCATCCGCCCGGAACTTCCCGTCATCGTGTGCACCGGCTTCAACGAGCTGATCAACCGAGAAAGCGCCCGGCAGTTGGGCATCCAGGCGTTTCTCATGAAACCGTTCCTGAAAAGCGAAGTGGCTCCGATCATCCGCGAGCTGCTGGATCGGAAACACCACCGGACGGCGGAGCCCGCTGCTCCGGCCGAGTAGGGAGCAGCCGGCCGGTGCGTGGAAAGTCCAAGAGGCCGGGAGGGCAGAATCGATTCGAGAAGCCGGCCCCCGGCTCCACTTTCGACCCCGATCGCGATCGGGGAGGGGGGGGAGCGGCCCCGTGCGGGCTCACGCAGCCGAACCGTCGCCGAGTTCGCAAATGCCCCGGTCGACAACCACACTTTGGTCGGAGGCCCGCACCACCCTCCAGAACGCCCGCCCCTCTCCGCCGCGCCAGATCAAGGTCTGGATGGGCGTGCCGGCATAAAGCGGGCTGACGAACCGGCAGGCGATTCGCCGCACCCGCTCCGGGAATCCCGGAGTTAGGCAGCGGATCAGTGCCCGGCAGGCGTGGCCCAGGGTGCACAGACCGTGCAGGATGGGCTTTTCAAAGCCCGCGGTCCGAGCTGCTTCGGCATCCACGTGCAGCGCGAAGGTGTCACCGGAGAGCCGGTAAATCAGAGGCAGATCGGCCGCGGGCGCGGCCGCCACCTCGGCGTCCGGGGGCCGGCCGGGAACCTGCAACGGCTTCTTCGGAGCGTCCGGCCCGCCAAATCCTCCATCCCGCCGCGCGAACATCGTCACCACGCTGGTGCAAAGCCTCTGGCCATCTGACTGTCGGGTGTCAAACTCGGCCACCACGAGGGCGCCCCTGTCCCTGCCTTTGTCGTAGCAGTGCGTGATGGCGCCCTCGGTGACCAGGTTTCCTGCCGGCGGAATCGGGCGGTGGAATATGAATTCCTGCTCACCGTGCAGGACCCCGGACGAGTCAAAGCCGCTCACGGCGGCCAGCCGCGACGTAAAGTCGCCCAGCGCCGCCGCCGCGAAGGTCGGAATTACTTTGAGGGCCTTTTCGCAGCAGTATTCGATTTCGGAAAAACCGGCCCCCACGCCCAGCGCGTAGAGCACCACGTCCTTCCAATCGTACGCCAGCGTAAGGGGTCCAATGCGCCGGCCCACCGCATCCAACGTGAGCGCCATCGATCGCCTCCTCATGGTTGGGGGTGCCGGAACCGGCGGTGCGTTGGATCGGGCTCGCTCGCCGCCGCGCACTTTAGGGTTGCCGGCGCTCTCCGGTTTCATCGCCCGGGGGAGGCTGGTCGAGGCTCGCCTGAATGCGGCGCAACTGCAGCCGGATTTCCCGCAGCTGCTCCGCCAGGCACTCCGGCTCTTTTCCGGCGGACCGGGGGTTGCCGCCCGAGCCGCCGATCGCCCGGGATATCTCATCCAGGCGGATGCCCAGGGTCACGATAAAGTAAAGCAGCAGCAGGAAGCCGAGCTGCCGCTCCCCCCAGTCCAGCACCCGCCACCCGAATACGGCCAGGGCCAGGAAGATCGCGCTGGCGATGGTGTAGGGATGTCTGGAAAACCATTGATGGAATTCAAAACCCATTCTATTTCGCCTTGCTCCGCTCCTCGTCCCGCAGCAGTCGGCGCAGCACCTTGCCGACATTGGACATGGGCAGCGTGTCGCGGAACTCGATGTGTTTGGGCCGCTTGTAGCCGGCCATGTGGTCTTTGCAGAAGGCCATGATTTCCTCCACCGTGGCGGTCTCCCCGGGTTTCAGCTGGATGTAGGCCTTGACCGCTTCGCCGCTTTTGGCGTCCGGCACACCGACCACCGCCGCGATAGCGACCTTGGGATGCTGAAAGAGGATGTCCTCCACGTCGCGCGGATAGACGTTGAACCCGCCCACCAGCACCATGTCTTTTTTACGGTCGGTGATGTAGATGTAGCCCTCTTCATCGATATGCCCGATGTCGCCGGTCAGGAAGTACAGACGCCCGTCGATCATGCGGAAGACTTTCTCATCCTCCTCCGGCTTGTTCCAATAGCCTTTCATCACCTGGGGGCCGCAGACCGCGATCTCGCCGTCCTCGCCCCGAGGCAGCTCCTGCGTCCCGCTGACGAGGTCCACCACTTTGATGTCCGTGCCCGGGAGGGGAAACCCGATCGAACCGACTCGGCGCTGGCGGGTGTTGGTCGGATTGGCGGTGGCCACCGGCGCCGTCTCGCTCAAACCGTAGCCCTCGAATATGACCGCGCCCGTTCTCTCCTCGAACCGCCGGCAGACCTCCGGCGGCAGCGGAGCCCCTCCCGAGAAACAGCCGATGAGCGAGGTGAGATCGAATTGTTCCAGTTGGGAGTGATTCGTGAACGCCATGAAAATCGTCGGCACCGCCGGCATGAGCGTGGGCCGGTGCTTCTGCACGATCTTGAGAACTTCGGTGAAGGGCGGAGTGCCGGCGCGGGGGTCGGGCACGCAAATCAGTCGGCTGGCGCTGGCGCAGGAGGACAGCATGGCGCAGGTCATCCCGAAGCTGTGGTACCAGGGCAGCACTCCGAGGTAGGTGTGAAAGGCCCGGCGCTGGATCTCGGGCCGGGCGCCGGGCTCGTGCACGAGCTGCATCCAGTGGTGGATGCCGGCCAGGTCGTAGGTGAAGTTGGTGTGCGTCAGGCAGGCGCCCTTGGGAACCCCCGTGGTGCCGCCGGTGTAAAGAATCAGGGCCAGGTCTGTTTCCGGGTCGATGCGCACGGCGGGCGGTTCGGGCTTGGCGGCGGCGACGATGTCGTCAAAGAACAGGTGGCCGGCTTCGTAGCGCCCGGCTTTGGGGATCTTGCCCAGCAGCCCGCCGATCAGCCCCTTGAGCTTCGGCAGATAGGATTTGACCCCGCAGATCACCACCGTCTCCACGTCGGTGCCTTCGATGGACTTGACCGTGGTGGGATAGAAGTGCGGATGGTCCATGCAGAAGACCGCCTTGGCGCCGCAGTCCTTGAGCTGATGCTGGAGCTCCTTGGCGGTGTAGAGCGGGTTGCAGGTGACCCCCACGGCGCCGGCCTTGAGAATGCCGAAATAAATCGGCGGGAAATGCGGCAGATTGGGAAGGAATATGGCCACGCGGTCGCCCTTGCGGATGCCGCGCGCCGCCAGGAAATTGGCAATGCGGTCGGCGGTATCCTTCACCTGGGCGTAAGTCCGCGAGGCATCGCTGAAAATCGTGTAGACCCGGTCCGGATACTCCTTGGCCGTTTCATCCAGGATCGAAAAAAGCGGCTTGGTGTAATCGGAGACTTTTCGGGGCACGCCTTCCGGCCAATTCGGGGTGGGCCAGTCCTGCAGGGGCATTTCAACCTCCTTTTTTTTCGGTGTGAGCCGCAGACGAAGGGACGGGAAAAGCGCTGGCGAGTATAGGAAAACTAGCGAACAGTGTCAAACAGGAAGGTTGGGGCGTTCATTGCGGATCGCCTGGTAGAGTTCCTCCCCGATGGCGATTCCCAGGTCGATGAACTGGGGGCCGTAGCGACGGCCGGTCGGCGTCCGGAAGGTGGATTTGATCCGGGCCAGGCTGGCCATTCCGGCGGGATAGCGCTTCATGAAGTCGGATAGGGCCGGCCGGGTGAAGGCGATCATGTCCCAGAGGGTATCGGTGAAGTTGTCCGGCCCCCAGCGGAATTTATCCGCATCGTACAGGCAGTCGGACACCAGCGCGCCTTCGCGAGTGTTGACGCTCACGGTGCTCTTGAAGGCCTCGTGGTTGCGGATCGCGATGCAGACGTCCTCGATTTCATCGGCTGCCAACGGAAAACCGGCGAGCAGTTCCCGCGCCCGGCAGGCCCCCTGCTCGGCGTGGTTGGTTTGTTTGCGCTGGATGTCGTGCAGCAGGCCGGCGCAGTGGGCCATGCAGATGCGCCGTGCGAGATACGCTCCGGAGTAACCCGCGGCCCGCCCTTCGATGTGCATCAGCGCGCCGGCATCTAGAGCCACCTTGGCGGCGTGCAGCAGGCCGTGCCCGAAATCGTCCTCCAGGCGGCCGCAGACGTTCCGCCGCAGATCCAGGACCAGGGCATCGCTCTCGAACAGCGCCCGGGAGGCGTCCACGGCCCCGGCGTGGTCGCGGTAAAAAGCCGCCGGAGGGTACCGGGACGCGATCTGGCGGGCCCGCTCGCGCAGCCGCGCGTACAGAGGGGACGCATCGTCCATACGGAGCCCCGCGCAAGAGGTGACGGAAGAAAAGTGCCGATTTCATTTTCATGAAACCGGCACTTTTAAAAAATAGGGTGAAAGTGGAATCAGCTCTCGAGCAGTTGGAAGGGCTTGCCGCAAACCTTCCAGCTGCCGTTCTCTTGGACCAGGTCCAGAGTTTCCTCAACCGGATGGGTTTCGCCCATGAAAAACCATCGCGCGACTAAACCGAACACCGGATTGATCGTGCGACGGCGCTCGCCTTTCAGCGTGACCACCGCCGTATTGGCGTCCTTCATGGAAGCCTGGACATTGAGGTGATAGAGGCCCTGTTTCATGTAGTTGAATTCGTATCCGAGCGCACGTGCCGTCTGATCGGTGCGCTGCAGGTAGTCGTTCACTGCATTTTTTTCAGGGTTCTGCACCAGGTCTTTGCACAGACGGTCGGCCATGGATGGATCCAGCCAGAAATAGGCTTCGGCGAACTCTACGGCCGCTTTTTCAGGGTTGTCGCGCTGGTCGGCCACGGCCAATACCACTTGGAGGATCAGCCCCAACATGATGACCGAGGTGAACGTCAAGAACTTGCTGCCGCTGTCCATGAACCCTTCCTCCTTTTGACCATTCATGGGCTGCCGCCCGGACGCGGAGGCCGCCGCCTCCGTCTTACAGCCATCGTACCGTCGCGGATTAACATGAATCAAGAGTCAAGACAAGAATTTTTTGTCCGACGGCGTCCGGACGGTGCGGGTTGCGACGGCTCGGCGGCGGCGCCTATCTCACCGTGCACCTGGCGACCCACGGCTCGGCGATGCGCCGGAAGTGTTCCATTTCCTCTGGCGGATAGGAGGGGTCGATCCCTCGGAAATAGCCGGGGTGCAGCATGCAGCAGTCCCGGAACGGCTGGAGCGCGTAGTGCCGGCTGCCGGAAATCAACTGGGCGATATGCCGGATCGTAGCGGCGGTCACCAACGGCCGCACACAGGTGGTCCGGAATTCGTAATCGACGCCGGAATCCATGATGATCTGAAGGCTGGCCAGGATAGCGGCGGCGGCGCCCGGATGAGCGACGCCGCCGGTGTAGCGCTCCGGCTCGGTCTTGATGTCCATGGCCAGGTAATCCACGAGGCCCGCACCCACGAGCGTCTTGAGCATCTGGGGCCGGCTGCCGTTGGTGTCCAATTTTAGGGGATAGCCCAGATCTTTGATGCGCCGGCATAGGTTCGGAAGATCCGGCTGCAGGGTCGGCTCGCCGCCGGATATCACGACGCCCTCCAGCCAGCTCCGGCGTTGCACGAGATAGTCGATAACCTCCGCTTCGGCGATCGTCTCCGCCCGGCCGTCCGGATCGCCGGCCAGCTGGGGGTTGTGGCAGTAAGGGCAGTTGAAGTTGCAGCCGGCCAGGAACAGGACGCAGCTGAGCTTTCCGGGGTAGTCGATGAGCGATTGCTTCTGGAGGCCGCCGATTTTCATGAAATTCAAGTTGGGACCGTCATGCCCTTGCGGTCGGCAGGCTCGCCCGGCTGATGGCCGGCCCATGGGTCCACCGGACGGAGATAGCCCGCCACCCCCGAATAGACCTCGGTGGCTTCCCGGCACAGACGGCAGTGAGTCTGCTCCCCGTCCAGATATCCATGAGTCGGGCAAATGCTGAAGGTCGGGGTGAGCGTAAAGTAGGGCAGCCGGTGGTGCGATGCGATCTTGCGCACCAGATTGCGGATCACGGCAGGCTCCTTGACCTGTTCGCCGAGAAAAATGTGCAGGACCGTGCCGCCGGTGTACTTGCACTGCAGGTCGTCCTGCAGCCGCAGCGTTTCGAACAGGTCGTCGGTGTAGCCGACCGGCAATTGACTGGAGTTGGTATAGTAGGGAACGGCGCGGCCGCTGCGCACGTCGGCTTCGTTGGCGCAGACGATTTCCGCGAAGCGCTGCTTGTCCAGCATGGCCAGGCGGTAGGAGGTCCCTTCCCCCGGCGTGGCCTCGAGGTTGAACAGGGTCCCGCTGGTTTCCTGAAGGCCGGCGAGGGTCTCTCTCAGGTGATCCATCACCCGCAGCGCGAAGGCCTGGCCCGCGTCGGTGGCGATGCCGCCGCCCAGGAAGTTCAGACACGCCTCGTTCATGCCGATGATGCCGATGGTCGAAAAATGGTTCTTCCAGTAGATGCCGAAGTTCTTCTTGATCTCGCGCAGATAGAACTTGGAGTAGGGGTAGAGGTTCTTGTCCGTGAACTGCTCGAGCACCTTGCGTTTGAGGGCCAGGCTTTCGGCGGCGAGCCGCACCTGGCGGGCGAGCCGGGCGAAGAAGTCCCGCTCGTCCTGGCTCAGATAG
The DNA here is from genome assembly GCA_964427375.1 of uncultured Desulfatibacillum sp. GTDB lineage: Bacteria > Desulfobacterota > Desulfobacteria > Desulfobacterales > SpSt-501 > SpSt-501. Next base: position 42,118 of record CAYRUF010000031.1, on the reverse strand, counting down.
CCGATCCGCGGCAGGTTGAGCGTCACCACCCCGACGGAGCCGGTCAGCGGGTTGGCGCCGAACAGCCCCCCGCCGCGCTTGAGCAGCTCGCGGTTGTCCAGCCGCAGCCGGCAGCACATGGAGCGGGCGTCCTCCGGCGACATGTCCGAGTTGATGAAATTGGAAAAATACGGGATCCCGTATTTGCCGGTCATGCGCCACACGGGTTCGAGGTTGGGGTTCTCCCAGTCGAAATCCGCCGTGAGGTTGTAGGTCGGAATCGGGAAGGTGAACACGCGGCCCTTGGCGTCGCCCTCCATCATGACCTCGGCAAAGGCCCGGTTGATGGCGTCCATCTCCGGCTGGAATTCAGCGTAGGTCTCCGCCCGCTCCACGCCGCCGACGACCACTGCAGCGTCCTTGAGAGTGGCGGGCGGATGGAGGTCGAGGGTGACGTTGGTGAAGGGGGTGTTGCCGGTGATGAATACTTTCCCGTTTCTCCTGGCGATCACGGTTTCGTTGGCGGTGCTCGGGCACCAGATCACGCCGGAGTAATCCACTTTGCGGATCGCCTGGATATAAGTGTCCTGATGGTCGATCAGCCTCAGGACGTGGATCATCTTCTTGCCGATGGTCGGCTTCCGGGTTCCCACGGTGAAGCCGTATTCGGCATCCACGGCGATGTGCTGGAGCCCGTTCAGGATCTCGACATTGGTCGTGGTGATTTTGGCGCCTTCGTGGCCGTCGGCTTTCAGATAGGTGTCCAGAAACAGGCGCGCCTGTCTACGGCTCATGTTTTTCAACGCATTGGGGATGAACTTGACCGTGGCGCGGGTCTCGAAGAGATCGTCCAGGATCTTCTGTGAGCCTTCGGCGTTCAGCCGGATCATCTGCGACGAGGACCCGAGGGCCGGAACGGAGTCCCGGTTGCTGTAGGTGAAGCCCATGCGATTGAGGATGCCCGTAATTTCCGCATAATTTTCGGGGCTTTTAACCTTGGACTGGTAGATCGTGATGCGATGGCAGTGGCGGTTCTTGGTATAGCTCTCCTTCGAGCCCTCCGCGATGATCCAGGCCAGCAGGCGGATTTCATCGTCCGAAATGCGTTTCTCCTGGTTGATGTTTCGGCCGGTGACCGGGATGATGACGGGGGACTTGTAGGCGGCGACTTTTTCGATTTCCTCGAGAACGAAGGCCTCGTCCGTATTGAACTTCTTCCGGACGACCCGGTGCCCCGGGGAAATCAGTTGGTCCTGGATCCGGTTTTTAAGTTGGTACATTTCGCCGGTATAGGGCTGGGCAAAAAGACTTTTCACCGGCTGGTCCTCGATGGCGCCGGTGCGGACGTTGAAGGTCTTGATGACCTGGCCGACTTCGATATCCGCATGCCCCATCCAGCCGTCCGGCGTGAGAATGTCCGTATCCTCCGAAAGGCACTGGAAACCGACCCGCGTCGGGATGTTGATGTTGAAGATGAACTCCTGCAGGGCCTGCTTGACCTCGCGGTATGCCAGGCGGTCGTAGCGCACGAACGGGGCAAGGAGGGTGTCGAAGTTCGAGATCGCCTGGGCCCCGGCCGCCTCGCCCTGCAGCGTGTAAAAAAAGTTGACGATCTGACCGAGCGCGCTGCGCAGATGTTTGGGCGGGGAGCTCTCCACCTTGCCCTCCACCCCCTTGAACCCCTGGCGCAGCAGGTCCATCAGGTCCCACCCCACGCAGTAGACCGCCAGCAGGTTCAAATCGTGAATATGAATGTCGCCCTCGGCGTGGGCCTGCCGGACCTCGGGCGGATAGATGCTGTTCAGCCAATATTCGGACGTGACCTCCGAGGAGATATAATTGTTGAGGCCCTGGAGCGAGTAGCTCATATTGCTGTTTTCGCGGATCTTCCAGTCGAGCTTATGGATGTAATGGTTGACCAGATCGACATGGGCCCGGGTGGCGATCCTGCGGATTTGGGCATGCTGCTCGCGGTAGATAATGTAAGCCTTGGCGGTCTTGTAGAACGGCGAATCCAGCAGCACGCGTTCCACGATGTCCTGGATTTCCTCCACCTTGGGGGTCGGCCCGAGGCGCAGGTCGTGCGCCAGGGTCAGAACGCGCAGGGTGAGCTTCCGGGCGTCGCGTTCGCTGAACTCCCCGGTGGCGTTTCCGGCTTTGGCGATGGCGGCGGTAATTTTGGATGAATCGAAGTCGACGATCCGTCCGTCTCTCTTTTCAATCTTCTCGAACACGATGGGTGCTCCCGGCGCTGGTTTTCAGATCAATTCATGGTGCAAACATCCATGCACTCAGGTCGATCACGACCGACCCGAGATCGGGGAGAAATCTCTCAGCTGTGTTGTTTGTTCGAGCGAGGGTATTCAGGCGAGGGCCGTTGTTGCTGTTTATGAATCATACACAACATGTTGATGGAAGTCAATAAATTCTTTCAACATGTTGTGATCACTAAAAATTTTAGCCTCACGGCCTGAATTCTTGCCGGGGGGTCACGAAGATGTAGTCGGCGATGGAGGGATCGACCTCTTCGCCGGGCGAAGCCTGGTAGATGGTTCGGTAGGCAAGGCCGTTGCGCTGGAAAGCCCGCTCGGGGATACCGTATCGGTATTGAATGTGGCCGTTGCCGGCCAGCACCACGACGCGGTCGACGCCCGTGATTTCGGCAACGGATTGGGCCATCACCTCCTCCCACACACACTGGGTCAAATAAAAATCATCAAACTTCACGCCGCCCTTGAAATCGTGCATGCCGAAGATTTTCTGAACGTACTCGCGGTGCGCGACGGAGGTGGTGTCGATCTGCTCTGGCAGGAACCCCTTCTCGTAGGGCGAGAGGTGCTCGATGCCGCCGACGCGGATCTTCGGCGGGATGTTGGAGGGCAGATTGAGGGCCACCAGAGGGATCCGGTGGGCGCGGATGTATTCGAAGATGTCGCGGTAAAGCGCGTAGTCGAAGCGCCAGTTGGCATACCAGTGGGTCCTGCGTAAAAAAACCTCCTCATCGAGCTCGCCAGCCGACCAGCGGTCCAGCTCGGGCTGGTAGGAGCGGTCGAACATCTCCATGGCCACCGCCAGCCGGGGGCTACGTCGGTGCAGCGCTTGAATCACGCGCAGTTGAACCGCATGGTGGCCCTCGGCGGTGTGCTTTTCGCCCACGTAGACCACGGCGGCGTCCAGCAGGTCGGCCAGCATGGCGTCGAAGGTCACCGGCTGGCCGGTTTTCCCCGAAATGATCGTTTCCGGCGGCGTCATCTCCATCTCGGGCGGGCCGTTATCCGTTCGGGGCGCCAGCGCACAACCCACTAGAAACAGAACCGCCGCAGCGGCCATTCGGCCGATCCCAGCGGTCTGCATCGTTTGGGCCTCACGCATGAATGGGACATCGCTCCCGGTCAACCCGTGATCGTCCCCTTCCGATCACCGTTACCGGCGCGTTTCTATTTAGCCGCCCCGCCCGCCAAAATAACGTCGAAGATCTTCATCAGTTGGTCGGCTGGAATAAAGCCGGGCCGGTGGCCGATGACGGAGCCGCTTTCGGCCAGAAACCAGGTATCCGGAAGGCCCTTCACCCGGAACAGGGTGGCCGCCGCCGGCTCACGGTCGGAATCCACCCGGATGGGGATGAAGTTCCGATTGAGCGCGCCGATCACGGCCGGATCCTTGAACGTCTGGAGGTCCATGTCGCGGCAATACGCGCACCATTCCGCATAGAAGTAAAGAAACACCTTCTTTTTTTCGAATTTGCTGCGGGACATGCCCGCGTCGTAGGTGTGCCACTCGATGCGGTCCGCTGCGGCGGGCTGGTGGAGGCTGCCGGCCATTAAAAGCAGCAGGAGCGCTGCAATCGTCGTTTTCATTTTAGCTGTTGTTGGCATCGGCGAAGTACTTGATCATCATCTCGCCGAGCTCCTTGGAGCGGTGGGTGGCCGCCTCCACGGCGTTGATCAGGGTGGTCCGCAGGCCGCCTTTTTCGAGGGTGTGAATGCCGGCGATGGCCGTGCCGCCCGGCGAGGTGACGCGGTCCTTGAGCTGGCCGGGGTGCTCGCCGGTTTCCATCAGCATCTTGGCCGCTCCCAGCACGGTCTGGGCGGCCAGGTACTGGGCGTCCTTGCGGGATAGCCCCATCTTCACGCCCGCATCGGCCAGCGCGTCGACGATGATGAAGATATAGGCGGGCCCGCTGCCGCTCAAGCCGGTAATGGCGTCCATCAGATAGTTTTCGCGCAGGAAGACGGCCTTGCCCACGGAATTGAAGATCGCCATCGCCAGCTCGATGTCTTCCTTCCGGGCATGCTTGCCGGCCGAGAGCGCCGTCGCGGACTCCTTCACCGAGGCCGCAATGTTGGGCATCACCCGAATCAGGCGCAGCTCCTTGTGCAGCAGGGCCTCGATCGCCCGCAGCGGAACGCCCGCGGCAATCGAGATGACGAGCTTGGAGAGATCCAGCTGATCGGCGGTTTCCTTCAGCACCTCCGCCATGAGCTGCGGCTTGACCGCGTAAATGATGATTTCCGATTGGGCGACGGCCTCCACGTTCTGCGCGCTGGTGCGCACCCGGTAGCGGGTGCGCAGCTCCTCCAATCGATCCTCGCGGATGTCGGTGCAGATGATGTCCTCCGGCTGGGCCGACCCGGACAGCACCAGGCCGCTCACCAGGGCCTCGCCCATGTTGCCGCAACCCAAAAAACAAATCTTCTTGCCGATCAGCCTATCCATGTCCGACTCCTTCCGGCCAGATGGGGTACGGGTCGAATTCTTATGAACTCGGACCCGGATAGTCAAGCCCAATCTCGACCGGCCGCCGGCCCCACGCTTGACACGCGGCCCCCGGCGAGATATAAATGGTCTAACCATTATAAATATGCTGCCGCCGGAAAGAGACATGTTTCAGACCGCCAAGCCCACCAAAGTTTTCCAGGAAGTGGTCAGCCAAATCGAGGAGGCCATTCTGACCGGCCGCATCGAGGCCGGCCAGACCCTCCCCTCCGAGCGTGAGCTGAAGGCGATGTTCCAGATCAGCCGCGGAACCCTGCGGGAGGCCCTGCGGGTGTTGGAGCAGAAGGGCCTGATCGAAATCCGGCTGGGAGTCGGCGGCGGCTCCGTGGTTCGCTCCGTCGATGCCGGGCGGGTCAGTGAAAGCCTGGGGTTGCTCATCCGATCGCAGAAGGTCTCCCTGGGCCATTTGACCGAATTCCGGGCCGGCATTGAGAGCAGCATCGCGGCGCAAGCCGCCGAGCAGCGCTCGGCCGCCGACATCCGCCAACTGAAGGACTTGCTGAAGGTCGCCGGCGGCTGCGCGCAAAAGGGCAGCCAGGGCCGCGACGAACTGCTTGAAATAGACAAGCAGATCCACATGGCCATCGCCGCGGCCACGCAGAACCCGATTTACCTGAGCGTCCTCGCCTCCATCCATGACAACATCCACCGCTACTACGACCGCTTCCTATCCATGGACGACCGCGAGCTGGCTGAAAACTACCGCGACCTTTGCGACTTGGTCGCGGCCGTTGAAAAGGGGGACGCCAGGGCCGCCCGACGGCTGGCCCGCGGGCATGTCCAGCGCTTCAGCACGCATATGCAGCGCCGCGCTCGAGAAGAGTCGGCCGGTCCAAAACCGCCGGCCCGGCGCAGCGCCCCGCTCCCGAAGGACGGCCCCCGGAGAAAGCGATTTACCTGATGCGAATCCGCAGCCATCCCATTCTAGAGATTCCCGCGAGGGATGCGATCCCGTTCACCTGGAATGCCGCCCCCCTGACGGGCTATCCCGGCGAGATGATATCCTCGGCCCTGATCGCCAACGGAGTCCACGTGTTCGGCCATCATCCCAAGGACGGCAGCCCCCAGGGGCTCTTCTGCGCCAACGGCCAGTGCTCCCAGTGTCTGGTGATCGCCGACGGCCGGCCGGTGAAAGCCTGCATGACCCCGCTTAAGGCCGGGATGGCGGTTCAGAGCGTCGAGGGCCTGCCCCGCCTGCCCGAGAACGATGCGGTCCCGCAGACGGCGGCGGTGGAAACCGTCGCGGTCGATGTGCTCATCATCGGCGGCGGGCCGGCGGGCCTGTCGGCCGCCGTCGAACTGGGGAAGCTCGGCGTGCGCACCCTGCTGGTCGACGACAAGGACCGCCTGGGCGGCAAGCTGGTGCTTCAGACCCACAAGTTCTTCGGCTCCGTGGAGGATTCCTACGCGGGAACGCGCGGCTTTGAGATCGGCCACCTGCTCGCGGCGGAGCTCTCGCGGCTTCCATCGGTCGAAGTCTGGCTCAACACCACGGCGGTGGCCGTATTTTCGGACCGTCTGGTCGGCGTGGTGCGGGCCGGCCGCTACGTCGCCGTCCGGCCGGCCAAGCTCATGGTGGCCACCGGCGCGCGCGAAAAAATGCTCTCCTTTCCGGGCAACACCCTGCCCGGCGTCTACGGAGCCGGAGCCTTTCAGACCCTGGTCAACCGCGATCTGGTAAAGTCCTCCGAACGGGTGCTCATCGTCGGCGGCGGCAACGTGGGACTGATCGCCGGCTACCATGCCATCCAGGCCGGCATCACGGTCGTTGCCCTGATCGAGGCCCTGCCCCGGGTCGGCGGCTACAAGGTCCACGCCGACAAGCTGATGCGCCTGGGCGTGCCCATTTACACCCGCCATACCATCGTCTGCGCGACCGGCGACGAGCGCGTGGAGTCGGCCGCCATCGCCGAGCTCGATGATCGGTGGAACGTGAAACCCGGCACGCAGAAAAACCTTGCCGTGGACACCGTGCTGATCGCGGTGGGCCTGGCGGAAGTCAACGAGTTCTACCTCAAGGCCAAGCAGTTCGGCATGGATGTCTTTCATGCCGGTGACGCCCAGGAGATCGCGGAGGCCTCGGCCGCCATGTTCACGGGCAAGATCGAGGGGTTGAAAATCGCCCGATCCCTCGGGGTGTTCTCCGGCGAGGTCCCGGCCGAGTGGGACGACAAGGCGGCGGTGCTCAAGTCCCGGCCCGGCGCCGTGGTGCGCCGCGAGCCGCCCGCCCGGGAAGCGGGCGTCTTTCCGGTCTTCCACTGCAGCCAGGAGGTGCCCTGCAACCCCTGCACATCGGTCTGCCCGCAGCATGCCATCCGCACCGAAAACGACGCGATCACCGGCCTGCCGTACTTTGTGGACGAAGAGCCCTGCACCGGCTGTGCGAGCTGTGTCGCGGTCTGCCCGGGGCTGGCGGTGACCCTGGTCGATTACCGCAAAGACCCGGAGCGCCCGCTGGTCGTCCTGCCCTACGAGGTCTGGCGCGAAAAAGTGGAGGTCGGCCGCAGGGTGCCGGTCACGGACGTGGAGGGCGCCATCCTGGGTTATTACCCGGTGGAAAAAGTCAAATCCCGCAAGAAGTTCCCCGGCACCCTCCTGGTCCATGTCCGCGTGGACCGCCGGGTTGCCAAGCGCGCCGTCGGCATCTGGGTGCAGGAGCGCCAGACCGACCCCATGGCCGTTTACGAGAAAGCCCCGCCGCCGGACGAGGCCATCGTCTGCCGCTGCGAGCGGATCACGGCGGGCGAGATCCGGGCCGCCGTCCGTTCGGGGGTTCGCGACCTGAACCAGCTCAAGGCCTTGACGCGCGCCGGCATGGGCGCCTGCGGCTCCAAGACCTGCCGGCCCATGATCTGGCGCATGTTCCAGGAGGAGGGGATCGATCTGGGCACGGTCACCGAGCGGGTGGACCGGCCGCTCTTCGTGGAGGTCCCCATCGGCGCCTTCGCCGGCACCGGGGAGGAGGGCGGATGACGAGGCCCTACGACGCGATCATCGCGGGCGCCGGCTCGGTCGGACTGCCGACCGCCATGTACCTGGGCGAAAAGGGCCTGCGCACCCTCGTGATCGACATGCATCCCTCGCCGGGCCAGGGCGAAAACAAGCACGCCATCGGCGGCGTGCGCGCGACGCATTCGGCGCCCGGGAAGATCCTGGCCTGCCTGCGCTCGCTGCAGATCCTGTCCACCTGGCAGCAGGTGCGCGGGGACGATATCGAGTGGCTGCCGGGCGGCTACCTCTACCCCGTCTACCGGGACGGCGACGCGGAGCTGCTGAAGAACCTGCTGCCGCTGCAGAAATCCCACGGCCTCAAGATCGATTTCGTGGAGCCGCGGGAGGTCGCCGCGATCCTGCCGGGGATCAACGCCGATGGACTTCTCGGCGGCACGTTCGCGCCGGAGGACGGATCCATCTCGCCGCTGCTGGTCGCCAACGCCTACTACCGCCGGGCCGTGGATCTGGGGGTCGAGTTCCGCTTCAAGGAACGGATCGAGCGGCTGCGCATCGAACAGGGCCGCGCGATAGGGGTCGCCACCGACCGCGGGTGTTACGAAGCCGGGGTGGTGGTGGACGCCGCCGGACCGTTTTCGGCCGCCTTGTGCGCAACGGCGGGCATCTCCATTCCCGTGGCTCCGGACTGCCACGAGGCCGCCATCACCGAACCCGTACAGCCGTTCTTTCACTGCATGGTCGTGGACGTCCGGCCGGCACCCGGCTCCAAGAACTTCTACTTCTACCAGAACCGGCATGGCCAGGTCGTCTTCTGCATCACGCCGGACCCCCCCATCCTCGGGACCGACAAACGCGAGACTTCGGTGTTTCTGCCCCAAATCTGCACCCGCCTGGTCCGGCTGCTGCCGCGGCTGAAAAACCTCCGGGTCCGGCGAACCTGGCGCGGGCTCTACCCCATGACGCCGGACGGCTCGCCCATCGTCGGCTGGAACCGCGAGGTGCAGGGGCTGGTGCATGCCACGGGCATGTGCGGGCAGGGGCTGATGCTGGGAACCGGCGTCGGCGAGATCATCTCCCGGCTGATCACCGGCGCGACCACGGAAAACGACGAAATCATCCTGAAAGAATTCTCGCCGTACCGGGAATTCAAGGGGATGGAGAAATTGAAATAGATGGTGTTTGGTATTTTGTGTTGGGCATTTAGAGGACCTGTTGACCAAACACCAAACACCAAACACCAAACACGAAATACAATACCCCTCATCTCTCGCGCAACGCGCGAGCGCAAGGAGATCTCAATGTCCACGGATGATCTGAAGCTTGTCAAAACCTTCAAATACCAGCGCCCTGCGATCGACAAAGGCTACGCCCATCAGACGCTTTATGCCGATCTGTCGAGCCTGGAGATCGCCGCTAAGCCGGTTACGCCGGCGATGAAGGACAGGTTCATCGGCGGCAAGGGGTTCGACCTCTGGCTGCTGTGGAACGCCGTCCAACCAAGGACCCGCTGGAACGACCCCGAAAATGCGGTTTGCATCGCCTGCGGCCCCCTGGGCGGAACACCCGCCTACCCCGGCTCCGGGAAAAGCATCGCGGCCACGCTGTCCCCGCTGACCGGTACGGTCATCGACTCCAACGTGGGCGGGTATTTCGGCCCCTACCTCAAGTTTTCGGGGTTCGACGCGCTCGAGATCCAGGGCAAGTCCGAACGGGAGATCGTCGTCTATGTGGACGGCATCGATCAGACGGTGCAGATCTTCGCCGCCGCGGGCCTGCCGGAGGACGCGTATCAGCTCTCCGAAGTGCTGACCGGCCGCTTCGCCCAGGGCCAGCCCCGCAACGTCTCCGTCGTATCGGCCGGCCCCGGCGCAAAAAACACCCTCTTCGGCTGCCTCAACTTCAGCTGGTACGACCCCAAGCGCCGGCGCGCCCGCTACAAGCAGGCCGGCCGCGGCGGCGTGGGCACGGTTTTCGCCGACAAGGGCCTCAAGGCCCTGGTCGCCCGCTGGGACGCCGGCATATCGATCGACACCAACCAGCCGGCCGACCGGGAACGCTTGAAAAAAGTCGCCAAGCTGCATTCGAAGGAAATCGCGGAGCTCGATCCCAAGCAGAACGAGATGGCCCGCATCGGCACCACCCATATCGTCACCATCATGAACGACCACGACCTGCTGCCGACCCACAACTTCCGTTACGGCAGCCACCGCGAAGCCCCCAATATCGGCCAGGCCGTCTTCCGCAAGCTGTTCGACCCCGGCTACGACGGATGCTGGATGGGATGCACCGTGGCCTGCTCGCACGGCGTCCGGGACTTCACGCCGCTGACCGGGCCCTACCGGGGCCGCAGGGTGTTCGTCGACGGGCCCGAATATGAAACCATCGCCGGCTGCGGCTCGCTGCTCGGCATCTTCGACCCCCACACCGTGATCGAATTGAACTTCTATTGCGATGCCTACGGCCTGGACACCATATCGGTCGGAACGGCGACGGCCTTTGCGATGGAGTGCTTCGAACTCGGGCTGATCACCGCCGCGCACACCGGCGGCTTGGAGCTTTATTTCGGAAACCGCGCGGCCGCGCTCGAGATCGTTCACCAGATGGCCCGCGGGGAAGGCTTCGGGCGCATCGTCGGCCAGGGCGTCCGGCGGATGAAATCGATTTTTGCCGGAGAGTTCGGGGCCGACCCCCGGATCATGGCGGACATCGGCATGGAATCCAAGGGCCTGGAGTTTTCCGAATACATGACCAAGGAGTCGCTCGCCCAGCAGGGCGGCTACGGGCTGGCCCTGAAAGGCCCCCAGCACGATGAGGCCTGGCTGATCTTCCTGGACATGGTTCACAACCTGATGCCCACGTTCGAGAAGAAGGCCGAGGCCCTGCATTGGTTCCCCATGTTCCGCACCTGGTTTTCGCTCTGCGGCCTGTGCAAGCTCCCCTGGAACGACATCGTCCCCGAAGACAACCAAAGCACGGCGGAACCGGCCAAGGTGATGAAGCACGTCCAGTGGTACGCCGAGTACTTCAGCGCGGTCACCGGGCGGGAGTCGACTCCGGAGGACCTCATCCGCATGAGCGAAGCGGTCTACAACTTCCAGCGGATCTTCAACCTGCGCATGGGCCTGGGCCGCCGCGAGCACGACACGCTGCCCTACCGCGCCGTCGGCCCGGTGACCGAACTCGAGTACGAATCCCGGGCCGAGCGTTACGACCAACAGCTGACGGACACCCACCGGGTCGACATCGCCGGCAAGGGAACGGCGGAGAAGATCGCCCTGCTGCGGTCGTTTCGCGAACGGCAATACGAAGCCCTCAAGGACGCGGTCTACCAGCGCCGCGGGTGGACCGCCGAGGGAATCCCGACGCTCGCCACCGTGAAACGGCTGGGGATCGATTTCCCGGACGTCGTGGCCCTGCTGAAGGCCAAGGGAGTAACGGCATGATCCGCGTTGCCGGCCGGGAGCGCCCCTGGCGGGCGGGGATGACCGTCGCCGACCTGCTGCGGGAGAGCCAAGACGCGCCCGACTGCCCGGTCGTGCGCGTCAACGAGCATTACATCTCGCGCCCGAACTTCGATACCACCCTGGTACCCGACGGCGCCGAGGTCTTCTTCGTCCCGATGATCGCCGGCGGCTGAAGCCGGCATAGGGCAGAGGGCATGGGGAGAGAACCTTTTCCGCCGCTTTTGCCCTATGCTCTTTGCTCGATGCCCTATGCTTTTTCCCGCCTGGCGCTGCAAGTTGCAATCAGCCGAAATTCATGATATTTTTTGTCATATTCATCGAATGAAGACCCTGATGCACCCGGCGTGTTCTTCCCTATTTTTTTCAAGTTTCAATTGCATCCAGCCGAAATAAACCTCAGCGCGGCTGCAATGCCGAAGGGGGGGGGCACGAATGGATGATCCTCGAAGGCTGCGCAGCCGAAGCGGCGTTCAAACGGTTGTCCTCTGGGCCGGGCGGCGGACCGGTTGACTTCATCGGCATATTTTCCCCGATAGAAAGAGGACGACATGTTCGTGTTTGCCAATTTTTTGATCGCCGCAGCCAAGGTTCTGAGCCTGGCCCTGAGCATCTTCATGTGGATCATCATCGCCCGGGCGGTGCTCTCGTGGGTGAACCCCGATCCGTACAACCCCATCGTGCGGTTCATTCACAATTTGACGGAACCGGTGCTTTACTGGATTCGCCGGCGGCTGCCGGTGGTGTTCGGCGGGATCGACCTCGCCCCCGTGATTGTATTGCTGGCGATCCTTTTTCTGGAGCATTTTGTGGTCGCCAGCTTGTTCGAGCTCGCCGCCGGTATGCGCTAAACTCAGACAGGAGGAATCGACATGGCACTCACGCCCCTTGACATCCAGCAGCAGCGCTTCCGCATCGGCCTGCGCGGATACGCCATGAAGGACGTGGAAGTCTTTTTGGAGCAGGCGGCCAACGCCTTCGAAGATCTGCAGCGCGAGACCCACCGGCTGGCCGACGAAAATAAGAAGCTGCAATCCGACATCGAGGAATACCAGCGGCGGGAGGGGACCTTCAAGCGCGCCCTGCTGCACTCCCAGCGGGTCCTCGATCAGATGCAGGAAAACGCCCGCCGCCAGGCCGAGGTGATCGTGGCCGAGGCCGAGACCAAGGCCGAGAAGCTGCTCCAGCACGCCCAGAACCGCGTCGCCCAGCTTCAGGATTCGATTGCGGACCTGAAGCGCCAGCGCATCCAGGTCGAAGAGGAGATCATGTTCGTGATCGAGACCCACCGCCGGATGCTGGAAGCCGGCCGGGAATCGGCCCGGGAATCGGACGAGCAGGCCGATAAACTGAAGATCTTGAAAGCAGCGAAATAACCCTGCCGCCGCAGGCACCGGGACGAAGAGAGACCCATGGCCAAAATCGACGCGTTTTTCAAATTGATGCACGAGCAGGGCGCCTCCGACCTGCACCTCGTGGCCGGCCAGCCGCCGGCCCTGAGAATCCGCGGTGAAATCGAGCGGATCAAATACAAAACGCTGACCAGCGACGATCTGCGCTCCATGCTCTACGAAATCACTCCCGAGCACAAGATCAAGCTGTTCGAGGAGACGGGCGATGTGGACTTCGGCCACGAGATCCCCGGATTGGCGCGCTACCGCGCCAATTTTTTCATGCAGAAGAACGGGGTGGGCGCCGTCTTCCGCGAGATCCCCAACACCATCCTGACGGCCGAACAGCTGGGGCTGCCGCCGGTCGTCTCCAAACTGGCCATGCTGCCCCGCGGGATGGTGCTGGTGACGGGTCCGACCGGCAGCGGCAAATCGACCACGCTCGCCTCCATCATCGATGTGGCCAACCGCAACCGCAAGGATCACATCATCACCATCGAAGACCCCATCGAGTTCGTTCACCAGAGCCAGGCCTGCATCATCAACCAGCGCGAGATCGGCATCCACACCAAAACATTCTCCAGCGCCCTGCGAGGCGCCCTGCGCGAAGACCCGGACATTATCCTGGTGGGCGAAATGCGCGACCTGGAGACCATTTCGCTGGCGGTTGAAGCGGCGACGACCGGCCACCTGGTTTTCTCCACCCTGCATACCACCGGCGCCGTCAAGACGGTCGATCGCGTGATCGAGGTCTTCCCGGCCCAGGAACAGGCCCAGATCCGCTCCACGCTGGCCGACGGGCTGCGGGCGGTCATATCCCAGACCCTCTTCAAGCGCGTCGATAAAGTCGGCCGCATCGTGGCGCTCGAAATCCTGATCGCCACCCCGGGGGTCCGCAACCTGATCCGTGAAGGCAAGAGCCATCAGATCCCGTCGATGATCCAGACCGGCAAGAAATTCGGCATGACCCTGCTGGACGACTCGATCATGGAGCTGTTCAAGCGCGGCGCGATCAGCGCGGAGGAGGCCTATGCCAAGTCCAACGACAAGGCGCGCTTCCGGCCGCTGCTGAGAGGCGCCCCCGCCGATTTCACCGAAGCATGATCCCGAATGAAAAGAGGACGACGTGAAGAAACAGGAAATCGATCACATTCTGGTCAAGATGCTGGATGCGTACCGCGAAGTTTCGGATTTGAACTTCACGGTCGGCAAGCCCATGCAGGTGGAAAGCGCCGGTGAGCTGGTCCCGATCGAAATCCGCAACAGCATCAAACCGCTGACCCCGTTTCAAACCGAAGTGATGGCCCTGAATCTCATCAACCAGGACCGGCGGCTCACCGAGACCATGCTCCGGACCGGGTCGTGCGACCTGTCCTATTCCTTGCCCGGCAAGGCCCGCTTCCGCGTCAACATCTTCTCCCAGGGCGGCAATTTCTCCATCGTCTGCCGCAAACTGGAGTCGAAGATCCCGACGATCGAGGAGCGCGGCTTGCCCAAGAGCATGTATCAGATCGCCAAGGAAAAAAACGGCATCGTCTTCGTCACCGGCGCCACGGGATCCGGCAAAACCACGAGCCTGGCGGCCATCCTGGACGATATCAACGAACGGCGCTCGGTGCACATCGTCACGCTCGAGGACCCGGTCGAGTACCAGCACCCCCACAAGAAGGCCACCTTCAACCAGCGCGAGCTGGGGATGGACTTCGACAACTACGCCAACGGCCTGCGCGCCGCCCTGCGCCAGGCTCCCAAGGTGATCCTGGTGGGTGAAATGCGGGACCGCGAGACGGTCGAGATCGGCCTGAGCGCCTCGGAGACCGGCCACCTGGTGCTGACGACCCTGCACACCACCGACGCCGGCGCCACCATCAACCGCATCCTGGGCATGTTCCCCAACGAGGACGAGCAGCAGATCCGCATCCGCCTGGCGGACTCCCTGCGTTGGGTCGTCTGCCAGCGGCTGCTGCCGAAAATCGGCGGCGGCCGGGTGGCCAGCTTTGAAATCCTCGGCACCAGCCTGCGGGTCAAGGACGCCATTCTCAACGGCGAGGCCGAGGGCAAGACCTTCCACGACATCATGGAGGCCGGCAATGCCTTCGGAATGATCACGTTCGATCAGCACTTGGTTTCGTTGTACGAGCAGGGACAGATCACGCAGGAGACGGCCATGGCGTACGCCTCCCATCGCGGCAACGTGGGCCGGGGGATCGACATGATCAAGAGCGCGCGCGGCGAGGCCACCACCGACATCAGCAAACTGGAGATCGACCGCGCCTACAATAAGATGATCTGACGGCGGCCGAGCCGACCGCCGTAGCGGCATGGCGCCGAATGCAAGGGCTGCGCCGGTTGAAAGAGGACACCCACATGAACATCGCCTGCACCAACTGCCAAAGCCAGTTCAAAATCGCCGACGACAAAATTCCGCCGGGACAGCCGGCGTCCTTTCTGTGCCCCAAATGCCAGGCTCGGATCACCGTCGGCGCCGAGCCGGCCGGCCCCGCCGGCAAGGTCTCCCTCAAGGATATCGATACCAGCTCCTACAACCCGGCCGACCGGCCCTTCGATTTCATCGAGGAGGAGGGCAAGACCGCTCTGGTGTGCGAGGCCAACCCCTCGCTGCGCAAGCCGGTCATCGAGAGCCTGGAGCTGATGGAGTACCAGATTACCGTGTGCGAAACCGCGCGCGAAGCCCTCAAGCGCATGCGCTACCACGTCTATGATGTCGTCGTGGTCGACGAAAATTTCGACACCGACAACCCCGAGGCCAACGGCGTCCTGATTTACCTGGAACGCCTCGGCATGGCCACCCGCCGCAACATCTTCGTCGCCATGATTTCCAGCCGCCACCGCACGATGGACAATATGACCGCCTTCCTGAAGAGCGTCAATCTCATCATCAACGCCAAAAACATCGAAGACACCGGAAAGATCCTCAGCCGCGGACTCACCGAATACCTGGCCTTCTACCGCGTGTTCCGGGATAAGCTCAAAGAGACCGGCCGGGCCTGACCCGCACGGGCCTCCCGAATACCGTGCATTTGGACCTCGGATGAGGCCCCGATCGGACCGGCCGGCGGCCCCCCTTGCCAAGCGGATTTCCCGTCTGATATTAGACCCGCAACCTTTCACGGTTTTCGAGGGAGCGCGCTCGTGAAGAAACGTAGGGGGGACCCGCCCATAACCGCCGTCGCCGACGGCGTTTACCAACTCACCCTCACACCGCCCTTAGACGGATTTGATCACTTCATCAGCGCCTGGGTCGTGACCGGAACGCCGGCGTTCGTCGTAGACGTCGGCCCGGGCTCCACCGCCGATCAGCTGCTGCGGGCGTTGGAGATCCTGGGGATCGACCGCCTGGATTATCTCCTGCTCACCCACATCCACCTGGATCATGCCGGCGCGGCCGGTGCGATCTCGCGGCGGTTTCCGGAAGCCCGCGTGGTCTGCCACGCAAAAGGCATTCCGCACTTGGTCGACCCGACCCAGTTGTGGGAAGGCTCCCGCAAGGTGCTGGGGCCGGTCGCCGAGGGCTATGGCCCGCTCGACCCCATTCCGGCGGAGCGCTTCATCGCCGCCCAGGAATTCCGCAGCGATGGAATCGCGGCGCTGCTCACGCCGGGCCATGCCGCCCATCATGTCAGCTTCTGGACCGATCGCGGCCTGTTCGCCGGCGAGGCGTGCGGAGTGCACTATCAGCTGGGGGCGGACCGAGAGTACTTGAGACCGGCCACGCCGCCCCGGTTTTTTTTGGACGTCGCGCTCGGCAGCGTTGATGACCTCATTGAGAGGGCGCCTGCGCGCATGATGATCGGTCACTACGGCATGGTGGCGGACGGCCTCGAATTGCTGAAACGGCACCGCGGGCAGTTGCTCTTCTGGGAGGACTGGCTGGCACGCATGGCGGGACGCCACTCGGCCGGAGGAGACTTTCTCGACGTGTGTGCGCAGGGCCTGCTCTCGGAAGACCCGTGCCTGGCAGCCTTCAGTGCTTTTTCGGAGCCGGCCCAAAGACGGGAGCGCTATTTCCTGAAAAACAGCATCAATGGATTCCTGGGCTGGATCCGGAATTCAGGATCGCGTCCGCCACCTTGACGGTGGCCGCCGTGTTGGCGACGTCGTGCACGCGCACGATGTGGGCGCCGCTGAAGATGGAGGCCGCCACCGCGGCCTGGGTGCCTGTTTCCACCACCGGCAGGTCCGCTAGAATATCCTGAGCGCCCTCCGGCTTGACCAGCCGGCGGATGAAGGATTTGCGCGATGGCCCGACCAGAAGCGGCAGGCCCAGACCGGCAAAGTCGGCCAGCCGGCGGATGAGTTGGAGGTTGTGCTCCGCGGTCTTGCCGAAACCGATCCCGGGGTCCGCGATCAACCGCTCGCGGGCGATCCCCCGCCGTTCGGCGGCGTCGGCGGCCTCCTGGAGGAAAGAATAAATTTCCCCCACCACATCCTCATAGCGGGGGGCCACCTGCATGGTCCGCGGCTCCCCCCGCATGTGCATCAGGACCACCGGCACCCCGAACTCGGCGGCCAGCTCGGCCAGGCCCGCATCCGACCGCAGCGCGGTGATGTCGTTGATCATGGCGGCGCCCGCCTCGAGCGCGCGCCGGGCGACGGCGGCCTTGGAGGTATCGATGCTGATCGGAATCCGGATCTTCGGCGCCAGTTCGGCGACCACCGGAACCACCCGCCGAATCTCCTCATCGGCGGGAACCGATTCCGAAAACGGCCGGGTGGATTCCCCGCCGATGTCGATGATGTCGGCCCCCTCGGCGGCCAGCCGCAGGCCCTGGGCGACGGCGCTCCGGGAATCCAAAAAGCGGCCGCCGTCCGAGAACGAATCCGGCGTTACATTCACGATTCCCATGATGCAGGTGCGGCGGCCGAGTTCCAGGCGATGGCGGCCCCACTCGAGCCGGTGGCGCGTTCGCGGATGCATGCGCTGCGCTTAGGCCGGGGAAGGAGATGCGGCATCGGCCGGGGGCTTCGCCGGCTCCTCGTCGTCTTCGATGCGCTTGGAAGGCAGTTGGATGCCCGGACGCATGCTCAGGATCAATTCGTCCAGCTCCTTGCCCATGACGGTTTCTTTATCCAGGAGCACGTCGGACAGTTTGTGGAGAATGTCGAGGTTTTCGAGCAGCACCGCTCGGGCGCGTTCGTAGCAGGCCTTGATCAGCTTGTTGATCTCCTCGTCGATCACCCGGGCGGTGGCGTCGGAATAATCCCGGTGCTGGACGATCTCGCGGCCCAGAAAGACGTGTTCCTCGCCCTTGGAATAATTCAGCGGACCGAGCGTGTCGCTCATGCCCCACCGGCGCACCATCTGCTCCGCCAGGGCCGTGGCCTGTTTGATGTCGTTGGCCGCTCCGGTGCTGATGCGGTTGAAAACGATTTCCTCGGCCACCCGGCCGCCGTAGGCCACCGCCAGCTCGCTTTCCAGCTGGTCGCGATATTTGAAATCACGCTCCTCCGGCAGAAACCAGGTCACTCCGGCGGCCCGCCCGCGCGGAATGATGGTGACCTTGTTGACCGCATCG
The DNA here is from genome assembly GCA_964427375.1 of uncultured Desulfatibacillum sp. Taxonomy (GTDB): domain Bacteria; phylum Desulfobacterota; class Desulfobacteria; order Desulfobacterales; family SpSt-501; genus SpSt-501. The sequence continues at coordinate 24,022 of CAYRUF010000031.1, read as the reverse complement.
GTTTCCGGCAGAAAGCGCGCCACCAGGGCATGCCCGCCTTCGTGGTAGGCGGTCACCTTGCGGTCCTCTTCCTTGATCACCTTCGATTTGCGCTCCAGGCCCATGTAGACCTTGTCCTTCGCGTCCTCGAAATCCTGGATGTCGAGCCGCTCTTTGCCGCGTTTGGCGGCCAGCAGCGCCGCCTCGTTCACCAGGTTCTCGAGGTCGGCGCCGGAAAAGCCGGGGGTTCCCTTGGCCAGGGTGGTGACGTTGACTTCCGGGGCCACGGGCGTTTTGCGCATGTGGACGTTCAAAATCTTCTCCCGGCCGCGGATGTCCGGCAGGGACACCACCACCTGGCGGTCGAAGCGCCCGGGCCGCAACAGGGCCGGATCCAGGACGTCGGGCCGGTTGGTGGCCGAGATCAGGATGACGCCCTCGTTGGATTCGAACCCGTCCATCTCGACCAGGAGCTGGTTCAGGGTCTGCTCGCGCTCATCATGCCCGCCGCCCAGGCCGGCGCCGCGGTGCCGGCCCACCGCGTCGATTTCATCGATGAAAATGATGCACGGCGCGTTTTTCTTGCCCTGGACGAAAAGATCGCGGACGCGGGAGGCGCCGACGCCGACGAACATCTCCACGAAATCGGAGCCGCTGATGCTGAAAAAAGGCACGCCCGCTTCCCCGGCGATGGCCCGTGCGAGCAGGGTCTTCCCCGTGCCGGGCGGCCCCATCAGGAGAACTCCCTTGGGGATGCGGCCTCCCAGGCGCGTGAACTTCTTGGGGTCTTTCAGAAAATCCACGATTTCCTGAAGCTCTTCCTTGGCCTCGTCGATGCCGGCGACATCGGCAAAGGTCACCTTCTCGGACGTGTCGGACATCAGGCGGGCGCGGCTTTTGCCGAATGAAAGGGCCTTGCCGCCGCCGGACTGCATCTGGCGCATGAAAAAGATCCAGACGCCGATCAGCACCAGCATCGGGAACCAGGAGACCAGCAGCGACATGTACCAGGGGGATTCCGATTCCGGTTTGGCGTTGATGATCACTTTCTTCTGCCGCAGCATGCCGATCAGTTCCGGATCGGCAGGCGCATAGACCTTGTAGCGCGACCGGTTGACATCGGTAACGTACAGCTCCTTTCCCTGGATCACGACTTCCGCCACCCGGTCTTCGTTCACCATGGACAGGAACTGGGAATAGTTGAGGTTCGACTCGCTCAGGTGCTGCTGGCTGAACAGGTTGTACAGCATGATCATCATCAGCGTGATGACCAGCCACAGCGCCAGATTCTTGTAAAACGGATTCAACGCCACTTTCCTCCTCGGTGGGTGCGACCCCCACGGCCATGTGAAACGCAAAGGGCAACCATGCGGCTCCGGTGGAAGTATTCCGTATCTCCGACCAAAATTCAAGTGCGATTTGGCGGATGCAACCGCCTGGCTGAAAAAGCGGTGCGAAGGGATCCTTGGACCTTATGGTCGATACGAATGCCGGATTTTAATCACTTCTTAATCATCCGCAAGGATAAGGTCGGCCCTCAGCACTTGCCGGGTTTGATGGTTTAAGCGGGCTTCCCGGCTGATCCGGTAGCCGGCCACCCATAGGATTCGTCCTCGGCTGACCAGCAGCGGGCAGCGCCGGCGCTGGCCGCGAGGGACCTTGTGGTCGATGAAAAACTTCTTCAATTTCTGAGTGCCCTCCACGCCCAGGGGAACAAACCGATCGCCGGGACGAAAATTGCGGATCGTGACCGGGAACTCAACCGCCGCCGCATCCAAAAATGCCGTCCGCGGCCCCGCGGCATTCGGGTCCGCCGATTCCGTCGCGACCGCGGTCAGAGCGATGGAGTCCCCGGTTTCGGCCAGCGTCACCACCCCGCAGCGTTCCATCTGGTAGGAATAATCGATTTCGGCGGGGCTTGGGTCTGGGCCGGCCGAGCCGCTGCCGCCGCGTCCGATCGCCAGGATGTTTCCCCGTCGCTCGACCCGCAGGCCTCCCGGCAGGTGCAGCGGCCCCCCGTTGCCCGACCGATGGACCAGGGCCAAAATTCCCTCGACGTGGGCAAAGGCAATGCGTCCCAAGTCGCTCTGAACGCGGCCCAGGCCCGCGCGAACGACCCGGCGCTGGACCGCCGGCGCAAACCCGCGCAGTGCTGCGGCATCCAGGGCCAACTGCCCGGGCGGGCCGGCGACACGCGCCTGTTCGAGGACGGGTTGAATCTGAGATTCAATCCATTCCTCTTCATCCCGCAGGGCCTCCGCCGTGCGGTGCAGCACGGCGCGCACCCCGGGCCGGTACTCCCTCTCCAACAGCGGGATCAGATGATTCCGGATGCGGTTGCGCAGGAAGTCGTTGTCGCGATTCGAGGGGTCTGTCAGAGCGGGCAGGTTTCGTCGGCGCAGATAATCCAGAATGTCCGCCCGGTCCGCGCGGATCAGAGGCCGGATGATGAACCCCGCCCGCATCGGCGGCATGCCTCCCAACCCGAGCCGTCCGCTGCCGCGCAGCAGATTCAACAAGAGGGTCTCGGCGTTGTCGTCCGCATGGTGGGCCAGAGCGACCTTGTTGAAGCCCTGGTAATCGGCGGTCGCTTGGAAAAACCGGTAGCGGGCTTTCCGTCCGGCCGCCTCGATCGACAAATGCCATCGGCGTTGAAGGTCGCGAACATCGACGCGCTCGGTATGCAGCGGAAGCGCGAGGTTTTCGGCGAGCTGCCTGACGAAACCGGCATCCCGTGCGGATTCCTCCCGCAGGCCGTGGTCCAGATGAGCGACCCCCAGGCGCAGCCGCCACGCCGCTGCCCGCTCCGCAAGTAGATGCAGCAATGCCACCGAGTCGGGTCCGCCGGAAACGGCTGCCAAAACGGCATCGCCGCGAACGATCAGGCCGTAGCGGGCGACCGTCTCCTCGAACCGCTGTTCAAGCCGCACCGGCTGGGGGGAAGGGTGAGAACGCTTCACGCATCTATGCAATCATTTAAAATTTAAACAGTAAGTTAGGACAAATCGAACTCCGCGTCAACAGCGGCGCCACCCGGATCAGGCGGGTCTGCATTTTTCGCTTGAAAAAACCGATGATATGCGTATGCTAGGGTTGAAATCTGCGGATACCTGAAAAAGCCGAACGACCGGCCGTGGAAGCGATTCTGGGCCCGATCGGTCGGCTGGAGACCATCGCCTGGATCATCCTGCTGGTCGCCACGCAACAGACGATCACGAACCTCGTCAGGTCCGGAAGGAAGCAGCGATAAGTGATGCCGGCTGTGTCGTGGTCCGTCACCGGTCGGGATGATCCAGGTTCTTACTTTGGTCGGTCAGGTTCGCTCAACGCTTGCGCAATTTTCATCTCGTTTTCTCTGCCGACCGTATCCAGCCCTTTCCATCACCGGCTGGGAGTTTGCCTGAGCAATCCCTGCCGAAATAACTAAGCCTCTATTTTTTCGATAAAAAACAGCGGCTATTCAGCTTGACATCAAGCCATTCTGCGTTATTTTCACCGTCGATTTAAGAAAATGTTTGGAAAGTGACCGTTATGTCCGAACCGCGCAAAATTAAAGTGGTGGTCAATGAGGAGGATGAATCCGGGCCTGGGTCCAACGGCTCGGTCGAGCCGGCCTCAGCCGCAGAAGCCCAGGCGGAAGCAAATTCCTCGGACGGGGGCGAGAGTCAGCCTTCTGCAGAGCAGAACCTGGAGGAGATCCGATCCAAGCTGGACGCCAGGGAGAAGGACTACCGGGAGACATACGATCGGCTGCTGCGGGTCACGGCGGAGTTCGAAAATTACAAGAAGCGCATGTCTCGCGAAATGGATGACTTCCGAAAATACGCCAACCAATCGCTGCTGAAGGAGATGCTGTCGGTGGTCGATCATATCGAGCTCGCCATCCAGGCCGCCGGCGCCCCTTCTTCTGCCGGCTCCAGCATGGTGGAAGGACTCAACCTCACGCTCAAGGAATTTTTGCGCATTCTCGAAAAATCCAGCGTCAAGCCGATCGAGGCGGTCGGAAAGCCGTTCGACCCTCAAATGCATGAAGCCATCATGCAGGAGGCGAGTGATCGTCTGCCGGAGAATACCGTCGTACGCGAGATGCAAAAAGGTTACACGATCCACGACCGTTTGCTGCGGCCGTCGCTGGTTGTGGTGGCCGCCGGCCGGCCCGCCGAACCGGATGCATCCCCGAATGCGTGCTAGCAAACCGCTTACTGAATCTGAACAAGAAACGTCCAAGGAGGATTAAACGTATGCCCAAAGTTATCGGAATCGATCTGGGAACCACCAATTCATGTGTGGCGATCATGGATGGAGGCGACCCGAAGGTCATCACCAATCCCGAAGGGGGGCGCACCACGCCGTCTGTGGTGGCCGTCACGGAGAGCGGAGAGCGTCTGGTGGGCCAGATCGCCAAACGCCAGGCGATCACCAATCCGGAGAACACGGTGTTCGGCGTCAAGCGGCTCATCGGCCGGAAGTATGGGTCCAAAGAAGTTCAATACGACAAGAAGGTGCTGCCCTACAAAATCGACGAGGCGTCGAACGGGGATGCCCGGTTGACCATTCGCGGCAAGCCTTACAGTCCGGCCGAAATCTCTTCCTTTATTTTGGCTTTCATCAAAAAGTACGCCGAAGACTACCTCGGTGAAAAGGTGAACGACGCGGTCATCACCGTCCCGGCCTACTTTGACGACAGCCAGCGCCAGGCCACCAAGGACGCCGGCAAAATCGCCGGGCTCAACGTCCTGCGCATCATCAATGAGCCGACGGCCGCCGCTCTGGCCTACGGCATGGATAAAAAACGCGAGGAAAAGATCGCGGTCTTTGATCTGGGTGGCGGGACCTTCGACATTTCCATTCTGGAAATCGGCGAGGGCGTTTTCGAGGTTAAGGCCACCAACGGCGACACCCACCTGGGCGGCGATGACTTCGACATGCGACTGATCACCTACCTGGCGGATGAATTCAAGAAAGATCAGGGCATCGACCTGCGGGCGGATAAAATGGCGTTGCAGCGGCTCAAGGAAGCCGCCGAGAAGGCCAAGATCGAGTTGTCCACCTCCATGGAAACCGACATCAACCTGCCCTTCATTACGGCCGATGCCAGCGGCCCGAAACACATGAACCTGAAGATCACCCGGGCCAAACTCGAAGGTCTGGTCAGCGACCTCCTGGACAAGCTCGAGGAGCCCTGCCGGATCTGCATGAAGGACGCCGGCCTGAACCCCCGGGAGATTCATGAGGTGATCCTGGTGGGCGGAATGACCCGCATGCCCGCCGTGGTGGAGCGGGTGCGCCGAATCTTCGGCAAGGAACCGAACAAGGGGGTCAACCCGGACGAAGTCGTGGCGGTAGGAGCCGCCATCCAGGGCGCGGTCTTGAAGGGCGACGTCAAGGACGTGCTGCTGCTCGACGTAACGCCCTTGTCTTTGGGCATCGAAACCCTGGGCGGCATCATGACCAAACTGATCGAGAAGAACACCACCATTCCCACTCGCAAGAGCCAGATCTTCTCGACGGCCACCGACAGCCAACCGGCGGTATCGATCCATGTGCTGCAGGGCGAGCGCGAAATGGCTGCCAACAACAAGACGTTAGGGCGCTTTGAGCTGGTGGGCATTCCTCCGGCGCCGCGCGGCGTGCCCCAGATCGAAGTGACGTTCGACATCGACGCCAACGGCATCGTCAACGTGTCGGCCAAGGATAAGGCCACCGGCAAGGAGCAGTCGATTCAGATTACGGCCTCCTCCGGGCTGACCAAGGAAGAGATCGATCGGTTGGTGAAGGATGCCGAATCGCATGCCGAGGAAGACCATAAGAAGCGCGAACTGGTGGAGGCCCGCAACCATGCCGACACCCTGATCTACTCGACCGAGCGTTCCATCAAGGATCTCGGGGAAAAGGTGGACAAGGACACCAAGGTCAAAGTGGAGGACGCCATCGGCAAATTGCGGAAGGCGATGGAAGGCGACGACAAGGAGGAAATCCGGCGCCTGAGCGAGGAGCTGACCAATGCTTCTCACAAACTGGCCGAGGCGATGTACCAGCAGGCCTCTCAAGCCGAAGGCCAGAAAGCCGGAGCGCAGGGCGGCGCCAAGGCCTCCAAACCCGAAGACGATGTCGTCGACGCCGACTTCGAAGAAGTCAAAGACGACAAGAAATAGCTGTTCGCTTTGCTCAAACCCAGCTAAAAACCCGCCGATCGCTTCGCATCGGCGGGTTTTTAGCTGAAGGCCGGCGCGTGGTCTCCGCTGAGATCGATGGCGCAGCCCAGGAGGATGAGGTCGTAAAAAGTCATCCAAATCGATGACTTCGTAAAGAGGCCAAGATCAAGGCGTGCGAATCTCGTGTCGCGAGACTTTACAGTACGCCGCAGCGACAACGAGATGAAGCGCCACGCAGGGATTGGACCATTTACGCAGTCATCCAGGAGAACGCTCATGAAAGAGGACACCGCCGAAAGAACCGAAGTGGACGCCTTATGCCGCGAGTGCGGGCATGCTTTTAAGGTGTATATCGACCGAGTCACCTTGGGGGGTGACTCCGAACCGGCCGGGAAGCAAACCGCCGAATGCCCGGTTTGCGGCTGCGGGAGTTGCCGAATCGGCCGATAGCATGCGCCCCGCCTTTACATCGTCCTCGCGCATGCTCATTTTGCAGGCAAACCGGAGCAAGCCATCCATCCCATACAGGAGGTCTGACCATGGACGTTAAGAGAATTCTCTGGCCGACGGATTTTTCCAGCATCGCGGAAAAAGCGCTGCCGCATGTAAAGTCCCTCACGGCGCAATACGGCGCTGAAATTCATGTGCTTTACGTGATCGAAGACGTGGCCCACCATGACGGCTGGTATGGAGCGTTTGAAGAAAAGCGTGTCAAGGATCTCATGGAACACGCCCAAAAATCGGCCACCAAACGGCTGGGCCAACTCTGCGAGAAGTACATGGAAGGCTGCCCGCTGTACATCAAGCATGTCGCGGTGGGAGATCCCGCTCGGGAGATCCTCAGCTTGATCGAGAAGGAAAAGGTGGACCTGGTCGTGATGGCCAGCCACGGCGCGAAAGGCAACTTCCGCTTCGGCAGCGTGACCGAAAAAGTGCTGAAGAGCTCACCCGTGCCGGTTACCGTAGTGCCGGTGGAACCCTCGAAATAAATCGCCGGTGCGGCTTGGAATATCATCCTCCCGATGTCTGGGGAAACGCCGTGTTGGCGTAAAGATACTCCATCTTCTCTTTGTGCTTCAGCTCCTCGTTGGCCATCAGAAGCAGCATCTCCCGTGCGTCTCCCGCCGCGTGCTGTTGAGCCAGCGCGGTGTAGAACTGGTGTGACCGCATCTCCCGGTGGGAGGCCACGAGGTAGATCTGAGCGCTGTTCATGTCTGCGCTCACGGGGGGCTCCTCCTGATGCTCGGCGATCTGGTAGTAGACCACGTCGCTGAGCCTCAGGCCGGCGGCGCCGAACTCCCCGCTGCGGTATTTCACCAGGAACGCTTTGTGCTTCTGCTCTTCCCCGGCGATCCAATCGATGGTCTCGCGCACCGCCGGGTCTTGGATCCTTCCGAACAGGCTGCGATAAAAAGTGTAAGCATCTTCTTCGCGCTGAATCGCCGTATCGATCAATTTCAACAGCTTGGGGTCCATCGTCATTCTCCTCCTGTGGTTGCCGCGTGGACGGGAAGAAAATCGGCATCGTGCGCCGGGATATCATCATCGGCACGGTCGGCGTCGGTGGCCCACCACCGCACCGTAGACCAGCAGGTAAACGGTGGCCAGGCCGAAGGCCGCCAGGGTGCCCCAGCCGACCCCGCATGCCGGATAGAGGTAGGAAACCGCTAGGCCGTAAGCAATCAGCGCTCCGACCCCGTTCGGAAAATTCTTGATGATCGTATGCACATGCGCCTTATCATAGGTCATGTGCACGATCAACACCAGCGGCAGCAGGGCGGTCGGAAAGGCTGAAAAAAGCCCGGCCCAGGCCGGCCCCACGGCTTGGGCCGATGCAGTGATGGCGACAATGATTCCGGCCGCGAAGGCGGCCCGCATCAGAAAAACGGCGGGCGTCAGCCGCACGCTGCGGGTGATGGCGACGTCCCGGATGCCTCGGAAGAGATGGACAAACAGGGCCATCGAACCCACGGCGGCCAGCACGGCCGGGCCCCGTGAGAAGGCAACCCGGTGCAACAGCCAGGCAGCCGCAAAATAACCGGCCAGGCCGGCTGCCGTGGAGGCCAGAATGCCGCGGCCGGCGGTCCGCCGGGACGCCATGAAATAGCCGTACACAAACGCCTGCGACGCCGCCAGCCCGGCCAGGGTGTAAACCGCGCTCTCGGCTGCGAATTCGGGCGAAATTTCCATACCGATGAAAAACAGGGCGATGGCGGCGCCCAGCGGATACCCCGACAAAAGCCCTGCCACCCGCGGACTGACCCGCTCGGCGATGAGGGATAACGCCAGGACCATAGCGATGGTCGCAGCGATTTTGGCGATCAGAAAAAGGCTCATGGACTTTACAGGCAGCCCAGCTTTGCGCTAAGGGATTGGCATAACGGATGGCCGGAGCAAAGATAGACGCCATGACGAACTTACACGCGGAGGCGGAAATAAGAAAGGCCGTGTTCATCCGCCTTTCTCCGGGAACCGATCTCATCTCCGGAATCGCAGCCGTCTGCCGGGAACGCGGGATTCACTCGGCCTGCGTTGCCAGTTGCATCGCCAGCCTGCGGCGCGCCTCGTTTTTGGTGGTGGCGCCCAAAGACAACCGGCTCGGAGGGGGGTACAGCGACCCGGTTCACATAGAAACCCCGGTGGAGCTTGTCTCCGGGCAGGGGAGTATCGGCGAAACGACCGGCGGCGAACTCTTCGTGCACCTGCATGCGGCCCTGAGCGATGCCCGGGGAAGGGCCTATGGCGGCCATCTGATCCAGGGCCGATGCCCGGTTCTGATTACTTCCGAAATCCTGATCCTCCCCTTGGACGGCGTGCGCCTTAAACGCATTCACGATCCCGAGGTGGACATGCCCATTCTCAGGCCGGCTTAGCTGCGGCGTCCGGCATACGGCGCACGGGCGGCAGAATCATTTCCCTGCGACCCGGCTCCCGCGCCGATCGGTTGGACGGCCGGGAATCCGGATTCAAGGACCCGGTCTGTTCAGCCTTTCTGCAATTCGGCTTTGGCGGCTTCAACCGCCGCGTAGGCGGTGGCAAACGCCAACCCGGAGCCGCACTTCATGCGGATCCAATCCTGGTGCGCCAGAATCGACCCGGCGGCAAAAAGGCGCGGGTGAACCGGCCGGCCGGCGGCGTCAATGGGCCTGAACCACTCGTCGGTCTGCAATCCGGCGCGGTTCACCGGATGCCCCCGGCGGTCGAGGAAATCTTCGCGGTGCCAGTCGTCCCGCCGTTCGGGCTGATGGACCGGAAGATTGAAAACCGACTCCCGTATGGCCGTGCGGTCCGCCTCCAACCCTCCGCCCATGAATCGTCCGGTCGCCAGCAGGACGGCCGCCGCCTGAATGGTGCGAACCGGCTCCGCGCTCCCGGCCTCCAGCAGAAATTCCGAATCGCGACGGACGGCGGCGCGAAACACCTTGTTTTCCAGGAGCATGCCCACGCTGCGGCCCGCCAGCCCGCGCTCGAAGGCCTCCTTCATGCGCAGCCCCGTCACCCCGGGCGGCATGGTGGGGATCTCGAACAACAGACATCCCAGGCGCTTTTCGAGGTCGCGCATGACCTCGGCCGACCTCGAGATTCCCAGAATCGCCGGGACGCCGATGGCGGCGGCCCCCTGAACGTGAGGTTCCAGGACGGCCGCCCAGTTCGCGCGTGCATCCGCGGTCTCCAGTGACCGGGCCAGCCGTTCCGGAAATACCTCTCCCTCGGGATGGGCCCCGGGGAAAACGACTTTCGCCGTCCGAAGGTTGGGCCAGGCACCCCCCAACGTGGCTTGGATCTGGCCGGCGCTGAATCCCTTGAGGCCCTGGATGTCGACCAGCAGACCGGCCGCCTGCTGCCGCCGGGCAGCAACCCCGCTCCACATCGTCAGAGGAACCCGGTAGGTCAGCTTGACGGTTCCCACCGATGTCAGAACCGCTGCGTTGCGATCCGGAAACCCCGAATACGGCAGTCCCTGCGCTTCGAAAAACGCCAAAACCTCCTGAAACGCGGCGCGGATCATCGCAGTGGAAATCCGGGCATAGGGATGCTGGGGCAGGTCCTTCACCGCAGCCGCGATCGCGGCCCAGGGATCGTTCCACAGCCTTCCGGCTTCTATGGGGTGCACGCCCATCAGGTCCAGAAACCCGGTGGCGAAGATGATCTCGCCGGTTCGCCCCACCAGAACGGTGGAAAGCCCCCGGTCGGCCGCAAACAGGGCCGCGGACATTCCCGCCATGCCGCTTCCGATGACGCACAGATCGCAGCGGATGGGAACCGCGTCCGTCATCGGCGCCCTCCCAGTTCCAAACCCAGGTAACCGCAGTGAACCGCTTCCTGAAGCTCCTCCTGAAACAGGGCCGTACCCCACAGAATCGGGCGCATCCCCCGCCAGCGGGCGCTCAGAAAGGACCGCAGGTCCGTGAGCCCCTGGCGGCCTTCGAGCCGGCCCTGATCGTAAAGGTAGGCGTTGATGCGCAATCCGCAAAAGGCGCCCTGGCAGGTCCCTTTGCCGACCCGGCTGCGTCGGCCGATCGCATAAAGGCTGGGCGCGCCCCCCTGCACGTGAATGCCGTCGATGACCGCATCCACGGCGCTGGCCGGCACCATTTCGCATTCGCACAGCAGCAGGTCGCCGGGCGTCTGGGCCTTCATCCACAGTTTGGGGGAAAGGCCCGCTGCCGTCCATCGGTTGGCCGCAAAGGATGGGAGCGCCTGGACCGCCGTGAGACCGGGCCGGTCGATGCCCAGCCGCCGGCAGACCAGGTCGGCGGTTTTTTCGGCCATCAATCGGTAGGTCGTCAGCTTACCGCCGATGATGGAGACGAAGTTTTCGACTCCGTCGGCAGCATGGTCGAGCAGGGCAAACCCTCGGCTGAGCGCCCGGCCGTCGCCCATCGAACGGGAGCCCACCAGCGGCCGGACGCCGGCATACGCACGGATGTAGCGTGTCGTCTTCAAGGAGGGCACCATGGCCATGGCGGTCTCAACGATGTGATCGCTCTCCGGCACGGTGGGAACGATGCGGTCCAGCGTGTCGATGGGGATGGAGGTCGTTCCCAAGATCGAGACCGTGCCGCCCGGCACCAGGATGTCCGCATCCGAGGCCGGCCGCAGGCGGTTGATGACCCGCTGGGTCAAGCGCTGGTCGGTAATCAGCAGGCTCCCCTTCGAATACAAGAGATCCATTTCGATTCCGGCCAGTGCAGCGACATCCCGGGCCCAGGCGCCGGCGGCGTTCACGACCACCTCCGCCGTCATCCAGCTCTCCGCGCCGGTCTCATCGTTGATCAGGCGGATGCGCCGGATGCGGCCCTTTTCCTGCTCGAAGCCGGCCACCCGCGTGTGCAGCAGGACGCGGCTGCCGAGTTCCAGGGCTTCTGAGAGGTTGTCGAGACAGAGATGAAACGGGTCCACCGATGCATCCGGCACCTGGAAGGCGGCGATCAGCCGTTCGGACAGGACCGGCTCCAGCTCCCGGGCCTCGGCGGCGCTGATCGCCTTGCAGGCGATTCCGCAGCGGGCGCAAAGAGACGGAAAATCAGCAACATATGCCTCATCATCCCCTTCCACCGCCACGAAGAGCCCGCCGGTGTCTTCGATGCAATGGCCGGCCATACGCTTGAGCAGAGCGCTTTCCTCGCGGCATTCGACCGCCGCCAGCGGGTCGCTGCGCACGTAGCGCGCCCCGCTGTGCAGCAATCCGTGGTTGGCGCCCGACGCTCCGGCGGCAACGTCCCGTTTCTCGACCAGAACGGAATGAACTCCCCGCAGCGCCAGATCCCGCGCCAATCCGACGCCGGTGATGCCGCCGCCGATGATCAAAACCCGGGTTTCCAAATAAGCACTCCCTCGTCTCTGGATAGAGCGGCATGTCATCGATCGCCAGCAGGCGATGCTTGACTCAAGCGTACATCCGTTTACAAAACCTTATCATTAAATGCCTACCGGTGCAAAACGAAAGGCGCTGTCCGTTGACAGCGCCTTTCGTTTTCGTTCAGGTGACCGAGGTTACTACCAGCAGGGACCTCCGCCGGCGCAGGCACCGCGCCCGGGGCCTTTGCCGCCGCCGGGCCCCATGCCCATGCCGTAGCCCGGACCCATCCCCCGGCCGAATCCACCGCCGAAGCCCTTGCCGTAAATCTGGGGATAGTCCTTCTTCATCTTCAAGCGATGCTCCAGGCGTTTCTGGTCCAGCTCGCTCTCGAAACCGGAGACTTCCTTCTGCAGCTCGGCCGCCTTCTTGGCGTCCGGGTTCTGCTTGGCCAGCTCGGCCTTCAGCTCCAGCTCTTTCTGGTGGTGCCGCTCGCGCAACTCACGGGTGCTTTCAAGGAAGGCGCTACGCTCTTTCTGCACGGTGGCGATTTCTTCATCCGAGAGGTTGCCGCCAAAACCCGGACCGCCGAATCCGCCGCCCCGCGGGCAGTTGCCGGAACCCGGCCCCCCACCGTAGCCGCCGCCCCTTCCCCAGGCATAGGAATCGGCCGAATACCCGATAAGCCCCACCACCGCCAGAACCGCCAGAACCCAACCTACATGCTTTGCTCTCATGCTGATTACCTCCATGTGATTTTACGCATTTAATTCGGTACGCACCCCGTAATTTAGCAAAGCCGATGCCAAACATGAAGTTTGCGTGCTGCTTCGTATAATCAACTGGAATTTATGGTAAAAAATTTTTTTCGCGGGAGGAATGGCCACCACCACGCCTTATGGACCAAACAAAATGGATACGATGTATCCAGGCGGGCCGCGTTTACATGGATACATTGAATACTTAATATCCACTGATGGATCGAGTCAAAAACACCAGCTTCTGGACCGGCGTGCCGGCCTGGATGCTGCTCGGAGCGGTGGCGGTGCTGTTGCCGATTTTCGCATTCGTGACCATGCAGAACATCCACCGCGAAAAAGAGTTCACGACCCGCCTGCTGGTTGAAAAAGGCGGAGCGCTGATCCGCTCCTTCGAGGCCGGTACGCGGTCCGGGATGATGGGCATGCAGCGCGGCGGATTCCAGTTGCAGCGGCTGCTGACGGAGATGTCGCAGCTGCCCGACATCGCTCACCTCATCGTAACCGATGCCGCCGGCCACATCATCGCCCACAGCGACTTGGGCCGGGTGGGCTCCGTATACGGAAAAGGACTCGATTTCGCCCAGCTCTCCCAGTCCAAGCGGCTCGACTGGCGGATCGTGAAGGGGACGGACGGCGCGCCGGTGTTCGAGGTGTTTCGGCAATTCGAGCCCACCGGTCCGCCCATGGGCATGATGCGAGGCCCGGGCATGCGGCGGTTGCCGGAAGGCTTTGAATTTCCGCCCGATCCCCCCCGCGTCATTTTCGTGGGTCTGGACATGGCCTCCATCGAGGAGGCGCAACGGTCGGACGTCCGGCACGCCGTTCTCATGGGAGCGATTCTGCTGCTGGCCGGATTGGCCGGCATTGCCCTTCTCCTGCTAGCCCAGAGCCATCGTGCGGCGCGCACGAGCCTCTCACGCATCAAGGCTTTCTCGGACCACATCGTCGAGAACATGCCGATCGGGCTGATCGCGACCGACCGCCGGCAGCGGGTGGCGGTCTTCAACCAGGTGGCCGAATCCGTGCTGCAAACGCCGGCCGCAAAGGCCGTCGGCAGCCCGGCGAAGGAAGCGCTGCCGGCCGCGCTGTGGTCCCAGGTCGAAGCTCTGGAGGCGCCCGATACCGTCGTGCTGGAGAAAGAAATCGACTGTATGACCCGCGCCGGCCGGGTGATCCCGCTTGAGATCGGAGCCGGACGGCTGACCGATGCCGCCGGGCATGATCTCGGCAGCATCCTGCTCTTCAAGGACCTGAGCGAGGTCCGCACCCTGCGCACCGAAATCGCGCGCAACCAGCGCCTAGCCACCGTGGGCCGGCTGGCCGCGGGTGTGGCCCATGAAATCCGCAACCCGCTCAGCTCCATCAAGGGATTTGCCACCTACTTCCGGGAGCGCTACCGCGAAAACGAGCAGGATGCCCAAACCGCTTCCATTCTGATTCAGGAGGTCGACCGGCTCAATCGCGTGGTCGGCCAGCTGCTGGAGTTTTCGCGGCCGGTCAACCTCCTTCCGCGCGCAGTTCGGCCGGATCGCCTGATCGCGGATATCGCCAAGCTGGTCGAAGCCCAGGCGCAGGCCAAGGGGATCACGGTCGCCGTCCGGCATCCCGCCGATATGCCGGACGTTCTGTTGGACGGCGACCGCCTGAACCAGGTGCTGCTGAATCTCTTCTTAAACGGCATCGAGGCGATGGACCGCGGGGGCGTTCTGACCGTGCAGGCGGCGCAGGCCTCGGATGCATCCCGTCTCGAAATCCGGGTGTCCGACACCGGCACCGGGATAAGGCCCGAAGACCTGGCCCACATTTTTGAGCCCTATTTCACCACCAAACCCAGCGGCACCGGCCTGGGTTTGGCGATCGCCTACAACATCGTCGAAGCGATGGGCGGGGAGATCACCGTGCAGAGCACGTCCGGCACCGGCACGACCTTTACCTTGATACTCCCGATCCACCCACCCCGATGAGGGATGCATGACCGCGAACGGAACCATTTTAGTGGTCGACGACGACACGGCCCACCGCTCCATGCTGCGAACCCTCGTGGGCGGCTGGGGCTATGAAATTCATGAGGCGGACGACGGCGGTACCGCCATCGACCGGGTCCGGCAGCAGGCCTTCGATTTGGTGCTGATGGATGTGCGCATGCTCAAGGTGTCCGGACTCGAGGCGTTGGCCACCATCAAAAAGCTCAACCCGGCCATCCCCGTCGTCATCATGACCGCCTATTCCTCGGTGGAGACGGCCGTCGACGCCCTCAAACAGGGCGCTCACGACTATCTTACCAAGCCGCTCGATTTCGATAAGCTCAAGGTCACCATCGAGCGCGCCATGGAGCACATCCGGCTCAAGGAGGAAAACCGCCGCCTGCGCGAAAGCCTCGGTCTGCGGTTCGACCGCAGCCGGATCATCGGACAAAGTCCGGCCATGGTCAAACTTCTGGACACCGTGTCCCAGGTGGCGCCGTCCGAGGCAACGGTCCTGATCACGGGCGAATCCGGAACGGGCAAGGAGCTGATCGCGGCCGCCATCCATTTCAACAGCCCGCGCCGCGACGGCCCCTTCGTGCAGCTGAACTGCGCCGCCATCACCGAGACCCTGCTGGAGTCCGAGTTGTTCGGGCATGAGAAAGGGGCGTTCACCGGGGCCGAGCGCCGCCGGGAGGGGCGCTTCCATCAGGCCGACGGCGGCAGCCTGTTCCTCGACGAGGTCAGTGAAATGCCGCTGTCCATGCAGGTCAAGCTGCTGCGGGTGCTGCAGGAGCGCGAGTTCACCCGCGTGGGCGGCGATGCGCCGGTGCGCGTGGACGTCCGCCTGATCGCGGCCACCAACCGCCATCTCCCGGATCTGATCGCCGCCGGGAAATTCCGCGAAGACCTTTATTACCGCCTCAACGTGGTCGGCCTGGTCGTCCCGCCGCTGCGCGAACGCCGCGAAGACGTCCCGCTGCTGGTCCAGCATTTTCTCGAAACCTTCGCCCGGCGCAACCGCAAAACGATCAAAGGCGTCACGCCCCAGGCGATGGATGGCCTCATCCGCCGCGCCTGGCCGGGCAACGTCCGCGAGCTCATGAACGCGGTCGAGCGGGCGGTGGTGCTGGCCCGAACGGATTACCTGCCCGCAGAGGATTTTGCGTTGCTGCCGTCCGAGGAAGCGCCCCGGCAGCCACCGGCACTTTCGCCGGCGGCTGGCGCCGAAAATCTGGCCCTGGACGAAATTGAAAAAACAACCATCCTGCGGGCCTTGGAGTCGGCCGGGGGCAATAAGAGCGAAGCGGCCCGCCGTCTCGGGATCACGCGCCGCACGCTGCACAAGAAGCTGAAAGCCTACGGGGTGATGAAATGAGAGGGACGGCCGCGGCCCTGCGGCCCGCTTCATCTTTACTTGGCGCCGATAAGGCTTAAATTGATTTGGCCCGGTTTGAGCGATTCGCAAAATGATTTTTATGGGAAGGTCCGCAGGGGGGTGCGCCCCGCCGGCCCGCCGCAATTTCTCTGGTGGCCGTCTCAACGGCAGCCATCCCGCTCAGATAGGCCCGGAAAGCCCCGGACGGCAGCGCTCACGAACCGCTCGGCCGTCGCTGCCGGTCAGGAGCCATGGGAGAAACCCCGGGGGCGTTGACGAAGCCTGGGCGTCTTTTGCGGCGGGCCGGCGGGGCGCACACCCCTGCGGACGCCGTTGTCGGGCAATAAAATCGCTCAATTTTAGGTTGCGGGCCATCGCTGGAAATGGACAGACGCTGATGCCATGAATGCGCCGGACACTGAGATCGTACGCTGCCCCAGCTGCAACGCTGGAAACCGAATCCCCCCTGAACGGATGGGCGCTGCCTCCGCCCGCTGCGGCAAATGCAAGGCGCCCCTCTTCCCCGGACGAGCGGCGGCGGACGCGGCCGAGTCCTATAAACTGCGCTGCGCCCAGTGCGGCGCGCGCAACCGTGTGCCCGGCGCCCGGCTGGACGCCGCGCCCCGCTGCGGCAAGTGCCAGGCGATCCTGCCGACGGGGGAGTTGTTTCTCCCCCAGCCCGTCATGGTGACGGACGGGAATTTCGAGGCCAAGGTGCTGAAGTCGCCGCTGCCCGTGCTGATTTTCGCCTGGGCGTCGTGGTGCCCGACCTGCGGCGCGGCGGCCCCGATCGTGGATCAGTTCGCCGCAGAGTCCAAGGGCCGAATACGGGTGGGCAAGCTCAATGTGGACGCCAATCCGCAGCTGGCCGGCCGCTACAACATCATGAGCGTTCCCTTTCTCTTCGTCTTCGACAACGGCGAACTCCGGGAAAGCATGCCGGGCGCACTTCAGAAGCATGAGCTCATGCTGAAAATGGCCCATTACCTCTAACGGCGAAGCACCGCACCGCCGCAACCCGAGAACGCATGCCCTCTGCAACCGCAGCCGCCGACCTCGCCGCCGACCTCCGGGAAATTCTGAGCCGCGGTTTGGATCTCCCGGAGGCGACCGTGCGCTTCATCGATTCCACCTTCTCCTATCCCTCGCCGGCTGAACTGGCGGCGATCATTGCTGATGACGCCGATCCCGAACGGGACAGCCTGCTCGCACTTCTGTTCTCGCCGGATGAACCCTTGCAGATCGAACTCGAAAGCCGGCTGAGCCGCCGGCAGGGCGAACCCACTTGCGTTGAAGAAGTGGCCTCCCGCCTGGCGGCGGAGCCGCTGCCGGTGCAATTCCGTTTGCCGGACGGCCGCGGCGGGCTGGAAGTGCCGATGACAGCGCCGCTGGCCCGCCGGCTGATCCATGGACTCGGGATCGGACGGGTTCTGCCGGCCGGCGTTGAGGGGGTGATCGAGGCGACGGCCTCCGGCCGCGACGGTAACCGCCTGCGGGTCATGCTTCGCAACGCCCGCTTTGAATTCACGCCGGCCGTCAACGAATTCCTGCGCGCGCTGATCCCAACGCTGGGCGTCCCGAACGAAGACGGCCAGGCCTGTTTGGCTTTCGCGCTGGAGCTGCTTGCGGAGTTTGAAGCGTCCGCCGAACTGTACCCGGCGCTCTGCGCCCGCAAGAAATGGCTGGCCCGAGCCCTGCACCATGGACAGCGGTTGCGCGAGCGGCTGAGCCAGTCCAACGTTGAAACCCTCCTCAGCCAAGGCCAGCGCCTGGCGTGGGTGGATGAAACTCGGGTCCGCTGCCAGATGAACTATATCGACCGAATCAGCCGCGCGGTTTTCGGCCGCATCCCGCCGGGCGATGCGGCCGAACTGCCGCTGGCGGTTGACCTCGAGGGCCTTCCGGATGTGGAGGAACTGATGCGGCGCCTGACCTGAGCCGGTTCGCAATTCCGTTTGACTTCCGCACCGGAAACCTTTACGTTCAACCGCCGGCTTGAACCGGCCACCATCATTTCACCATACGAAGGCCATCGCCATCATGTATTATTTGAACCGAGTTCGTCTGGCATTTCTGCCGCTGGTGCTCGCAGCGGTAGGGTTCCATCCCGCCTTAGCGCGGGCCGCCGAGTCCCTCCCTCCGCTCGACCACGTTCTCAAGGAAGTCGAGAAACGTTACACGGGGTCTCAGTTTTCCGCGGATTTTCTCCAAGAGTCCACCATCAAGTCCATGGAGATTACCGATTTCGCATCCGGCCGGCTGTATGTGCGCTATCCGGGCATGATGCGCTGGGAGTACGAAAAGCCCGAACGGCAGGTGATCATCACCGACGGCAAGCAGCTGTGGATCTTCCGCCCGCAGGACAATCAAGTGATGGTGGGCGGCGCGCCGGTCTTTTTTAGGGACGGCCAGGGCGCCAGCTTTCTGTCGGACATCAGCCTGGTGCGCAAGAAGTTCAACATCCAGATGGCGCGCGCGGAGGGCGAGTACCTCTATGAGCTGAAGATGAAGCCGAGCGGGGGGATCGCCAACGTTTCCGAGGTCCGACTCTATGTCGTCCCGCGGTCCTACCAGATTGCCCGGATCGTCACGCTGAACGACTACGGCGACGATACCCGCATCGACATCGTCAGCCCCCAGTTCAACGCCAATCTCGACCCGTCGCTGTTCAGCTTTGAGATCCCGCCCGGCGTGGACGTCCAGAAAATCGAAGAATGAGGGCGCAGCAGGCCCAATCTCGGCGTTGCGCTTCGCCCCACCGCGCTGCGCAGCGTACCCGACGTACGCCTCGCGCCGCGGGGCTCGCGCGCCTTGACCTTGGGCCTGCTGCGCCCTCATGGATCAAAAAAAAAGCGAAAATGAAGCAGACTGATGAGAAATGCCCAGATGCAAGGCGCGCGAAGCCCCGCGGAATGAGGCGTACAATTGGCACGCCGCAATGACTCGGGGCGAGCGTGACGCCGCAGATGGGCGTTTATCATCAGTCTGCTAAGCGCGGCTGACCAGCTCTTCCGGGATATCCGCGTTGGTGTACACCTTCTGAACGTCGTCGCAGTCCTCCAGCATGTCCATCAGCTTCACCATCTGGTCGGCCTCTTTGCCGGCCAGAGCGGTCGTGTTCTGCGGCAGCATGGTGATTTCCGACGAGATGTAAGGCGCCTGCAACGTGTCGATGGCGGCCTTCACGGCCTCGAAATCCTCGGGCGCCGTGATAACCTCGAACGTCGTTTCATCCTCGCGCACATCCTCGGCGCCGGCCTCCAGGGCCTTCTCCATCAGCTTTTCTTCATCCACCGCCTGGCGCTCGATGGCGATGTAGCCCTTCTTCTTGAACATCCATGCGACGCAGCCGCTGGTGCCGAGGCTGCCGCCGTTCTTGCTGAAGATGTGGCGGATTTCCGCCACCGAACGATTCTTGTTGTCCGAAAGCGACTCGACCAGCACCGCCGCACCGCCCGGCCCGTAGCCTTCATAGAGGCTCTCTTCGTAGTTGACGCCTTCCAGCTCGCCGGTGCCTTTCTTGATTCCGCGCTCGATGTTGTCCTTCGGCATGTTTTCCGCCCGGGCCGCCAGCACGGCTGCGCGCAGCCGCGGGTTGCCGTTCAGATCGCCCCCGCCCATCCGGGCGGCTACGGTGATTTCCTTGATCAGCTTGGTGAAGATCTTGCCGCGTTTGGCATCGTTGGCACCTTTCTTGTGCTTGATGCTCGCCCATTTATTATGACCTGACATGGGGTCCTCCTGTTTTACCCTTCCCGATGAGGTATATTTCCTTGCTCGCCTTGCGGCAGCTCTGAGGTTTGAAGATTTTGCACTGGGCAAACTCGGACTTGACGTCCTCGCTGAACGATTTGAAATCCTCGCCTTGAAAAATCTTGCAGACGAAGGTTCCCCCGGGCCGCAGCGCCCGGCGCGCAACGGCGAGCGCCGCCTCGCACAGGCGGTGCGAGCGTGCGGCGTCGACGCCCCGGCTGCCGGTGGTCGCCGGCGCCATGTCGCTCAAGACGACATCAAACTCCTGCCCGAAAAACGCGACGGGGTCATCGACCAGCTCAACCACGTCCCGGGTGTGAACGCTGACGTGCGCCGGCAGGCCGACCGTCACCGGCGTCACGTCGACTCCCACCACCCGGCCGGCCGGACCCGTTAGATCGGCCGCCTGCATCAGCCAGGAGCCCGGCGCGCATCCCAGGTCCAGCACGGCGTCCCCCGCCCGGATGACGGCAAAGCGTTGCTGGATCTCCTTGAGCTTGTAGACGGACCGCGCCGGGTACCGCTCCTTGCGGGCCAGCCGCGTGTAGTGGTCTTCCCAGCGTTTGGCCTTGCCGGCAGCGTGTCTCATGGATGCGAGTGGCCGTTCAGCGGATCAAATCAAAATGCAGTTTCAAAATGGTAGTTTATACAACGGCGGGATACGTGAAGTCAATCCGTCAAAATAACGCTTCGACCGCGTCGGACACCGATCGCACGCCGGTGATCTGAATGCCCTCGGCATCGGCCATCCGTTTTAAATTGCCCTGCGGCAGGATGCACCGGTTGAAGCCCATTTTGCGCGCTTCGAGCACGCGCGGCTCCGCCTGGCCGATGGCCCGCACCTCGCCGGTCAAACCGACCTCGCCGATGACGATGGTCCGATCGGCGACGGGCTTGTCGAGGAAGCTCGATGCAATCGCGGCCACGATGGTCAGGTCCACGGCCGGCTCCACCACTTTGACGCCCCCGGCGACATTCATGAAAATATCGTAGCCCATCAGGTGCATTCCGACTTTTTTTTCCATGACCGCCGCCAGCAGCGCCACGCGGTTGGCATCCAGACCTAAAATAGTACGCCGCGGCGTGCCGAAGCTGGTGCCGCTGGTGAGCGCCTGCAGCTCCACCAGGATCGGCCGGGTGCCTTCCATGCTGGCCGCCACCACCGACCCGGCGGCCGCCGCCGGCCGCTCGGAAAGGAAGACCGCCGACGGGTTGGCCACCTCGTCCAGGCCCTGGTCCTTCATTTCAAAGACGCCGATCTCATTGGTGGAGCCGAAACGGTTCTTGACCGCCCGCAGCACCCGGAAGATGTGGTTGCGGTCCCCTTCGAAATACAGCACCGTGTCCACCATGTGCTCCAAAAGTTTGGGCCCGGCGATGGCGCCGTCCTTGGTCACGTGCCCGACGAGGAAGGCCGGAATGCCCGAGCGCTTGGCCATCAGCATCAGCCGCACCGTGGCCTCCCGCACCTGGCTGACGCTGCCGGGCGCCGAACCGAGCTCGGGGCTGAACATGGTCTGAATCGAGTCGATCACGACCACTTCGGGCCGGACGGAGTCGATCATGGCCAGCACGGCGTCCACTTCCACCTCCGAGACCACCAGAATGTTGGGAGACACGCTGGCCAGCCGCTGGCTCCGCAGCCGGATCTGGCGGATCGACTCCTCTCCGGAGACATAGAGCACCTTGCGGCCCTGTCCGGCCAGCCCATAGAGCGCCTGCAGCATCAGCGTGGACTTGCCGATGCCGGGATCCCCGCCGATCAGGATCAGGGAGCCGGCCACGATCCCGCCGCCCAGCACGCGATCGAACTCCTGGATGGCCGTGAGCAGGCGTTTTTCATCTTCGATCTCGATGGAATCGATCGGCACCGGCGTCGCAGGAGCGACGGCCGCATCGCGTTTCACGGCCAGCGGGCCGGCGGCGGCCTGGCGCTCCTCCACGAAAGAGCCCCACCCGCCGCAATCCGGGCATTTGCCCATCCACTTGGGCGCCTGGTAGCCGCAGGACTGGCAGGCGAATATGGTCTTGGATGCCTTTTTCACAATTTCAAATTCCCCGCCGTTGTGATAATATCCGTTAAAATGTAGCATGCGATGCCGCCCCCGGGCAACACCCGCATCCGCAATCCCCGCTGAACCGTGCGATCGAAGGAGTGACACCAGATGCTCAATTCCCATCCTGCCCGCCGCCGCAGCGCTGTAGGGGGGATCGTTGTTGCACTGACCGCCATCTGTCTCTGGGCGCCGGCCGCCGCTGCCCAGGAAAAAACCGACCATTTCGCCGCCCTGCGGCAGAGGCTCGTTGCCGATGGGTTCTCCGCGGAATCGGTTTCGCAGATCTACAGCCGGCCCGAGGTGTTTGTCGAGGCCGACGGCGTGTCTCGGTTTTTCATCCACAGCGAAGCCAAATTGAACTACGATCAGTTCAGCTCCCCCGAGTCCATCGAAAAGGCCCAACGCTATCTTCAGGACCACATGGCCATCCTCGGTTCGGCCGAGGCGGCCTACGGGGTCGACAAACGCGTGATCACCGCCATTTTACTGGTGGAAAGCCGGCTCGGCACCCTGTCCGGCAGCCGCTCCGCCCTGAACATCCTTTCGACGCTGGCCGCCCTGACCGATCCGGCCTTTCAGGAAATTTTTTGGCGCATCATCCCGCCGGAGCGGCGCGTCACGCGCGAACGCTTCAACGAACGGGTCCAGAAACGCGCCGAATGGGGCTACCGGGAGTTGAAGGCGCTGCTGACCTATGCGCAGCGGGAGGGGATCGACCCGGCAGCGATTGTAAGCTCCTATGCCGGCGCCGTGGGCTACGCCCAGTTCATGCCGACCAACATTTTAGCCTATGCCCAGGACGGCGACCAGGACGGCCGCGTCGATCTCCTGGTTCACGCCGATGCCGTTGCCAGCATCGCCAACTACCTGAAGCGCCACGGCTGGCAGCCGGGCATCAGCCGCGAGAAGCAGGAAAAAGTGATCCATGCCTACAACCCCAGTTCCTACTACGTCCATGCGATCCTCAAGGTCGCCGATCTCCTGAAAGGCTGAGCATGGAGGACATCAGGGCAATTTTGGTATTTCTGGCGGCCTGCGTGCCGTTCTTCATCGGCACGATCTGGGCCGTGGTGGATGTCGCTCAAAAAGACTTCGGCAGCGCGGGAGCCAAAGCCAAGTGGTGGCTGATCGCCTCGATCCCCTTCACGGGCTTCATCGTTTATTTGCTGACCGGTTTTCGGAAAGGCCGTCGGCTTCATTAATCGGCGGTGCCTCGCAGCCGCTTTCCTTCCAACGCCCCTGAGACGGTTTGTGCCATAGCCATCGCCGATTGACAAAAACCGTTCATACGTTATATTGTTTATACAAGCTATATTTTTCTCAAGGAGAAAGTCCATGTCCGACCAGATGATCGTCCGGATTGATTCCGAACTCAAGAGCAGAGTCAGCAACTTGGCGAAGGCTGAAGGCAAGAGCATCAGCGAAGTCGTTCGCGGCCTGCTGTTGGACTATGTCCGCAATCGCGATATTGCTGCGTATGTCGATGACCTGTGGGGGCGGATCGGCGGCAAATTCGTATCACGGGGCGTTAGACCTCCTGATATCCAGAAAGCAATCAGGGCGGCGAGGATCCATAAGTGATGCGGGGGGTGGTCGACACGAACGTTTTCGTTTCTTCATTTTTCGGCGGGATTCCACGCAAAATAGTCGATCTTTGGAAGAATGGGCAAATCACGCTGTGCTTGTCAAAGCCGATTGTCGAAGAATATGTGGAGGTTTTAAGGCGCCTCGGATTGCAGGATGAAATCGAACTGAAGGAGTTGGTGGGTTTGTTCGCCCAGGGTCCCGGCGTCCTGTTCTCAGCCACCACCCCGCGACTAAAAATCGTCGATAAGGATCCGGACGACAACAAGTTCATCGAATGCGCCGTTGCTTTGAATGCAACCCACGTGGTTTCCAGTGACAAGAGCCTCCTTGGCGTCGGTGCATACATGGGGATTTCAATCGTCACGCCCAGAGAGTTCATAGGCACTCTCAATCAATAAAGCGGTGACACGGGATGGCCGTACCTCCTTGCCCTGCGCCACAATTCCATTTGACAACCCACGGTAACTCTTGTAATTGAATCGCGGCTGAATCGTTTCAACCGGTCCCATCGTCTAGCGGCCTAGGACACCGGCCTCTCACGTCGGTAACACGGGTTCGAGTCCCGTTGGGACCACCAATAAAAACAAA
>CAYRUF010000030.1:0-53006 GCA_964427375.1 uncultured Desulfatibacillum sp. | reverse complement strand
CTTCAATACCATTTCTTTCCAAATCGGCCTGATCGGCCTTTTCAGCCGAGAAGCAGACGGCATTTCCAGTTGCCAGCGGCAGCGCGTGTCCAAGCAAGGATCTCAATTTGTCTTTGGCAGAGACCACCGCAACCCGGGCTCCGGCGGCTGCGAAGGCAGCCAGTATGGTATGGCAACGCAAATAACTGGGATCGTTCATCATCACCGCAGACCCCGTGGTCGGGTCCAGGAAGTAGTTTCCACAGATACCATGCACTGCAGGCGCGACGCCGGTGACGATGCTCAGATTATTCGGGTTGGTAAAGCTGGGAACGACTCCGTCAACAAGTAGATCGGCGCCTCGCTTCCGCATCTCTTCGGTGAACGGCATGGCGCCAGCGGAGATGGCCTGCTCGATGTAGTCGGGTTCGCAGCCATCCACGCAGACAACGATGGTGGGCCGGATCGGCCAGCTGTATTCCCGACCATTCACACGAATTTTTTTGGACATAATAGACCATCACTCAGCGATGTTGGATTGGAAAGTGTTCATGTTAGCATTTCATCAGGTCCAAGTTTAATTTGCGCTATGGAACAACACCCACCTCGCAGCGCGCTGAGCAGCGAATAAGTGATTCCCACAGAAAATTAACCCAGGTCTAAACCATCGGTAACCCAACCGGCCCCTACATTGAGAAATTAAGTCCAACCGCTTAACGGCCGATAGTTCTAAAAAAACCCATTCAATTCCAATAGGCCAAGGAGCGAATGATGTTCGAAAAGATGAAGGACCAGCTTAACCATATCGACCCAAGCAAGAGCGCAGGCTCTTCCCGAGGCCGCATAGCGCTTTTCCTGCTCGGTGCTGTGATACTGCTTGGCGCCTTGGGCTCCGCGCTGGTGGTCATACCTGCCGGGCATGTCGGCGTTTATGATCTCTTCGGCAAGGTTGCCGACCAGAGCATGGCCTCGGGCATTCACCTCGTCAATCCGCTGGCCACGGTTCACAAGATTTCCATACGCACCCAAGAGGTCAAGGAAACCGTTGATGTGCCTTCCCGCGAAGGACTGGCCGTCAATATCGACGTATCTCTGCTCTTCAGCCTGGAGCCGGCTAAAGCAGCCCAGGTCTTTCGCTCCATCGGCCCCCAATACATTCGGGTGGCGGTTGTCCCTCAGTTCAGATCGGTGGTCCGGGACGTTACTTCCGGATACGATGCCAAGGCGCTTTACACCGCTGAACGGGAATTCTTGACCCAGAACATCCAAAAAACCCTGTTTCCGTTGCTGCAGGAAAGAGGGGTTCGATGTGAACGAATCCTGCTGCGGAAGATCATGCTGCCGCAGAAGCTGTCAGCGGCCATCGAGAGCAAACTGGAAGCTGAACAGCAGGCCGAGCAGATGAAATATGTGCTGGATAAGGAGAAGCAGGAGGCCGAACGCAAGCGTATAGAAGCTCAGGGGATTGCCGACTACCAGACGATTATCAACCAGGGTCTGAACGATAATCTGTTGAAATGGAAAGGCATCGAGGCGACCCGGGAACTGGCGAAAAGCCAGAACGCGAAGGTTGTCGTCATCGGGGCGGGAAAGGAGGGGTTGCCGATTATTTTGGGCAACCCATAGATTATGGGTACCAAATAAACGCAAATCGGGACAGCGAATTTATCTCCATCCCGATTCTCAGGTTTTGGAACCTCTGCTGCTCAGTCTTCTATGCTTCTTTTTTCTTGCCTGTTTTCCCTTGCGTTTTATGGCCTTCTGCGATCTCGGCCTTAGCTTCTGCAGTTAAATCCTCAATGGCTTCGACAGAGCTTGCCACGGCTGCCTCAACCTGGTGAACGGCCGTTTTTCCGGTTTCAAATGCCAGCAGTCCGCCCTTGA
This sequence comes from uncultured Desulfatibacillum sp., assembly GCA_964427375.1. Lineage (GTDB taxonomy): Bacteria > Desulfobacterota > Desulfobacteria > Desulfobacterales > SpSt-501 > SpSt-501. The sequence continues at coordinate 51,143 of CAYRUF010000030.1, read as the reverse complement.
TCATGGTCTTGATTACGGGTTTGAAAACAGGCGCTATAGCCGACATGAGGGATGGAGCCAGCATCATCGCGGCGGCTCCCGCTGCAATTCCTCCGACAATCTGGATCATGGTGCACCTCCTGCGGTGGTAGGGTTCGGTTTGCCTTGTTGGATGGGGACGATTCAACTTTGGTGAGACGCTTGACCGCCATGCTTCCAGTCAATGCGACTCAACTTGCCAAGAACTTCTCTCGCTGACACTTTCTCCAGAATGGCTTTTCGCCGTTTTGGATCCGGCCGGCTCTCTTTTTATACAAACCCCGCCTCTTTTGCCGTCGCAAGGGTTTTTTCAAACTCCCGCTGCGTGACATGACCTCGCGGTTCAATCACCAGCAGCCGGCTCTCATTTTTCAGAGCCCTCCATACTTCTCTAAAAAACCGACCGGGATTGGCGGTCTCGTAAGCCATGTAAAGAGCAAGCGCTAAATCCACCGTGCCGTTGAGGTCTTCAATGTTTAAACGGTCGGCGGCACCCAACCGCATCTCAATTCTGTCGGACAACCCCGTCGCCGAGGACCTGGCCGCCAAAACCGCCATCAACTTCAGCTGAAGATCGATCGCAATTACCCGGCCTGTCTCACCAACCAGACGGTCCAAAGAAAGGGGGAAAATCCCATCTTTCAGCCGGGCTCCAGCACCACCATGCCTTCGCGAACATGATCCCCGAGCAGCTTGTATGGGCTTTCAAAATGGTTGCTCAGCGGATTTACCAACAAATGCCCCACCAAAATGGCCAGCCGATAGAAGTGTTGACCTCGCTCTGAAGCTGAATCATGCTACCATCATCTTTTTCGGTCCAAAATCTACTTGTGTGTTTCCACCCCAATGATGAAGAAAACAACACATAGGACAACGATAGCTGTGAGCAGCCAGTCGGCCATTCCATGACGTTTATACGATGTTTGGTTTGATCCTATAGGTTTTGAGAAATTCCTTGTTTTCTTGTTCCGTACCGTTTTGAAGCGAATAAAAAAGATTGTATGGGTAGATGTCTCGATCCTTTGGCTTGGCTTCGTTTCGCAGGAAATGAATCATCCGGGTCAGATTATTGCAGTACTGGCACCAATCGCCGGAACTATGCCGAAACCCATCACAAGAGCGCAAAGAATTGCGATAAGCGCGGGTGGCTTCGCGATCCGCCAAAATAATAACCTCCGAGCAGTCTTTCCCCCTTACTGATTCAACAAACTCGCGCAGGAGGTCTATGGAGCTTTTCATGGGACCACCACCCCCTTCCGGGGTAAGGGGTTTCTTCTATATAACTGCAACGTTCTGATAGGGCGCTCAGAAACGGCATTTGCCGATTCTGCTTCTGTCTTCAAAAAACATCGACAACGGGGATAGCTTGCACACCGGAAACGAATGTGGCTCCTATCCCGCATGTAAACGTGCATGAACTCCCCGCACTCAGGGCACCGTGGGCGGTTCGTGATGATGGACTTGTATGAGTAATCGACGATAAACTGGCGCGCACAGACCTGGCAAATAAATCGCTGTTTGCCGGTGATGGTCCTACCGAAGTGGTACCATGCGTCGGAGCCGCAACGGGGACATTGGATGCCCGATTCTGCCTCCATATCGACCGCCTTTCGATTTGGCATAAGATATGGCTTCGAAAGCGCTATCGAGCGATCGGTAACAAACGGCAAAACTATTGAAACTGGTAAAAAATCAATACCGCCGACCTCGCTTTTTGTCAAGCTCTCGTTTTGCACAAGTAATTGTAATTAATTAAAAAAACTAAATAATGCAAGTATTTCTGTTTTATTTCGGATTGCTACAACAGATTCAGCGGTTAGGTTTTGTATCGTGCACAGATCAATATGCCAGTTAATGAAAAAATAATATTTCGCTAGCCGTGGCCTAACAGAAATGATAGTAGTTCTCTGAACTGTCTATTAGCGACCAGAGTAAATGCGCCGGGGGTTTACGGCAGGCTCCGGCTATGAATCAGCGGTCCATGACCATGCTGGTATTCCCTTGCCGAAAGACCCTTGCCGAAAGAAAGGAAACCGACCATGCTGTCTTATTCGTTATCCCGAACCGCTCGGTTCAGCCTGCTAACTCTTGTTCTATGCCTGTTGGCCTTTGCACCCACTGGTGTAATGGCCGCCGAAGAAATCTTGGTCTACACGGCCTTGGAAGATGACGAGATACCGAAGTATCTCGCAGTGTTCAAAAAGCAGCATCCCGACATCACGGTGAGGATTGTCCGCGATTCGACCGGGATCATCACAGCCAAGCTACTGGCGGAAAAAGCGAATCCCCAAGCCGACGTAGTCTGGGGAACGGCGGCAACGAGTCTCATGCTCTGCAAGCAGGCCGGTATGTTGGAGCCGTTTGCACCAAAAGGCCTTGAAAAAGTCAAGGCGTTCATGCGTGATCCCGCCAACCCGCCCACCTGGGTGGGAATCAAGGCCTGGGAAACCGGATTTTGCGTGAACACCGTTGAGATGAATAAACTGAAGCTGCCGATCCCCGCGTCTTTCGACGATCTCACCAAGCCGGAATACAAAGGTCATGTCACCATGCCCAACCCCGCCTCCTCCGGAACCGGATTCCTGACGGTCTCGGCCATCTTGCAGATGATGGGCGAGGCGAAGGGCTGGGATTATCTGGACAAACTGCATGCCAACATCTCGAACTACACGCATTCAGGCTCCAAACCGTGCAAGATGGCAGGCGCCGGCGAGGTCCCGATTGGAATTTCGTTTGCCTACAGGGGGATCACCCAGAAGCAGAAGGGTGAGCCGGTTGAAACGATTTTTCCCAAGGAAGGCTCGGGCTGGGATGTCGAAGCCAATGCCCTGATCAAAAAAGGGTCTATCAAGCCGGCGGCTAAACTATTTCTGGACTGGGCCATCAGCGAGTCGGTCATGATGGAATACGGCAAAGTTTATCCGATTACCGCTTATCCGAGCGGCAACCCCATTCCTGAGGGATACCCGAAGGAACCCGAAAAGCAGCTCGCCAAAAATGACTTCGACTGGGCCGCTAAGAATCGGCAGCATATCTTGGAAGAGTGGAGCAAGCGCTACGACAGCAAGAGCGAACCGAAAAAATAACCGTACCGATCAACAAGGCAGCCTCCACTCTTCAAACCGGAGCCGGGTGCAACCACTCGGCTCCTTGACGGCAGGACGGCCTATGGACCCCGAACCGAAGAATGCGCCTTATTTGAAGGTACAAAAGATAACGAAGAACTTTGGCAAGTTCAGCGCCTTAACCGACGTATCTTTCAGCGCGGAGCGTGGCGAGTTCGTCTGCGTGTTGGGGCCGAGCGGTTGCGGCAAAACCACGCTGCTGCGCATCATCGCCGGGCTGGAGCTTCAAACCGGGGGCCACGTGCACATGGGGGCGCGCGATGTATCGACCCTGCCTGTATCCAAGCGCAACGTCGGGATCGTTTTCCAGTCGTATGCGCTCTTCCCCAACCTGACTGCGGCCCAAAACATTGCCTATGGCTTGAAAAACCAGCGCGCCGAAAAAAAACAGATCGCGCGGCGAGTCGCAGAACTTCTGGAACTGGTCGGCCTGCGCGGAATGGAAGGCAACTATCCGGCGCAGTTATCCGGCGGCCAGCAGCAGCGGGTGGCCCTGGCCCGTGCCATGGCTCTCTCGCCGGAATTACTGCTCTTGGATGAACCACTCTCTGCCCTGGATGCCCAGGTGCGCACGATGCTCCGGTCCGAGATCCGGCAGCTCCAGCAGCGCTTGGGCATCACCACACTTATGGTAACCCACGATCAGGAAGAGGCGCTGACGATGGCCGACCGCATCCTCGTGATGGACAAGGGTCGGCTGGTGCAAGACGGCAGCCCGTTCGACATTTACGACCGACCGGCCACCCCCTTTGTGGCCGCTTTCATCGGATCCATGAATTTTCTCCAGAACGCCGTCAAGGTGGGAGACGCCGTCTACCGCGTCGGTGGATGCGACTTGCAGATTCAGGGTGAAAACGGGACCCGGCGGGAGGCGGTCGGAAGCAGCGCGACGATCGCCATCCGGCCCGAGGACATCATGATCAGGGCGGACCGCCGCGAAGCTCGCAATACCGTGATGACAGAGGTCCAACGCATTGAGTACCGCGGCTCGATTTTTCGGTTAGGACTGAAACTGAAGGCTTGCAACGAAACCGCCCCGCTGGTTGAAGCCGATGTACCTTCGGAGAAGATCCGTCGTATGAACATCTGTCCGGCCATGGCTCTGCCCGTTCAGTTGCCGATGGACCGCCTGCGAGTCTACTCGGCCTGAATTCCCAACACCGACTGCCAGCTCATATGACTCCATCTGCCTCACCACAGGCTCCCGCAGCCGCTGCACTGGGCTTTTTCAGCGCCCTGGACAAGGACGTTTGGATCAAACGGGTGCTTATTTTGCTTATATGCGTCTGGCTGCTGGCAGTCGTTGTGCTCCCCGTATTCCAGCTGGTCGTCAAAAGCCTCCAGGATGATCAAGGCGGCTTCGTCGGCTTGGCCAACTACCTATATTATTTCAAAACACCGAGCCTATCCAACTCGCTCGGCAACAGCCTCTGGGTGTCCTTGACGACGACCCTCATTTCCGTCGTTCTGGGGTTCATTTTCGCCTACGCCTTGACACGTTCCCGCATCCCTGGAAAGGGGTTCTTTAAAGGCATCGCCATGATGCCGCTTTTCGCCCCGACCCTGCTGAATGGCATTGCACTGATTTATCTCTTCGGACGCAAGGGCCTCGTCACGCTCGGGTTTTTCGAAACGCTGCCGGGGATCGACATCCACGTGTACGGCCCGGTGGGCATCATCATATCTGAAACGATCTATACATTTCCGCAGGCCGTATTAATTCTTTCGATTGCGCTCGGCATGACGGATGCGCGGCTGTACGAGGCCTCCGCTTCCCTGGGGGCCGGCAAGCTACGCACTTTTTTCACGGTCACGCTGCCAGGCATCAAGTATGGCCTGCTCAGCGCTGTTTTCGTTTGTTTTACGTTGGCCTTTACTGATTTCGGGGCCCCTAAGGTCGTGGGCGGAAATTACAATATCCTGGCCACAGACATCTACAAGCAGGTCATCGGCCAGCAGAATTTCACCATGGGAGCCGTTGTAAGCATTGTCCTGCTGATACCGACGGTGATTGCATTCATTGTGGATCGACTGGTGCAACGCCGACAGGTGGCCATGATCGCCGCCAAGTCGGTCCCCCTTCAGTCGCCTCCGAACCGGGTGCGGGACCTTGCACTATTTGGGTTCTGCGTACTGGTAGCAGCCGGAATCGTCGGCTTTTACTCAACGGCTGTTTTTGCATCCCTGGTTAAGGTCTGGCCATACAACCTAACGTTAGGCTTCTGGCATTATCATTTCAGCGGCACCGGGGGCGGCGGGTATTCCGCCTTTTTCAACAGCATCCGCATGAGTTTTTATTCAGCAGTCATCGGAACCGTCATCACCTTTTCCAGCGCCTATTTAATCGAAAAAAGCCGCCAACTGGAATCTCCTCGTCAGATCGCTTATTTTCTTTCCATTCTGCCTTTGGCGCTTCCCGGGCTCGTGATCGGATTGGCGTACATCTTTTTCTTCAACCCAAAAGGGTGGGAGCTCTTCGGCTCTTGGGTTCCCAATCCGTTCAATTTTCTGTACGCCACGATGGCGATTCTGGTCATCAGCAACATCGTGCATTTCTACACCGTCAGCTTCCTCACTGCGACGACTGCCCTTAAACAGCTGGACAACGAATTCGAAATCGTATCCGAATCGATGGGTGTTCCATTCTATAAGACCTTTAAACGAGTCACCATACCTGTCTGTCTGCCCGCTATCCTCGAAATCGGTATGTATTATTTCGTCAACTCGATGGCCACGGTTTCGGCCGTCATTTTCCTGTATTCAGCCGACATCCCCCTGGCCTCCGTGGCGGTCGCCAACATGGACGATGCCGGAGACACAGCGCCCGCCTGCGCCATGTCGGTGCTGATTGTGCTGACTAACATCGTTGTACGCTGCCTTTACATCGGAATGACCCGCGGTCTTAAGCGCCGCAGCCAAGCCTGGGCTTCAGCCTGAATTCAGCCGCTACGCACCAAAAATCGAGTAGATTCAAATCAGTTGCCAAAGAATGCCACTCAATCTGGATTCAAGCTTCTCTCGATATAAGTGGTATAGTCCTTCAGGACCGGTTTGTACCTCTGGTCCATGAGCGAGGATGAGATGATAAAATCCGCCGTCGACCGGTTGCACGCGATGGGCAAGTTGTAAAGGACAGCTATTCGCAGCAGGGCCTTCACGTCCACGTCATGAGGATGCGGAGTCATCGGGTCCCAGAGAAAAATAATGCAGTCGATTTTTCCCTCGACGATCATGGCGCCAAGCTGCTGGTCGCCGCCGAGTGGACCGGATTTCAGCTTCAGAATTTCGAAGGGAGATGAACCGCCCCCCATTTTCTTCCGCAGGGCGGCTTCGATCATCTTTCCGGTCGTGCCGGTGCAGATCAGCCGGTGCCGCAGCAGGGGCAGACAGTTCCACTCCACCCACTCGATCAGGTCCTTTTTGCGGTTGTCATGCGCCACCAGCGCGATGTTCTTGGTCTCTTCCACACCCACCTACCGTCGTTCCAGCTTTAGTTCGGGCATGGGCGGCGCCCGATAAGAATCCATACTTAATGCTCCATTTTGATCATCGTTCAAGCTGCCGGTTAGTTTTCCAATAGCGCCGCATGGAACGGGGGACGCACTTTTTGCGCAAGTCCACTGATGCCTCTTTCTCCGAGCAACGATTTTCTAACTTGCACTGAATTTCATCCTATCATTGACGCCATAGAAGCCTCCCAGAAATTTCAACAGCCGCTCGATCCTCGGGTCGAAGGCGCACATGGGATGACAACATGCTCCGCCGACTTTTTCGGTTTCCGCCGACAACCCCGGCGCTGCTCGTTTCGATGGTCCTCATTGCATGCGGCAGCGCCATGGCCGGCGCGCAGGAGCGGCTGCTGACGCTCGACATCAGGCAACGGCCGCTCAAGGAGGTTCTCGAGCGTCTCTCCGGCGATACCGGGTACACCTTTATCTTCGACACCGCCTGGGGCGGCCACCCCGTTTCGGCGGCCCTGAAAAATGTTCCACTCCAGACGGGTCTCAGGCAGATGTTGGCAAACTTGAGCCATGCCCTGGTCTTCCTGCCGGAAAAGAAGATCAAAATCGTCATCCTTGAAACACCCGGCGCCGCGGGCTCCGGAGCCGATGCGCCGAGAGGGACTGGGCTTGGCAGAATCCCCCGGACCGTGAACCCCGCCGGGGCGAGCGGTCCGGACCCCCCGGCCCCGGCCGAATACGACAATCTTCCACGGGAATCCGGAGACAACGAAGCCGCCGATCAGCCCCAAGCCAACTGACGCCGGGCGCTGCTTAGCCGAATTCTCATGGGCCCCTCATACTCCGTCAATGAGAAGCTTCCATCCTTAAAGCGAGGTACTTCGCCGACCCTGCCAGGCACCGGGAAGCCCAAACGGCATCTCTTCATTGTGGAGGCCGGGTCTATGACCCGTGCCGAAATCCATTCTGGCGGGATCGGCATCTCTTGACCGCCGTAGCCAACGGCAAAGGCTGGTTGCCGCGATGCGTTTCGGACCCACCGGAGAAAGGAGGCTGAACAGCACTGGCGGAATTCAGTGGAACTATCGCAACAACGTAGACTGGGCTGACGCCGCCGAAAGCGGCAACGAATGAACCTCTATCAACAAGGAGAATCCATCATGCATTTCAAAAAACATCTGGCCGCGCTTGCGCTGGCGGCCGCAATCCTCCTCCTCGCCACGGCGGCCATGGCCGATCAACCGAAGTACGTCTTCTTCTTCCTGGGCGACGGCATGTCAAGCGCCCAGATCCAGGCCACCGAGGCCTACCTGACCACGGTGAACGGCGGCAAGGCGACCGTGGCCGAGGACCTCCTCAAACCCGAGAACCGGCTCAACATGAGCAAGATGCCGGTCGCGGGCATGGCGACGACTTTCGACGCCGGGGCCCTGATGACCGACTCGGCCTCGGCAGGGACCGCCTTCGCCTGCGGCATTAAGACCAAGAGCGGCGCCATCGGCATGGACCAGACCCTCACCAAGAATGTCAAAAGCATCGCCCAGCTGGCCCACGAGAGCGGGAAGAAGGTCGGCATCCTCTCCAGCGTCTCCCTCGACCATGCCACCCCGGCCTCCTACTATGCGAGCGTTCCGACGCGCGACTACATGAACAGCATCGGCACCCAGATGGCCGCCACCGGCTACGAGTTCTTCGGCGGCGGCGGATTGGCATCGCCCACCGGACCGAAAAAACCCGGCGATACCAGCAACAACGTCTGGAACCTGCTTTCCGCCAACGGTTACGAGGTGCGCAACACCCGCGATTCGATCATGGCTCTCAAGAATGCCCCCCGGGACAAGGTGGTCTGCATCAACCCCTGGCTCCAGGATTCAGCCGCCATGCCCTATGACATCGACCGGCCGGACACCAACCTCTCCCTGGCCGAGATGACCGAGGTGGCCATCGCCAATCTTTATGGCGAAAAGCGCGGTCAGGACTGGGGCCGGAACCGCAGCAAGGGCTTCTTCATCATGGTCGAGGGCGGCAAGATCGACTGGGCCTGCCATGCCAACGATGCGGTGGCCGCGGTCGGCGACATGCTCGACTTCGATGCCGCGATCGGCGCCGCCCTCGAGTTCTACAAGAAGCACCCGCTGGAGACCCTGATCGTCGTCACCGGCGACCACGAGACCGGCGGCATGAGCATCGGCCACGCCACCACGGCCTACACCGCCTACTATGACCGCCTGCTCGGGCAGAAGAACAGCTTCCAGTATTTCGCCGCCAACCAGTGGAAGACGCACAAAACCGCAAATACAGCCGCTTGCGGCAGCCATCTGGAAGTAAATAACCTTGAAGCGAATGCCGAGATGACCTCTTTGATGGAGGATATCTTTGGACTCAAGTGGGCGGATCTCAACGAATACCAGAAGAAGAAGCTCGAAGACGCCTACGACATCTCCCTTTGCGGCAGCAACGCCAACTCCAAAGCTGAAAATACCCTCCTTTACGGCGGCTACGAGCCGATCGTCGTCACCATCACCCACATCCTGAACGAGCGGGCCAGCATCGGCTGGACCTCCTATTCCCACACTGGGGTGCCGGTGCCGGTTTTCGCCCAGGGCCGCGAGGCCGCGCGTTTTGCCGGCTTCTACGACAACACCGACATCGCCAAGAAACTGGCCAGGGTTATGGATCTGCCGGCTCTGCCGGTCGAGAAATAGTATCGGTACTCCATCCTCACATAACGCGGCGCCCTTTTTCCGGGGCGCCGCGTTATCAAACCGAGCTGCCCAATCCGGTATCCGACGCCTGAACCCTCGACCCCTTGGCCCCTTGAACCCTTATCCCTGTTTCCTTTGAGGCAACCGATGACCAAACTCTCCCGCGACTGGCTCTTCTCGCTTGTGATCGCCGCCGTCTGCTGCGGGCTCGCTTTTCTTGATCTGGCGCGCTTTCCGGAGGCGCCGGCCGGCCGGCATGCGCGCGGCCTGATCACCGCGGTCGACAACAGCCATGTCAAGACCCACCTGATCGTCAAGACCCAGAGCCAGTTTCTGACCGTGAAGCTCCTCGACGGCCCGCATGCCGGCGCCGAGGTGAGCGTCACGAACCGGCTCACCGGCAAGATGGAGCTCGACGAGTTCTACACGGAGGGCGCGAGAATCCTGGTGGAGTATGACCTCCGGGAGGAAAAACCGGCCAACGCCCTGGCCCGCGGGCACTACCGGCTGGGGCTGCAGCTGCTGCTGATCGGCCTCTTCGGCGCCCTGCTCGCCGCCCTGGCCGGGGTGACGGGGCTCAAGGCGCTGCTCTCCTTCGTCTTCACGGCCATGGTGCTCTGGAAGCTCTATTTCCCGCTGCTCTTGATGGGCTATCCGCCAGTGCCGCTCGGGCTGGCGGTCGTGGCGGTCCTGACCGGTGTGATCACCTTGTCGGTCGGAGGGCTCAGCCGCCGCGGAGCCTCCACTTTTGCCGGATCGATGCTGGGGGTGCTGCTCACCTGCGGGCTGGCGGTCGTTTTCGCCAAAGCGTTCAACCTGCACGGGGCGGTCCGGCCCTTCAGCGAAACCCTGCTCTACTCGGGCTACGTCGATCTGCGCCTGACGGAGATCTTCATCGCCAGCATCTTCATCGCCTGCTCGGGGGCCATCATGGACCTTGCCATGGACATCGCCGCCAGCATGGACGAGATCAAGGCGCAGCAGCCCGAGATCAGCCTCAGCGCGCACATCCGCTCCGGCCTCAGGGTCGGGAGGGCGGTGATCGGCACCATGACGACGACCCTGCTCCTCGCCTACTCGGCGAGCCACATCACCATGTTCCTGCTTTTCATGGCCAAGGGGCTGCCGGCCGCCAACATCCTGAACGCCCCCTTCGTCGCCGCCGAGGTTTTGAACATCCTGGTCGGCAGCTTCGGTCTGATCACCGTCGCCCCCTTCACCGCCCTCGTCGCCGGCCTGCTCTACCGAGTCGGGAAAAGCGCGGAGCAACAGGGATCCATCGATCAACGACCCGGGCTGCGGCTTATCACCTGACTCTTTATTTTTCTAACCTTTCTCCGGTAAAACAGGTATAAAAAGAGAGTTCCGTAACGCCCCCGCTGGAGGTACGCCCATGAACGGGATTTAAAAGTTTGCCTGGTTACCAATCAGCATCCCCGCCATTGTTTCAGCCATCGGATGTTCCGCGGCAACCCGAAATATTCAGCTGCCCCAGGATGATGCCGGAGGGCGGCACGAGTTCCCGCCCGGCAGCGTCATCTTCTTTCATCCCGATGGAACGGGCGCCAACCGCTGGTCCGCAGCGCGGATGTACTTCGAAGGTCCCGACGGCTACCTCAATTGGGACCTGCTGCTTTACAAGGCCCTCTATCGCGGACACATGCTCAACAACCTAAGCGGCACTTCTAATGGCGGAGCAACCACCCTTGCCTTCGGATACCGCGTTGACGGCCTCGGGTCTTTCGGTAAAAACGGCGATGGAGCGACCGCCAAATTCATCAATGGACTCTCGGGCTACCAGGGCTCGATCATGGGTGAGGCAGCCAACGCTAGCATTCCGGTCGACAACATCGACGCGCGTACCGCATGATGTACGTGACAGTGTTCGGGAAACTGCTCAACTACCCTGCCGGCCCCACGGCGGTGGAACGGTAATCATTGGAACTGGTTTGAACCACGGCAGAGTTTGAGGTCTTTTCCGGCGGCAGGATGGGGCTGTTCGCTTCAGCGTCCCCAGCAACAGTCACTTTTGGGATCATGTTCGACATTAACGTCTATCCAGATCCTATCCTTACATGACAATTCAGGGGAACCAGAGGAGGATCGGAAGCTGATATTATCCTTTTTTGCTTTTTTCCGTGGAAGAGTTTGCGTGCCTGAGTCTAAATCTTGCCTGGGCAAAACGGGGTCGAGATTACCCGGTCAAAGGTATCGATTCGGGGAATTCCAGATTGGTTCAGAAGTTCGTGGTTTTTGGGGGCAAAAGACCCCTTTTATTCGCGGAGACAAATATCAGCTCTACGAGAAGGACAGGCTTCCGCCGGATAGAGATTTCCCGAAACACCGCGAGGGGTCGTTTCGGATATCGCGGCTTAGACGGTCCCGTAGGGGGTCGAACCCGGCCGGCGGTTGTATTTTCGTTGGAAAATTCCATTCCGCAGGCAATCAAAACCAACGAGACGCTTCGGCCATGGATGCACCACGTTTGGGCCCCCTCCGCCCCTGACGCCCGGGTGCTGCAAGCAGGCGGCAGGGGTCGGGAGTCTGCGTTTCAATGGCCGGCCTTGAGTGTCGTGTAGCTGGTCATCAGATTGCGATAGTCGGGGATATGGTTGGCGAACAGCGTACCCAGGCCATCTACGTCGTTGCGCCAATCCCGGTGCAGTTCGCAGGCCACGCCGAACTATGTCATCAGCTGCGCGCCAGCGGCCGACATGCGGTCCCATGCGGAATGCCGGGTCAGCTCGTTGAAGGTGCCCGAGGCGTCCGTCACGACAAAGACCTCGAAGCCTTCTTCCAAGGCCGACAATGCCGGGAACGCGACGCACACTTCGGTCACCACACCGGCGATGATCAACTGCTTTCTACCGGTCGCTTTCACGGCCTTCACGAAATCTTCGTTGTCCCAGGCGTTGATGTTACCGGGGCGGGCGATATAGGGCGCCTTCGGGAAGATTGCCTTGAGTTCCGGCACCAAGGGTCCATTCGGACCGTCTTCGAAGCTCGTCGTCAGGATGGTCGGCAGCTTGAAGTACTTGGCCAGATCGGCCAAAGCCAGGACGTTGTTCTTGAACCTGTCCGGGTCGATATCGCGCACGAGCGACAGCAGACCCGTTTGATGATCGACCAGCAAGACGGCGGCGTTGTTCTGGCCAAGACGAATATAGGGCTTAATCATGGTGTCAACCTTTTCTAGTTCGAGTTTAGCGCTGGAAATCCAGCACGCCGTTGCGCTTTTTGATCGCTTCCCGTTACTGTAGCTCTCCATCACCAGCTTGCAAGCCAGGGGGATGCTGGTGCGGAGTTCGGTCCATTACGTCCTTTCTGAATGGACGCTAGGGCGGTGAACGGAATGTTGGACAGCGCGGCCCATTTTGCAAGTGCAGCGGTGCGGTCACTCAGCCCCGGCGCGGGCATGCTGCCGACGGCCTGGGAAGTCGACGCGGCCGGTATGCGAACGCCTGAAAAAAAACCCCGCTCGGAAAAGCGGGGTTTCGAATGCAATGGAATTGAGCGGCCCATCCGGTGGACCGATTCAACCGGGCAGCTGCTATTCTTCTTTCAACTTCTCCTGCAGATTCTCCCGCAGCAGTTCGCCGAACGTGGTGGTGGGCGCCTGGCCCATGCTGCTCACGTACTCGCTGAGGATGCTCTGCTCGCGGTCCACTTCCAGCCGTTTGATGGACAGGCCGATGCGGCGTTCGTCGCTGTTGATGGTCATCACCTTGGCGGTGATCATCTCGCCGATGTTGTATTTCCCCACCGGCGTCTTGATCTTCTCCTTGCTGATCTCGGACACGTGCACGAGGCCCTCGATGCCCTCCTCCAGCTCCACGAAGACGCCGAAGTCCGTCACGTTGGTGATGGTGCCGGTGATCTCGGTGCCGACCCGGTAGCGAGCGCCCACCGTCTTCCAGGGATCTTCCTGAAGCTGCTTGACGCCGAGCGAGAAGCGCTCGTTGTCCTTCTCGATGTCCAGCACGATGGCCTGCACCACGTCCCCCTTCTTGTAAATCTCGGAGGGATGCTTGACGCGCTTGGTCCAGGAAAGGTCGGAGATATGCACGAGGCCGTCGATGCCCTCATCGATGCCGATGAAGATGCCGAAATCGGTGATGTTTTTGATCTTGCCCTCGATCGTGGTGCCGACGGGGTATTTCTCGGCGATCACATCCCAGGGGTTGGGCGCCACCTGCTTCATGCCCAGTGAAATCCGCCGGGCCTCGGGCTTGATGTCCAACACCACCGCATTGACCTCCTCGCCGACCGAGACCACCTTGGACGGATGCCGGACCTTGCGGGTCCAGGACATCTCGGAGACATGGATCAGACCCTCGATGCCCTCCTCCAGCTCCACGAAGGCGCCGTAGTCGGTCAGGCTGACCACCCGCCCGGTCACCCGCATGCCGACCGGATACCGCTGGGCGGCGACGGTCCAGGGATCGGCCTGCAGCTGTTTCATGCCGAGCGAAACGCGCTCCTTTTCGAGATCGAGATTGAGCACCTTGACGTTGATTTGATCGCCGATCTTGAACAGGTCGGACGGATGCTTGACCCGGCCCCAGGAAATGTCCGTGATGTGCAGCAGCCCGTCGACGCCGCCGAGGTCCACGAAGACGCCGTATTCGGTGATGTTTTTGACGATGCCCGGCAGCACCTTGCCCTCGTGGATCGCGGACAGTGTCGCCGCGCGTTTGCTTTCGCGTTCCTTCTCCAGCAGCACCCGGCGCGACAGCACGATGTTGCTGCGTTTGCGGTTGTATTTGAGGATCTTGAAATCGTAGGTCTTGCCCACCATATCGTCCAGGTTGCGGATGGGGCGCAGGTCCGCCTGCGAACCCGGCAGGAACGCCGGCACGCCGATGTCTACGGAAAAGCCGCCCTTGACCCGGCTGGTGATCGACCCGCGGATGGTGCCGTCCTCGTCATGGCACTTCTTGATGTTCTCCCAGACCTTGATGTTGGCCGCTTTTTCCTTGGACAGGATGACGCGCTCGTCCTCGTCATCCCACCACTCGACCATCACCTCCACCCGGTCCCCGACCTTGGCGGTGATGCTGCCGTCTTCGGCCCGGAATTCGTGGATGCGGATCTGCCCCTCGGATTTGTAGCCGATATCCACCAGCACGAGGTCCTTGTCGACCGCGGTGATGACCCCGGTGACCACTTCGCCTTCCTTGAACTGGCCGAAGCTGTCCTCGTACATATTCATGGAGGGCTCCGCGCTTTCGACCATGTCCATGCTGAACTCTTTTCCCTCGGCGGCGCCCGCCGCAGCCGGTTTTTCGATCATCTGATCTTTTTCAGAGTTGGTTGTGATGTTGACCATACACGCCTTTCCCCCTTGCCTTCAAAATTGGTTTCTCACCGGATGTTCCAAACCGGTTATCTGTAGCAGATTGGCTGAAAAATGCAATGACAAAATCGGCGGCGGGACTGCGACGGTCAAACCGGCGGGCTCAGGCAGGATCCAGGACCGCCCGGACATGCGCCAGCATCCGTTCCGTCACCTGATCGATGCTCAGATCGGTGGAATCGATCATCACGGCATCGGGAGCCGCTTTAAGGGGCGCCAGCGCCCGGCTGCGATCCTGCCGGTCGCGAAGCTGCATGTCGCGTTCGATCGCTTCGATCGACACATCGGATTTGGCTTGGACTTCGGCGAATCGGCGCTGGGCCCGGACCTGGGTCGAGGCATCCAGGTAGAACTTGACGTCGGCCTCCGGAAAGACCACGGTCCCCATGTCGCGCCCCTCGAAAACCGCTGCCTTTTGCCGGCCCAGCTCGCGCTGGACCTTCAGCAGGAAGGCCCGCACCGCCGCCCGCGCGGACACCGCCGAGGCCAGCATCGAAATCTCCGGGGTCCGAATGGCATCGGTGATGTCCTCGCCATTGGCGGTCAACCGCTGCCCGGCCGGACCGGGCAGAAAATTCAACGTCAACCCCTCCAGCAGACGGGTCAATCCGGCGTCGTCCTGAGGCTCGATCCCGCGGCACCTGGCGACGTAAGCCACTCCCCGATACAGGGCGCCGGTATCGACATAGCGATAGCCCAGCCGGTCGGCCAGCGCCCGGCTGACGGTGCTCTTGCCCGCGCCGGCCGGACCGTCGATGGTGATAAGAAGCTTGCGCATAGAGGGTCGCTCTTTCAGGCAGAGATCACATTAGCGCGGTTCTGTCGTTGGACCTGAAGATCCTCGATACTGGATGCTCGATGCTCGATGAAAGAGAACAGCATGGCCCGCGGCTATTTTTTATCGAGTATCCCGTATCCAGCATCCAGTATCATTTTTCTCATAGCGCCAGCACCTGCTTCAACGCCTCGATAAACCGCCGGTTCTCCTCGGGCCGCCCCACGCTGACCCGGATGCAATCCGGGAATCCGTAGCTGGCGAGCGGCCGAACGATCACCCCGCGGTCGAGCAGGTTCTCGAAGAATTGACGCCCCTCTCCGGGCACCCGGACCATGATGAAATTCGACTGGGTGGGCGGGCATTCGAGGCCCAGCTCGGCGAGGGCGCGCTGCAGATAGTCCACGCCCGTATGGACGACGTCCAGGGTTTCACGCAAGAACCCCGCGTCGTCCAGCGCCGCGGCAGCGGCCGCCTGGGCCAGGAGGTTGACGTTGAACGGCGGGCGCACCCGGCCCAGCACCTCGGCCACGTCGACCGGCATCACCCCGTATCCGATGCGCAGGCCGGCCAGGCCGTAGGCCTTGGAAAAGGTCCGCAGCCCCACCACCGGTCGGCCGGCTCGCACATAATCCAGGCTGTCCGGCCCGGCGGGATCGCGCACGAATTCGATGTAAGCCTCGTCCAGAGCCAGGAGAACGCCCTCCGGCAGCCGGGCCATAAACGCCTCCAGCTCGGAGCGGCTCACGAGGCTGCCGGTCGGATTGTGGGGGGTGTTCACGAACACGATGCGCGTGCGCGGAGTGATCCGTTCGCCCATGGCCGGCAGATCGGTGCGAAACCGGTGGAGCGGGACCGGCACGGGGATGGCGGCGGCCGCGCGCGCCTCGATTTCATACATCTGAAAGGAGGGCTGCGGCAGAATCACCTCATCGCCCGGCTGCAGATAGGCCCGGGCGAGCATGTGGATGATCTCATCGGACCCGTTGCCGAGCACGATCTGCTCCGGGGCGAGCCGGTGCATCGCGGCCAGCTGGCGGATCAGATCGTAGCCGGAGCTGTCCGGATAGCGGTGCACCGATGCCAGCGTCCGTTGAACGGCAGCGAGCGCCCGAGGCGAGGGCCCCAGCGGATTTTCGTTGGAGGCCAGCTTGATGGAATGCCGGATGCCGCGCTCGCGCTCGACTTCTTCGATCGGTTTGCCGGGCACGTAGAGCGGTATGGATCGGATGTGCTCTGGGACCTTGAGGTTCATGCACCCCTAATTGCCGACGGCCGCTTTGCGGCCCGCCTCGAGGGCTTTGAGGTTGAGGGGGATCAGCTTGGCCTTCTCCGCGAACTTCTCCTGGACCGCCGCCGTCAGCGCCTCGAAGCTCACGATCCGGCTGCGCGCCACAAACGCCGCCAGCGCCACGATGTTGGCCGCCTTCACGTTGCCCAAATCCTGCGCCAGCTCGATGATCGGCACCCGCAGCTCGTCCACGTCGCTGCGGCCCGAGCCGATCGGGATGATCGAGGCGTTCACGAATATCACCCCGCCCTTTTTCACCGTCGGCGCGAATTTCTCGAGCGACGGCCGGTTCATCGCCACCAGGTGCTGAGGGTTGCGGATGATCGGCGAGCCCACCGGTCGGTCGCTGATCACCACCGTGCAGTAGGCCGTGCCCCCGCGCATCTCCGGTCCGTAGGAGGGAATCCACACCACCTCGTGGCCCTCGTGCATCGCTGCCTGCGCCAGGATCTGCCCCATCAGCATCACCCCCTGGCCGCCGAAACCGGCGAATTGAACCTCACTTTGCATCCGCTTTCCTCCCTCGGCCCGCCTCCGGCGTCTTGAACTCGCCCAACGGATAATAGGGCAGCATCTTCTCCTCGGCCCACTTCAGCGCCTCCCGCGGCGTCATCCCCCAGTTGGTCGGGCAGGTGCTGATCAGCTCCACCAGGCTGAAACACGTGTTCGCCACCTGATAGCGGAAGGCCTGGTGGATCGCCTTCTTCGCCCGTTTGATGTACTTGGGCTGGATCAGGGCCTCCCGCACGATGTAGCCTGGCGTCTCCAGCGCGGCGAGCAGCTCCGCCATCTTCACCGGCATCCCGGTCTGCACCACCTTGCGGCCGAACGGCGAGGTCGTCGTGCGCTGATCCGGCATCGTCGTCGGCGCCATCTGCCCGCCCGTCATCCCGTAAACCGCGTTGTTGATGAAAATCGTGGTGAATTTCTCACCCCGGTTGGCCGCGTGGATGATCTCGCTCATGCCGATGCTCGCCAGATCTCCGTCCCCCTGATACGTGAAAACGATCAGATCCGGCCGCACCCGCTTGATGCCCGTGGCCATCGCCGGCGCACGCCCGTGCGCGGCTTCCTGGAAGTCAAACGTGAAATAATTGTAGCACAGCACCGCACAGCCCACCGGCGCGATCCCCACCGTGCGGCCGCGGATGCCCAGCTCGTCGATCACCTCGGCCACCAGCCGGTGCGCCACCCCGTGCGTGCATCCCGGACAGTAGTGAGTCGCGACGTCGGCCAGTGCCTGCGGTCGATGAAACGCTTTACCCATGGTTAATGCTCCTGTCGCTTAAGAATGTCATGCGGCCAGCCGCTTCCGGATCTCCTCCATCACCTCTTCCGGCGTCGGCACCTCGCCCCCGCACTTGCCGTACCAGTGCACCGGCCGCGCGCCCCGCACGCTCAGCTCCACGTCCTCCACCAGCTGCCCCATGCTCATCTCGATGCTCACCGCCGCCCGGCAGCTGGCCTTGCCGGCCGCCGCGTACACCGCCTGCCGGGGGAACGGAAACAGCGTCTGCGGACGCACCATCCCGACCTCGAGGCCCTGCTCCTTGAGGTTGTCGATCACCGTCCGGCACACCCGGCTCATGGTGCCGTAGCTGACGATCAAAATCCGGTAATCACTCTCCAGGTTGTAGCCCTCCCAGCGCACCTCCTCCTGCTGCATGCGATCGTACTTCGCCTTGAGCGTGAGGTTATGCGCGTTGAGCTCCTCGGGCACTAGGTACAGGGTCTTGACCAGGTTGCGCCGGCTGCTCCGGCGGGTGTCCATCCCGTTGGTGGCCCACTCGTCCTTGTTCGACGGCGCCACCTTCAAATGATCCGGAAACTCCACCGGCTCCATCATCTGGCCGATCAGCCCGTCGCCCAGAATCATCACCGGGTTGCGGTATTTCTCCGCCAGCGGAAAGGCCGCCATCACCATCTCGACCGCCTCCTGCACGCTGGCCGGGGCCAGCACCAACAGCCGGTAGTCCCCGTGGCCTCCGCCCTTGACCGACTGAAAATAATCCGCCTGAGACGGCAGGATGCCGCCCAGTCCCGGCCCTCCCCGCATGATATTCACAAACACCGCCGGACACTGCGCCGCCGTGATGTAGCTGATCCCTTCGCTCATCAGGCTGATCCCGGGGCTCGAGGAGGTCGTAAACACCCGCGCCCCGCAGGCCGCTGCCCCAAAAATCATATAGGACACGGCCACTTCGCTCTCGCCCTGCAAAAACACGCCCCCCGCCTCCGGCAGCCGCTTCGACAAGTACTCGGCCACTTCCGACTGCGGCGTGATCGGGTAGGCAAAGTAGTTCAAACACCCCGCCCGAATCGCCGCCTCCGCAATGGCTTCATTGCCCTTCATCAGCACCTTGCCCATCTTACTTCCTCCCTGCCCCCGAGCCCGCCGCCGCCTCGGCTATCTCGTTGATCGTGATCGCCACATCCGGGCACATCGTGCAGCAAATCGCGCAAAAAATACAATCCTCGGGCCGCGCCTGATAGGCGGGAAAATACCCCTTCGTGTTCATCTCCCGGCTAATCTCCAGCACCTTCTTCGGGCACGCGTCCACGCACAACCCGCACCCTTTGCAGCGCTCCGCATCCAACACATGCTCATAGGCCATTGATTGCTTCCTCCTCACAGCTTGCACGCCCGCTTCCAGGGCGGGACCAGTTGTCGCCGGATCGTCAGCACCGGGCAGTCGAACCGCGCCGGGTCCACTTGGAGCAGCAACTCCTCGGCGACCGTCACGAACGCCACCGGCAGGCCGCTGGCCGCACTCACCTGCCGAGTGAAGGCATAGCCGTCGGTGATCACCTGAGGCGTGGTTTCGTCGATCAGGTTGGCGTTTCCGATCAGCCCCGTGACCGCCAGGTGGGCCGAGGCTTCGATTTGCTCCCGAATGCGGGTGCAGCCGGCCACGCTGCTGGTATCCGGCCGCAACGGATTGATCACCTGAAGGACCTGGCAGGCATGTCCGCTGAACGCATCCCCCAATGCGGCAAGCACCATGGCGCCGACGGCTTCTCCGCCGGCATCCAGAATGGTCAGCCCCTCGGTCCGGCGGACCAGTCCGGCCACGCGCGGGCTCAGTACGGGCAACTCCGATTGGGTATACGGCTTGGGCGGGAGAACCACCTCGATACCGAGGCCGGTCAGCTGAGCCTCGGCTTCGCGCGACCGGAAGTAAGGATTCACCAGGTCCAGATCGGCGATCCGAACGGTCATCCCCGCCTGGCGGTGGTGAACGGCAAGATTGACTGCGACTTCAGACTTGCCGCTGCCGTAACTGCCGACCAGGACGACGACGCCCTCCAGCCTCAGACCCACCCGGATGCCTCCGAAATCCCCTCATTTCAAACCAGATTCGTGCTGGAATGACGCGCAACCCACCGGTCGAAAGGGCTTAAAAAAGCAAAGTATCTTTTTAGATATTTATGGTAGGGCTGTCAAGGACTTTGCCGCTTTTGAGCGGCCGGGTCTGCATGCGATCGCCGGCCCTGCAGGGCTTTCACCCGGCGGAGGGTTGTGCTAAAAATGAGTCTCCGTCAGATCCACCCGGTGCGATGCGATCATGAGCGGAGCCATTGGATTCGCCTCGATCCATCGGCCGAAGGGAGGTTGCCAACAACGATGGGCCCCGTCCAAACCGGACTTGAGCGACTGATAGCCGACCCGCCGGCGTGGTGCAGGGGACGGCGCCTCGGACTGTTGTGCAACCCGGCTTCGGTTGATCGCGGATTTCATCACGCCCGCGACCGATTGCAGGAGCGTTTTCCGGGCGCTTTGCGGGTGCTGTTCTCGCCCCAGCATGGCTTTTGGGCCGAAAAACAGGACAACATGATCGAGTCCGCCGACATGACCGACCCGGTTCTCGGCATCCCGGTCTTCAGCCTTTACGGATCCACGCGCATCCCGAGTCCGGCCATGTTCGACGACATCGACGTGCTGCTGGTCGATCTGCAGGATGCCGGCGCCCGGGTCTACACCTTCATCTATTCGCTGTCCTACTGCATGGAGACCGCACGCGACTGCGGGAAGATGGTAGCTGTTCTCGACCGCCCCAACCCCCTGGGCGGAGAATCGGTCGAGGGCAACCTGCTGAACCCCGCGTACCGCTCTTTTGTCGGGCGTTTTCCCATCCCCATGCGTCACGGCCTGACCATCGGCGAGCTGGCTCGGCTGTTCAACAACCGCTTCGGCATCGGCTGCGAGCTCGAGGTGGTTCCCATGGCGGGCTGGCGGCGCCGCATGCGGTTTACCGACACCGGCCTGCCCTGGGTGGCCCCTTCGCCCAACCTGCCGACACCGGCCGCGGCGATGGTCTATCCCGGACAAGTCTTGTGGGAGGGCACCAACGTGTCCGAGGGCCGCGGCACCACACAGCCGTTCGAACTCTTCGGCGCCCCGTTTTTCGACCTGCCCCGGCTGATGGCGGAGCTCCGCCAGCCCCCCGTTGCCGGGGCGGTTCTCCGCCCGGCCGCCTTTGAGCCGACTTCGAACAAGTGGCAGGGCCACTGCTGCGCCGGATTCCAGATCCATGTGACCGACCCGGCGCGCTATGCGCCGTATGCCGTCACTTTGCGGCTGCTGCAGGCGGCCATCCGGCATCACCCGCAGGCATTCGCATGGCGGCCGCCGCCGTACGAATACGAATACGAAAAATGGCCCATCGATCTGCTCATCGGCGATGCATCGATCCGGCGGCGTTTGGAGGCCCTCGAACCCCTCGAGGCCATCGCGGCGTCCTGGCAGGCACCGCTGGATGACTTCAAAGCGATGAGCCGCGAGGTTCATTTGTATGCCTGAAGGGGCCGAACGACTGGGACGGGGGCGAACCTGCCCTTTTTTTTTCTTTGGTCCCAGGCTCGATGCTCCCCGCTCCATGCTGGACGCCGGAGGAGGCTCATGAGCCCAATCGCTTCAACACGCGCCACCGACACCGCGGGCACCGCCTGGGTCCGGATGCGTTTCAAGAAGAACAAAGTCTGGGTCGAAGCGGACGCCGAAGGCCACCCGCTCCAGACCGACGGCCGCGTCCGCATCAAGTACCAGCTGGAGCAGCCGCATGAGTACCGGGTCAAGCGCCAGGACCTCAGAGCCCTGGAGGAGACGCCGGGAAAAGGGCCGAAAAGCCCGCCGGATCGCTCCGCCGGGCGCGCCTCGCCGGGGGGCGATCCGCCCGCGGACCGCATCGTGCACATCCACACGGACGGGGCTTCCTCCGGGAATCCGGGGCCGGCGGGGATCGGCGTGGTGCTGCAGTGCGGCTCAAAACGCAAGGAAATTTCGGAGTACATCGGAGAGGCTACGAACAACATCGCCGAGCTGTTGGCGATCCAGAAGGGCCTGGCCGCCGTGCGGAACCGGCGGTTCGCCGTCCGCGTTTACACCGACAGCGGCTATGCGCTCGGCGTCCTCAGTCTGAACTGGAAGCCCAAGAAAAACACCGAGCTGATCAACGCCATTCGCCGGCAGATGGCGGCGTTTGATGATTTGAAGCTGATTAAGGTGCAGGGCCACTGCGGGGTGGTGGAGAATGAACGCGCCGATGAATTGGCGACATCGGCCATCCGGCAGGCAGGAGGATAACGGAACCCGGCGGCATAGAAGCAGCGCCGGGCTCCGCAGTCGGCAAAGGCTAATCGGATTTCTTTTCCGATTTCAGGCTCTCGAGCTCTTTCTTGAGATCGGAGATCTCGCTCTTATATTTTTCCAGGTCGTCGGCCGTTACCGCAGAGGAGACCGGTTCGTCTTTCTTCCAGGTGTCCTTCATTTCGTCAAAACCGAGATAAATCGCCAAGCCGCCGCCCAGGAGCAAAACCGCCGGAATGGTTCCGCCCAAAACCATCAGAAACTCTTTCCACCAGAAGCCGAGGCCGATCAGGCCCAACGCCGCCGCCACCGCACCGCCAATCAAAGTCTTCATAATGCTTCCTTCTCCTTTCCTGCTGGTTCCAAGTGTGATTTTTGCGGAAAATGGACGATTCCTCTTATCGCAAGCTTGCGGAAACTCGATCGGGGTGCGACGCGGTCGAATTGAACCGGTCGCACCAAAAAGAGCAATGTTGTCACCTATAACACAGCCCCGAGCCTCTGACAAGGCCAATTTGCGAACCATCGCGTCGGCGGCCATGGCTCGGCACCCGAGGATACGAAACGCTTTCGGAGAGTTAGGGCCCAGCGCCAGTTGCAAAAACCGATGGAGTCTGTTACGGAAGCATCGTTTTCCGGCCGCCGCTCGGCAACCCCGCTCGATCGCCGGCAAAGTCCCGCATCAACCTGCGAGCGAAACGTCATGGATCGACCTGAACATCAGCCGCCGTCGGCTCCGGCCGGAGCTTTCCGCAGGTGGATGAACCGCGCCCTGCAGGGCAGCCGCCACCACTATCCGAACGTTCTGCCCAGCCGCCGGGGCCGCTGGGTGTCGCTGGTCTTAAAGCTCTTTTTCTCGGGCATCCGCCTGGAAGCGCATCAGGCCGCCGTTCTGCGGGATCTGCCAGCGGATGCCATCGTCATTTTCGCCTCCCGGTTCCGCTCCGCCTTCGCCTTTCTGTTCGCCTACACGCGGTACGCCGCCCTGAGCCTGCCGTTTCCGACCATCGGCCTCGGGTGCCGCTGGCTCGTCTGGCAGCCGCCGGCGCGGATGCTCCGGATTCTGCTGGCGTACACGGACAGCCTCTGGCAGCTGCGACGGCTGCCCGATCCGATGGCCAACGGCTTCCTGGAAACCCAGTTGCGGCAGGGTCAGGCCGGGTTCCTGACGCTGATCGAACACCGACGGTTCTGGCATCGCTTTCGCCGTCCGCGCCCCGATCCGGTTGAATTCCTCATCGCGCTGCAGCGGCGGACCGACCGGCCGATCCTGATCGTTCCGCAGCTGATTTTTTTCAGCCGAAACCCCCGCCGGGCCCGATTGACGCTGGTCGACATGCTCTTCGGCCCCGAGGACGAGCCGGGGCGGCTGCGGCTCTTGGCGTCTCTCTTTAAGAACCCGGGCAACGTATTCGTCGAATTATCGCCGCCCATCGACCTGCGCCGATTCCTGGCGCGGCCGGAGATGGCCGACCAACACGGCGACTATCAGGCGGCCATTCTGCGCGGCGAAATCCTGGCCCAGATCAGCCGCCACCGTCAGAGCATTACCGGCCCGGTGATCACGTCGCGCGCCGAATTGAGGGAGAGCATCCTGAACGGCGAGCGCTTCCAGCAGTTTATGCAGGCCCATGCGGAAGACCACCGTCTTCCGCTGGCGGAGGTCCGGGCCCAAGCCGGCGGGTATCTCGAGGAAATCGCGGCGGGCCTGAACCCAAGTTGGATCCGATTCTATTCGGCCATCGTCGGATGGATCTTCCGAACCATTTTCGACGGCGTCGCGCTCGATCAAGAAGGGCTGGCGGCGGTCAAGCGCGCGGCCTTGCGGGGGCCGGTCGTTTTTGTGCCTTCTCATAAAAGCCATGTCGACTACCTGCTGCTGTCCTACGTGCTCTACCACCACGACCAGCCCTGCCCGCTGGTCGCCGCCGGCAAGAACCTTTCATTCTGGCCGATCGGCCCGCTCTTTCGCCGGGGAGGTGCGTTTTTCATCCGCCGCTCCTTCAAGGGCGCCGCTCTCTACGCCCGCACGTTTGCCGAGTACGTGCACAAGATTCTCGAAGAAGGCTTCTCCATCGAGCAGTTCATCGAGGGCGGCCGCAGCCGGACCGGCAAGGTGCTT
The DNA here is from genome assembly GCA_964427375.1 of uncultured Desulfatibacillum sp. GTDB lineage: Bacteria > Desulfobacterota > Desulfobacteria > Desulfobacterales > SpSt-501 > SpSt-501. Next base: position 26,703 of record CAYRUF010000030.1, on the reverse strand, counting down.
TTGCCGAAGCTGGGGCTGCTCTCCATTCTGTTGAGCGCCCAAAAAAACGGCGCCTGCGAGGATTTGATTTTTGTTCCGGCGTCCATCGGCTACGACCGGGTGCTCGAGGAGACCTCCTACCTGCATGAGATCGAAGGCGGGCAAAAGAAGCCGGAGAACATCTGGCAGGTGATCAAAGCCCGCAAATTTCTGCAGCGGCGCTACGGCAAGGTCTATCTCCAGTTTGCCGCGCCGATATCGGTGAACGGCCTGGCAGGGGGCGGCGCCGGCGCTCTCGCCGCCATGTCGCCCAAAGATTTCAACGCGTTCTGCCGCGGCCTCGGCCACCGCATCGTCCATGCCATCAACCAGGTGAGCGTCGTCACTCCGCACGCCCTCACCGCCGCCGCCATCCTGAACAGCGGCCGCGAGCGCCTCGACCGGGAAGAGATCCTGGGGGTCCTGGAGCTCTATTTGAATCACCTCTATGCCATCGGGGCAAAGCTGGCCGACACCCTGATCTTGGACCACCGCCGGGCGGCCCTCCATGCTCTGGAATCCTACGCCCAGCGCCGGATCCTGGAGCCCGCCGGCGAGAATTTCAAGGACGCCGATCACCCACCCGGCTATCTCCTGAAGGAAGCCAAACGCCCTCTGCTGGAGTACTACAAAAATACGTGCGTGGCGTTTTTCATTCCAACCGCGTTCACGGCCCTGGTCATCCTGCAGGAGGATGCCTTTCAGTTTTCAGCCTCCGATCTGCACACCCGTTACGAATTCCTGCAGAACCTCTTCCGGAACGAATTCGTCTTCGATGCCGATGCCCCGGCCGAAGCTCACCTGCGGGCGGCGCTCAGCCGCCTGATCGAAGACGCCGTGTTGATTCCGCATCCCAGCCTGCCGGACACCTACAATGTCACCGCCGTCGGGTTTCGCAAGCTGAAGCTTTTCGCGATGTTTTTAAAAACGTTTCTGGAGTCCTATGCGGTGGTTCTCAGCTATCTTCGCCACCGTCCGTCGGCGGCCGAAGAAACCAAGGATCGGGTCCGCCGAATCGCCGCGCACGGCAGCCGCATGTACCGGAACAAGGAGATCGAGCAGCGCGAAGCGCTGTCCAAGGTGGCCTACGAAAACGCCCTGCAATTCTTCACGAGCCAGGCCTTCCGCGGCCCGGAGGGCCCGGCGGCGATGGCGGACTGCGCGAGCGTCATCGAAAACGCCCTGCGGTGCCTGAAGTCATGAAAGCCCTGATCCTGGCGGCCGGCTTGGGCACGCGCCTGCGGCCCCACACGCTGACGACCCCCAAGGCTCTGTTCACGCTGGCCGGGCGGCCGCTGCTGGACATCCACATCCGCAACCTGACAGAGGCCGGCTGCAAAGCGGTGGGCGTCAACACCCATCACCTGGCGGATGCGATCAGGGCCTTCGTGGCCTCCGGGCGCTTCGACATCCCGGTGCATCTGCGCCATGAACCGGTCATCCGGGGAACGGGCGGAGCCATCAAGCATTGGGCCGATTTCTGGGATCCGCAACCCTTCATGGTCATCAACGCCGACGTTTATGCGACGATCGACCTGAGGACGGTCTACGAATTCCACTGTCGCCGCCAGCCGGCCGCCACCCTGGTTCTGGTCGATGACCCGGAATTCAACCAGGTCGAGGTGGGACCGGACGGACGGGTCCGCGCATTTTCTGGCGCCGGCGCGGCCGCCGGCGCGCTCACCTTTACCGGCATCCAAGTCTTGGACCCGGTCGTCCTCGACTTCATCCCGGAGCATGGCTTCTATAGCAGCATCGACGCGTTCCGGGCGATGATCGCCGCCGGCCGGACGGTGCTCGCCTACGTTCCGGAGCGGGGCGTCTGGACAGACCTGGGAACCGAGGCGCGCTACCGGTCGGCGGCGGTCGAGGCGTCGGCACGGGAAGCTTGGCAACGGTCATTTCCCGGAACCCTGCCGGAGGCATTCGAGGTGGCGCGGATCGAAGGGGACGGCTCCGACCGGCAGTGGTCCCGCTGGACGGGCGACGGCGGCGCGATGATCCTGGCGGACCACGGCCTGCGCGCCACGGCAGGCACCGCCGAGGTGGACGCGTTCATCGCCATCGGCCGCCACTTGAAGCGTTGGCAGGTTCCGGTTCCGGCCATTTATTTCGCCGATCCGTTCGCGGGGCTGGTCTTTCTGGAGGACCTCGGGGACACCAGCCTCCAGAGGCTGGTGCAGGCCCAATCGAACCGCCGGCCGGTGCTGGCCGCCTACCGCACCGTGATCGACGAGGTCATCCACATGGCGATCGACGGCGCCCGGGGGTTTGACCCGGCTTGGACCTTTCAGACGCCGGCCTATACCCGCGAGGTCATCCTCGAGCGCGAATGCCGGTATTTTCTAGACGCGTTTCTGGTCGGCTATGCCGGGCTGGCCGTGGACGAGGCCTTCAGCGACGAATTCAACCGCATCGCGGACGGCGCGCTGGAGGGCCGGGATCGCGGGTTCATGCACCGCGACTGTCAGTCGCGCAACATCATGGTCAAAGACGGACGATTCTATTTCATCGACTTCCAGGGCGGCCGGCTGGGTCCCCCGCAATACGATCTCGCCGCGCTGCTGATCGATCCTTACGTGGGGTTGGCGATGGAGGAGCAAGAGGAGCTGCTGGACTACGCCATGCAGGGATTCTCCCGGCGGCGGCCGACCGATCCCGGCCGCTTTCGGCGGACCTTCGCCCACTGCGCGCTGGCGCGCAATTTGCAGATTCTGGGGGCGTTCGGCTTTCTTTCGAGGGTCAAAGGCAAACCGCAGTTCGCCCGCTACATTCCCGCAGCCCTGCACAGCCTCGAGGCCCGCTTGCGGAGCTTTCAACCGCCGGGTTTTCCTAAGCTGCAGCGCTGGACCGCTCAAGCGCTTGCAAGATGTTGAATAACCATTCCAACCAGGAGGATGTCCCATGTCATCCATCGCCGTCATGGTCAACGGCCTGCCGGGCCGGGTCGCCAGCGTGGTCGCGCGGCACGTCCGGTCCGATCCGCGCTTCAGGCTGGTCCCCTGCTCGTTCACCGGACCGGAGATTCAGGAAACCGAGGTCGTGGTGGCGGGTGTAACCCTGCGGCTGCTCAAGCCCGATGAACGGGAAGCGGCCCTGCCGGAGTTGCGGCGGACATACGGCCCGTTTCTGAGCGCCGACTACACCCACCCCAGCGCCGTCAACGCCAATGCCGAATTCTACTGCCGCCATCGCCTGCCGTTCGTGATGGGCACGACCGGCGGCAACCGCCAGGAGTTGGAAGAAACGGTGCGGCGTTCCGACACCGCCGCCGTAATCGCACCCAACATGGCCAAACAAATCGTCGGCTTCCAGGCCATGATGGAGTTTGCGGCCCAGACCTTTCCGGACCTCTTCAAGGGCTACCGCCTAGAGATCCGTGAAAGCCACCAGAAGGGCAAGGCCGACACCAGCGGCACCGCCCGGGCCATGGTCGGCGCCTTCAACCGGCTGGGGATTCCTTTCAGCGCCGATCAGATCCGCATGGAGCGCGACCCTCAGGTCCAGAAAACCGAGTGGGGCATCCCCGCGGAGCACTTGAGCGGCCACGCCTGGCACACCTATACGCTCGTTTCGGCGGACGGGACCGTCCGCTTCGAGTTCACCCACAATGTGAACGGCCGGGAGATTTACGGCCTCGGCACCCTGGATGCGCTCGCATACCTGGACCGCAACATCGCCGCCGGTGCCCGCGGGCGGGTCTTCACCATGATCGACGTGCTCAAAGGGGTCTGAGACGCCGGGACGACCTATCCGTTGCGGATGATCTCGAGCGCCTTGGCCAGCGCCGCGTCCAGGTTCTCGGGCTGCGAGCCGCCGGCCTGGGCCATGTCGGGCCGCCCGCCGCCGCTGCCGCCGACCAGCGCGGCCGCCTGTTTGATGATGTTGCCGGCATGGAAGCGCGCGGTGAGGTTCTTGGTCACGCCGGCAATCAGCATCACCTTGGCGTTGCTGGCGCTCCCCAGGACCACGACCCCGGATTGGATCCGGTCCTTGAAGCGGTCCATCAGGTCCCGCAGAGCCGCCGGTGAGTCGGCCTCGACTTTTTTCACCAGGACGCCGACGCCGTTCAGATCGAGAACGTCGGAACCCGCATCCGCCACCGCCGCCGAGGACAGCCGCCCCTTCAGCTGTTCGACCTCCCGTTCCATGGCTTTCATGTCCGCAACCACTCTGGCGATGCGCTGCGTCAGCGCCTCGGGCTTCTCCCGCAGCAGATGAGCGGCCTCGATCAGGTTGCGAGCCATGGCCTGCACGAAGGCCACCGCGGCCTCCCCCGTCAGCGCCTCGATCCGGCGCACGCCGGCCGCCACGCTGCTTTCAGAGACGATCTTGAACAAGCCGATGTTGCCGGTCCGGGAGGTGTGGGTGCCGCCGCACAGCTCCTTGCTGATGTCCGCCAGCGAGACCACCCGCACCCGGTCGCCGTATTTTTCTTCGAACAGGGCCATGGCCCCGCTCTTAAACGCCTCGTCCGCCGCCATCTCCGCAACGTGCGTGGGGACGTTGGCCCGGATGCGCTGGTTGACCAGCGCTTCGATGCGGTCGAGGGTTTCGGCGTCGACCGGCGAGAAATGCGTGAAGTCGAAGCGCAGCCGGTCGGGCGCCACCAGCGAACCCGCTTGCTTGACGTGTTCGCCCAGCACCTCGCGCAGGGCCGCGTGCAGCAGGTGGGTGGCGGTGTGGTTGCGGGCCGTCGCCTCCCGCGCAGCGCCATCCACCAGGAGCGTCAAGGTGTCGCCCTTGCGCAGCCGCCCGGACCGCAGCCGGCCCTGGTGAATGATCAGGCCGGTCGGGTCCTTGGAAGTGGCGTTCACCTCCATCTCGCCCTCCGGCCCGATGATGCGCCCGATGTCACCGACCTGACCGCCGGACTCGGCATAGAACGGGGTGCGCTCGGTGACCACGGACACCTCGCGGCCGGCGCCGGCTTCGAGGATCTCCCGGTCATCGGCGACCAGCAACACGGCGCGCGACTCGCCCGTCAGCAGGTCGTATCCCGTGAATTCGGGTCTGAAGCCGCTGGCCGAAAGGCTCTGATAGGCATCACCGATCCGGGTGAACGCCGCGACGGTGCGGGACTTGGCCCGCTGCCCCTCCATTTCGCGGTCGAAGCCCTCCATGTCCAGGGTCATCTGTTCATCGCGCACCACATCGCGCACGATGTCGGCGGGAAAGCCGAAGGTGTCGTAGAGCTTGAAGATGACCGTTCCCGGCACTTCGGTCCGGCCGCGCGCCTTGAGCTCCGCCAGGGTTTCGTTCAGCAGCTTCAAGCCGGTGTCCAGGGTGTTCAGAAACCGCTGCTCCTCGTTGACGATGACGTTGGTGATGAACGCTTCGGCGTCGCTCAGCTCGGGGTAGGCCGGCCGCATGAGGTCGCAGACCACCCGGGCGGTCTCATTCAAAAAAGGCCGGGTCAGGCCGATGTTGCGGCCGTAGCGGATCGCCCGGCGCATGATGCGGCGCAGCACATAGCCGCGGCCCTCGTTGGAGGGCAGAATGCCGTCGCCGATCAGGAACACCGCGGCGCGGCTGTGGTCCGCGATGACTTTCATGGCAACGTCGGCGGCCTCGGTCTGGCCGAACGCCGTCCCGGTCATCTCCTCGGTCCGGCGGATGATGGGCCGAAGGAGGTCCGTGTCGAAATTCGTGTTCACGTTCTGCACGATGGAGGCGATGCGCTCCAGACCCATGCCGGTGTCGATGCTGGGTTTGGGCAGCGGCGTCATGGAACCGGACGCATCGCGGTTGAACTGCATGAACACGAGGTTCCAGATCTCCAGGAAGCGGTCGCAGTCACAGCCCACGGCGCACTCCGGCCGCCCGCAGCCGTAGGCTTCGCCGCGGTCGATGATGATCTCGGAACAGGGCCCGCAGGGGCCGGTGTCGCCCATGGACCAGAAGTTGTCCTTCTCCCCGAAGCGCACGATGCGGTGGTCCGGCAGGCCGACCGCGCTGCGCCACAGACCATAGGCCTCTTCGTCGTCGAGATAGATGGATGCGTAGAGTTTATCGGCCGGCAGCCGGTAGCCGTTGGTGAGCAGATCCCAGGCGAAAACGATCGCCGGCTCCTTGAAATAGTCGCCGAACGAGAAATTGCCCAGCATCTCGAAAAACGTGTGATGACGGGCGGTGTAGCCCACGTTCTCCAAATCGTTGTGCTTGCCGCCCGCCCGGACGCATTTCTGGGAGGTCGTGGCCCGCACGTAGTCGCGCTTCTCCTCGCCCAGAAACACGCGCTTGAATTGCACCATGCCCGCGTTGATGAACAGCAGGGTCGGGTCGTCGTGCGGGACCAGCGATGAGCTGCGCACCACCTGATGGCGGTGTTGTTTGAAATAGTCGAGAAACGTCCTGCGGGCGTCGTTGCCGGTCATTGAATCATTCCTCCCCCTGGGCGTCCTTGCCCTTGGCGCCCAGCCCCAGCGCCTCGCGGGTCTTCCCGTAGATGGTTTCGAAGATGTCGGGATGATCGGTCAAGAACCGTTTGGCGTTTTCGCGGCCCTGGCCGATACGCTCGCCGCCGAATGAGTACCAGGCGCCGCTTTTTTCGATGATGCCCTGCTCGGCCGCCGCGTCGATCAGGTCCCCGATGCGGGATATGCCTTCGCCGTAAATGACGTCGAATTCGGCTTCCATGAAGGGCGGCGCCAATTTGTTCTTGACGACCCGCACGCGGGTGCGGCTGCCGATGATGTCCTGGCCCTCTTTGAGGGTGTTCGTCCGACGGATATCCAAGCGCACCGAGGCGTAGAATTTCAGGGCGTTGCCGCCGGTGGTGGTCTCCGGATTGCCGAAGACGACCCCGATTTTCATGCGCATCTGGTTGATGAAGATGACGCAGGTGTTGGTCTTGCTGATGGTGCCGGTGAGCTTGCGCAGCGCCTGGGACATCAGGCGGGCCTGCAGCCCCATGTGGGCGTCGCCCATCTCGCCTTCGATCTCCGCCCGCGGCACCAGCGCCGCGACCGAATCGACCACCAGCACGTCGATAGCGCCGCTGCGCACCAGCATGTCGGCGATTTCCAGGGCCTGCTCGCCGGTATCGGGCTGGGAGACGAGCAGTTCGTCGCAATTGACGCCGAGTTTTTTGGCGTAGACGGTGTCCAGCGCGTGCTCGGCGTCGATGAAGGCGGCGATGCCGTCCTGTTTCTGGGCCTCGGCCACCGCGTGCAGCGCCAATGTGGTCTTGCCCGACGCCTCCGGTCCGAAGATCTCCACCACCCGGCCGCGCGGAAGCCCGCCGATGCCCAGCGCCTTGTCGAGCGCCAGCGAACTGGTGGAAATCACCGGAACGCTCACGATCGGCCGGCTGCCGAGCTTCATGATGGACCCCTTCCCGAACTGCCGCTCCACCTGGCTCATCGCGCTCTCGAGCGCCTTCTGCTTGTCGGTGGACACCGTCATAGACTCCTCCTTTTTCCTGCCCTTGACATGGTTCAAAGCTCTTGACCCTCCTAACCGGTCCGTTTAAGTGCTTCGGATTTCGAATGGGACCCCGGGGGGGGCCGCGCTCCAGATCGGGCTCACGTCGCTCCCCTCAGCGGCGCCCTGGCGAGTGCCGTGTACACCGCCCCCCGTGGCTTCAGATCGCTTTGAAACAGGACCAGCTCCCTAACCTCGAAGTCGCCGAACCGCTGCGCCGCATACGAGCTCAGGACGTCGGCGACCGCGCCGCTCGGGGCACCTTCGCCGAATCGGCCGAGCGTCAGGTGGCCGTGGAATTCACGCGCTTCGCGCGGGAATCCCGCCGCGTCGAGCTGCTCCTCCACCCTCCGCTGCAGCTGCGCCAATGCAGCGCCGGCCCCCGAAAGCCCGGCCCAGAGGACCCGCGGCCGCCGCAAGCCCGGAAACACGCCGATGCCCTCGGCCGTCAGCTGGAAGGCGTCCTGCTCGACCGCTGCGGTGCGCAGGGCCTCCGCCACGATGGGTATCCGATCCGCCGGAATGTCGCCCAGAAATTTCAGCGTCAGATGCAGGCTCGCCGGCCGGGTCCAGCGCACCCGCAGTCCGCGCTGGCCGAGCTCCGCCTGAACCGCCGCGAGGGCCTTCAGAAGGTCGGTTGGAAGTTCTGCGGCCACGAAGGCACGCAGGGTACCGGACGCCCGTTGGTTCGCGTTCATGCCAGCGGCAGGGTAAACTGGGGTTCGCCCAAGAGGAACCGGCCCTGCCGGATCCAGCCTTTCAACGTTTCAGCGATCTCGCGCGCCTTGACGATGCTGGACAGGGGAACGGTCGGAACCGATTTGCCCTGAAAGCGTATCGCGCCGCTCTTGAGTTCCGCATAGCTCACCTGCCCGAGGCTTTTAACCGCTCCGGCCGGATAGTCCTGCCCGTAGTCGACGATCTGGGTGAAGATGTCATCGTCCGAGACTCCGGTGAAGGCGGCGATTTCCTCATTGAGGAGCGGAATGGGGATCCCGAGCCCCACCGCCAGCGAGCATCCATAGCCCTGGATGCCGACGCCCACCAGGAAGTTCGAGTTCATCTGCTTCAAATCGCCCATCACCCAGAGGGTTCCGGCCGCTTGAACCGGAACTCCCTTGGCGGTGCGCTTCACCGCCGGGTGGTGCTGGGTGCCGTGCCACGTCACGTACCCCACCCCGCCGGCTAGAAAAATGCGGGTTCCCAGCCCGATGGTCCTGTAGTAGGGATCGTTGAACAGCGGGCTCAGCTGGCCGGCGGAGCAGTAATTGGCGTTGCCGGCTCCCGGTTTCAGCGTCCCCATGTAGGTGTATACGGTGCGGTTCGAGAGGTTCACCGCGCAGTTGTAGTTTTGATATCCGTTGCGGGGGTTGCACAGGGTCGCTTGGGGCAGCGTGCGCAGGGTGACCTCTTTTTCCACGCGGCGGTTGGGGTAGCAGTCCGTCCCGTAACCTTCGGCCACCAGGTGCACAGCCCGGCCGTCCAAGAGGTCCTGGATGACGTGCCCGCCTCCGTAGCTGAACTCTCCGGGGTAGACTTTGTTGAGCGGGTCGTCCTCGGCCGTTTCGGTCGCGCCGATATAGCAGTCGACCGCCGCCAGCCCGGCATAGGCCGGCACCCGGTTGAGCCAGACCCGGGAGGCCTTGATCGGCGGCGCCGAGTGGCCGAAGTTGATGAAAGCGCCGGAAGAGCACATGGGCGCGAAGGTCCCGGTGGTGACCACATCCACGCGCCGAGCCGCTTCCGCAGGCCCTTCGGTCTTCACGATATCGATGATCTCCTCGGCGGTGACGACCACGACGTCGCCGGATTGGATTCTGGCGTTGATCTCCTGAATGGTTTTCGTGATCCGGGGCTTCTTCATGTCATCCTGCCTGGCCGGAAGTACGTTGGACGGAGTCGAGCTTGAGCGTCACGTTGTCCTGGATCCAGTGGGGGTCCCACCATTCGATGGGATCCACGAACAGGTGATGAATCAAGATGCTGAAATGCAGATGGTCGCCGCCGGCCAGCCCGGTGCTGCCGGTGTGACCGAGGATCGCCTCTTTGGCCACGTGCTCGCCCGCCGTCACCGCGATCTGGCTCAGGTGGGAATACATGCTGAAAAGACCGAACCCGTGGTCGATGATGACGGTCTGGCCGTAAATGCCGATGAATCCGGTGAAAACCACCCGTCCGCTGTTCGCCGCCGGCACCGGCGAGCGGGCGAGCGAGGCCAGGTCCACGCCCAGATGGTCCTGCTGATCGATTTCCTTCCCCTCGTAGAGATAGGTGCGGTGATCGGCGAATCCGGCGCGCGGCGCGGAATTGGGAAGCCTCAAAAACGGTCCCTTCCAGAGCAAGGCGTTTTCGGTTTGGCGCGTCGCCGCGACGATCTGTTCATAGTTCGCCTGGCGCAGGTCGCGGTTGATGAAAAGAAACCGGTCCTTCAGAGAGGCATTCGGCTTGGCGGGCAGCAGCGTCTGGAACTCCGGCAGGATTTGGTTGATGAAACCGTCGCTGACCGGCAGGGCGTCCTTCTTGAACGCCTTTTTGCGGAAATGATATGGCCAGCGCGCACGGCTGCTGTTTCCGGCCGCATCCTGGGCCTCCAGCACGATCTCGGCGCCCGCCCCCTGCCGATGACTCAGTCCGAAAAAGGCGATGTGGATGGCTTTGTCGGGGTAATAGCCGCTGAAACCCGGAAAAAACTGGCCGCCCGCCCGCACCCCGCTGCTCGGACAGGGCTCGGAGAGCCGATAGATCGCCAGCCCGGCCCCGCCCTGGTTGACGTAATTCTGCGGAGTCAGGTTTTCGATCACCGGCGGTCGGGTGTCGATGACGACTTCCGTTTGCAGATCGGTGAGGTTCCCGTGCCACCAATTTCGCCACGAGTGATCCCAGAGGGCCACGCGCAGCATCGCTTGGCCGTCGGCAAGCCCCAGAACGGCCGGATCGATCTTGATCCGCGTCGTTTCCTGCTGCGTCTTTTCCAGCCCCAGCCAACCGGAGGCGGGGAACATCCTGTCGGCCAGCACCAGGTCCTTGCCGTCTTTGTTCAGAACGACCTTCAGGCGGCGCAGGCCGCTTTGGGAGTCGGCCACCGTCAGCGGCAGCTCCGCCGATTTTCCCAAGTGGAGAGGCGATTTCACGTCCCACTGGACCCGCGGCGGTTCGCCCTCCAACCGCAGGGCGACCCACCAGACGACGGCGACCGCCAGAGCTGAGCTGACGGCGGCCGCCAAACGCAACCCCCAGTTTCCCCCTATCTTACGCGACTTTTCCACCCAGGCCACCCTTGATCTATATAGGCTGAAAAATAAGCATTTCTTATTATCAAGCCGCTAAATGTTAGTCAACTGCGCTTGACTTTTCTAGGTCCGGAAGGTAGTTGCTCCCCCATTGGTTCATTTTTGAGAACTCGCTGCCGCTCCCGAAGCGGAGCAAAATGAGTTCACGGGCGGCATGACGGTATCCCTGGCTATCTTCCGGCGATTCCGGAAACGGTTCGTCATCGTCGTTTTCTGCGTTGCGGTCGGCATCGCGGCAGCGGCTTATTTCGGGTATCGACGGCTGTCTCCACTGCCGGAGCTGGCGGTCTCCGCCAACCAAGGGCTGGAGGCGTTGGTGGTTGAACGCGTTCATCAGTCAGCCACCCGGGACGGGCGCACCGAGTGGAGCCTGGATGCCGCCACGGGACAGTATCGCCTGTCCGAAAAAAAGATAGTGCTGACCGACCTTTTTGTGACGTTTTTCACCCGTGACGATCAGAAGGTGTATCTCACCGCACGCCATGGGACGGTGATGACGGACTCTCACGACATGGAGGCGCACGGAAACGTCGTGATTTACAACGACGCCTATCGCCTGGAGACCGAGCAGATGACCTATTCGCACGGCTCCCGGGTGATTGCATCCGATGGCCCGGTGAAAATCAACGGACCCGCCGGTGATCTGACGGCGGATTCCTTGACGATGGACCTGAAAGCCAACCGTCTGGTGATGAGAGGCCATGTCCGTGGAACGTTGCTTTCAAGCCGGACGCCCTGAACGATGCACCGCGGCCCGGCTCGCCGGGGCTGCGCTCGCGGCGGTCTGGTGGGCGACGGCCGCCATGGGGGCGGCGGATCCCGGGAGCCCGGCCGAAGCCGGGCGCCAACAGCCGGTCCACATCCAATCCGAGCGGTTGGAGGCCGAAATGGACGCCGACACCGTTGAATTCAGCGGTGCGGTGCGCATCGATGGTGACGGATACACGATCACCGCCGACCGCCTGGCGATCCAGTTTCGGCAGGGTTCCATCGACCGGAATCGCATGGCCGGAACCATCTCTGCTAAGGATATCTCCCGCATGACGGCTCGCGGCCGCGTGCGGATCCAGACCGACACGCTGACGGCGGACGCCGAGCAGGCGGTTTACGAGCCCGATACCGGGAGGATCTGGCTGGACCCGGCGGCCGCAGCCGAGGCCTCGCCAGCGGGCGGGCGGACGGCTGCACCGCGAGGCGGTTCGGCCCAGGCACCTGGCCGCCCGCCCGACGGGCGGGTCCGGGTCAGGCTCTTGCCGGGAGCCGGTCAATAGCCGCCCGCCATCGGTTGTCGGCCGCCCGCGGCATGGTTGCATTTTTCAAGCAGAGCCACTAAAATGGCTGCTGGAAGCAGGCGAGAGGATGGACCGGTCGTGAAAGGATTCTACCGCCCGCGGGCGAGCAAGCGTTTTCGTTGGATGACCCGGATGGACCGGAAGAGGCCATGACCGTCCTGCGTGCCGTGGATCTGATCAAAACCTATGCCGGCCGCCCCGTCGTCAACGGGGTCAGCCTCGCGGTCAACAGCGGCGAGGTCGCCGGGCTGCTGGGGCCGAATGGTGCCGGAAAGACGACGACGTTCTACATGGCCATCGGCCTGGTCAAGCCGGATGAAGGCCACATATTCCTTGACGAGGAAGATATCACGGGTTACCCTATGCACGTGCGTGCCCAGCGCGGCGTGGGATACCTGCCGCAGGAAACCTCGGTCTTCCGCAAGCTATCGGTTCGCAAGAACATCCTGGCCATTCTGGAGCTCCAGCCGTTGTCGCGGGAGGAGCGGTACCAGCGCGCGGATCAGCTCTTGGAGGAGCTGGGCATCCGGCACCTGGCCGACCAGATGGCCAATGTGCTTTCCGGTGGCGAGAAGCGGCGTTTGGAAATAACGCGGGCGCTGTCGACCAACCCGGCGTTCATGCTGTTGGACGAGCCGTTTGCCGGGATCGACCCGCTGGCGGTGGCCGATATCAAGACCATCATCGGCCACCTCAAACAACGGGGCATCGGCATCCTGATTTCGGACCACAATGTGCGCGAGACGCTCGGCGTCTGCGACAAGGCGTATATCATGGTGGACGGGAAGGTGATCGAGTCCGGCGCACCGCAGTCGATCGTATGCAGCGAGGCGGTCTGCCGCTCCTACCTCGGAGACGACTTCAGGCTCTGATATGGCGTTGGAACTCAGACAACAACTGAAACTCACCCAGCAGTTGATCATGACGCCGCAGTTGCAGATGGCGATCAAGCTGCTGCAGCTTTCCCGTCTTGAGTTGATGGACACCATCCACCGGGAGCTGGAGGAAAACCCCGCTCTGGAAGAAGTCGCCGACGGTTCGGGAGAAGAGTCGACCAGCGAGCCCTTTGAAGCGGTGGAAACGCCGCTGAATGAAATCCCGGCCTCCCCGGAGGTTCCCGCCGCGGACGTCAAGGGTCGCGAGGAATTCGACTGGAGCGGCTTCCTGGATGATTTCAGCACCCCCTCGCGCGTGCCGGTGGAAACCGAAGATCGTGAAGCGCCGAAGTATGAGGCGTTCATCACCCGCAAGGAATCCCTGAACGACCACTTGCTGTGGCAGTTCCTCATGACCAAGCCGAGCCGCGAGGACGAGGGCATTGCCAGCCTGATCATCGGCAACCTGAACAAGGACGGCTACCTGCAGGTGTCGGTGGAGGAAATCGCCGCGGCCGCCGCCGTTGAGCCGGAGCGGGTGGCGGCGGTCCTGTCTCTGCTGCAGACGTTTGACCCGGTCGGGGTGTGCGCGCGGGATCTGCGAGAGTGCCTGCTGATCCAGGCCCGCTATCTGGGGTTCGACCGCTCGATCATCACCGATATTATTTCCGAGCATCTGCCCAATCTGGAGAAGAAGAATTACAAGGCCATCTGCAAGGCGCTGAAGGTCAGCCTGGAGGAGGTCGTCTCGGCCGTGGGCATCATCAAGGCCATGGAGCCGCGGCCGGGAAGACAGTTCAGCGACGACAATCCGCAGTATATCATCCCCGACATCTACGTCTACAAGATGGAGAACGAGTTTGCGATTGTCCTGAACGACGACGGCATGCCCAAGCTGCGCGTGAACTCGCTGTTCAGGCGTTCGGTGGGGCGCGGCCGGCGCGTCGGCGGAGAAGCCGAGGATTACATCCAGGACCGGGTGCGCTCGGCCGCCTGGCTGATCAAGAGCATCCATCAGCGCCAGAAGACGATCTACCGCGTCATGGAAAGCATCCTGCGCTTTCAGCGGGAGTTTTTTGAAAACGGCATTGCCCACTTGAAGCCGATGGTTCTGAGAGACGTCGCCCAGGATATCGGCATGCACGAATCCACCATCAGCCGCGTCACCACCAATAAATACGCTTACACGCCCCAGGGCATCTTTGAACTGAAGTATTTCTTCAACAGTTCGATCAAACGCGACGAGGGCGGCGCGATCGCCTCCGCCAGCGTCATGGAAAAGATCCGGCAGTTGATTGCGTCCGAGGACCCCAAGCGGCCTCACAGCGACGACAAGATCGCCCAGATGCTTAAGCGCGAAAACATCCAAATCGCCCGCCGAACCGTCGCCAAATACCGTGAAATGATGAGGGTGCTGCCCTCCAACCAGCGCAAGGAAATTTGAGGAGGTCTTCTCTATGCAGACATCGGTGACCTTCAAGAACCTGGATCCCTCCGAACACCTTAAGTCGTACGTGACCGAGAAACTGAACCGCTTCGACAAACTGCTCGACAACCCGGCGGAGGCCGGCGTCGTGCTGATCGTTGAAAAGCACCGGCACATCGCCGAGGTCAACATTACCGGCGACCGCATCAATATCAACGGCAAGGATGAAACCGGCGACATGTATTCGGCCATCGACATGGTGCTCGACAAACTGGAAAAGCAGCTCAAGCGCAGCAAACAAAAAATCCGTGAGCGGCGCGCCATTGCCAAGGGCCAAACCCGTACCATCCGTGAAGAGGGGCCTCGGATGACGGATGAAGACGCCGCCCCGCAAATCAAGGTGGAAAGCCTCGACTACAAGCCGATGGACATCGAGGAAGCGGTGCTGCAAATGGATTTGACCGATCAGGGGTTCCTGGTGTTTACCAACGCCCGGTCGTCGCAGATCAATGTACTCTATCGCCGCAAGGACGGGCATTACGGTCTCATTCAACCCCGGAGCTGAACGGCCGCGGATGCCGCGCGGCCGCCGCCCGGTTCGACGGCACACCCCTCCGGCAGCCGATGCGTTTCAGGCGAAATGATCATGAAAATCCTCGATGTGCTGCAACCGGAGGCCATCCTTCCGGAGCTGAAATCTCAAACCAAGCAGGAGGTGCTCGAGGAGCTTTCCGCACCCGTCGCGCAATTGGCCCGGATCGATCCGGCCGCACTGGTTCGCGTGTTGCTGGAGCGGGAACGCCTGGGCAGCACCGGCATCGGCGGCGGCATCGGCATCCCGCACGGCAAGCTCCCGAATTTGGACCAGTTGATGATTGGATTCGGCCTGAGTCGAAAGGGGGTGGATTTCGAATCGCTGGACGGCGCGCCGACGCGCCTCTTTTTTCTGCTGGTCACCCCGGAGAACTCCACCGGCCTCCACTTGAAGCTGCTGGCCCGCATTTCCCGAATCCTTAAAAACGAACCGTTCAAGGAACGGCTGCTGCAGGCGACCAGCCGAGAGCAGATCTACGGCGTCATCAAGGAGGAGGACGAGGAGTTTTAATCGTCACCTGCGGCGACCGGACGTGGACCAACGACCCCTTCTCATCGTCACCGGACTGTCGGGCTCCGGAAAAAGCACCGCTCTCGCAGCGCTGGAGGACGCCGGCTTCTTCTGCGTCGACAACATGCCGGTGGCCCTGCTGCCGAGCTTCATGAAAATGCCGTCTCCCAGCGGATCGGAGGCCGCCGGCATCGCGTTCGGTATGGATCTGCGGGAGAAGGGGTTCGTTGCCGGCTACGACCGGGTCATGGAGGCCATGCGGGCGCAGGGGTTTCGATTCCAACTCATGTTCCTGGAAGCCGGCGAGCAGGCGCTGGTCCAACGCTTCAGCACCACCCGCCGCCAACATCCGCTGGCCCGAGGCCAGGGCCTCTTGGCGGGGATCCGCCTGGAACAGCAGCTGCTCCAGGGCCTTCGCGCCGCCGCCGACCACGTGATCGACTCCACCCGTCTCAACGTCCATGAACTCAAGCAGAAAGTGGTCGATGTCGTGACCGGCCAGCGCGCGTGGGAGTCTCTGCAGGTGCACGTCATCTCGTTTGGCTTCAAGTACGGGCTGCCGCCGGAGGCCGACCTGGTGGTCGATGTGCGCTTCCTCACGAATCCTTTTTTCGTTCCGGAGTTGAAAGCGCTGGACGGAGAGGATCCGGAGATTCGAGAGTTTGTCCTGAAAGCGCCCGATGCAGCGGTGCTGATTGCCAAGTACACCGACCTGATCGATTTCCTGCTTCCGTTGTACGAAAAAGAGGGCAAGACTCAGCTCAACCTGGCCGTCGGCTGCACCGGGGGCCGGCATCGGTCCGTCGTGATGGCCCGAGTCTTTTTTGACCATATTGCGGCGCGCCGCTGCCGCGTCGAACTGATCCACCGGGATATCCACCAACCGCTTTAGACCGAGCGGTCCTGCGAGCGGGGTGCTGGAAGGACGTGGTATGATCGGAATCCTCATCGTCACTCACAGTCAGTTGGGCGAAGCCCTCGTCGATGCGGCGGAGTTCATTTTGGGCAGCCGGCCGGTCGGGGTGGTTTCCGTTTCGATTGATCTCAACCAAAACGTGGACCGTCTGCGGGAGCGGGTGGCGGCCGGTGTCAAAAAAGTCGCCCACGATGACGGCGTGCTGATTCTGACGGACATGTTCGGCGGCACACCGTCCAACATCAGCTACTCCTTTTTGGAAGAGGGGCGCATTGAAGTCCTCTCGGGAGTCAACCTGCCGATCCTGGTCCACGCCCTGGACAACCGCGGCCGCATGCCGTTGGGGCAGTTGGCGGCATCCCTGGAGGCCTTTGGTAAAAAGAGCATCACCCTCGCCAGCGGCATTCTGAAGGGCAACAAACGGAGCTGAGGGTGGCGGGATGGGAGACAAGCCGCGCCAGGCCGGCAGACCTGGACGCGCTGGTGGCTCTCGAAGGCCGCTGCTTCGAGTGGCCGTGGGGCCGGCTGTCGTTCGAGGGCGAGCTCTCTGCCGTGGCCGCCGACAACCGGGTGGTCTGGACGGAGACATCCGCAGGCGACCGGCAGATCGTCGGTTACATTTTTTTCCGCTTCATCGCCGGGGAAGTGCAGATTTTTCGAATCGCGGTAGACCCGATGTGGCGCCGCCAGGGCATCGGCGCGCGGCTCGTCAACGAGTGCTTGAGCGCCGCGCGGGCCGAGGGGCTGTCGACGGCCGTCCTGGAAGCGCGGCCTTCCAACACCGAGGCTATCGAGCTGTATCGAAAATTCGGTTTCCACGCGGCCGGGGTGCGCCGCGGATATTATTCCGATCGCCACGAGGATGCGCTGATTCTGAAACGAACGTTAATCTAAGGAGGTTCTATGGCAGTCAAGGTTGGCATCAACGGATTTGGCAGAATTGGACGCCTGTTGTTCCGGGCAGCGGCGAAGAACCCGAAAATTCAGATCATCGCCATCAACGATCTGACCAACGCCGAAACCATGGCGCATTTGCTGAAATACGATTCGGTTCACGGCGCCATGGATGTCCAGGTTTCCGCTAAAAGCGACGCCATCGAGGTCGGCGGAAAAGCCGTCGCCATTCGCTCGGTACGGGATCCCGAAAAAATCGATTGGAAATCCCTGGGGGTGGACATCGTGGCGGAGTGCACCGGCCTGTTCACCAAGCGCGAGGACGCCGCCAAGCACCTGACGGCAGGCGCCCGCAAAGTCATTATCTCCGCTCCGGCAACCAACCCGGACATCACCATCGTCATGGGCGTGAATTCCCACCGCTACGACCCCAAGCAGCACCATATCGTCTCCAACGCCTCCTGCACCACCAACTGTCTGGCGCCGGTGGCGAAAGTCCTGCATGAAAATTTCAAGATCAAGCGCGGACTCATGACGACCGTTCACTCCTACACCGGCGACCAGCGGCTGCTCGATTTTCCGCACAAGGACCTGCGCCGCGCCCGATCCGCCGCACTCTCCATGGTGCCCACCACCACCGGCGCCGCCAAGGCCGTCGGGCTGGTCTTGCCGGAGCTGGCCGGCAAGCTGAATGGGCTGGCGGTCCGCGTGCCCACTCCGAACGTCTCGCTGGTCGACCTGGTCGTCGCCATCGACAAGAGCGGCGTCACCGTCTCCGAGGTCAACGCCGCGTTGAAGCAGGCCTCCGAAGACGTTCTCAAGGGCATCCTCGGATACAGCGAAGCCCCGCTCGTGTCTTCGGATTTTAACGGCTGCGCGCTGTCATCGATCGTTGACGCGCCGACCACCTACGTGATCGATGAGATGGTCAAAGTCCTGTCCTGGTACGACAACGAGACCGGATATTCCACCCGCATGGTGGATCTGGCCGCCATGATCGGAGAACAGCTCTAAAAAGGGCCTGTCATCGAAAAAGGAGGCTTTCACTTTGCGAAGACCACTGATCGCCGGCAACTGGAAAATGTATAAGACCCCCGCCGAGGGGGTTGATTTTATCCGCCAATTGGCCCCGCTCGTTGACGGGTTCAACGACCGGGACGTCATGGTCGCGCCGGCCTTTCCGGCATTGGAGGCGGTCGCCAACGCGTTGAAGTCGACATCCATTGCGCTGGGTGCCCAGGATCTGTTCTGGGAGGCCGAGGGGGCTTTTACCGGGCAGGTCGCCCCCCGCATGCTGGTTGCCTGCGGCTGCCGCTACGTCATCATCGGCCACTCCGAACGCCGGCAGTACTTCGGGGAAACCGATGAAACCGTACGCCGAAAGCTTCAGGCGGCGGTGCGGGCCGGACTCGTCCCGGTGGTGTGCGTCGGCGAAACGGAAGCGGAGCGGGAGGCCGGCCAAACCTTTCCGATTCTTGACAAACAGCTTCAAAATGGTTTAAAAGGTCTGATTGCAGATGAATTGGCTTCCCTGGTGATCGCCTACGAGCCCGTGTGGGCCATCGGCACCGGCAAAACCGCCACCGCCGCGCAGGCCCAGGAAGCTCACCGGTTCATCCGCGGGCAGGTCGCGCAGCTGCTCGGCTCCCCGCTGGCTGAAGCGATGCGCATCCTTTACGGCGGCAGCGTCAAGCCGGAAAACATCTCCGAGCTCATGGCCATGGCCGATATCGACGGCGCCTTGGTGGGGGGCGCCAGCCTGAAGCCGGATTCATTCAGCAGGATCGTAAAATTCAACTGACCCGCAGCGAGGTGGCGGAAGCCGGCCTATGACAGTCTTACTGGTAATCATTCACGTGGTGGTGTGCGTCGCGCTGATCATGATCGTGCTCTTGCAGACCGGAAAAGGAGCCGATATCGGCGCGGCTTTTGGGGGAGGCGCCAGCAACACCCTTTTCGGCACCAGCGGAGCGTCCACTTTTTTGAGCAAGGCGACAACCGTGGCGGCCATCGTATTCATGCTGACGTCGCTATCGCTGGCCTATCTGACCAGCCAGCGGCCGTCCAGTTCGATCGTCACCGAAGTTCCGGCCGCCGTCGAAACCAAAACCCCGGACCCCCCGCCGGCTCCGGCTGCACCTGAATCCAAACCGGACGCGCCGGCCAAGTCCCAGTAGCCCGGACATGAATCGAAGCCTTATTGCCCAAGTGGTGGAACCTGGTAGACACGCTATCTTGAGGGGGTAGTGGGGAGACCCGTGCCGGTTCAAGTCCGGCCTTGGGCACCATCTGTGAAGTATGATGAAGGGTTCCAGCAGATTACTGGAGCCCTTCATGTTTTTTCCGGAAGCCGTGCAAGCAGGACGCGGCGAAAGCGCACGCCGGGGATTTCCTTTTCGTTGATTCTCAATGAGATATGATTAAATTGCTCGTAGGCCAATACCGATTGGAGTTTCCCCATGGCAAGGCATAAGACGGATACGTATCCGAAACACCAAAAAGAACCCATAGAGGATTTCGACCCGGATTTTGATGAATCGTCCGGCGTTAAGGCTCCTGGGAAATCGAAGCTCGAGTGCATCTGTCCGGGCTGCGGGAGAATGCATGTCATGAAGTTGCACTGGATCGGCAGGGGCGTCCCCCGGAAATTTTGCCAGAGCTGCCGTGATCGCGAAACCCCTCTGGACGATTCGGATTAAGGGGTTCGCCCCATTATGGGTGCCTGCCTGCAGTTCCCGCCATGCGAACACCGACGGCTGCATCATCCGCGCGGATGGACTTCTTCAGAAACCGCTAGCGCTGCAACCATAGACGGCTTCTCGGTTTTTCCGGATTCGTCCGCCTGAGAAACGGTCTGGCGCTGAACGGGGGGCGGTTGCATTTTGCGGGGGCTATGGTTATAGTTTGCCACCATGAACACGCGCAATGAAAAAATCCCGGATCCCAAAGAGCTTGAGAAGGAAATCGGCGAGTTTCTGTCCAAGAAGTTCGGCGGCCATGTGAAGCTGTTGTCCCCGATGGTGCTGACCCAGGAAGCCGTCACCGGAAAGCCCAAAGAGGGGACCCGCGAGAAAAAACAGATCGAATTCAACCTGAAACCGGAGGAGCTGATCGCCTACTTGGACCAATACGTCGTAAAGCAGGATGAGGCGAAGGCCATCCTCGCCACCAAGATCTGCACCCACTTCAATCGCATCCGTCGCGCCCAGGAAGAGCCAGCGATCTCGGACGAGGTGCCGGGTGGGATTAAAAACAACGTTCTCATGATCGGGCCGACCGGCGTCGGCAAGACCTATATCATCAAACTCATTGCCGCCAAGATCGGCGTGCCGTTCGTGAAGGGGGATGCCACCAAATTCAGCGAAACCGGCTACGTCGGCGGCGACGTGGAGGATCTGGTGCGAGACCTCGTGCGCGAAGCCAACGACGACATCGAGCTGGCTCAGCACGGCATCATCTACATCGACGAGATCGACAAGATCGCCTCCGCCAAAAATCTGATCGGCGCCGACGTCTCGCGCACGGGAGTCCAGCGGGCGCTGCTCAAACCGATGGAGGAAACCGAGGTCGACCTGAAAGTGCCCCATGACCCGATTTCGATGATGCAGGAAATCGAGCGCTTCCGCAAAACCGGCAAGCGCGAACGGGTGGCGGTGAACACCAAGAACGTGTTGTTTATCATGAGCGGCGCGTTCAACGACCTGGTCCCGATCATCCAGCGGCGCATGAGCCGCCAGGGGATCGGCTTCGGAGCCCGCATCGCCAGCGCCCGGGAGGAGGTCGACATCCTGAAGCATGTCAAGGCGGAGGACTTGATCGAGTTCGGTTTCGAGAGCGAGTTCGTCGGCCGGATACCGGTCAAGGCGGTTCTCGATCCTCTCGGGGAGGAAGACCTCTATCAGATCCTCAAGAACCCCAACAATCCGATCGTTCTCGGCAAAAAGCTCGACTTCAACGCCTACGGCATCCAGGTCAAGTTCGCAGATGCGTTTCTGCGCCGGATGGCCGAGCTGGCCTTCGCGGAAAACACCGGCGCCCGCGGGCTCGTCAGCGTGATTGAAAAAGCGCTGCTGGATTTTGAGCGTGCGCTGCCCTCTTCCGCCGTAAAACAGTTCGGCGTCACGCTGGAAGCCCTGGATGATCCTCGCGGGCTGCTGCAGCGCATGCGGTCGACCCCCGACGACCCCGCCTGGCGCAACACCTACGAACGCCTGGTGGATGAGGAAAAAGCGTGCATCCAGGATTACCTGCAGGCCAACCGCAGGGGGCTGTCCGACAAATTCAGCCTGACCATGACCCCGGCCCGCATCGACATCGTGGCGAGCTACTACGTCAAACACGTCCTCGATACCGGCAGCGCCATCCGGCACATCAAGAGCTGCTACGACGAAATCAAGAACGCCGAGCTGCATTTTTTTAAAAATCACGACATCAACATGGTGCTCGAAGAGGATGCCATCGACTTTCTCATGGAAATGATCGTGGAGTCGGCCTTTACGCTCAAGGACGTCTATCCCCGGTTGAACGCCCATTTTGAACACGGCCTGAAGCTGGTTCGGGAAAAGACGGGGCGCAGCCGATTCTTCATCAGCCGCAACGCTCTCCTCAACCCCGAGGACTACATCCGCGCCATGATCACTGCCGCACCCGCTCAAGGATGAGCCATGATCGGAATATCCAAGCTATACTGCGGGACGGTCGAGCCCTCCGATGCCCTGCGCTACGGACGCCACTCGTCCCAGCTGCCGTCCCATCTCCTGCAATTTTCGGCCGATAAGAAACCGGTGGTCGTTTGGAACGTCACCCGTCGCTGCAACCTGCGGTGCGTGCACTGCTACGCCCACGCCAAAGAGGAGCCCGGCGCGGACGAGCTCACCACCGAACAGGGCCGGATCCTGCTCGACGACCTGGCTGCATTCGGTGTTCCGGTGGTGCTCTTTTCCGGAGGCGAGCCGCTGGCGCGCCGGGACCTGCCGGAGCTCGCCGCCTATGCCGTTGCCAAGGGCATGCGCGCCGTCATCTCCACCAACGGCACCCTGATCACGGCGGCCGTCGCCCAGACATTGAAGGAGATCGGGCTGTCCTACGTGGGGATCAGCCTGGACGGAATGCAGGCGGTGAACGACCGCTTCCGAGCCGTGCCCGGGGCCTTCCGCGCCGCGCTGGACGGCATCCGCAACTGCCAGGCCGCCGGCATCAAGGTCGGTCTGCGCTTTACCATCAATCGCTTCAACGTCCAGGAGATCCCCGGCATCTTCGACCTCATCGAGGAGATGGACATCCCGCGGGTGTGCTTCTACCACCTGGTCTACGCCGGGCGGGGATCGGAGCTGGTCCAGGAGGACCTGAACGCCGAGGAAACCCGCCGGACGCTGGACCTCATCATCGATCGCACCCGGCGGCTGCACGATCAAGGCAAGCCCAAAGAGGTGCTCACGGTCGACAATCACGCCGACGGGCCCTATCTCTACCTTCGAATGCTCCGGGAAAATCCCGAGCGCGCCAAAGAGGTGCTGGAATTGCTGCAGTGGAACGAGGGCAACAATTCCGGCCGCGGCATCGGCTGCGTGAGTTGGGACGGTGCCGTGCACGCCGACCAGTTTTGGCGTCACTACAGTTTCGGCAACGTGAAGGATCGCCCGTTTTCAGAGATCTGGATGGATACCTCCGAGCCGCTCATGCGCCAGTTGAAGGACAAGAAAAAGCACGTAAAAGGGCGCTGTGCGGACTGCCGCTGGCTGGACGTCTGCGCGGGGAACTTCCGCGTGCGGGCCGAGGCCGTCAGCGGGGACCTCTGGGCCCCGGATCCGGCCTGCTACCTCACCGACGAAGAGATCGCGCTGACGCATACGCCTACCAGCTGTGAACAGCTTTAAGGTTTAAAGTTGAAAGTTTAAGGTTGACGGCTGAACGTCTGCTATTTTTATCCTTAACTTTAAGCTTTTCACTTTAAACATTAAACTTGGCCGTCAGAAACCGCTTAAACCCTGGTAATACAACCAGGGTGAACCTTCTGCTAAAAGGAAGCATCTATGTTATTCCCCGACTACCGCCCCCGCCGGATGCGTCAGAATGACGCCTTTCGCCGCATGATTCGCGAAACCCTCCTGACGGTGGACGATCTGATCCTGCCGCTGTTCGCCATCGGCGGCAAGAACATCCGGAACCCGATCGCCTCCATGCCCGGGCATTTCCAGCTCTCCGTCGACAACCTGGTGAAGACCGCCCGCGAGGCTCATCAACTCGGGATTCCGGCCGTGATTCTCTTCGGGGTACCGGACCGCAAGGACCCCCTGGCGACCTCGGCCTATGCCGACGACGGCATTGTCCAGCGCGCCGCCCGCACGCTCAAGGATGCCCTGCCGGACCTGGCCGTGATCACCGATGTGTGCCTGTGCCAGTACACCGACCATGGGCACTGCGGCTGCGTGGAGGACGGCTGCATCGACAACGACGCCTCGCTGGACCTGATCGCCCGCGCGGCACTGTCGCACGCCAAAGCCGGAGCCGACATGGTGGCGCCTTCCGACATGATGGACGGTCGGGTTGCGGAGATTCGGGAAGCCCTCGACGAAAACAACTACAGCCATGTTCCCATCATGGCCTATTCGGCCAAATACTGTTCAGCCTATTACGGCCCCTTCCGCGCTGCAGCCGATTCCGCCCCGAAATTCGGCGACCGCCGCACCTATCAGATGGACCCGGCCAACGCCCTGGAGGCGATCCGCGAAGCCACGCTGGACGTCGAAGAAGGCGCCGACATCATCATGGTGAAACCGGCCTTGCCCTACCTGGACATCATCCAGCGGGTGCGCCAGGAATTCGACCTGCCGGTGGCCGCCTACAATGTCAGCGGCGAGTTCTCCATGATCAAGGCGGCCGAGCAGATGGGCTGGCTGGACGGCCCGCGGGTCATGATGGAAACCCTCACGGCGATCAAGCGGGCCGGCGCGGACATGATCCTGACGTACTTCGCCGTGGAAGCTGCGAAGCGGCTTGGAGAGAAATGAGCTGATCGTGCACCCGTAAGACCGTGCACCCGTTTACCCGTTCGCCCGTGGGCCCCAAGGACAAGAGAAACCGATAGCCCGGTCAATGATGCTTTTTTCGGGCCAACGGGCAAACGGGTAAACGGGCTAACGTCCTTACAGGTGCACGGGCCAACGCTGATCACGGGCAAACCCCTATTCGATTATGACGCACCCACACCCACCTTCAAAGCGCGCCCCGCACGAAGCGGCCGAACGTTCCGCCCTGCGCCTGGTAGCCTGGGAGACCACCCGCAACTGCAACCTCTCCTGCGTGCATTGCCGGGCGTCGGCGACGCTCGGCCCTTACGCCGGCGAGCTCGACACCTCGGAAGGCTTTCGCCTGCTCGACCAGATCGCCGAGGTGGGCCAGCCGATCGTGATCCTCACGGGCGGCGAGCCGCTGCTGCGGCCGGACATCTTCGACCTGGCGCATTACGGGACCCGCCTGGGACTGCGCATGGTCATGGCTCCCAACGGCACCCTGATCACGGAGGACATCGCCCGCCGACTGGCCGAAGCCGGCATCCAGCGGCTGAGCATCAGCTTGGACGGCGCCAGCGCCGCCACGCACGACGAATTCCGCAAGGTGCCGGGCGCCTTTGACGGCGCCTTGCGCGGCATCGAACGCATCAAGCAGGCCGGCATCCCCTTTCAGATCAACACCACCGTCACCCAGTTCAATCTCGACCAAATTCCGAAAATCCAGAAGCTGGCGGTCGACCTCGGGGCCGTCGCGCACCACATCTTTCTGCTGGTTCCCACCGGCCGCGGAAAATACATCGTCGACCAGGCGATCACCGCCGAGGAATACGAGCGCACCCTGAACTGGTTCTACGACCAGCGCGGCCAGACTCCTCTCGAGCTGAAGGCCACCTGCGCCCCGCATTACTACCGCATTCTTCGGCAGCGGTCCGCCCAGGAGGGCAAACCCGTGTCGTTCCAGACCCACGGCCTCGATGCCGTCACCCGCGGATGCCTCGGCGGCATCGGCTTCTGCTTCGTCTCCCATGTCGGCGACGTCCAGCCCTGCGGCTTCCTCTCCACTCTCTGCGGAAACGTTCGGCAGGCTTCCTTCGCGTACATCTGGCAGCATGCAGAGGTTTTCCAGAATCTGCGGGACTACGACCGCCTGGAGGGCAAGTGCGGCCGATGCGAGTTCAAACGGGTCTGCGGCGGTTGCCGTGCGCGGGCCTTCGAAGCCACCGGCGATTACCTGGCTGAAGAGCCGCTCTGCAGTCATATCCCTCATCGCGCCTGCTGAAAGCCGCTGGCCTTTACCGCTGCCGGCCGGGCGAAAAGGGCGCTCGGCCTGCGAGCCGGCGAATCGCCGCGGTTCGCTGCGGACCATCTCCCTTTTTCTGTTGCCAAAGCAAGCAAATTCGATGTAATACCTACCATATGCAACACCATGATTGGCCGTTTCCCGAGGCCACCAGGGGTGCGAGATGAAGATCCGCGATTTGATGATCCCCAATCCCATCGCCATCACCGCGCACGCTTCCATCAGCGACGCGATCGAGTTGATGAAGGCCAACCACATCCGCCATCTGCCGGTGGTCTCCAAGGGCCGCAAGCTGGAGGGTCTGGTCACACTGGCCGATTTAAAACAGGGCCTCATTCCCTCCATGCTGGGCGATGTCGATCTGAAGGACTTGATGATCACCGACCCGTTTACGGTGGCGCCGGACGACGATATCGAAACGGCGGCGCAGATCATCTATAAGCATAAGGTCGGGGGCCTCCCGGTGACCAAAAACGGCCGGCTGGTCGGCATCATCACCGAGACCGACATGCTGCGGGCCTTCATCGACATGATGGGCATGCTTTCGTCCACTTCGCGCCTGGACGTGGCGGCCGGCAAAAAGCCCGAATCGCTCAAGCAGGTTCTTCAAATCATCGGCGACAACGGCGGCGATGTCATCAACGCCATCATGACGCTGGAAAAGGCGCGCCAGCGCGTGTATCATTTCCGGCTGGCCGCCTGCAACACGGCTGTCATCAAGAAAGCGCTCGCCAAAGCGGGCTTCAACGTCCTGGCCGCGATCGATTAGACAGCTGGCTGCCGTCTTCTTGCAGGTTTCAATGGGCTTTTCGAAACAGCCCGATGAACCACCTTATCCAAAATCCCCAGATCAGGCTATTCGCGGCCATCGGCAGGTAGACCCAGTTCCCGGGAAACCACTCCCGCGGGTACAGGGCCAGCGTGACCAGAGGAAAATGAAGCAGCTTGGTCGCGCGGACCAGAAGCACCACCGCCGTGCCGGGCCCATCGGGCGCGCTGGCAACCTGCCTCGCCAACGCCGTCGTCAGCGGCAGAATCAGATTGCTCAAACCGAAATGAACAACGGCGATAAGCACCCAGGCGAGCGTTCCGAACTTGGCTGGCGTTGTCACTGGCCCCTCCCCGCTTCAAAGATTAATGAATTGAATC
>CAYRUF010000029.1:38896-53825 GCA_964427375.1 uncultured Desulfatibacillum sp. | reverse complement strand
CCCTTGCGGACTGCGCCGTCAGCCAATAACATCGCTCAAATCAGGTCTTGCATAAACAGATTCAACCGATTTCTCTTGATTCTTCGGACATGATTCATTAGGGTTCCGGCCGCGAACACCGACCCGCAACGCGATGGAGGCGCCCATGGACAAACCCCTGGAGCATTACTGGACGAAGCGGCTGGCCGATCTGCAGCAGACGCTGGAGGCCAACAACTTCGACGTGTATACGGCGGCGGACCCCGCGGCCGCGCAGCGCATCGTCATGGACGAGATTCTTCCCAAATGCGGCGCCCGCAGCGTCGGCTGGGGCGGATCGATGACGGTGGCCGGCACGGGGCTGTTCCAGGCCGTCCAGGCGCGCGCCGACATCGAGATGGTCGACACGCTGGACAAACAGGTCCCCCCGGAAGAGTTCTTCGAGCGCCGCCGAAAGTCCCTTCTCGTCGACCTGTTCATCACGGGCACCAACGCCGTCACCGAGGACGGCCAACTCGTCAATCTCGACATGTTCGGCAACCGCGTGGCCGCCCTCACCTTCGGCCCCAAGCACGTGGTGGTCATCGTCGGCCGCAACAAGATCGTGCCCAGCCTCGACGAGGCCATGTTCCGCGTGAAAAACATCGCCGCCCCCGCCAACGCGATGCGCCTGGACAAAAAAACGCCCTGCGTGAAGACGTCCTACTGCGATGAGTGCAAGAGCCCGGATCGCATCTGCAACACCTGGACCATTACCGAAAAATCCTATCCCAAGGGCCGCGTCAAGGTCGTGCTCGTCAATCAGGATCTCGGACTCTGAGAGGGGGCGTCATGAACATTCTCGTTGCCTACGACGGAACCAAGGAAGCCCGGGACGCGGCCCGCCTGGCCGCCAAACACGCCAAGGCCTTCAACGGAAGGATCATCCTCGCCTTTTCCATGGTCGGCGGTCCGGAGATTCCGCGCCAGGAGTTCGAGCGCGCCGAAAAGGAGCTCCAGAGCCAGGCCATCATGCTGAAGGAAGAGGGGGTCGAGTGCGAAACCCTGCTCTCGGTGCGCGGCCTGGAAACCGGCGAGGACATCGTCAAGATCGCCGAGGAAAAAGAAGCCGAGGAAATCGTCATCGGCGTTCAGCGCAAATCCAAAGTCGGCAAGCTTCTGTTCGGATCAACGGCCCAATACATTATTTTGAACGCCGCCTGCCCGGTCGTGACCGTCCGCTGAGATCCGGATGTCATCCAGCGACGGTCCGGGGAGCCCGGCCCCTCCAGTGCGGGTCGCTGCGTCGGCGCAGCGGAGAGCCTGCCTGCATCGACCGCCGCCCCGCCGAGCTTGACACCCGCCTCCGCACCCACTAAATTAAGCCATAGAATTCGTTCAGGGGTGGCTGACAAAGCCTGAGATCACACCCGCGGAACCTGATCTGGATCATGCCAGCGTAGGGAAACGAATTCGGGTTTCATGCCGCAGCGTCGGCGACTCGAGGCCGTTTCCCGTGGAAACGGCCTTTATTGTTTTTGCCCATCGGAGGAGCAACATGTCCGAGTACGCCCAACGGGCGGCCCACAACCTGGCGGCCCTGCGCGCCCGAAAGCCCTTGATCCACAACATCACCAACTTCGTGGTCATGAATTACACCGCCAATGCCCTGTTGGCGATGGGCGCCTCGCCGGTGATGGCCCATGCTCCCAACGAAGTCGCAGAAATGGTCGGCCTGGCCGGAGCGCTGGTGCTGAATATCGGCACCCTCACCGAGGAGTGGATCGATTCCATGCTCACGGCCGGCAGGGCCGCTGCGGAACGCAGGCTCCCGGTCGTACTGGACCCGGTCGGCTCGGGGGCCACGGCCCTCCGGACGCGTTCCGCCCGCCGGATCATCGCCGACGTCCGGCCGGCGGTCATCCGCGGCAACGCCTCCGAAGTTCTGTCGCTCCGGGATGCATCGTCCAGGACCAAAGGGGTGGACGCCCTGCACGACGTGGATGGAGCCGCCCAGACCGCCGCGGCGCTGGCGCGCGAGCTGAATGCCGTGGTGGCCATCACCGGCCCGGTGGATCTCGTCACGGACGGCCGCCGCACGGCGCGGGTCGCCAACGGCCATTCGTTGATGGGCTGCGTCACCGGCACCGGATGCACGGCCACGGCGGCCATCGGCGCCTTCCTGGCGGTGGACCCCGACCCGTTTCGCGCAGCGGCCACGGCGCTGGCCTATTTCGGGCTGGCGGGCGAGGTCGCCGCCGAGGCCGCCGCGGCCCCCGGCAGCTTCATGATCGGTATGCTCGACGCCCTTTACACCATTTCCCCGGAGCAGCTGCGCAAAGGATGCCGAATTGAATTAGCCTGAATAGGCATAGGGCATAGAGCGGAGAGCATAGGGTAGAAAAAAAGAAAACTCTTTAACCCTATGCTCTATGCCCTATGCTCTTTGCCATCCGCAAACTGGATAAGCAAGTTAGGTGAAAACAGGATCTCGACAAAGCCGCCCGGTGTTGAAACCCATGGACTACTCCCTCTACCTCGTCACCGACCGCGGCCTGTCGCGCGGGCGTTCCACGCTAGAGATCGTCCGCGCCGCGGTGCGGGGCGGCGCCACCTGCGTGCAGCTGCGCGAGAAGACCGGCGCCACCCGCGCGTTCATCGAAGAGGCGCACGGCGTGAAGGCCTTCCTGGATTCATGCGGGGTTCCGCTCATCATCAACGACCGCGTCGACGTGGCGCTGGCGGTGGGCGCGGACGGCGTGCACCTCGGCCAGAGCGACCTGCCGCTCGCGGCGGCGCGCTCGATCGCAGGGCCGGCGATGGTGATCGGCATCTCGGTCGAATCGATCCGGGACGCCGTCGAGGCCCAGGCTGCCGGAGCCGACTACCTCGGCGTCAGCCCTGTCTTCGCGACTCCCACCAAGACCGATACGGCGGCCCCCTTGGGCCTGGAGGGGCTGCGCGCCATCCGGGAGGCGGTGAAAACTCCGCTGGTCGCCATCGGCGGGCTGCACCGCGGCAATGCCGCCGCCGCCGTCCGCAGCGGAGCCGACGGTGTCGCCGTGGTCTCCGCGATCGTGGCGGCGGACGACCCCGAACAGGCCGCCCGCGCCATTCGGCTTGAAATCGACGCAGCGAGACGACCATGGGCCTGAAGGACATCGGCGAATTCGGGTTTATCCGGCGCATCCAAAGGGGATGCCTCACGCGGCCGGAGGGCGTCATCCAAGGCATCGGCGATGACGCCGCCGCTTTCCGCACCGACGGCCGCCGGGTGTCCCTGGTGACCACCGACCTGCTGGTGGAGCGCGTCCATTTTCTGCGCGAGGCCATCAGCGGCCGCGACCTGGGGCACAAGTCCCTCGCCGTGAATCTGAGCGACATCGCCGCCATGGGCGGCACCGCGCGCGAGGCCTTCGTAAGCATCGCCATCCCGGACGGCTGCGAGCTGGACTATCTCGATGAGATCTTCCAGGGCATGAAGGACCTCGCCTGCAAATACGCGGTCAACATCCTCGGCGGGGACACCACCTTCTCCCGGTCCGACCTGGTGATCAACGTCGCCGTTTACGGGACCGTGGCCGAAAACGCGATGATGACCCGCGCGGCGGCCCGCCCGGGAGACGTCATTTTCTGCACCGGATGCCTGGGCGACAGCCGCGCCGGCCTGCACCTGATTCTCGAGAACGCGCCGGCCGATGCGCCGGAGCTGCAGGCCCTGCTGGCCGCGCACCGCCGGCCCGAGCCCCACCTGCATGAAGGCCGCCTGCTGGCGGCCGCCCCGGGAATCCGGGCGGCCATCGACGTCAGCGACGGACTGAGCTCCGACCTCGGCCATATCGTGGAGGAAAGCCGGGTCGGGGCCCGGATCGTCGCCGCCAAGCTGCCGATTTCCGGCAACCTGCGGTACTTCTGCCGGCGCTTCAACCGGTCGCCGCTCGACTACGCCCTATCCGGCGGCGAAGACTACACCCTGCTGCTGACCGCGGCGGCCGACCGCGCCGAGGCGATTGCCGCCGCCTTTCAAACCGCCTTCGGCCGCCCGCTCGCCGCCATCGGCGAGATCACGGACACGGCCCGCATGGAGCTCGTGGACGAGGCCGGCAACATCACTCCCATCGCCCCCACCGGCTGGGACCACTTCAAGAGGCCCTGACATGGAACGATCCGCTCCATCTTCTCGCGCCGGCGGCCGCGCCTACCGCCGCGTGCTGACCATCGCCGGCTCGGACAGCAGCGGCGGCGCCGGCATCCAGGCCGACCTGAAAACCTTCGCCGCCCTGGAATGCTACGGCATGTCGACCGTCACCGCGCTCACCGCCCAGAACACCCTCGGCGTGAGCGCCATCCACCCGGTGCCGCCCGAGTTCGCCGCTGCGCAGATTGCGGCGGTTTTCGAGGACATCGGCGCGGACGCCGTCAAGATCGGCATGCTCTACTCCGCCCGGCTGATCCGTGTGGTGGCCGAGCAGCTGCGCCGATACGAGGCCCGCCACATCGTGCTGGACCCGGTGATGGTGGCGCAGAGCGGGGACCGGCTGCTCGAAGACGATGCGGTCGGCGCCATCCGGGAATACCTGATGCCGCTCGCGGAAGTCGTCACCCCCAACGTGCCCGAAGCCGAGGTGCTGGCCGGCCGCCGCATCACCGGCCCGGACGACATGGAGGCGGCCGGCCTGGACCTGGCGCGCTATGGCAGCGGAGCGGTCCTGCTGAAGGGCGGGCATCTGGAGGAAGCCGACAGCAGCGACCGGCTCTTTCTCTGCCGCGAAAACCGCTGGGTGCGGTTTCCGGCCGAACGCATCGCCAGCCGCAACACCCACGGCACCGGCTGCACCCTGTCTTCGGCCATCGCGGCGCACCTGGCCCGCGGCGAAGATCTGGAAGCCGCCGTGCGCCAGGCCAAGATTTACATCACCGCGGCCCTGCGGGCCGGAGCCGCCTATCGGCTGGGAAGCGGCCACGGCCCGGTGCACCACTTTTTTCGCTACTGGGAATGATGATGGGGGTTGGAGATTGGCCTCTTTACGAAGCCATCAAGAAAGCCGATAGTAGAGGCTGGTTAAAACCGCCCAGGCGAGAATGCCGGCCGTTCCGGCCAGGCACAGGGTCGCCAGAAGCCGGTGGAAAGGAGTTTCGCGTTTGCGCTCCGTATAGCCCAGCAGGTATCCCAGCAGGGCGCCGGCGCCGATCCCGCCGGCGTGCCCCCAGTTGTTGATGCCGGGCACCGCGAACCCGAACACGAACATGATCACCACCCACATGCCGACCTGCTTGTAAAGCGCCGTACCGTAAGACCCGCCCCGGCTCCGGCCGTAGTACATGATGGCGCCCACCAGCCCGCAGACTCCAGCCGAGGCCCCGATGGTCAGACCGACCCCCGCCAGGTAGGAGGCCCCGAATCCCGCCACGCCCCCCAACGCGTAGATGGCGAACATCCGGTGGACTCCGAACTCCCGGACCACCACCGCCGACAGCTGCCGGAAGGCCGCCATGTTGAAGAAGATGTGCAGCAGGCCGCCGTGCAGGTAACCGGCGGACACCAGCGTCCACCAGCGATGATAGCTGTCGATCGGGATGACCCCCGTCGCCCCTAAAACGAAAAGGCTCCGATCCGACGGCGACAGCAGCCGCAGCGGGTTAACCGTCAGGCCCGCCGTCGGAGGATCCATCAGCAGCGACAGTGCGAAGAAGCCGATGTTCGCCCCGATGATCGTTTTGACCAGCAGGGCCGGGTCGGCCAGCAGCCGGAACACGCCCAGGCGCCGCCAGCGGGCGCCGGGCGACCGCAGACCGCAGTATGGGCAGGTTTGCTCGCTCAGACTGATCAGAAGACCGCACTTGGGGCAGAGGATTGAATTACGCTGCATTGGAAATCATCCGTATCATCGCGGCAAGATGCCGCTCCCACGAGATAAATCTCAGCATTAGCTGAAATTGAACGCTAATACCGCAATCAGGTCCGTCAAGCAACATCCCTGATAACGAGTTCATCATCGTTTGACATGGGTTCGAAGTTGAGTGTATCGTTCCATATGATTCAGCCAGACACCCTATTCACGTGACCCCTCATGCCGGATGCCTGTTCCGACATCGAACCTGCGCCCACCAGCTCCCGGTCCCGTCGCCAAACGATGATCGGACTGGTCGTGTTCGCCGTGCTGGCGGCGGCGGCCGGATGGATCTATTCGGTGCAGTTCCGGTTCAACCCGGCCGTGCGCAACTATCTCGAAGGAGCCGTCGTCGCCACCCAACCCCCTGCATCCGCAGAACCGATCCTGGAGCTGCCCGAGGGCTTCTCGCCGCTTTCTCCGCCGGAACGATTCGACCGCGAAACGCTGTCGGACAAAATCAACGGCAAAGCCGAGCTCTACCTCTCGGCCGGTTTCGTGCGCCTGGATTGCCAGCGCATGGCGTTCTCCGGCCGGCCCGAGGACTGGATCGAAGCGTTCGTCTACGACATGGGCGCCGCGCCGAACGCCTATGCGGTTTTCAGCCAGCAGCGCCGCAGCGACGCAACTCCCTTGGGTTTCGCCGAATTCGCCTACCGGGCCGAAAACGCCCTGTTCCTCGCACACGGGCCCTTCTACCTGGAACTGATCGCCTCCAGCCGCGAGCCCCGGCTGCTCGACTCCTTGGAGGCGCTCGCGCGCGGCTTCATGGCCCGGCGACCGGTCGGCGGGGCCGCCATCGCCGAGCGCGATCTCTTCCCCCGGGAGGGTCTCGATGCAGCCGGCATCCGCCTGATCCCTACGGATGCCTTCGGGATGTCCGGCCTGGACCGCGTCTTCGCGGCGACCTATGCGGCCGACGGCGTCGAAATGACCGCCTTCCTCTCCCGACGGGCGAACCCGCAGGAAGCGAGCGACCTGGCGCGATCCTATGTGGAGTTTCTCAAGGCCTACGGCGGAGAGGCAAGCCCCGCCGACGCGCCGGTCGGCGGCGCCACCGTCATCGCGATTCTGGACATGGTCGAGGTGGTATTCGCCCAGGGGCCTTTCCTGGCCGGCGTCCACGAAGCGCCCAGCCGCGAGCAGGCGCTGCGGTTATCCGGCCGCCTGGCCGAAAAGCTCAAGGAGGCGGCGCGTGTCCCCTGAGCCCCTCCTGAATCGGCGCGAGTTCATGGGCCGCGCGGTCCGGGCCGGCGCCGCGCTGCTGGCCGCCGGCGGCGTCGCCGCCCTGGCCTATGATCCCGCCGGCCCCGGACCGGCATCCGTAGAACCGGCGGCATCCGGCCTGCCCGACTTTTCCCTTCCGGAAGCCGGGCGGAGGATGTGCATCGCCCGGGGCGCCGACCGCGCCGGCGGCCTCCAGCTCGCCCTGCAGGCCCTCGGCGGCATCGAGACCTTCGTCCGCAAGGGGGATCGGGTCCTGATCAAGGTGAACGCGGCCTTCGCGTCCCCGCCGCTGCTCTCGGCCACCACCCATCCCGAGCTGCTCTCCGAAATGATCCGCCTGTGCCGGCAGGCCGGCGCAGCCGCCGTGCGCGTGACCGACAACCCGATCAACGATCCGGCCAGCTGCTTCGCCCTGACCGGCATCGGGGAGGCCGCGCGCAGCGCCGGCGCCGAGCTGATTCTGCCGGAAGAGCGGTTCTTCCGCCCGCTGACGCTCCAGGATGCGGCCCTGATCCGGAACTGGCCCGTGCTGCTCGAACCGCTGTCGGGCATCACCAAGCTGATCGGCCTCGCACCGCTCAAGGACCACCACCGCAGCGGGGCCTCGATGGTGATGAAAAACTGGTACGGCCTGCTGGGCGGGCGGCGCAACATCTTCCACCAGGACATCCAGACGATCATCGCCGAGCTGGCCCGCATGGTGACGCCCACGCTGGTGGTGCTCGACGCCACCACCACCATGATCAGCAACGGCCCCACCGGCGGCTCGCTGGCCGACCTCAAGGAAACGCGCACGCTGATCGTCGGCACCGATCAGGTGGCCGTGGACGCCTTCGGCGCCACCCTGCTCGGGAAAACCGCCGCAGACCTGCCGTTCATCGCCAAGGCCGAGGCCCTGGGCGCGGGCTCGGCCGACTATCGTGCGCTGTCCCCGATCGAGGTGGCCGCATGAGGATCGTGACCGCCCGCCGCGTCAGCCAGGGGTTTTTCTTCGCGGTCTTCATGTGGTTCTGCACGGTAGCCACCCTCGGGCGGCAACCCTGGCAGCTGCGGGGCTGGCCGGTCAACTGGCTGCTCGATCTCGACCCCCTGGTGGGACTCGCGACCCTGCTGTCGACGCGCACGCTTTATGCCGGTCTGCTGTGGGGGCTTGCCACCGTGGCGCTGACGATCCTGCTGGGCCGGGTCTTCTGCGGCTGGATCTGCCCGTTCGGCGCCATGCACCAGTTCATCGGCTACCTCGGCCGACGTTCCCGCAAACTATCCGTCCAGCTGGAGATGAACCGCTTCCGTCCGTCCCAGGCGCTCAAGTACTATGTTCTGGCCTTCTTTCTGGCCGCCGCCGTTCTGCTCCCCCGCGACTGGATCGCCTCGGGCTCCCTGCAGATCGGCCTGTTCGATCCGCTGCCGCTCGCGCACCGCTCCGTCAACCTGATCCTGCTGCCGCTCGCCGACCGCCTGGGCGTGGGGCCGGCCCCCCTGCCGCGCTTCTATGAAGGGGCCGGGTTGATCGGCGCCGTGTTTCTGGCCGCGCTCTTCCTCAACCTTTGGATTCCGCGGTTTTACTGCCGCTTCGTCTGCCCCCTGGGCGCGCTGCTGGGGGTTCTGGGCCGTTTTGCGATCTGGCGGATCGGTCGCACGGAGGAGGGATGCACGGGCTGCCGCCTCTGCGAGCGCAGCTGCGAGGGGGCCTGCGCCCCGGCCGAAACGATCCGCATCAGCGAATGCGTCATGTGCCTGAACTGCCTGGACGAATGCCGCCACGACGCCATGGGCTACCGGACCCGGCCGTCGGCGGCCGGAGAAGCGCTGCTGCCGGATTTGGCGCGCCGGGGATTCGTCGTGTCCGCCGTGTCCGGCCTGCTGGCGGCTCCGGTCCTGCGGCTGGGCGGCGTCAGCGGC
The DNA here is from genome assembly GCA_964427375.1 of uncultured Desulfatibacillum sp. GTDB lineage: Bacteria > Desulfobacterota > Desulfobacteria > Desulfobacterales > SpSt-501 > SpSt-501. The sequence goes on along the minus strand of CAYRUF010000029.1, from coordinate 44,847 downwards.
CCGAACTGGAACGCCGGCCTGATCCGTCCGCCCGGCGCGCTGGCGGAGGAGGACTTCCTGGCGCGCTGCATCAAGTGCGGCCAGTGCATGCGCGTCTGCCCGACCAATGTCATCCACCCGGCGGGCCTCGAAGCCGGGATCGAGGGGCTGTGGACCCCCAAGCTGAACTTCCGGGTCGGCACCAGCGGCTGCCAGCATACCTGCATCGCCTGCGGCCATCTCTGCCCCACGGCCGCCCTCCGGCCGATCAGCCTCGACGAGCGCATGGGCCGCAGCGGCTTTGCCGGCCGCGGCCCGCTGCGCATCGGCACGGCTTTCGTGGACCGCGGCCGCTGCCTGCCCTGGGCCATGGACAAGCCCTGCATCGTCTGCCAGGAGAACTGCCCGGTCAGCCCCAAGGCCATCTTCACCCGCGAGGTCTTCAATGCCGTGCGCACGAGCGTTCCGCTGGTCTTGAAGGGCGCCGACCGCAACCGCCTGCAGCTCGCCGCCAATGCACTCGATGCCGGCCGCTTCGGCACCGGCGACTACCATGCGCTCCTGCCGTCCGGCCAACGCCTGCGGATCGCCGCCAACAGCCGGGACGCACTCGATCTGGAGCGGCCCTTGGCCGCAACCGAGTCCCCGGCTCCCGGCAGCGCCGTGGTGGTCCAGGTTCGGCTGCAGCAGCCCTACGTGGACCCGAAATGGTGCATCGGCTGCGGCGTCTGCGAGCACGAGTGCCCGGTCCTCGGCCGGCGCGCCATCCGGGTGAGCGCCGAAAACGAATCCCGCCATCCGCACCACCGGATGGTGCTGTAATCTTACTTGGATCGGCGGCTGCCGATCCAGTCGCGCTAAGTTTTTCAGGTTTGTTTTTCTTGATCGGCGAGCCTTTCTGCCCCATAACTTCAACGGACAGCGTAATCGCTGCCGCTGAGCTTTTCGTTAGCGGGGTCATTCTGATCGACTTGAGCCATGATAAATGGAGAGAGTATGAATAAATCTGATCTAGATAAAATTATCAACATATGTCGCCAAAACGACATTTCCATGATCGGTATTTTCGGATCCACCGCAAGAGGCGAGGCTACTGAATCAAGCGATATAGATCTTGTTGTTAAATTATCCAAACCCAAGAGTCTGCTCTCGCTGGTAAGAATCGAACGCAATCTTTCTGAGGCCCTTGGAAAAAAAGTAGACCTGCTGACCGAAGGCGCCATTAGCCCCTATCTTAAGGACAGGATACTCAAGGAACTCATGGTGATTTATGAAGCGTGATGATACAGTTTATCTGAATCATATTCGTGATGCATGTGACCGTATTGCTTTTTATTTACACCAGATCAGCGCCACTGATTTTAATGAAAATCCACTTCTTCAAGACGCAGTTATTCGACAAATTGAAATCATTGGCGAGGCAATAAAGCGGGTCTCAAAAGAGCTGCATTCTATATATCCTGAGATTCCATGGGAGGACATTGCTGGAATGAGAGACAAATTGATACATGATTACTTCGGCGTTGACATTAATACGGTCTGGCTGGCAGCAAAAGATGACGTTCCTCTTTTAAGGGATCAGGTGGTTAAAATTCTTCAAGATCTGGGAGCGTACTCTTAAAAAAAAATGATGTCAAATCGGAATCAACGGTTTTTAAGTCATTAATCCCCATTTGACACCTTTTATACTCAGAATTTGGAGGAAGACTGAACGTATGAATAACGAAAAAGATTTCTCCCGCAGGGATTTTCTGAAAACCACGGGCGCGGCCGGCCTCGGGCTGCTGGCGGCTTCGGTTCCGAGTTCGCTGGGCGCGCAGGACCCCGGCCGGGTGCCCACCCGGCCGTTCGGCAGGACCGGCGAACAGGTGGCCATTTTATCGTTGGGCGGAATGTTCGACATCCCCAGCAACCAGCTCATGCTGCGGCAGGCGATCAAATGGGGCGTCACGTACTGGGACACTGCCAATTCCTACGAGGGCGGCAACAGCGAGCTCGGCATCGGCAAGTACTTCGCCAAATACCCGGAGGACCGCAAAAGCATTTTCCTGGTGACCAAGTCGACCGCCTGGACGCTCAAGGGCATGACCGAGCACCTCCAGCTTTCGCTGGAGCGCATGCGCACGGATCATATCGACCTGTTCTTCGTCCACGCCATCCGCCATATTTCCAGCATGAGCAAGGACATCCAGAAATGGGGCGAAACGGCCAAGTCCCAGGGCAAGATCCGCTTCTTCGGATTCAGCACCCACAGCAACATGGAGGAATGCCTGCTCGGGGCGGCTCCCCTGGGGTGGATCGACGGCATCATGATGACCTACAACTACCGCCTGATGCACACCGACGCCATGCGCCGGGCGGTGGACGCCTGCACCCAAGCGGGAATCGGACTGACCGCCATGAAGACCCAGGGCGGCGGCCAGGTTCAGACCAACAGCGCCAGCGAGCTCAACCTGGGCGGCCGCTTCCTCCAAAGCGGCTACACCCAGGGCCAGGCCAAGCTCAAGGCGGTGTGGGAAAACCCGCAGATCGCCAGCATCTGTTCGCAGATGCCGACCATGGCCCTGCTGTCCGAAAACACCGCCGCGGCCCTTAACAAGACCCGCCTGTCCGCTCTGGAGCGGGAGACCCTGGCGGACGAGGCGCTGGCCGGAGCCGCCGGCTACTGCGCCGGGTGCACCCGCTTCTGCGAGCCGGCCCTGGCCGGCGCCGTTCCGGTCGGAAAAGTCATGCGCTACCTCATGTACAGCCGCAGCTACGGGAACCGGGATTACGCCCGGAGCCGCTTCCATTCCATCGCTCCAGAGGCCCGCGCCGCCATGGCGAGGATGGACTTCGCCGCGGCGGAGGAACGCTGCCCGAACCGGATGCCGATCGGCCGGCTGATGCGCGAAGCGCTGGTCGAGCTCGCATGAGGCCGCCCGCCCGGGGCGGCATCCGCGATGAGAGCCGGATCTTCGAACCGATCGGTCAAATTTTATTGTCGAACGCCGCAAAACCTGATATGCACCTTGCTGCCGATCCGAATGGGGCAATAACCATATTCGATAATATGTATCATTTCGAACGCTTATTGATGGGCATCCAAGGGGAGGTACGATGACGATGCGCAAGACGGTCTGGTTGATCATGGTTGTCGCAGCGGTTGGGCTGATCGGTGGCGTGAAGGCCTTCTCGGGCGCAGCGGCGCCGGAGGACATGTGCGTGCCGATGGGCACGATCGTCCTCAAGGCGCCGGACGGGGTTCAGTCCCAGCGGTCCGCCGTGGACTTCCCGCATGCCCGGCATTTCGATATCGCCTGTATCACCTGCCACCACACCTGGGGGCTGACGGAACCCATCACCGGGTGCATGACCTCCGGGTGCCACGATCTGGCTGAAATCGAAAAACCCAAACCCGGCCAGCCGCGCAGCGAGGGGACCAACATCGCTTACTTCAAGGCCGCCTACCACAAGCTGTGCATCAACTGCCACAAAGAGACCAAAGTCAAGAACCTGGCCCTGCAGAAAGCCATCCAGACGTCCAGCAAGCCGATGCCGAAATCGGGCCCGACCTCCTGCTCGGAATGCCACCCCAAATAGGTCAATGCAGACGGCTCTGCCGCAGCCGCGTGAGGCCTTCCAGGGAGGCGGTGAATTTCTGACACCGCCTCCCCCGGCCGCGGGTGAACACGGACAGATGGAGCGCTTCGCGGTCGACATTCAGAAAAAAGCCGGCAACATCCTCATCCACTGGGCCGCCGCCGGCCGGCCCGGCGGATCGGCCGGCGGCGCTGATGAGCTTCTGCAGCGCCTGAGCCGCCGGCGACGAATCCGGCTGAACGCTTGGCACCTGGCTCCATTCCCCCAGTGAATAGGCATCGATCATCCGCCGGAGCACCCGTGACAGCGTGGTCCCCCCCGCGAAACACCCGACCCCGGTCCTTCGGATTTCAGCGTTGCTCATTCGGGTCCCTCCTTCTCAATCCGCACAGGCTGCATTGAAATACTCGGCGGCCTCCTCGACCGTGTCGAAGATGAGCCAGTCCCGCCAGACCGTCTCGCCGGCCTGGGTGCGGGTGTGCTCGATCTGGGTGCTGCCGTGGTACTCGTAGCAGTCGCAGTACGATTCGCTGGTCATGTGTCGAGTCATGCTCCCTCCTGAAAAAGGTTTCGAGGTTTGGGACGAAAACACGATTCTCTTGGAGCAGACTCTAACAGGGCGGTGTGACAGATCCGGTCACAGTTACGAAAAAAAAGTGATGAGCGCCGAGGACTGAGGACTGAGCGGTTGCAGGTCCGGTTTTTCTTGACCCTACCGTTGCAAACGTCGGAGGGCTCCGGAGCCCAGGCGCCAAGGGTGAAGCCGTAGTCAGACTACTGCGAACCCTTGGCAACACAAGCTCTGGAGTCCTCCGGCTTTCCCGAAGGGTAAACAACATGACCCATCCGCCCCCACCCTTTCAAATTCACCTGGGGATGGAAAAACAATCGAACTGAGCAGGCTAGGTTTCGGCAAGGATATCGATTCGTTCTTCGCGCGTTACCATGTTGTTTATGCAACGTTAGGGTTGACTCAGCCCTCAGTCCTCATTACTCAGTCCTTTGAGGGGATTCTTCGGTCGAAAATCGTTCACGTTTGAAATGACTGTTTCAACCTACCCAAACAGTTGGAGGCGACCGTGGCCCGCGGCGACCAGCTCGCACGGCAGTGGAAGATCATTCAAGCGCTGATTGCATCCCGGCGCGGCAAGTCGGTCCCGGAGCTAGCGGAGATGGTCGAATGCCACACCCGCACCGTGTACCGGGACCTCGAAGCGCTGCAGGCAGCCGGGTTCCCGGTGACCACCGAGCGCGACGGGCACCGCATGGTCTGGTCGCTTCTGGCCGGCCGCCAGCAGACCCTTCCCATCCCGCTGACCCTGCCGGAGCTGATGGCGCTCTATTTCGGACGCCGGCTGGCGGGCGTGTTGCGGGGCACCGTTTTCCACGATGCCCTGGAATCCCTTTTCGAAAAAATCCAGGCGCTGCTGCCGGGGGAAATGGTCCAGGAGCTGGAGCGGGCCCAGGCGGGGCTCTCGGTCGGCGCTACTCCGGTCAAGCCGCACGCGGCCTACCGCGGCATGATCGACACCGTGAACCAGGCCGTTTCCCAGCGGCGCCGTCTCGACATGATCTACCGGTCCATGCGCGACCGGGCCGAAACCCGCCGGCGGGTCGCCCCCTACCGGCTGCTGTTTTTCGACGGTGCGTTCTACCTGATCGGATACTGCGGCCTGCGCCAGGACATCCGGGTCTTCGCCCTGGACCGAATCCAGCGCCTCGACCTCACGGATGAGCCCTTCGACCCGCCGGCCGATCTGGTCATCGACGATTTCCTGAAACCCAGCTTCGGCGTGTTCCTGGGACCGGCCGCGAAGGTGCGGGTGCGCTTCGCACCGGAGGCCGCCGGCTATTTGTCTGAAAAAATTTGGCACGCGAGCCAGAAGTTGATCCCGCGAAAAGACGGCTCCGTGGTATTCGAGGCCGAGGTGGCCGGGACCGAGGAAATCAAGCGCTGGATCCTGACCTGGGGCGGCCGCGCCACCGTTTTAGCGCCCGAATCCCTGCGCGAGGAGATGCGGCGCGAGGCGGATGCGATGCGGCGCAATTACCGCAGCTGAAAAAATGGAGGGGATTCCATGCCGATCCGATTCGTTTACATGACGGCCGGCAGTCTGGAGGAGGCCCGGCGCATCGGCCGGGAGTTGGTCTCCGCCCGCCTGGCGGGCTGCGTCAACATTCTCCCGCAGATGCAATCGATTTATGTCTGGGAGGGCAAGTTTCAAGAGGACGCGGAGGTGGTCATGATCGCCAAAACGACCGCCGAGCGCACCCCCGAGCTGATTGCGAAGGTGAAGTCCCTCCACAGCTACAGCGTGCCCTGCATCGTCAGCCTGGCCGTGGAGGACGGCTACCCGCCGTTTCTGGAGTGGATCGCCCGGGGCGTCGAG
>CAYRUF010000029.1:37638-38796 GCA_964427375.1 uncultured Desulfatibacillum sp. | reverse complement strand
TAACTTACTCGAACGCAACCTTGATGAATCGCGGACGGTAAAGCCGCGCGTCGGACTCGAGCAGCGCGAAATCGGTGGCGTTGGCCACATAGGTCACGATCAGCTCCTGCCGCGAGCCGCCGATTTCAGGATGGCCCTTGCCCGCATAGCAGAAGATGCGAGGGTCCCAATCGATCTCGGGGCAGCGGTAAACCCGGATCGGCGCCCCCCACGGCCCCTCGGGCCGGCGCGCCAGCCGCAGCGCGATGTGCTCCGACAACCCGCCCTCGCTGTAGACGAGCACGTACCGATCCGCCGCGGGCTGATAGGACACCGAAAACTCGGCGGCCACGTCCTCGCCGACTGGGCCGGCCCGGTCGGCGTCCTCCACCCACTCGCCGTCTGCAAAAAAGCGCCAGGCGCTGAAGTCCTCCAGCCGGTCCGCCGGCACCCTCGCAACCAGCATCTGCTTGCGCACCCGGCCCGCAACCGCGGCGTCCGTGCTGCCGAAAACGTAGCAATATCCGTCCCTCGACAGCACGGACGAACCGAACAGCCGCCGGTCGTGGCTCCAGGGGATTTTATGGCGAATCATGCTCCAGTTTTCCGGAGCCTCGTCCGGGTTTTCGATTTTAGCCATCCAGGTGGCCGCCAGCATGAAGTTGAAGCCCGGCGGACCTTCGGCCGGCTCGATCTGCAGCAGGAACAGGAAAAGCCCCTGCGGCGTGCGCACCCCGTGGTACGGCCAGAACCAGCCGGCTCCGCCCTCCGGCTGGAAAAAAGCTGCGGGACGGCCGTCCGGCAGGCTGCGGTAGACAAACCTCAGAGAAGCTTCGGACGGTTCGGCGCCGACCTGCAGCGCCGCCGAATTGTTGATCAGGAGCGAACCGGTGCGCCGGCCGTCCTGAACCCGCCCCACGAACGAGTCGCCGAACAGCCAGAGCACGCGCCCGCGGCCCAGCGCAACGCTGTATGCGCCGTCGCCTCCGGTCCAGCCGTCCGTGCGCTGGAAGGCCGCATCGTAGCGCGGCAGCGGCTCGACCGTAACGCGCGGCTGAGTCTGGCAGCCATTTAAAAGGAAAAAAACGAGGAGGATGGCAACAAAAAATCTCCCCCGCCCCCCTTTGCCAAAGGGGGGAACTGCCTCCCTTTGAAAAAGGGAGGTCGGGAGGGATTTGC
>CAYRUF010000029.1:35093-37538 GCA_964427375.1 uncultured Desulfatibacillum sp. | reverse complement strand
CCAAATAGCGGTCGCGCACCTGGTCTTTCTCTATCGCCTCGACCTGAGAATGCTGCGACCCATCGATCTCGACGACCAGCTTCGCCCGGGGTGCGTAAAAATCCACGACATAATCGCCGATCGGCTTCTGCCGATAGAACTGCACACCCAGCAGCTGTTTTCCGCGCAGCCGCGACCAGAGAGCCCTTTCGCTGTCGGTCATATTCTTGCGCAGCTGCCGAGCTGTGTTCTTAAGATTGGGGTTGTAACGCAGCATGCCAAACCCTCCATAAAATCCCCCCGACCCCCCTTTTCCAAAGGGGGGAGATCAAGGGCGGGCTTTGTATGCTTTGCCCGAACAATCGAAGGCGGAATCTTCGCTCCGCCTGTCGTAAAAGATGACTTTGGAGCTGAATCGGAATAATTGCGCCAAATGGCCACCCTTAGCCAGTCCTTTCACCTTCAGTCTCTCCAAAAGCCGCAGCCGACACCCCCTCCCTTTGAAAAAGGGGGGAGATCAAGGGCGGGCTTTGTATGCTTTGCCCGAACAATCGAAGGCGGAATCTTCGCTCCGCCTGTCGTAAAAGATGACTTTGGAGCTGAATCGGAATAATTGCGCCAAATGGCCACCCTTAGCCAGTCCTTTCACCTTCAGTCTCTCCAAAAGCCGCAGCCGACACCCCCTCCCTTTGAAAAAGGGGGGAACTGCCTCCCTTTGAAAAAGGGAGGTCGGGAGGGATTTGCCTTTTGCGCCTCTATTCGATCCCCTATTTCTCATGAAATCGCAATCTTACCCGCGTACATCTTCACGCCGCGCGGAATTTTACGGGAAAAGAAGCCGAAGGGCTTCGTGAACATGGGATCGTCGATCACATAGCGCATCAGCTCGTCGCGGGTGCTCGGGTGCGAGATGCTGGCCAGAGCCAGGGCCTTCTCGCCCACCGTGAGCTCCCGCAGGTCCGCGATCCCCCATTCGGTGACGATCACGACACCGTCATAGGAGCTCGCCGTAAGGCTGATGCCCGGGGGGTGGTGCTTCACGATCTTAGACTCGCCCTTGTCGGTGGTGCTCTTCATGGCGATGATGGGGGTGCCGTGGATGCGGTCGTTGAGGGCGCGGATGAAGTCGGGCTGGCCGCCGACCCCGCTGTAGTAGCGGCGCAGATCGATGAAGTCCGCCCACACGTTGCCGAAGAGGTCCACGCCGACGGCCGTATTCACCGAAACGAAGGGGCTGTTCTTGCGCACGGTCTCGGCCGAGTTGGTGTAGGCCGAAGGCCGCATCTGCACGCCGGTGCGCATGTGCACGAAGTCGTAGAGCTCGCGCGAGCCCATGATCAGGCTGGTGGTGCTGTAGCCCAGGTTGGCCTTTTTCTTGCGGTTGGTGACGATGCCCGCCTTCTCCAGGATCATCAGCCCGTCGCTGTACAGTTCGGTCTGCACCCCGAGGTCCCGGTAGCCGGCGGTGCGCACGGTGCCGATCACGGCGTCCGGTATCTTGCCGATCCCGACCTGGATGGTGTCGCCGTCGTGGATGAACGCCGTGGCGATCAGCTCGCCGATGCGCCGTTCGGCTGCGGAGAGGTTTTCGAAGTCGGGCGCCGGCAGCTCGTAGACCGGCTGGACGCCGTCGCGGATGAGGTAGTCGATCGAGCGCGCATCGACGACGCTCTGGCCCTCGGTGAAGGGCATGCTGGGATCCAGCTCGGCGACCACCACGCGGGCATGATCGATCGCGGTGTGCAGGGCTTCGACCGAGAGCCCCAGACTAAATTCCCCGGTGAAGGGGTTCCGGCTGACCTTGAAGATCGCCACGTCCGGCTCGAAGCGCCGGCCCTTGCCGATCAGGCTGTCGATATTGGCCAGGGTGCAGGGCAGATAATAGGCGTGGCCCTCGTTGGCGGCCTTGCGCACCTCGCCGCCCGAAAAAATGGAAAACGTCATGATGCGGTCCTGCAGCCCCTTTTCGACATACGGCACGGGGCCCTGGAGCAGGGTGTGCACCATCTTGATGAAGGGCAGCTTGGGCGCGCGCGCCCTCACGGCCGCCGTGAGGGCCTCGATCGAAGAGGTCGGGGTGGCGGCGTTCGAACCGATGTAGCAGGTGATTTCCCGCTTGTGCTGAAAGTGGGAAGCCAGCACCTCGGCGAGCTGAGACAAGGCAATCGTTTTGGGGTCGGTGTTCATGGGGCTCCTATGTGGATTGATCGAAGGTGAATAGGCTGAAGGCTGAAGGCCGAAGGTCTGTTGAAAATCCCGCAGAGAACGAATCAAGCCAATACAGCCACCTCATCAACCAGCTCAAACGCCCGAGGCCTTGTATGGCCACGCTTGCCTTTCCTTCCACCTTCAGCCTTCAGTCTTTCTTTCTCTTAACTTCATCCTTCTAAGTTCATCCTTCGGTCTTCGCTTCTACCATCTTTCTGAAATATTTCAAATTGCCAATCATGCAGCAAATTGCCACTT
>CAYRUF010000029.1:0-34993 GCA_964427375.1 uncultured Desulfatibacillum sp. | reverse complement strand
TCTACCATCTTTCTGAAATATTTCAAATTGCCAATCATGCAGCAAATTGCCACTTATGTAGCGTAAAGATTTATTCTGCAGGAGGATAAACCATGGCCAGCCCCTTGAGACTGAACGCGGCCCTGATTGAAGCGGCCGAGAGAGAAGGCGCCGTCCAGAAACGATCGGTCCCCAGGCAGATCGAATTTTGGGCCGAGCTGGGCAAGGCAGTAGAAAGCGTAGTCGGCCCTGCCGATGTGGCCGCCGTGATCCAGGGGATCAAGAAGATCAAGGTGGAGCCGGTGGCATCGACCGCGGCGGACCCGGCTGAGGTTTTTGACTCCCTTGAAACCAGCCGCAAAAAAGGCACGCTTGGGGGAAAAGTGACATCGGCCGCAATCTACTACGAAGCCAGTCTCAGCCGGCCCGGTCTCTTGGATCGGGTGAACACTGCCACTGGCGAACGGCAGACGGGGCTGTTCCGCAACGGCGAATTCAATGAGACCACTATACCCGTAAAGAGCAGTCGATTGAACTCCGTGGCTGAACACCCTTTTTTCAACATGGCGGGGCAAGAATCCTGTGCCGTGCAGGAGCAGATGAATGCCTTAAGAGGATCCCGGTTCCATGATATTTGACACGGAGATCTTCATTTGGATCCAACGCGGCAATCTAAAAGCTGCCAAGTTGATCGACCGCTCGGACGAGCGATTTCTCTCAGCTTATTCTTACCTCGAGTTGCTGCAGACGGCAAAGAACGGGCAGCAGCAGGATTATGTCCATGATTTTCTTTCTTCGTTCGGCTTTGTATCGCTCCCGTTCACGGAAAACATCGGCCATCGCGCCTTGATTTATATCGAAACATATTCGATGTCGCACGGGCTCGGGGCCGCTGAGGCCATCGTCGCCGCCACGGCGGCAGAAAACAAAATGGTTCTGGTTTCAAGCAATGCCAAGCACTTCAGGCCGATCCAAGGGCTGAAGCTCAAAGTCTTCAAGCCGTAGTCATCTCGCCGCCCTGCCTGCCGGCCTCTTTTTTCTTGCCAAGCTGGTTTCCTTGTTTGGTGGGAGCGGCATCTTGCCGCGATTTTGTCGTGGCTGGAAGCCAACCCCATAAAAAACAACAAAGAAGGAGGAAGGGGGATTTTTATTTTCACAAATTCCGTTCTTCTTGTTTAGATTCTTATTTCGCCTTATGATCTGGATTCGCAGCGGTTTTTTGCATCGATACCGAGTCTCAGGAAGGGTCATACCCATGAGGGCAGTCGTCGCAATGCTTCTTTTTTCTGTCTTGCTTTGGTCCGCCGCGCTTGTGCAGCCCGCCCAGGCGATGCGCTGCGGGTCGCGGTTGATCTCGGAAGGCGATCCCAGAGACAAGCTGGCGAACGAATGCGGACCGCCGAGCAACGTGGAAACCTGGGAGGAGGAACGCTACCACCACTACGACGCCCTGCCGCCCTCGAACCAGTATCGGGAATTCGAACGCTACGGTAGCGCCTACCGCGTCAAGGTCATCGTCCGGGTCGAGCTGTGGACCTACAACTACGGCCCCAGCCGCTTCATGGACTACGTGCGCATCGAGAACGGGAGAGTCGTCAGAATCTACAGCGGCGGCTACGGCTATTAAAGGGAATAGAATGGTTAGAACCCAAATCCGGTTGACCCGAGAGCAATTCGAAGCGGTCAAAAGAACGGCGGCCGCGCGGAATCTCTCCAGTGCCGAGGTCATACGGCAAGCGATCGAGGCCTTGCTGAAGTCGCGCAGCGGGCTGGAAGAAGAGCAGAAACGCTCGCGTGCGCTCAAAGCAGTCGGGGCGTTCGGGTCGGGGACGCATGACGTCTCGAAGAACCACGACGCCTATCTGGCAGAGGCTTATGAATAGCAACATGCCGATTGCATCAGCTTTAAGATCGTGCGTAGCTATCAAGCAAGTTGGGTCATTTTCTGGGGGAGCGGCTTTCCAGCCGCGACGATCGAGGCTGAAAGCCTCTCCCACAAAAAACTTTCTTGCCGATAAAATGGCGCCACGCGCCATGGCTTGCTTGGGGCTGGAAGCTGTTTTTACTTTTGATTCACATTTTAGGGCCTATGGGTTCAGAATGATTCCATAACGCTTACCGCCCTCCCGCCCTAACCGCCTGAATATTCACAACCATATGAAATAAAAGCCATTATTGACTTTCCGGCGGCGGGAGTGATATAGTCACCTGTACCGAACCAACGCCCAGTTGATAATGAACTCGTAAAAAGTCATCCGAATCGATGACTTCCTATCCCCGGTTCCCTTCTTAAAAAGGGGGGAAAACTTGCGACATCGGCGAGGTCCAGCGGTGAGCCGTTCATCGGGTTTCACCATGATTGAAATGGTGGTCGTGCTGCTGCTTATGACCATCATTGCAGCCACCGTCCTCGGCCGCTCCATCGCCACGAGCGACTTGGACCTGAATTCCGCAACAGACAAAATCCGCAATCAAATTCGCTATGCCCAGTCTCAGGCGATGAAACGATCGGATGCCGTCTGGGGAATACAGAGTGACAGCGCAACACAACGTTATTGGCTGTTCCGTGCGACTGCGACCGCCACGGAAGATGTCATAATTCCCGGGGGGGATTACGCTGGAGGGATCTCCCGCATCGCTTTTTCGGATCTTGGTGCCGATCTCAACAGTTTCACAGTCGTTTTCGACCGGCTGGGCCGACCTTACAGGGCGCAGGCCCTTGGAGTTCCTAACACCCCTGTGGCCACCGGAGACAATCCGATGGTCAGCGTTACCAAGGGCGAGACGCGTTATATCACCATCACTCCCGAAACAGGCCTGATCCGATGACGTCTGCCCCACGAAATCCTGAAATCCTCCCTGCCCCCTTTGCCAAAGGGAGGGATGACTTTGATTTTATCTTGAAACCGCTCTTTGCATTCCTCCCTTCTGCACCTCTCTTCCCCTTCCCCCCTTTGAAAAAGGGGGGCCAGGGGGGATTTGCCCCTGGTTTCACACTGGTCGAGGTGATCGTCACCATCCTTATGGCCGCGATCATGGGCGCCTTTTTCATCCAGTTCATGGGAACCGCCATGAGCAGAAGTACCCGCTCTATCGAGTACGTGCGGGATGAGGCAGGTGCAGAAGCATTAATGGAAAAAATAGTCGCTGATTATGTCGCCAAGATTAACTCAAATGAATCTACAGCGTTAACGGATATGAATAAAGCCATTAATACTGATCATATCTATGACAACGCCCCCAAAAAAGAAAGTGTGACAGCCAAGTACATCGATTTTGATGCCAGCGGCAATGAAATCGATGACTCTTCAAAGCTCAGAACTCTTAAAGTTTTAGTTGTTGCCGGTGAGCATAGATTGACTACCCTGCTCGCCAAAAGCCGCGATAGCGATTCGCCGCTGGTGCCTTTCTAATGATACCAGAGCTGAAAACACAAAAAGGCTTCACATTGATAGAGCTCGTTACGACTCTGATTCTCATTGGAATGATCGGGGCGTTTGCCGGCTTTTTCCTCTACACGGGAGTTCGAGGCTTCCTGACATCGAGGTTCAGCTCGGAAACGGCCCTGCAGGCCCAAGTCGCCCTCGACCGCATTGGATTGGAACTTAGGCAGATACAGACGCTGGTGAACCCAATGCCGACTGCAACCGACATAGGATACAGAAGTATTGATCCATCCCTCCCAGGCATCCGCCGAATTAACTACAACTCGGCCAACCGAGAAATACTGATCAGCGTCGACGGGAATTCGAATGCATTATTAGATAATGTAAATACATTCGCCTTTGGCAGGACAACGCAAGATTTGGACGGTGACGGCAACAACGAGATATCGCAAATTACGGTTACTTTCACCGTCAGGTCCGCAGCCAGCGATATCGAAACAGGTTTCTCAGCTCAAATTTACCCCCGCAGCATGCTAGCAGCACCATGAGGGCAGAACGACTAATAGCGATATGAAGGACACACTCACCGACTTGTTTCGATCGTTGAAGGGACGACTGCGGTCATCGCAGGGCAACATCCTGGTTTATATCGTCCTGACGATGGTGATCTTTGGCGTGCTGGGCGTTACCATGGTCTCGCTGTTCAGCACCTCCATCAGTAGCACTGCCACCCAGAATGATTCTCGCCGCGCCTATTATTTTTATGAATCTGGGATTCGCTATGCCTCATCAGAACTGGTAAATAACAGCCCAAAATTTTCAGAAAACAGTATCGACAAGTTAAATTCTACCACTTACAAGATTGGTGCCGACAGTACTTTCAAACTGAAAATTTTTGGTTTGGAGTTTTCTTCCCTTTCGATTATTCCTGACCCTGTCACTCCAGATCCAACCCCGGATATCGATCTGAAGTTAAATAAAGGATTGCTTCCCACCAACTTCAACATCCCTATAGGCGAGCCTCGGGCTTTTCTCGTAGTCTATGATACTAATCCGGGAGTTTCGGATTATGACCCTGTAGCGGCGATATCCGGTTTTAACTATCAAGACGACACGCATATAACTTTGACTTTAGAAGATAACATAAACATTTATCGCGGAAAGGACTATTTGGTAGCTTTTGCAGTTCGCCCCTTCCAAGACGGAAGCATCAACCAAGGCGGAGACCTGCTTTTAACCCGCAATGCAGCTTCTTTTTTCCCGCTGAAAAATGGCGCCATTGAGATTCGCGGTTCCGACCTCAGAATGGAAAAGAAACACTATTTCTATGATGAAAGAATAGACACAGAAAACCCTAACTACATCAAGCTCACTAACATTCAGAACCCCGACAGCAGCAAGTTCCCCCTTGGTGTATCAGCATCTTCGGATTACGTAATCCTTTCTCCCGCAATTCATATTATTACTGCAGAGGGTGAGTCTAATGGGGTCAAATACACCAAAGATTGGAACAATCAATATGGAGGATCGGTCTTCGATCGGGAGACCGCGTTAGGCAAAACACCGGAAAGCCGCAAGCCAGACATAGAGTTCGATGAGGAAGCAAATCTTACAGCAGTACTTAGCAAAGTACCAGATTCCGGTTTTGTAAATGTTTATGAAGATCCAGGCAACAAATACCTCTCCCTCAGCTCATCGGGCGGTTCCTTCGGCGCCGTTTGGTTCAGAGATACTCGGTCCATCGGCGGCGTAAGGAATTTCTGCCAAGCTGGAGGTTGCCTATTCAACATCGGCTTTCGCGCCTTTTTCATTATATCGAACTATACGGGAACTGACGGCGACGGCTTCACCTTCAGCATTCTCAACGGCAGCAACAACGATGTCGGCTCCGTCGGCGGCGATATCAGCTTGAGCGAGCTACTAGCCTATGCGGGTGACAGCCGCAAAGTTTTGAATCCGACGTTTGCATCCGACTTTCAAGATGGCCGAAGCGGGCAAGGCCTCCTGGCTCCCAAGATGGCGGTCGAATTCGACGGCAAGCGGAACAATCAAAACCAGACCATATGCTTGGATGCAACGACGGTAAATCTTGGCAGCCGCTTCGACCCTGATTTTTCCGGCAGCGACCGAGACGTTGTCCAATACGTCTTCTGGGGACGGGACTCCCTGATCAACGCCCCCTGCCGAATTAATCCCCTCACCAGCACCAACAAAACCTACGACGACAACCGGCACGATACCCCAACTGCAATTTGGGATTACAATTCCGGGTCGACCAGCCTATCTTCTCCGGCGGTTGATGCCCGCGACCCCGCAGACGTTCGAATTTATACTGCACGGTCCAGCAAAAACCTTGGAGATCGTTTTGACAAGGGTAGACTTATCCGCCTGCGTCCTACAGACGGGGCAGAATTATGGTGGAGAAATCCGGACACCACAGACGGCAACGACGACGACATGGACTCTTCCCCTGCCTTGGATGTCTCCGGAGACATCTATGTTGGGAATGACAGCGGATTGATCCAAAGATACAACTCAAACGGAACCCCAGTTTGGGCCAGTCCCACTTCCTTGGACGGAAACATCGAAGGCAAGCCGTTTGTGTCCGACGACGAAGGACAAGTCTATGTGGTTACGGACAACGGTACATTGCATTCACTCAGAAAAGACAATGGCTTAGTAGTGTGGTCTTACGATATCGGGCCTTCCTCAGCTGGATTTGACTATACGTCCTCTCCCATAGCAGTCTACAATTCATCTCTGGCTCCAAACGATAATGTGATCTACGTCGGTTCGCAGAACGGGTCTTTGTACGTCGTCCGCGATGCCGGTGCATCTGCCGACCTGGTCCGCCAATTTACACCAGCCTCACCCGCTTCTATCCGGTCGACGCCCGCTGTTAATCCGATCAATGGAAACGTTTATTTTGGATCAGACAACAGAAATGTTTATGGAGTTACTGCTGCGGGCATCGGCCGGTGGTCGGTCGAGACTGGCGGGGAAGTCGTTTCATCGCCGACAGTCTCAGGAGACGGTCGAACAGTATACGTAGGTTCGAATAACGGCCGTCTCTATATCATTTCGCTAAATCCCGATGGCTCTTTCAATAACGCGCAAACCTATCCGCCCAGCGGCGACAGTGCCATCGGGGCAATTAAGAGTTCACCGACGATCGCCGGCGACGGCGCAATTATATTCGGGTCGGACGACGGCCACCTGTATGCCCTGAACCCGGATCGAACGTTGAGATGGAAATACCCGGCGGTCGGATCGATCGGCGCGGTGCGATCCAAGCCAGCCATCGGGCCTGACGGCATTATCTATTTTAGCGCGGAAGACGGCAGGCTTTACGCGATCGACCCTGCTCTCAACGACCCTCCGAACGATCCTGGCCTCTATCTTACCCCCACGCAACTCCAAACCGATCCAACCAACGCCGGCTCTTTCACCAACAACTGGTTGACGGAAGGCCCTTGGGCGGTCCGACTCGAAGTGCTGCGCAGCACCACGCCCAACGGATCGGGGAAATACGAGTACACTTTGAAAACCTGGTTGAAGAAATGCGCGGATGCGGACTGCACAAATTTGGTGGGAACATCGTTTTTCCAGAACACCCGATTCGAGTACGACTGGGCGACCGCGGGGATCGCCCCCATGACCCAGACCATAGAACTGAGCAACACGGCCACGCCGCCGCCCGGCCAGCTCGATTTCCTTCACGACCGCTTCGACCGCTTCCTATTCGGGTTTACGAGCGCTTCGACAGCCTCCCAAACCATTGAGATCCGAAAATTCCAGCTCAGTTTCATCCGCCCAAACGATCCGGTCGTAAGCGACTAGCCGGCTGGCAGGGCAACTCGATCCGTCGAATTTCTAATTTTTCTTGACAGTTGAAAATCGCTTGGATTAGTATAGCCGCCAGAGTGTTGATTCAACGCCCTGTAATGCTTTCTCTTTGGCAGTTCATTCCTGTGTATTCGGATAGCTGTAAATTTAGGAGGGGGCAAATGAAAAAGACAGCAGTGTCCTTGATTTTTTTATTGGCCCTGTTCTCGGTTTTAACCTCTCCCCTTTACGCCGACAACCTCACCCAGGGGGATCTATTATTCAGCCTTGATTCGGTTTACGCTGATTCTGCCCCCCCGGCGGGAACGCCACCTTGGCTGACGGCAACTTTTGAGAATGTCGGCGCCAACTCGGTCCAATTAACAATGGCATATTCTGCCTTGGATGCAGGAAGCAGCGACTACGTCGGTAGCTGGTTCTTCAATTTCAATCCCGCGCAGGATCTTTTCGGTCTTAATTTTTCATATGTTACCGGAATTGCTGCTGGTCCGATTAATCCGATCACCTTATCTGTCGACGGTGTTCCGGCGGGCGGCGGTCTGCTGTTTAATATTCAATTTTCTTTTGCAGCTAATAATTTTAATCCTGGCGATAGCTCGGTTTATTTGATTTCCTCACCCTCCGATCCTATCAATGCGGACTCCTTTAGATTCTTAAGCGCGGGGGGTTCGACCAATTATTATTCTTCCGCGAATATTCTGAGCACCGGCAGCTGGATAGCTTCCGCAACGGCCCAGACGCCCACCCCAGGCCCCGGTCCTGGTCCAACTCCCGTCCCCGAACCGGCAACCGTGGTCCTGCTCGGGCTCGCACTGACCGGTTTGACGTTCTTTTACGGCAAGCGCAATACCGCATAACCCCATCCGCTCTTAAAACTTCAGAGGGCGCGGCAAAACCGCGCCCTCTATTTTTTTGAAGGCTCGGTCGGAATTGCTGACACCGCTATCAGGGGACGGCTATCAGGGGACGGGTATTACTTTATGCATTTTATAGGATCGCCATAGGCTGTTACGACATTTGGGCCAGCGAGATAAGCTGGCTCATCCGGTCGGCGCGGCCAACTGAAGGTTCCCCTCTTCAGCCAATGCCCTGCCGCGATAGCCTATCCGGCTGCTTGATGCATTTGACTGCTCGGGTGATGGGCTTACCCCAATTCCGGCTATACCCCCGCTGCCGGCATGACCGGTTCGCTCTTGGCCGCCCGCCTCGATTCCTGCCATGCAGATAGCCTTACGGCGTGATCTCAATCCAAAAAAAAGGCAGGGCTGCTTTTCCCTGCTGAAAGCGAGGCCGCAAAAAAACTGCCGAATTAAAATCCTTTCGTAAAACCAGCCAGTTGCATTTTTGGAACCAACCTTGGTTAAGGCTCGAACCTCTTCAGGATCAGTCAAACAAAATGAGGGAAAGGCATGAATTCATTCATTTCTTTGCGGCCATGCCTGCTGCACTCGGAAAGATAGGTGTCGTGATACTCGGAGACGTCGCGGGCACTCGGCCAATTGAATTTGGGTTCTAACCACTGTGCCTCCTTCATATCAAGGGCAGCCCTTTCTCCTGCACTTCTCGTGAAAACCCACTGTCCATTTCAACAAATCGTTCCCATTGGGTGCGGGTCATCACAGGCTTTTTCATCGACTATCTTGCTTCAGGCCCCTCGCCACAAGTTTGAAACTTGATAGCAGAATCATACTGCGCTATCTTTTTGAAAAATCAGTTACATTTAACACAGGTGGTGTGCTGAACACAGTCGGATTTGGGTGAAACCTGCCTTGGCCGGCTAAGCTTCTGGCTATTCTCAGGGGCAAATCGGATGCCAATACCAGATTTGATGATCTTCGGAATCTTCTGCTCGATTTCGGTTTTCAGGAACGTGTCCGCGGCAGCCACCACCTATTCGTCAAGGAAGGAGTGAAGAACTGATAAATCTCCAGAGGGATGGAAATTTGGCGAAACCCTACCAAGTCAAGCAGGTGCGCCGGATTATTGTGAGATATGGCTTTGGAGGCAACGACTAATGCATCGATACGAAATCATTATTTACTGGAGCGCGGAAGACCAGGTCTCTATTGCTGAGGTGCCTGAGCTTCCTGGCTGTGCCGCCCACGGCGACTTGCCTGATCAAGCATTGATCAACTGCCATGAGGCTATTAACCTATGGATCGAAACTGCGAAAGAATTCGGTAGAACTATTCCTGAACCCAAAGGCCGGCGCCTTCAGTACGCCTAAGCAAAGGCACTTTCTTTGATCCCGATCTTGCCATTCTGATGCACAGGCATCCTTTTCCTGCTCGCCTTGTTCCACTCGCCCTGCGCTGTCGAATCCGGCTAAGAGGATAGACTGCATCATCGGAAATCCCTCCCGGCCTCCCTTTTTTAACGGGAGGAATTTTCTTTTCTGGCGACTTGAAGAATTAAGTTGATCTGCTTGAATTTATCCTGTAAATATTACGATCATGAGCGAAAATTTACAGATAAAGAGGTTTTTGAGGCAGCACCTTCCTAAGCGCTCGTCCAAACGAGTGGTCTTGATAACTGGCGCACGCCAAAGCGGAAAGACCACGTTGTCAAAAGCCGCCTACCCTGAGATGCGCTACATCAATCTCGACGCCCCTGAAAACCGTGACGCCCTGCGAACGATCCCGACATCGTCCTGGGGTCGGGATGTGGGTGACGCCGTAATCGACGAAGCCCAAAAAGAACCCATTGTCTTTGAAAAGGTCAAATTTGCCTTCGATGCCGGCCAGGTTTCTTTTTGCGTCTTGACGGGCTCAAGCCAGATCCTTCTCATCAAGAAAATCCGCGAGACGTTGGCAGGGCGCATCTCACTCTACGAACTGTGGCCGCTGATGGCCGGCGAGATCTTTCACGGGCAGGCTGAAGAAGATTTGGCGCAGCCGCTGGTTAACCGACTTTTTTCCCTAACCTCCATTGACGAGATTTTCAGCGAGGCTCCGGGCATCCTCCTGGATGAAAGCGAAAGCCGCCAACGCGCTGCTCAGGATTACTTGCTGCAGTGGGGCGGGATGCCTCCTCTTTTGCATCTCCCCGCAGAAGAGCGCTGGAAATGGCTGAAAGATTACGGGTACACCTATTTGGAAAGGGACCTCTCCGACCTCGCCCGCCTTGACGACCTGGAGCCTTTTCGGAAATTTCAAAAACTCTCCGCGTTGCGTTCCGGAAAGCTCCTCCAGTATTCCGAGATGGCGCGCGACACCGGCGTCAGCGTCGACACGGCCCGCAGGTATTTGGAATACCTCCGGCTCTCGTACCAAACCCTGCTGCTTCAACCCTACCACCGCAATATCACCAGCTCCGTCATCAAGACCCCCAAGTTGTATTGGGTGGATCTTGGGCTTCTGCGCATGCTCTGCGGATTCCAGGGCGAGCCGACGGGCGAGATGTATGAAACCTATGTCGTCGCCGAACTGGTCAAGTGGATGAAAACGGTTCAATCTCCCGGCGAGCTCTACTTTTACAGAACCCGCTCGGGCCTCGAGGTCGACTTGATCCTTGAAACTCCATCGGGCATTCTCGGAATGGAAATCAAATCCCGCGACACAGTCACCAGCGCCGATGTGCGCCCTTTGAGGGATGTTGCGGCAAACCTGGGAGGCGAATGGCGCGGGGGCCTCGTCATCTACCGCGGAAAGCAGATCCGGAAAATCGCGGAACCCTCCATCTGGGCCGTTCCCTCCCACCGGCTCTTCATCGCTTGATGAACTCCTGAAACATCGAACAGATATAGGGGACAGGAACGAATTCATTCATTTCAAAGGCACCGCCAATTGAAGGTTCCGATCTTTAGCAAATTTCTCTCTACGGCGGACCGCCTTGGTCACCGCAGACTGAAAAATTTAGAGTAACCGAGCAACGCTTAGAGCCGTCATGCCCAATTCCCGTATTACCCAACAGCACACCAAGCCCCTCGCTTCCGCGCGCCGCCTACATCTCAAGCGGCCAGACCTGCCAGCCGGAAACCGCCGTGACGCCGGGTTCGATATCAAAAGATACATCTGCGGGGCAGGCCACATAGGCTCGGGCGACCTCTTCCCGGCCGTAGAACTTTTTCAGCCGTTCAATGCCCCGGAGATCCTGTCGATCCGGCAGCTCCTTGACCTTGCATTCCACGGCAAACAGCCTGCGGTTGCGCTCCAGAAGCAGATCCACCTCGTTGCCCCCCTGGTCGCGCCAGTACCAGAGCATGAGGGCGGGGTCATGCCAGTCGCGCCACCGCATCCACTGGCCGACTGCATAGCTCTCCCACAGCGCGCCCGCCTCGCGCGACGACCACAGCGCATCCGCTGAAGAAAACCCCATGAGATAGGCCGCCAGGCCGGTGTCCGTGAAATAAAGTTTCGGTGTTTTTGCGAGCCGCTTTCCCAACGAGCGGTGGTAGGGCTCAAGCAGCACCACCTGGTTGGATGCCTGCAAAACGCTCAGCCACTGCTTGGCCGTGGGGGTCGAAATGCCCACATCCCTACCCAGCTCCGACAGATTCAGCATCTGCCCGCAGCGCGCCGCGCAGGCCCGCAGAAAGCGCTCGAAATCGCGCAGGCTGCCGACGTTCAACAGATTGCGCACATCGCGCTCGAGGTACGTGGCCAGGTAGCCCTGGTACCATCGCTCGCGGCTCGGCCCCTGGCCGGGATCGGACCAGAGGGCCGGAAAGCTGCCTTTCCAGAGAAAGTCTTTCCACAAGTGCCCTGGACGGGCGCCTCGCACCGAAAGCCATTCGCTGCCGGAGAGCCCCAGAAAAGGAATGACCGCGCTGCGGCCGGCAAGGCTTTCGGTCAGGTTTTCCATCAGCAGGAAATTCTGGGACCCGGTGATGACGAAAAGACCGTTTTTCCCTCTTTTTGAATCCACCCACGCCTTGATGTGGCGCAGAAAAGACGGCGCATACTGCACCTCATCCACCACCAGGGGCGGCGGGTGCCTTTGCAGAAACTCCTGCGGCCGGGTTTCGGCTCCCTCCGCACGGGCCGGCGCATCCAGGCTCACGTAATTATAACTTGCAAAAACTCGCTCCAGAATTGAAGTCTTTCCGACCTGCCGAGGCCCAACCAGCGCCACCACCGGAAAGCCGGCCGCAGCCTTTATGAGCTCGGGGGTGATTTCTCTTTCTATCCACATAATAGCAACTCATATATTTATACTTTATAATTGTCAAATTTATAACTTAAAATTGTCAAATCGCACCATACCCAAGGGCACCCGGCTATTGGGGACGGGCTATTGGGGACGGCTATTGGGGACGGGTATTACATTATGCATTTTTTAGGACCACCATGGGCAGAAATGCCGTTAGGGCCGGCGAGACAAGCTGGCTCAGCCGGGCTGCGCGGCCCGTTATCGGTTCCGCTCTTTAGCCAATGCCTCGCCGCAATGGGAATAGCCAGCGGCTTGATGCAATTGACAACCCGGGTGGCGGACTTACCCTAATTCCGGCTATCCCGCCGCCACCTGCATCTCCAGTTCGCTCTTGGCCGCCCGCTTCGACTCCTCCAACACGGATAGCCTTACACCTTGATTTCAATCCAAAAATACGACAGGCCCGTTTTTCTCTGCCGGGAGTGAGGTCGTATGAAAAATGCCGAATTAAAAAGCCTGGATAATCCCGACGAAGTTCGGCTCTTTCCAAAGGGCCGCTTGGAGCTGGTCAAAATCGGCAACGCGACGGTCGGCCGCGCCGTCCTCGAGCCGGGATGGAAATGGTCGGAATCGGTCCAGCCGCTGGCGAAAACCAAAAGCTGCGAAGCGCCTCATTTCCAATATCATGTGTCGGGGGTTTTGACCGTCCGGATGGACGATGGAACCGAATTCACCTGCCGGCCGGGCGATGTGTCCCTGCTTCCCGCGGGCCACGACGCCTGGGTCGAAGGCGATGAACCCGCCGTCCTCGTCGATTTCCAGGGAATGATCGACTACGCCAAAACCCGATAGGAGGCCTTAACCAATCAGGGTATGAATTCATGCCTTTTTTCGATGCATTGAGGCGTGAGCGTTTAGGGGACGGGTATTACTTTATTCATTTTCCGGACCACCATCGGCCGTGATGCCATTAGGGGCGGCGAGATAAGACGACTCTGTCGGGCGGCGCGGCCAGTTGAAGGTGGCGATCGTCAGCCAATGCATAGCAGCGATAGGCCTAAACGGCTGCTTGACGCAATTGGCACCTCGGGTGGTGGACTTACCCTAATTCCGGCTATACCGCCGCTGCCGGCATGACCGGTTCGCTCTTGCCCCCCCCGCTTCGACGCTGGCACCGCGGATAGCCTTGCGCCTTTGATTTCAACTCAAACATTCGGCTGGTCCGTTTTTCTCTGCCGAGAGCGGGGTCAACCCAATTGCCTTCTTCCCCCGAAATTATTCAGGTTGTGTCCAATTATGGAGAGGATTTTGACATTCGGTGGAGGGTCCGATATTGGACCGAAGCAGCCGGGATGATTTGCCGGTTTCCGTTTATTCTTAAAGTTGCCCGGATATGAAGCACCTCGGCCATCTATCTCGAAAAGACCCGCTCCATGACTATCTCCGCTGCGACATTCTTCCGCCGCTCGGCGTGGATGACGGCGCCCCCGACTTCCGGGTTTTCCGCCTTATCTCATCCAACCATGTCTACCTCTACGAAGACCGGCGCAGCGGCATTCGGCTGATCGGTAAGTTTTTCGGCGGCGTATCGGGCCGCTCCCCGGAGGCTGCCCGTTGGCGCATGGAGCGGGAATTCAGCAATCTCCACCATCTGCGCGGCGTCGGGTTCACTGGATATCCGCACTACATCGCGCGGCCCCTGGGCTGCAACGCCAGCCTCAACAGCGTGCTGATCGAGGAGTTCTGCCACGGCACGCCGCTCACCGATTTCATCGTAAGGGCGATTCGGGAGGGAGCGCACGGGGCCCTCTTCCAGAAGCTCGCCGCCCTCGCCTATTTCCTCGCCAGCATGCACAACCGCACGGCCAGCTCGGACCGGGTGGACTTCCACCGCGACTGCGCCTACTTTGACCGGATCACCGAGCAGCTGAAATACGCGGGGCACATCGGATGGGAGGAATCCCAGGAGCTTTATTGGCTCAAGGACCGGTGGCGGGAGAAGGGATGGATGTGGGAGGACCATCAGGTGCTGGTCCACGGGGACGCGACGCCCACCAACCTCCTCTTCGGCGACGGCGCCTGGGTCATCGCCATCGACCTGGAGCGGATGAAGCGGGCGGACCGGGTCTTCGATGTGGGGCGCGTGGCCGGCGAGATCAAGCACTTCTTCATGCAGTACACCGGCGGCCATCAGGCGGCGGAGCCCTTCATCGGCCACTTCCTCTGGGAGTATGCCTGCCATTTTCCCGACCGGGACCGGGCCTTCGCGTCCATTACCCGCCGCGTTCCGTTCCACATGGGGCTCACCCTGCTGCGCATCGCCCGCAACCCTTGGATCCAGAGACGGTATCGGCGGCAGCTCCTGGATGAAGCCAAGGCCACGCTGAGGTAGACGGATGACGGCCATAAAAGGCATCCTGTTCGATCTTTACGGAACCCTGATCGACATCGAGACGGACGAGTCCATGGAAGAAATCTACCGCGGGATCGCCCACTACCTCACCTATCACGGGGTTAACCGGCATCGGTGGGAGGTGCGCGACCGGTACTACCAAATCATGAACCGGCAAAAAGAATCCAGCGGCGAGACGTACCCGGAAATAGATGTGGAGGCCATCTGGAACGCCTTCCTCGGGGAGGAGGGCGTGGAACCGGCGGCGCGTCAGCGGCTGGCCACGGTCCTCGCACAGATCTACCGGGCCATCTCCCGGAAACGTCTCAAGCTCTACCCGGGCGTGAAGCGGGTGCTGGATGAGCTGCGCCCGGCTTACCGGATGGCCCTTGTTTCCGACGCGCAGCCCTGCTACGCCCTGCCCGAGATGAAAGCCGTCGGGCTGGACGGCTACTTCGACCCCGTCATCATCTCCGCGCGCTACGGGTACCGGAAACCGGATCCGAGGCTGATGCAGAAGGCCCTGGAGGGGCTCAAGCTCGCACCGTCCGAGGTCATCTTTGTGGGCAACGACATGTACCGGGATGTCTACGGGGCGGGCCGGCTCGGCATCCGGACCATTTTCATCGACTCCAACCAGGGGGCCAAATCCCACGAACAGGTGACCCCGGACTACGTCGCCAGTCGATTCGAGGATGTTCTCAATGGCATGGAGGCGCTGACGTAACGACGAGCGCGTGAGCTGGCGCGCCCGACATGGAGATGTTTAGGGGGCGTATTTAGACGGCTTAGGGGAGGGGGGACGGGTATACTTTATGTTTTTTTTACTATGGCCATTGGAAGTCATGCCATTACGATCGGAGAGATATGCTCTCCCAGTCGGGCGGCGCGGCCAGTTGGAGGTTTCGCTCTTTAGCCAAAGTCTCGCCGCGGTAGGCCGCCCGGGTCACAGCGGGTTGGCTAACCCCCATGAGCCGCGCCACACTGATCGTCGTCATCCCCAGTTGTCGTGTCGCAAAATAACACACCAACGCCCGGGCTTCCGCACGCCGGAGCTGTTTGCCGGGAGCGGTGATGCTTTCAGCCTCCAATCCACAAATATCGCCAACGCGTTTCACGACACTCTTGAAATCATTCCCCTGAGCCTGAAATGCATAGCGGCGCGCCAGAACCTCACGCTGGGTCGCGAGAACCGACTCCACGAAGTCACCATCGCCCAAGATGCGCTCGTCCCCTTTGCAATGCTCCCTCAACCGGCGATAGGCTTTGACTTCACTCCAGCCCCCCATGCTTCGAATCAGCCCGCCGCCGGTTAGCTCACGACGCTTACCCAACGATATGCCTTTTTCCACAAACGAGCGATAAGCCTTTTTGGCGACTCGCGCATTTCGGCCGAACCGGCTGAGCACCTCATCCGTTTTCTGCCATGCGTCATCGCGATGCCCCATGATCGTGCTATGACCGGAGTAAGCAAAATGATCCAATTCATCCATCGTGCTAACCAGATTCGCTCTCAGCGGATTGAGATGAATGTAGCGAACTAACTCCAAAAAATAGACATCCTCCTGGCACAAGATCGATTTATAGCGATTCTGAAATAAATGACCGGCCCGGCGATACCGCCGATTGAAGCTGCCGGCATATCCGCTCAAAATCCGCCTCATCAGTTGGGCGATGGAGGCGTTTCCGGTTCTGAGCAGAAGATGAAAATGATTGGGCAGCAGCGCCCATGCATAACAGGGCGTCTGGGAATCCCGCAGGGCCTGGGCGACTCTCTCAAGAAAATCATTCCGATCGGAGTCCGTCCGAAATATCTTCCGCTTCTCGATTCCGCGGCCAATGATATGGTGCAGCGCGCCAGGCGCATCTATGCGTGCTTTTCTCGGCATGAAAAAAGACTATCACGTAACGGCTGCACATTCAATGCATAATATTATACCCGTCCCCTATTTGGGTTGGATGGGAGGAGTTTTATATGGCGCCGCCAACGCTATTCGCAGGAAAATGACTCGTCGAACATCTCCGGGTCGGGTTCGGTCGGCTGCTTGACCATGAGGAAGCTGGCCTCGGTGCGGGGCAGCACTTTCATGGGCAGGGTTCCCAGCGTGCGGCGGCGCACGTCGTGCATGTGGCTTTCGCCCATGACGATGATCGCATCGCGCCCGGCCGCCTCCACGATGGCCTTGAATCGTCGGGTGTCCTGCAGCCGCAGCACGCGGACGTCCTTGCCGCAGCGCGCCAGCCACGCGCTGGCCAAACTCAGGCAATGCTCGGCCTGCGCGACGTCACGGGGGTCGGGAGTCGGTTTCTGAACGCACACCAGATCGATGCGGCCTCGAATGGAAGGCAGCAGCCGTTTCAAGAATGGAAAAATCCGGCGCGAGGACGGCGACCCGTCGGCGCACACCACATAACGGTCGTCGGGCATTCCGCCCCGCACCACCAGAAACGAGCCATGCAGATCCAGGGCGAGTTTGCGCGGGATGTTCATCGGCGCAAACCGCCCCAGCGGTCCGCGGCGCGGCGCGGCGATGACCACCAGATCGAACTGGTTCTCGGCGATTTCATGGTTGAGCTCGTCCACCAGGTTGCCGAAGCGCTCGGAGAAGAGCATGCGCTCGCCCGAGGCTTTGTGAAGAAAAAAAACATGCCCATACGGCAGGTCCCGGAGCCTGATTCGGGTCACCGGGTTCAGATACCCCGACGCGGCGAGCGTGTCCGCGGCCTGCAGCAGGATCCGAATGCCGTCCGGCAGGCCCGTTCGGTCATGCGCCGGGATGTCCACGCCGACCGGCGGCGGCGTTTCGGTGGCATGGGTTCCGTGACGAACCGTGAGCACGGCCAGCTCCGCGTTGAGCCGTCCGGCGATTTGGGCGGCGGCCTGGACCGCTGCCTCAGACGAGGGTTTTCGGTCGACGGCAACCAGTATCTTCAAAGCATGCTCCTCATCGGTGCCCTAACGGGTGCCGATAGTTATGAACGGCCTCAAAATTGAACCGAATGGATAACTGCAAATCCCTCCTGACCTCCCTTTTTCAAAGGGAGGCAGCTCCCCTCTTTGAAAAAGAGGGGCCGGGGGAGATTTCCAACTATATACCCAGACTTCACTCCCATCAGCCGCTCCCCTCACCCTTCCCTGCCGATATCCGCCGCGCGATCATGCCGAGGATGCGAACACCGGGGCCGGACCCCTTTGCCGAGAATTTCCCAGTTTCCCCGCTTCAAATCCGGGCACTCGTGGAAGACCGCAAATTCGCATGCAGCGCAGACCAGCGGACAGAAGGCTTCGCGCATCGCCTGCCGGATGGCGGCCCGGGTGCTGCTGCTGATGTGCGACTCGCCGATTTCCCGGAGCAGCCCCGAGTTCTTGAACACCTGGAAGACCCGGGCGTTTACGCCTGAAAAGAACAACCCGCCGCCCCGCCCTCCCAGCTGGGCGACGATCTGTTCCAGCACGTGCACGCCGCTCGCGTCGAAGTTGTTCACCTGATGCATGCGGATGAGCAGGCAGCTCATGTGCGGATGGCTTTTCAGGCGACGCTGGAGGTCCTCCAGCACGAAGTCGGATGAACCGAAAAAAATGGACCCCTCGATCCGGACGATGTCCATCTGGCAGCACATCTTGCCGTGCGTGGTCCCGATCATCTTGCCGCTGATCAGGTCCGGAACGGTGGAGAAGATGCGCGGCTGCGAGGTCGTCTTGAGGTGCAGCGCGATCGACAGCAGCGCCCCCACGTAGACGGCGAACTCGATGTTCAAAAAAAGCGTCGATAAAAACGTGATGACCAGCACGACGGCGTCGTTGCGGGTGGAGCGCACCGCGCGTTTGATGTCGGCCACCTTGATCATCTCGACGGCGATCACCAGCAGGGCGCCGGATAGAGCCGCCACCGGCAGGTGCGCCGCCAGGGGCGCCGCCGCCAGCACGGTAGCGGCCACGGACGCGCCGGATATGATGCCGCTCATCGGCGTTTTCCCGCCGGAGCGGAAATTGATCGCCGAGCGGGTGAAGGATCCGCTGCCGGGATAGCCGCTGAAAAAGCCGGCGGCGACATTGGCAAGCCCCTGCCCCAGAAACTCCTGGTTCATGTTGATCCGCTGGTGGGTTTGACCGGCGATGGCCTTGGCGATGGACGCCGCCTCGACCAGTCCTAAAATGGCGATGGCCAGCGCGCCCGGAATCAGGCGGCTGAAATTCTCGTTCCATCCGACGGCCGGCACGTGAAACGGCGGAAGGCTGCGGGGGATGGCCCCCACCACCGCCACCCCCTGCGCGCTCAAGTCGAGGAGCCCCACCAGCAGGCTGGTCAGCAGCATGGCGATGAGCGTTCCCGGCCAGGTCGGCCGGAATTTCTTCAGCACGCCGATCACGAGAATGGTCAGCAGGCCCAACGCCAACGTGGCCGCGTGCACGTCGGCAATGTTCGTCGCGAGTTCCCAAAGCGCGCTGGGGAGCGACCCGCCCCGCTCCAGCTTCAATCCCAGAAAACTGGGAATCTGCTTGAATCCGATCAACACCGCCGCACCGGAGCTGAAGCCTAAAATGACGGAGTGGGAGACGAAATTGAGAAACACCCCCAGGCGCGACAGGCCCATGCCGATCTGGATGACGCCGACGATGAACGCCAGCAGCAATGCCAGCTCGGTGTAATGGGGGGTCCCCGCGGGCGCGAGCTCGGAGAGGGAGGTGAACACCACCAGGGATACGGCCGTGGTCGGGCCGGTCACGAGGTGGGCGGAGCTGCCCCACAGACAGGCCACGATGGTCGGTACGATGGAGGCATACAACCCGTATGGCACCGGAACCCCGGCGATCAGGGCATAGGCCATGGACTGCGGCACCGCGACCACGGCGACCGTGAGCCCCGCCATGAGGTCCGCACGCAGGTAACGGCCGCTGTAGCGGCGCAGCCATGGCGCGAAGGGGGCGAGAGTCGATCCGATCGCGTGCACGCCGTCTCAGCCCCCCTGCCGTGCGGGCGTGCCGAGCACCGTCTCGTTGAACTTATTTCGGAGGCCCCGCCCGGTCCAGGTACTCTCCATAGCCTTCCTTTTCCATCTCGGCCTTCGGAACGAACCGCAGGGATGCCGAGTTGATGCAGTAGCGCCGGCCGGTCGGCGGAGGGCCGTCCGGGAAGACATGGCCCAAGTGCGAATCGCCGAAACGGCTGCGCACCTCGACCCGCACCATGAAGTGGCTGCGGTCGGTCTTTTCCACGATGAAGTTGGGATCCAGCGGCCGGGTGAAGCTGGGCCAGCCGGTACCGGAGTCGAACTTATCCGCTGAACCGAACAGCGGCTCGCCGGATACGATGTCCACGTAGATCCCTTCGCGTTTATGGTTCCAGAACTCGTTTTCAAAGGGCGGCTCGGTGCCTTCTTCCTGGGTGACGTGGTATTGAAACGGCGTCAGGCGCTTCCTCAGCTCGGCCTCGCTGGGCTTGGCATATCCGGCGCTGCTTCCGGCCGCGGCCGGACCGGCCGGCGGGCCCCAGGCCTGCCGGATGAAATCGTCGCGCCCGGAGCCCTGGCGGTAAAGGCTGTAGCGCAGCGCGTTTTTCTTGTAGTAGTCCTGGTGATACCCCTCGGCGGCATAAAACCGGGTGAGCGGCCGGATCTCGGTAGCCACCGGCTTCTGGAACCGGCCGCTGCGGACCAGCTCCTGCTTGGATGCCTCGGCCAGCTGCCGCTGTTCCTCGTCATGGTAGAATATGGCCGTACGGTATTGGGCGCCGCGGTCGACAAACTGGCCGCCCGGATCCGTGGGGTCCACATGCCGCCAAAAGACGCCGAGGAGCTCTTTATAGGTGATTTTGGCGGGATCGTAAATGACCTGGACCGCTTCGAGGTGTTCGGTCCGGCCGGAGCTGACATCTTCATAGCTCGGGTTTTCCGTGGCCCCGCCGGTGTAGCCGGAGATGGCATCGACCACGCCGTCGGTCTTCTCGAAATCGGCCTCGCTGCACCAGAAGCAGCCGCCGGCAAATGTGGCTTTTTTCAGACTCTCGATGTTGGTTTTCATGTCCGTCGTTTTTTCGGTTGGGGGTTGAGTGGCCGCATAGATTCCCGCGAGGGCGCCCCCCGCGAGAATGACCCATACGATGAAAGCGTTTCGTTTCATGGAATGCCCTCCACAGGCGGTGAAACGGCGGATACCGGCGCTTCCCCGGCCGCGGTCGAACATAGGAACGGCAGGTTTGAAATGCCGCGCCGGCCGCCCTCTTCGCGCGCCGTCAAGGCCACAATATAATCCGTGATGGGCCGGGATAAAGGCGGGTTGGCCGAAAAACTTCCAGCCGGGCCGCGCCGGGATGGCTCGCTTTAAAGTTGCGGACGGGCTCAATCGGCAACGGCGGCCACCAGGCAACCCAAACCGGCCCGAATGACCGCCGGCGCCATTTTCAGCATGACGCCCCGTCGGCCGGCGTTGATCAGGACCTCCTCCTGGCCGAGGATCGTCTGATCCATCACGACGGGCAGCGCCTGCTTCGCCCCGAACGGACTGATTCCGCCGACGGGGTAGCCGGTCAGTCGCTCCGCGGTGAGAGGGTCGACCATGGCGGCTTTCTTGGCAGCCAGCGCGCGCGCCAGGCGCTTCAGGTCGAGGCGACGGTCTCCGGGGACGAGCACCAGCAGATGGCGCTTCGGGACGACCGCCACCACCAGCGTCTTGACGGTGCGGCGGAGCGGGAAGCCCGTCGCTCGGGCGGCGAACTCGGCACCCTTTTCCAGGTGCTCATAGGAAACGACCTCAAAGGGCAGGCGGCGCCGCTTCAGAAACCGGATCGCAGGGGTGGGCATTCAGATTTCGTTTGGTTGTCGATTGGCAGCTATGCTATTAAGAATTAGTTTCAACTGTCTCTGCGGACGAAGTAGCAACCAAGAGGGCTGACCGATGAAAATCAAATTGCTGGGACGCGACAAGATCCCGGACTCCATGGTGCTGGCCGTCGTCATGATTTCAACGGTCTATTGGGTGCTCGATTCCATCCTGAACATCTTCTTTTCAAACAAGTTCAACCTGATCGCCCAGCTGATCGGCCCCGACCTTTACGACATTTACATCCGCGTGGTGGTTCTGTGCCTGCTGGTCATTCTCGGCTCCCATGCCCAGACCATCATCAACCGCTTGCGCGAGGCCCAGCAGAAGCTCAAGGAGTCCGAGGAGCTGTGGCGCTCGCTCGTCGAAACGGCGCCGGACACCATCTTGACGGTCGACCAGGCGGGGGTGATCCGTTTCATCAACCACCCGCTGGCCGAGATGCCGCCGGGTTCCGTGATCAACCGCTGTTTCTACGATCTGCTTCCGGCCGACTACCGCGGGACGGCTCAGGAAATCGTAAAAAACGTCTTCCGCACCGGCGAGACCGACATGTTCGAAGTTCGCCTGGACGGTCCGAAAGCCTCCGCCTGGTACACCTATCGGGTCGGCCCTCTGCGCATGGAGCACCGCGTCATCGCCGCCACCATCATCTCGACGAACACCACCGAGTTCAAACGGGCCGAAGAGCTCGCGCGCTACAAGGAGCTGTTCGAAAACGTCGGTGACAGCGTTTTCATCCTCAACCGCAACGGCATCGTCATGGAGTGCAATGACCGCGCCTACGAGAGCACCGGTTTTCTGCAGCCCGAGCTGGTGTCCCGGCCGCTCGCCGACCTGGTGGTCCCCGATCAATCCAATTTCGTCCGCATGAAGCTGCCGGAAGTCCTGCGGGAGAAAGAGGCGCGCTTCGAGCTCAGCCTCCAGTCCAAGTTCGGCGGCGCAGTGCCCTATGAGATCAACTGCCGCAGCATCGTCTATTTGGGGGAGCCCTGCCTGCTGTGCGTCGCCCGGGACGTGACCCAGACGAAGCTGCTGCACAATCAGCTCATCCGTTCCGAACGGCTGGCGGCTACGGGGCAGCTGGCGGCTTCCATCGCCCATGAAATCAACTCGCCCCTGCAGGGCATCACGGCGCTGCTCAACGTCCTGCGTTCCACCTATACCGATGACGACTATCTGCAGCGCAAGCTGGACCTGGTGAAAAGCGCCTTCAACAGCATCCGCGATACGGTGAAAAACCTGATCGACCTCAACCGCCCGGGCAAGGAGAAAAAGCAGCCCACGGACGCCAACCAGGTGATCAACAACACCGTGGCCCTGGTCAAAAGCCTGCTCAAGAAGAACATGATCACCATCCAGCTCGACCTGTCAGCGAAGTCCACGGCGCTCTTCGCCTCACCGCAGCAGATCGGGCAGGTGCTCATGAACCTGATCAACAACGCCGTGGAATCCATCACCGGCGCCCCCGGATATTTCGAGAGCGCCCACCTCACGCCGGGCGGAGGCGGCCGCATCGTCGTTAAGACCTATAATCGCAACGAGGAGCTGGTGCTCGAGTTCAAGGACAGCGGGCCGGGGATCCCGCCGGACGACCTGAACCGCATCTTCGACCCGTTTTTCACGAAGAAGAAACCCTTGGGAATGGGTGTCGGCCTGACCATCTGCTACGGCATCGTGGAAGACCACCAGGGCAAGATCACGGCCGCCAACGCACCGGATGGGGGTGCCGTGTTTACCATCGCGCTGCCGCTGCGTTCGGACGGTCCCGCCGGGGACAGCCGGAGCGAAATCGCACCGGCAGCGGCCAATCAGCCGGCATAGGGTTTGCCGCACTCCCGGCAGCGGCCGTCCGCTCCGATCACCCCGATGCAGTTCCCGTCGCTGCACAGCCGGCGGTTCTCCCAATCCTCATCGGCTCCGCCGGCGGGATCGTCCATCGTCGGCGCCGGCGGTTCCTCGGCCGGCGCCTCCGCCGGACGCGCCGGGCTGCCCTGCTCCGTCAGCGCTTCCTCCGGATCGCCGGGCCGGCCGCACTCCTTGCAGCGGCCGTCCGCTCCGATCACCCCGATGCAGTTCCCGTCGCTGCACAGCCGACGGTTCTCCCAATCGACCGCGCCGGGGTCCGCCGCGTGCGCATCGACGTCCTTGACATCCGTTTTCATCGTTTGGCTCCTTTTTGGACCCAGGGGCCCCGCTACCGATCCAAGATCGGCCTGAGGTCTTGCAGCCGGTCGATGTAATGATCCGCCGGCAGGGATGGGTTGCGGTAGGCCACGAAGGGAACCCCCGCCGCGCGGGCCGTGCTCGCATCCACTTCCGAGTCCCCGACGAACAGGGCCTGGTGCGGGTCGGCGCCGAAGTGCGCCAGAATTTTCAAAAGCGGATCAGGCGCCGGCTTCGGCCGCTCGACATCCAGCGAAGTCACCACGTAATCGAAGCGGTCGGACAGTCTGAATTCGCGTAGAAGATGCTTCATCGTATCGGTGCGGTTGGTGGCGATGGCCGTATGGAATTTTCCGTGCATCCAATCCAGCAGCTCGACCAGGCCCGGTTCCATCGTCAGGTATCTTAGAAACCCGCCATAGTCCATCGTTTTGCGAAAGTCATACGCCGCCCGCCGCAGGGAGTCGTCCTCAAATAATTTTTCCAGGGCCTGTTGAAGGGTGTGGGCGTGGACGAAGCGCAGCTGCTCCGCGTTCATCGCCGGGCGGCCGAAATGCTCAAGAATGCGGTTGTAATAGTGCCGGTTGGCTTCCAGCGTGTCGAACAGCACGCCGTCGCAGTCAAACGCCACCACGCGGACGGTCGTCATGTCAGTTGGCTTTCTTTTCGAAGGACGGCGGCGCCCGCAGGTAGACGTAAACCCGCACGTCCATTTCCGGCTGGAGCGGGTGGTCGGTTTTCAGCCGCACCGTATCCTGGTAGGCGCCGGCTTCGGTTCTCAGATTCTCCACCCGCAGGGCGTAGATGGTGCGCCCGTCCTGGACGGCCGGGTTCAGCTGCACCTTGAGTTTGCCGTCCAGGGCGTAGGTTTCCAGAACCTTGAAGGGGTATTTCTCCTCGGGCACGATGCTGACGGAGCCCTGCAGGGTCTCACCGGACACCCCGCGCAGGCTCAGCATCCGGGGGGTGATGGTGGCGAAACGGTCCACCGGGCCGACGATCGTCAGGTGCACCACCGGCTCTTTCGGGTCGTTCGTCATGACGTCGGCGGACTTTTCGAGCCTCCGGCCGCCGTAGCCGGCCGTATCCACTTTGATGGTGATTTTTCCCTCGCCGCCGGCGGGGATCTGTCTCGCATAGGAGACCGCTGCGCACCCTCAGCCGGTGCGCACGTCGCTGATGACCAGCGGCGCCGAGCCCCGGTTCATGACGACGAAGTCATGGATGACCTTGGCGCCTTCGATCACCGGCTGGAACTCGAAGGCCTTTTCCGGAAAGAAAACGGACGCGCCGGGCGCCGGCCCGCCGGTGCCCGAAGACGCGGGCTGGGCCAGGGCCAAACCAGGACAAACGGCCAGAAAAAGCGCGGCCAGCAGGACCACTGCGACCGCCGGCTGATGACTCCGCATTCGGAACGTCTCCCATGTTGATGATGGTTCGGCGGAGCCGGATCGTTTGATCCGCGCCGAATCAACAAAAATCTTAGGCCGCACGGCCGTCAAAGTCAAGCCGGCCAGAAAGCCCATTCAGGCCTCCGTTCACATGAGATGCAGGGGATCCACATCGACGACCAGTTTCACCCGGCTCCGCGAAACCCCGTGCGGATAAATGGCCAGGAGCCGATCCACAAACCGGTGCAGCGCGGCGGCGTGGGGCGATTTTACCAGAATCTGCCAGCGGTAGTGACCGGCGATCCGCGCCAGCGGCGCTTCGATCGGTCCCAGCAGCTGCAGCGATGCGGCCCAGGCCGGTTCGGCGGCCTGCAGCGACCGGCATTGCGCACCGAGCGCTTCGGCCTGCTCGCGGGTGAAACGCTCATCCCGCCCGGACAGGCGCAGTAGGACCATCCGGGTGATCGGCGGATAGCCGAGCGCTTGGCGGAATCCGATTTCCGGCTCATAAAACGCCTCGAAGTCCTGGGTGCAGGCCGCCCGGATGCTGAAATGGCCGGGATTGTAGGTTTGCAGAATCACCCGGCCGGGACGGTCGCCGCGGCCGGCCCGGCCGGCCACCTGGGACAGGAGCTGAAACGTACGTTCTCCGGCCCGAAAGTCCGGGAAGCTCAGCGACAGATCCGCGCAGATGATCCCGACCAGCGTGATCCCCGGAAAGTCATGGCCCTGGGTCACCATCTGGGTTCCGATCAGGATGTCGATCGTCTTCTCGCGCAGCCCCTTGAGCAACCGGAGGATCTCCCCCCGTCGGCGGGTGGTGTCGCGGTCCATGCGCGCCACCCGGGCCGCGGGGAACAGGGCGCGGATCGCGGCCTCCACCTTTTCGGTTCCCATTCCCAGACGCTGGATCTGTTTGGACCCGCAGGCGCTGCAGGCAGCGGTCGCCGGCAGGCTGAAACCGCAGTAGTGGCAGCAGTAGGCGTTGGCCGCCTGGTGGAGGGTGAGCGAAATATGGCACTGCCGGCAGCGCAGGGCCTCCCCGCACGCGGCGCAGACCGGAAAATTGGCATACCCGCGCCGATTGAGAAACAACAGCGCCTGCTCGCCGCGCTCCAGGGTGGCGGCGATGGCCCGGTTCAGCTCGACGCTGATGAAGCGGCCCGGGCCGCGCAGATCCCGGCACTGGCGCAAATCCACCGTGCGGACTTCGGGCAGGGACCGCGCCTCGATGCGCTCCGGTAGCGTCAGCTCGGTGTATTTCCCGCAGCGCACATTGTAATAGGACTGCAGCGACGGAGTGGCCGATCCCAGCAGCGCCACGGCGCCGCTCTGCCGGGCCCGCACCACCGCCAGGTCCCGGGCGCTGTAATGCAGTCCGCCCTCCTGTTTGTAGGAGGCATCGTGCTCTTCGTCGACCATGATGACGCCCAGATCCGAAAACGGCGCGAACACCGCCGAACGCACGCCGATGGCGATGGGCACCTCCCGCCGCAGGATCCGGCTCCACTGGTCGAAGCGCTCCCCCGCCGAAAGCCCGCTGTGCAGCACGGCGACATGCTCTCCGAATCGCGCCCGGAACCGTCTTTCGGTCTGCGTGATCAAGGCGATCTCCGGGACCAGGACCACCACCGACCGCCCGGAGGCTATCGCGTGGGAGGCCACGCGCAGATAGATCTCGGTCTTGCCGCTGCCCGTAACCCCCTTCAGCAGAAAGGTCCGGAACCCGGTTCCCAGCGCCGCGCAAACGGTGCCCACCACCGCATCCTGATCGGCCGTCAGCACGGGGGCCGCATCGGGAAGGATGGCCTCCCCGAAGGGATCGCGATAAAGCCGGCGCGCAAAGGTTTCCAAATGGCCGGATTTCTCTAAGGCTCGCAGATGGTTGCGGGCATGGGGGATCCGGGCTGCAAGGGCACGCACCGGCAGTTCTCCGGCAGCGGCCACCGCATCGACCAGGGCCTGTTTTTTGGGCGGCAACGAGCCGTCAACCGGATTTTTCAACGGCGGCAGCCGCACCCAGCGCTCCTGCAAGGCCTTGGCCACGCCGGCCCGCAGCGTTTGGCGGCGCAGGATATAACCGCGGCGCTGCAGGGAGGCCAGCACGGCGTCCGGGATGGCCGGAATCGACAGCGGACGGACGGGTTTCCGGAGCAGCCGGTTTAAAACCCGGGCTTCATCCGCGGTCAAACCGGCTTCGGTCAGGCGTTCGCGCCCCGCTGCCGTGAGGCACCACGCGGCGGATTCCGCGACGGTTAAGCCGCCGGGCAGCGCGGTCTGGATCACGGCGCCCAGGGGATGCTTGTAGTAGTCGGCCGTCCAACGGAAAAAAGGAATCATGGAGGCGGGAAAGAGCGGCGCATCGTCCATGACGTCTAGAATGGGTTTGATTTCTTTCCCCTCCGGCGGCGAAGCCGGTCCGAGCACGTATCCCGTGGCGCGCCGCCGGCCGAAGGAAACCAACACCCGCACGCCCGGCCTCACGGCGGGCGCCAGGGCTTCCGGGACCCCGTACGTGTACGTCCCCGGAACCGGCATGGCCACGGCCACTTCGATGATTTTCCCGGCGGATTCCGCCATCGATCCATCCATTCTGCAACTATCAAGAAATATTGATAATTGTTTGGATATTTGAATCGCTGCCGCAATTGAGCTATAATAGGTTTAGTTTAACCAGCTAGCAAGAGGAACCCTGAGTTCTGCGCCAGCCGGCGAGATGGGCTCCAAGATCGGGCTACAAGGAGGATATTATGTCGGTACGTACGTTTGGTTGGATGCTTGCGGTGATGGCGGCGGTTCTCATCGTTTCGTTTGGGCCGCCGGCTTTCGCCTATCGGACCGCGACATCGGATTGCATGGACCGCGACTACTACAGCGGCTGCGAGCCGGAACCGACCGGAGGCATGATGATGTGGGATGCCCTGGTCATGCGGCCGGTCGGCATCGTCGGCACGGCCCTGGGTTCGGTCGTCTGGCTCGTGAGCTATCCGTTCGCCTATTGGGGCGGCAACACGGATGCCTCTACGCAAGCTCTGGTCCAAAATCCCTTCGAGTGGACTTTTCAACGCCCCCTGGGTGAGTTTTAACCGCATCCGGCGCCGCTGGACTTGGAACACGCCGGCCGTTCGATTGGGAGGCTGAAACCAACCATCGCAACGCCGGCCCGGCCGGTGTTGCGATGGTTCGGGCCTCGATCCGGGCAGCCGGCCGGAAGCGCGCTGCCGGCCGGCGCTCCAAGACCGGCAGCAGACATGGCACTCCCCACGAGCATGAGTTCCACCACCTCGGCGAAACCGGCCCAGAAGGCCGGTTTCAATCCCAAAACGGACCCGCCGCGGAAGCTGATCCGGCTCAGCCGCGATCTGGAAGAGGCGATCCTCGGGGTGATGAAGTACGTTGCGCACAGCACGGGCACCGAACCCCGCCAGGAAGAAATTGCGGCGGTCCTGAAATCCTATTTCACCCTCGATGAAGTCACCAATCAACTCAACTACCTGCGCAAAAAGCCACCGGACGGCGCCGGCGCGGCCGCTGCTGCCGGACTTCGGCGCCCCACCATGCGCATCAACCTGACCGCTGCCTCCCGGACGAACCCTCTGGCGCGAGCCGGTTTTTTCATTCGGCCGATCGCCGATGCCATCGCGGAGATCCGCCGCCACGCCCGGGCCCTGCACGGCACCGCCCCGTCCGATGAAAGCATCGCGCTCAGCCTCCGGAGCAGTTTCATCCTGAGCGAGCTCAAGAATCAAATCGTACACTCCCGCAATCAAGCCCAGCGCCTCGATTGACGGTGGGCCCGGCCGGTTGCTGCGCCGAACCACGGCTGACCTAAGACTGGTTT
This sequence comes from uncultured Desulfatibacillum sp., assembly GCA_964427375.1. GTDB lineage: Bacteria > Desulfobacterota > Desulfobacteria > Desulfobacterales > SpSt-501 > SpSt-501. The sequence continues at coordinate 6,081 of CAYRUF010000029.1, read as the reverse complement.
TCCTGATCGTCCCACCTTTCCATGCCGGACAGAATGTTTATGTTGGCCGCTGAATATGCCTCGGTCGCCCCCTTTGGCAAAGCGGCCGGGGGGATTTCAAGATGGGCTTGCTCGAAAGTTTTTCCGGATGGGGAGGCAGAAATGGTATTAGACCGATTGCAACTAAAGACCCTCGCGGCCAGCGTGCTGACGATCGCGCTGCTGGGCGGCTGCGCCGGATGGCAGCGCTCAGGCTCCCCGCGCGAGCAGCTCGGGGATGCCTATGGGCTCAAGAATTTTGAGCAGGTGGAAGAGCTGCGCTACACGTTCAATGTTCAACTGCCCGACCGGGTAATCAGCCGGGCCTGGTCCTGGGAGCCCAAGAAGGACCGCGTGACGTTCCGGGGCACGGCCGAGCAGGGCGGAACCGTCGAATATGAGCGTTCGATTCTGGCCGGCCCGGCGGGCGAAACCCTCCGGAAGGTGGACCCCTGGTTCATCAACGACAACTACTGGCTGATCTTTCCCCTGCGGCTGGCCTGGGATCAATCGGCGGAGGTCGCAGCCGATGCGTCCCCGGCGCCGTTGCCCATCGGTGACGGCCGGGCCAGGCGGCTCGTCATCCGCTACCCCTCGAACGAAGGCTACACCCCCGGGGATGTTTACGAGCTTTTCATCGGTGCATCCGAACGGATCGAGCAGTGGGTCTACCGAAAGGGGGGCGATCCAAAGCCGACGCGCATCACCACCTGGGAGGACTACCGGCGGGTAGGCCCCCTCACCCTGTCGCTGGACCATCGCGCGCCGGATGGCAGCTTCCGCGTCTGGTTCACCGATGTCGCCGTGCGGGTCTCCGGCCGATCCGAATGGATGCCGGCGCGATGATTTCTCCGGCCGGCCGCCCTCGGCGGAGATTCGCGCGCCGGCCGGATGAAGCGCCCCATCCGGGACGAATTCGCTTCATCTCAACGGGTTTTTCTGATATCGTCACCCGCCAGACTGCGCCCGCAGCGCAACGGTGCCTGCGTTTCGCCGCAAGGTTCGAAACCCTGAGGCCATTTCCGAAAGCACGAGGGAACGCTGAAATGCTCAATCACGTGGTGTTGATGAAGTTCAAACCGGACGTCTCCGCGGAAGACATCCGCAGCCTGGAGCAGGCCCTGGATGATCTGCCCAACCGGATCCTGGAAATTCAGATGTACGAATTCGGGCGCAACATCGTCTCCTCGGACCGGTCGTATGACTTCGCCCTGATCGCCCTGTTTGCGAACCCGAGCGCCTTGGAGCGGTATCAGAAACACCCCGACCATTTGCCGGTGGCGGCAAAGGTCCAGTCCATGTGTTCGAACGTCGTAACGGTCGACTTCAACGGTTCGAACGCCGGCGCAACGGAGGCCGGCTTGCCCGAGTGGGAAAGAGACCCCTGGGAAAAATTGAAGCGCTAGCCGGGAGAAGGAGGTCGAAACATCATGCGCGCGGTGGCTTTCTTCTGGATGGCCCTGCTGTCCGTGACCGGCTGCATGGCCGGCTCGGAAGACGCTGCACCCGCCCGGATCGACTGGGTTCAGAGCCTGCCGGAAGGCATGCGCCTGGCCCAGGAGTCCGGCAAACCCGTGATGCTGTTTTTTACCGCGGACTGGTGCGCGCCCTGCGTCGAACTGAAAAAATACGTTTTCACGGACCGCCGGGTGGTCGCCGCATCCAAACGCCTCATCAACGTATCCATCAATGCGGACAGCGACTACGACACATTGGCCGCCTACAAGGTGCGGGGCATTCCCGCCATTTTCTTTCTGAACCCGCTCGGGGAAACCGTCGAACGGTACGCGGGCGACCGATCCGCGGGCAGCTTCGTGAAACAAATGTCCGCGGTCGCCGATAAATACTCCCGTTGAATCCGGCCGGTACGCCAAAATTCCTGTTGTGCTTTCACCCGCTTTATATTACCATAAAATACAATAAATTCCTGTAGGTACGCAGCAATCGGGACCAGCCCGAGGGGACGCGCCCGCCCGCGATTCGCGTGCGCATCGAATCGGATCCGTATCGAAGACCCGGCGGCTTCCGAACCGGAACCACCATCGCATCCATGAGCATACTATCCGATATGGATGTCCGGGCCACTGTCAGCGCCTCGGTCATCGAAACATTCAGCTCCATGCTGTCCATGGAGATCCAGCCGATCGAGAAGGAGCCGCCGCCCGGACAGGGCATCCGGCGCATGGTGGGAACCCTCAATTTCGCCGGGAAGGTCACCGGCATCTTCAATACCCAGATCACCTTTGATTTCGGCCGCAGCATGGCAGCGGCGCTGCTCGGCATGGAACCCGAAGAAGTCGAGTCCGGCACCGAGATCCGGGATCTCGTCGCTGAAATCACCAATATCGTCGGCGGCAATTTGAAATCCACCCTGAACGACAGCGGATACCCCTGCGTCCTGTCCACGCCCAGCATCACCTTCGGGACCGACTTCAGCATTAAATCCCTCAACATGGACCGTTTCGATCGCTTGGCGTTCCAGAAAGACGACCAGGTCCTGATCATCGAGGTCGGCCTCAAGGAACAAGAGGGGGCCGATTCCGGCATCGACTTCGCCTCGCCGAACGGCGCCGGCCGCATACCGCACGTGGACCTTCAGAAGCTGGAGGCCCTGGATTACCGCAGCCGGCTGGCCGAGGCGGCCGTCGATGTGTTCGACACCATGTTTTCGTTGAAGCTGGAGCGGATGGAACCCGCGCCGGCCGCCGGAATCGAAGGGAAGCGCTACATCTCCTCGGTCTGCTTCGCCGGAGATTCGACCGGAATCGTCAGCCTGCATGTCGGTGATGAGTTGTCGCGCCGAATGGCGGCCAACATGCTGGGCATGGAGCCGGAGGAAATCGAGGGCACGAGCGAGATCGAAGACATGCTCGGGGAGCTGGGCAATATCGTGGGGGGCAACCTGAAATCGGCCCTGACCGATACCGGCCTGCGCTGCGCCCTGTCCACGCCGTCTTTCACCATCGGCAGCGATTTCCGGATCGAGTCTCTCAATCTCGAGCGCTTTGAGCGGCTCGCCTTCCGGCATGAACGCCACGTCGTTCTCGTGGAGATGGGGCTGAAAATCTCCGAGCTCGTCCAAGCCGCCCCGCCCCCCGCCACCAGGGCTCGCCCTCCGGCCGAAGAGGGCAAGCCTCCGCCCGCCCGGCCGATTGCCCCCGTTTCCGCGGCGGCGGCCGCCGCTCCGACGAGCGCACCGGCTCCGCCTCCACCGTCGCCGCCCGCGGCTCCCGCGGCCCCATCCCAGGCCCAGCCGGAGGGGTCCGGCGCACCGGAGGCGCGACCCGCACCCGAGGATCTCGGGCTCGATCTCCTGCTCGATATCCCGGTGGAGCTCACGGTGGAGCTGGGGCGCACCAAGATGCCGATCCATGAATTGCTGAAACTCCGCCCCGGCTCGGCCGTCAAACTCGCCAAGCTGGAGGGAGAGGCCGTCGACATCCTGGCCAATGATGTGCTGATCGCCCGCGGCGAAGTGGTGATCCGTCACGAAAAATACGGAATCCGAATCACCGAAATCACCAGCCGCATGGAACGCCTGCGGGGGCTCAAATAACGGTGTCCGACCGGCGTTACCTTCGGCTCTTCACGCGCTCCACCGCCTCCGCCCAGCCGCGCAGAAGCTGGCGTCGCCGTTCCGGCCCGATTTCCGGCAGGAAGGTCTTCTCCGACGTCCGCAGCGCCGTCACGTCCGCGCCGGATTTCCAGAAACCCACCGCGAGCCCCGCTAGGAAGGCCGCCCCCATGGCGGTCGACTCGAGATCGCGCGAGCGGGCGACGGGGCAGCCGAGCAGATCCGCCTGGAACTGCATCAGGAAATCGTTGCGGCAGGCGCCGCCGTCCGCCCGCAGCTCGGTGAGTTTGAGCCCGGTAGCCGTCTCCAGAGCGTCCGCCAGATCCCGGGTCTGGAAGGCGATGCTCTCCAAGGCCGCGCGCACGAGGTGCGCCCGGTTCGTGCCGCGGGTGATGCCCAGAATGCCGCCGCGGGCGTACATGTCCCAGTGCGGTGCACCGAGCCCCGCAAAGGCCGGAACGACGTGCACCCCTGCGGTGTCGGCGACGCTTTCGGCCAGGGCCTGGGTCTCCGCCGCCGAACGGATCAGCCCCAGCCCGTCGCGCAGCCACTGGACCACGGCGCCGGCAATGAAGACCGAGCCCTCCAGCGCATAGCAGGGCCTCCCCCCGGCGTCGCAGGCCAGCGTCAGCAGCAGCCCCGGCCCCGGATCGACCGGCGCGCGGCCGACGTTGAGCAGCAGGAAGCAGCCGGTTCCATACGTGTTCTTGGCCTGTCCCGCCTCGAAGCAGGCCTGTCCGAACAGGGCCGCCTGCTGATCGCCGGCGATGCCGGCAATCGGGATTTCGGCGCCGACGACGGCGGGATCGGTGTGGCCGGCGAGGGCGGCGGAGGGCACCGCCTCCGGCAGGAGCGCGGCGGGGATGTCGAGCACATCCAGCAGGTCCGGATCCCAGATCCGCTCATGGATGTTGAACATCAGCGTCCGGGAGGCGTTGGTGTAGTCCGTGAGGTGCACCCGCCCGCCGGTCAGCCGGGCGATCAGCCAGCTGTCCACCGTCCCGAAGGCGAGCTCCCCGAACTCGGCCCGCGCGCGCAAGCCCGGGACCTCGTCCAGCAGCCACTTCACCTTGGTCCCGGAGAAATAGGCATCCAGCAGCAGCCCGGTCCGTTCTCGGAACAGCCCCTCCAGCCCCTGGGCTTTGAGCGTTTCGCAGATGGCGGCGGAGCGCCGGCATTGCCAAACGATGGCGTTGTGAACCGGGCGGAGCGTCCGGCGCTCCCAGACCACCGTGGTTTCGCGCTGGTTGGTGATCCCCACGGCGGCGATGCGGTCCGGGGTCAGGTCGGCAGCAGCCAAGGCCCGTCGCATGACGTGGAGGGTGGCCTGCCAGATCATCTCCGGGTCATGCTCGACCCATCCCGGCCGGGGGTAGATTTGCGGAAATTCGGAATAGGCGTCAGCGACCGGGTGGCCGGCGGCATTGACGATCAGCACCCGCGAACCGGTCGTGCCCTGGTCGATGGATAGGATGTATTGTTCCAAGAGGGATTCTCCCGTGACTGGTTGATTTCGCTCGAAGCTGATCCTTCTTTCAGCAGGATACTCGATACGGGATGCTGGATACTGGATGAACTCGCAAAAACATCCGATTCGATGACTTCGTAAAGAGGCCAAGATCCAGGCGCGCGAATCTCGCGCCGCGAGGCGTACTTTCCGTACGCCGCAGCGGCAGCGAGATGAAGCGCAACGCAGAGATCGGGCTATTCACGAAGTCATCTTCTGCGGTACGCGGATGACCCGCAGCGCGTGCCCCGTCAGCGCAACGAACCGCTCCACCTCCGGCCGGGATATCACCAGCGTGGCCGTGTTCACGAGCGGGTGGAACTGAAACGCGTCGGCCTGCCAGAGATCTTCGTCCACGAACAGGCTGACCGCGCCGCCCGGATCGTTGAAGACCGCCAGCAGCGTCACGGCCCCGGGCTCGACGCCCAGGTAGCGCTTGAGGCGGTCGGCCGAGCCGAACCCCAGGCGATTGGCCCCGATCGTTCCGGAGAGCGCCCGCAGGTCCACCTGCTTGGCCGCCGGCACACAGACCAGGAAATGGCGGCGGCCGGGCTGGTCCCGCAGGAAAAGGTTCTTGGTCTTGGCGCCGGGCAGCGGCGGCACCAGGCGGGACGCCTCCTCGACGGTGTAGACCGGCGGATGGTCGCAGCGCTGGCAGACGATGCGGTGTTCGGCCAGAAAGGCATCAAACGCAGAATGATTCATGCGCATCCATTCGGTTTCATGGCCCGGACCGGCCCGGGCCTAATCAGAGGGTTTTATATAGCATAGTTTGAGCGAGTCTTACATGGATTGTTATGGAAGGGTCCGCCGGGGTGTGCGCCCCGCCGGACCGCCGCAATTTTTTCGGTGGCCGTCTCAACGGCAGCCATACCGCTCAGATAGGCCCAGATAGCCCCGGACGGCAGCGCTCACGACCCGCTCGGCCGTCGCTGCCGGTGAGGAGCCATGGGAGAAACCCCGGGGGCGTTGACGAAGCCTG
>CAYRUF010000028.1:0-53936 GCA_964427375.1 uncultured Desulfatibacillum sp. | reverse complement strand
AGTTTAAAGTTTAAAGTGCAATGCTGCTTTACCCTCATGTCCTTAGACTTTTAACATTAAACGTTAAACCATCTTAGACCTCAAACTGCGCCCTGATTTTGAAAACCCGCGTGGCCGGCAGATTGAGGATGTCGGTGATGCCGGTTTCAGCGCTGATCGCCCTCAGGTTCTCCTCGATCTCAGCCATGGACGGAGCGATGAAGGTGAACCACACATTGAAGGTGTTCTCCCGAAGGTAGTTGTGCGTGACGCCGGGGTGACGGTTGACGGCTTCGGTGAACTGCGCCAGTTTTTCGGCCGGGACGCTGGCGGCGCAGAGCGTGCTGACATAGCCGAGCTCACCCGGAACAAAGTTGCCTCCGATGCGCCGGATGATTCCCGATCGCTTCAAACGCCGGACCCGTTCAATCACCTCCTGCTCGGTCAGACCGATTTCCCGGGCAACGGCAAGATAGGGGCGGGAGGTAATTGGAAAGTCCGATTGGATCCGGTTCAGAATGGCGCGGTCCGCTTCATCCAGCCAGGTGTCGTTTTCAGCCATCGCCAATCTCACGATTCCTTGACCAAGCCCTCAACCAGGCGTACCTGCACCGTGCGGCTGCGCGGGCCATCGAATTCGCAGAAGAAAATACCCTGCCAGGTACCGAGGACGAGGCGGCCGTTTTCAACGGCAATGGTCTGCGATGCGCCGACCAGCGTCGATTTGACATGAGCCGGCGAATTGCCCTCCAGGTGGCGGTAATCCGCCTGAGAGGGCACCATCTGGTTGAGCACCATCAGGAGGTCCTTGCGCACGCTGGGGTCGGCGTTCTCATTGATGGTGACCCCGGCCGTGGTGTGCGGCACATAAACCAGGCACAGGCCGTTGCGTACGCCGCTGTCCGCCACCAGGCGGCCGACTCCGGCCGTGATGTCCACCAATTCGGTTTGAGAGCGGGTGTTGACGGTCAGGACCATGACGTTCTCTTTCAATAACATGAATTCGCAGCAAGCCATCAAACGAAAAAGCCCTGCCGGGTCGGCAGGGCTTTTTCTGCAGCCATGTGCGTCACATCGTGGGCATCAGACGCAACCGGTCGGTTTGGGGAGGCCGGCCATTTTGCAGGCTCCCTTGCCCGGTCCGGACGGAAACAGCTCATAGATGTGCTTCAGCTTGAAACCGGTGACCTTGGAGAGAACCCGCACCATGGGGGCAATGCCGTTCTTCTCGTAGTAGTCGCGGAGAACCTCGATGAGCTTCTTGTGCTCATCGTTGAGCTCCTCGATGCCTTCCTGATGCTTCACCCACTGGACCCATTCCGGCCCCCAGTTGGAGTAAGAGTCAATGAAACCGTCTTCGTCCACCGTGAAGGTTTTTCCCATCCATTCGACTGTCGGCATGTATTCATCCTCCTTTACGTGTTTTGATGTATGATGAGGCGGTTAGCCTGTATCCCTGTTTTTGAAAGCTGATTTGTAATGGATGCCGGGGCATATGTCAATACGAAAATTCCCTTCTCCGGATCACCGCCTTCGGCACAAGGGGGCTCCAGCCGGGCCGCCGGGGCGGACGGCGGCACAGGGGCTCTGATCAATATTCACGGGGAGTTTGGTTGAGCTGCTCCAGGGTGAACACCGGCCCGTCCTTGCAGACGAACTCCTTGCCGATGTTGCAGCGCCCGCACATGCCGATCCCGCACTTCATCCGGTTCTCCAGCGACATGATGATCTTGTCGTGCGGATACCCCAGTTTGTCCAGGACCGGCTGGGTGAATTTGATCATGATCGGCGGGCCGCAGACGATCGCGTAGGTATCGTTCCCGGCGGGCGGCGCCTTTTTCTCGGTGATGGCCGGGACGAAGCCCACGTTGTATTTCCAATTGGGGTCGTTGGTGCCGTCCACGGTAATGTGCATGTGGATGTCGTCGCGGCGCTCCCAGGCGGCCAGCTCCTCGCGGTACAGGAGCATGCCGGGACTGCGCGCGCCGTAGATGACGTGAATCTCCTTGAACTTCTTGCGGTTTTCCGGGTTCAGCATGTAGACGATGGAGGAGCGCAGGGTGGTGAAGGCAAAACCGCCGCCGATGATCACGACGTTTTTGCCTTCCATTTTTTCCCAGGGGTACCAGTTGCCCATAGGGCCGCGGATCCCCATGATGTCGCCGGGCTTCATGGCGTGCAGGAAGGAAGACACTAGTCCGACCTTGTTCACCGTGAACTTGACGAACCCCTTTTCGGTGGGCGAGGAGGCGATTCCGATGGGGATTTCGCCCTTGCCGGTGACCGACAGCTCCGCGAACTGACCGGCTTTGTAAGCGAACTTTTGTTCATCCGCCGGGTTCAGAAAAACGAATTTGAACGTCTTGAGGTTCTTGTCCTCGGTCTCGACGGTGATATCGTCGATTCGAACGGGATATGGCAGGTAGGGATTTTGCACGTTGATCCTCCCTCGTTATTCAATCGCGCAGGCTTCGCCGGAGGCGGCAAAGCCGTTCATCATCAGGGCCACCCGGCGGATGTCGATGTTGACCGGGCAGAGGCGCACGCAGCGGCCGCAGCCGACGCACTGGATTCCGCGGTCGTATTTGTCTACGAAGTACTTCAGCTTGTGCATGAAGCGCTGGCGCACCCGGTGCAGCTTGGTGCCCCGGGGGTTGTGGCCGGTGCCGTGCAGCGTGAAAAGGGGGTACATGCAGGAATCCCAGTTTTTCAGCCGCACACCGGAGGTCCCGCGGGTCTCGTCCTGGATGTCGAAGCACCAGCACGTCGGGCAGGAGTAGGTGCAGGTGCCGCAGTTGATGCAGGCGAAGGACACATCCTCCCAGAAAGTGGCGCCGTACAAGTCGTTGGTCGGCAGCGACCTCAGGTTGTCCGTGGGCACGAAGGAGGTGATCTTGCTTTCGGCGGCCTGGCGCATGGCGGTGATGGCCTGCTCGGAGCCCTTCGCGGCGGCGGTCTTCCAGCCGCCGGCGGCGAGGAACTTCTCGCCCTTCTCCGTCAGCACTTTGGCCAGGTAGTGATCCCCGGCATCGGCCAGCAGCACGTCCAGGCCTTCCTCGTGATAGGGGCCGCAGCCGGCAGTCGTGCAGAAACAGGAGCTGCAGGGCGTCTCGCAGCCGAGTCCGATGAACGTGGTGGACTCGTAGGCTCTCAGCCAGTAGGGGTCTTTATAATCCGGAGTGTCAAAATTCAGGCGCACCAGCACGAAGGCCTTGGCGTCGCACGGCCGGATGCCGATGACGGCCCGGGGCGAGTAGTCCTTGGCGGCCTCGCGCATCTGGTGGTGGTCTTCGCGGCTTTCGTCGAGCGAGTAGTCGAACATCACCTCGGATTGCGGGTAGATGATCGCCTTGGGAGACAGCCGCGTGTTCAGGCAGGAGAGGTCCGGCTGGGCGCCGTTCGTCAGCGGTTTGAAGCTGTGAAAGTCCTTCTCCTTTACCGGTCCGATCAGGCGGTACGCCGCGGCCGCCTGGTTCAGTCCGGATGCCCACTGGCTTTTGTCGATTTGAATGATTTTCATTGGCGATGCCTCTGCGTCAGATGAGATGGGTCACTTGATGAAGTCGTTCGGGTCGCTCGGCCGGTAGACATCGAGCGGCGGCCGCACATCCAGGCTCAGGCCGGCTTCCCAGCCGAAGAGATCCAGGCAGTCCTTTTCAAGCTTCTTGGTGAACACGCGCATGTTGATGCCCACCGGACAGGACCGCTCGCAGGACCCGCAGTCCGTGCAGCGGCCGGCGCAGTGATAGGCCCGCAGGAAGTGGAAGGTGCGCACGTCGCTCGGGTCCTGGCCCTTGCCGACCCACTGCGGCCGGGACTCGTCCACGAAGCAGGTCGGGCAGTAGCACAGCGGGCAGGCGTTGCGGCAGGCGTAGCAGCGCACGCAGGGGGCGAGCAGGTCCGCGAAGTACTTCCAGCGCTGCTCCGGGCCCATGGCCTCGACGGCGCGCACGTCGGCGTATCGATCGATGCCAGTCTGCTCCTCGACCGGCTCGGCGACCAGCTCGTCATGAATCACCGGATTGCGGTGGATGCACAGCGAGCAGTTGTGCTGCAGGACGTCCTTTTTGTCGAACGTCTGGCTGAAGCCGCTGCCCGCGGCGGTGATCTGCGTTTCGGTTTCGGTCACGGCGCTGATCTCGCCCGGACACTTGAGCGCGATCTTGCGCTTGTCCACCATGCCGCGGCAGGGCACGCCGATGACCACCAGCTGCTCGCGCTTGATCTTGTTCTCGATGATGTGGGTGACGATGTTGCGCGAGTCGCAGCCCTTGGCCACGATCCCGATCTTCTCCTTGCGGTCGGTCAGGTAGTTGGCCAGGTTGATGCCGCAGTGGCTGTCCCACACCAGTTTGGCGGCCTCCGCCGGTTTTTTGGCGAAATGCGGCTCGTTCATCATCGGGATCGTCCCCTGGCGAAATCCGATGACCATGTCCACGGCGCCGGAGGCCAGGAGGCGTCCGGCGATTTCCCTGATTTTTTCGGCATAGCTCAGCATGTCAGGCAACCTCAGCCAGTTTCTTGGTGAAATCGGAGTTCGGACCCAGAGCCTTGATGGCGTTGGTGACCTGGGTGACCACCTCGACGAACTTGGTGGATTCGGCCGACGAGATCCAGGAGAACTGCAGGCGGCCGGGCTCGATCCCCATGTGCTCCATGAGATTCTTGAACAACGCGAACTTGCGGCGGGCGTAGTAATTACCTTCCAGGTAATGGCATTCTCCGGGATGTCACCCGGAAACCCAGACGCCGTCGGCCCCTTCGCGCAAGGCGGCCAGGAAGAACTTCGGGTCCATGCGGCCGGTGCAGGGGATCCGGATCACCCGAATGTTGGGCGGATACTCCATGCGGCTGACGCCGGCCAAGTCCGCGGCGCCGTAACTGCACCAGTTGCAGAGGAAAGCGGCGATTTTGGGTTCCCAATTAGTCATCTTTTTCTCCTCGGGTAAACGGCTTCGCTGAACGCCCGACTTCTGCGTTGCGCTTCATTCCGCAGGCGCTGCGGCGTACTTTGAAGTACGCCTCGCTTCGCGAAATTCGCGCGCCTTGAATTTGGGCGTTGATCGAAGCCGCCGTTATGCGGTAGTCAGCGGACGCTTCCACCTTCAACGCTGACGTTCGGTTCTCAATCCTGCATCGAGCATCCAGTATCCAGCATCAATCCTTGTCATACCGCCTCGCTCAGGCTGAAGATCTGGGCGAAGACCTGGTCGTTGTCGAATCCCTTCAGGTGGATGGCGCCCGAGCGGCAGGAGGCGACGCACAGGCCGCAGCCCTTGCACAGCACCGGGTTGACCTGGGCCCTGCCGGCGAACGGTCCCTTCTCGGTCCAGGACGGGGCCGAGTAGGGGCAGACCGAGACGCACACGCCGCATTGGCTGCACATGCGGGGATCGACCTCGGCCACCGTGCCGCTCGTATAAATCTTCTTGCGCGCGAGCAGGGTCACGGCGCGGGAGGCCGCCGCCTGGCCTTGGGCGATGGCTTCGTCGATCGGCTTGGGATAATGCGCCAGGCCGCAGAGAAAAACGCCGTCGGTGGCGAACTCCACCGGGCCGAGCTTGGCGTGGCGTTCGATGAAGAACCCGTCCTCGTTGAGCGGCACCTTGAAGAAGTTGGCCAGCTTTTCGTCCCGGTTGGGGATGACGGCCGTGGCCAGGGTGATCAGATCGGTTTCGATTTCAACCGGCCGGCCGATGATGGGGTCGGTGGCCGTCACAAGCAGCTTCCCGCCGGCCGTTTTGACCACGGGTTTCTGGTCGAGGGTGTAGCGGATGAATATGACGCCGAGCGTCCGTGCCTTCTTGTACAACAGCTCGCGCTCGCCATAGGTGCGCATGTCCCGATACAGAACGAACACGTTCATGTCCGGGTTCATTTCCTTGAGGTGGATGGCGTTGTCGACCGAGTGGGTGCAGCACACCCGCGAGCAGTAGGGCCGCTGCGGTTCGCGCGATCCGACGCACTGGATGAAGACCGCGCTGTTCAGCTTCTTGAGTGCGGGATCCCCAGCCATGATCCGGCGGTCCAGTTCCAGGCTGGTCACGACGCGCGGGTCGCTGCCATAGGCATATTCCTGCGGGGTGTGGGGCGATCCGCCGGTGGCGATGATGGCCACCCCGTGCTCCAGGACCTGCTCGGCGCCGTCGGCCGTCAGGGTGCTCTTGAAATTGCCCACGAACCCGTCCACCTGGGTCAGAGCCGTCTTCAGATGCACGTGAATCTTGGGGTCTTTTTCGATCTCGGCCGTCATTTCGGCCAGCTTTTTCTGGACATCCTCGCCCTTGGCGGTGCGGAAAAGGCTATGGGCCTGCCCGCCGAGCCGGTCGCTTTTTTCGACGATGTGGGTGTCGTAGCCCTGGCGCGCCAGGCTGCGCGCCGCCGCCATGCCGGAAAGCCCGCCGCCGATCACCAGGGCCGTCGGATTGATGTCCAGCTCCGCCTCTTTGAGCGGCTGGATGAGGGCCGCCTTGGAGACGGCCATGCGCACCAGATCTTTGGCCTTCTTGGTGGCGAGCTCCGGGTTGTTGCGGTGCACCCACGAATCGTGGTTGCGGATGTTGGCCATCTCGAACAGGTACTTGTTCAGGCCGGCGTTGATAAGGGTCTCCTGAAAGAGCGGTTCATGGGTCTTGGGCGTGCAGGCCGCCACGACGACCCGATTGAGGTTCTTCTGCTTGACGATCTGGCTGATGGTCTCCTGGGTGTCCTGGGAGCAGGAATACAGGTTGTCGGTGGCGAATTCCACATAGGGCAGGGTCTTGGCGTACTCGGCGACCGAGGGCACGTCGACCACGCCGGCGATGTTGATGCCGCAGCGGCACACGAACACCCCGATGCGCGGCCGGGCGTTCGTGACGTCGGTTTCGGGAATGGCCTCTCGGACCTTGGTCAGGGTGTTGCGGGCCGAGGCCAGAATTTCGCCGGCGGCCGTGGCCGCCGCGCTGGAGTCGACGACGGACTGCGGGATGTCCTTAGCCCCCTGAAAGGCGCCGCAGACGAAGACCCCCGGCTTGGAGGTGGCCACCGGGTTGAAGGAATCCGTCTTGCAGAACCGCCCCTCGGTGAGCTCGATGCCCATGTTTTTGGCCATCTCGGCAACGGCCGGGGAGATCTGCAGGCCGATGGACAGCACGATCATGTCGAAGGTTTCGACCACCAGGCTTCCGTTTTCGGTGACGTAGCGGACCTCGAGGTCGCCGCTGTCGCCGACCGGGGTGATGGAGTGCACCCGGCTGCGGATGAAGCGCACGCCATGTTTGTCCTTGGCATTGTTGTAGAAGCGCTCGAAGTCCTTGCCGTGGGTGCGGATGTCCATGAAGAACACGGCGCAGTCCAGCCCGGCCCCGGCATGCTCCTTGGCGATCACGGCTTCCTTGATGGCGTACATGCAGCACACCGAGGAGCAGTAGGAGTTGTCGCAGCGGTTCATGTCCCGGGAGCCCACGCACTGGAACCAGGCGACTTTCTTCGGCTCCTTGTGGTCGGACATGCGCACGAGGTGGCCGCCCGTGGGGCCGGAGGCCGAGAGCAGGCGCTCCATTTCCATGGCGGTGATCACGTTGGGGTGCTTGGCGTAGTTGTAAGTGTCGAACTTGGAGGGGTCGAAGGGCTCGAAGCCCGGTGCGAGGATGATCGAGCCGACGTTGACCTCCAGGGTTTCATCCTGCATGCTGTGATCGATGGCATCCACCCCGCAGAATTCGACGCAGACCTTGCAGCCGCCGGTCTTGAAATGGATGCATTTGGTGCGGTCGATGGCCGGGGTGTTCGGCACGGCCTGGGCGTAGGGAACATAAACCGGTTTGCGTCCCTTGAGGCCCATGTCGTATTCGGACGGGATCGGCTTGCCCGGGTGCAGGGTGACCTTCTCCTTGATTTTGTCGTAGGTGATGTGGCCGGTGGGACAGACGAACGCGCAGGCTCCGCAGGCGATGCAGGCTTCGGTGTTGATGCTGAACGGCGTGTCGACCTTCATGTCCAACCCGCGTTGGGTCAGGGTGATGGCGTTGGCGCCGATGCGTTCGCACATGCGCGTGCACAGTCCGCATAGAATACAGGTGTCATCGCCTGTCTGGAATCGCGGCTTTTCGATCCCGTACGTTTTGGCGAGCGCCTGAATGGCAGTGGACTCCGGGCAGCGGGCCAGCAGCATCTCAACGATCAGCTTTCGCCCCTCCCGGACGATCTCCGTATCGGTTTTGACCTCCATGCCCTCCCAAATCGGATAGTTGCAGGAGGTGACGTAGCGCGTGCGGCGGCCGTCGAACACTTCGACCGTGCACATCCGGCACATGCCGGCGGGGTCCAGCGCCTTGTGATGGCACATGGTCGGAATGTCGACGCCCAATTTTTCAGCCACCTGCAGGATGTACTGGCCTTTTTCGCCCTGAACCGTCTGGCCGTTGAGTTTGAACGTAATCATAATGTCGTTTCCTCGTGGAGATCAGCAGATTTTAATTGCATCGAACTTGCAGCCGTCATAGCAGATCCCGCATTTAATGCACTTGTCCTGATGGATGCTATGGGGTTTCTTCTTGTCTCCGGACACCGCTTCTTGGGGGCACTTCTGGAAGCACACGTGGCAGCCGGTGCAGGCCTCCGCATCGATTTCGTAATGAAACAGCGGCTTGCAGATGCCGGCCGGGCATTTCTTGTCGCGGATATGGGCTTCGTATTCGTGCCGGAAGTACAAAATATTGGTCAGCACGGGGTTGGGCGCGGACGTCCCCAGGCCGCAGAGCGAAAACTTCTGCATCATCATGCCGAGCTCTTCCAGCAGCTCGATGTCGCCCTCTTTGCCCCGGCCCTGGCAGATGTCGGTCAGGATGTCCAGCATGTTCTTGAGTCCCTCGCGGCAGGGGTTGCATTGCCCGCAGGACTCATCCTTCAGGAAGTCGACGAAGTAGCGGGCGACGTCCACCATGCAGGTGTCCTGGTCCATGACGATCATCCCGCCGGAGCCCATGATGGAACCGACCTTGGAAAGTTCGTCGAAGTCGACCGGCAGATCCAGGAACTGCTCCGGGATGCAGCCGCCGGAGGGGCCGCCGGTCTGCACCGCCTTGAATTTTTTCTTTTTGGGGATCCCGCCGCCGATGTCGAAAATGATCTGCCGCAGGGTGGTCCCCATGGGCACTTCCACCAGGCCGGTGTTCACCACCTTGCCCACCAGCGAGAAGATCTTGGTGCCCTTGCTCTTCTCCGTTCCGATGCCGGCGTACCAGGCCGACCCCCGGTTGATGATGACGGGAACATTGGCCCAGGTTTCAACGTTGTTCAGGTTGGAAGGACCCTCCCGGAAGCCTTTTTCGACCGTGTGGACGTACTTGGCGCGGGGGCGCCCGGGTTTGCCTTCCAAAGACGACATTAGGGCGGTGGATTCACCGCACACGAACGCGCCGCCGCCGCGGCTGATGCGGATGTCATAGTCAAATCCGCTGCCCAGGATGTTTTTCCCGAGCAGCCCGAGGTCTCGGGCGCTTTGCAGAGCCATGGTCAGGTTGGTGACCGCCAAAGGGTATTCATGCCGCACATAGACGTAGCCGTCATTGGAGCCGATGGCAATGGCGCCGATGATCATGCCCTCGATGACGCTGTGGGGGTTGCCCTCTAAGAGGCTGCGGTCCATGTACGCGCCGGGGTCGCCCTCATCGGCGTTGCAGATGACATAACGCTGGCCCTCGTGCCGGCGGCAGGACTCCCACTTGATGCCGGTGGGGAACCCGCCGCCCCCGCGTCCGCGCAGGCCGGATTTTTTGATTTCGCTGATGATATCCTGCGGGGTCATGTCAAAGAGCGCTTTGGCCAGGGCGGTATAGCCGCCCACGGCGATGTAATCCTCGATGCTGGTGGGATCAATCAAACCGTTGTTGCCGAAAATAATGCGCTTCTGCAGCTTGTAGAACGGGATCTCTTCTTCGTGGCTGATCTTCTTCTTGGTTACGGGATCCTTGTAAACCAATTTGTCGACCAACTGCTGACCGATCAACGTGGTTTTGACGATGTCGGGCACCTTTTCCGGGGTCACCTGGGGGTAGAAGATGCCCTCCGGGTGGATGACCATGATCGGTCCTTTTTCGCAGAAGCCATGACACCCGGTGAGCTTCACCCGCACGGCATCCTGCAGGCCGTGCTTGGCCAGTTCGTCCTGCAAGACGGCGTGGACCTTGGCGGTCCCGTATGCGCCGCACCCTGACCCGGCACAAAGCGAAATCAGTTTCTGGCTCTTTTGGCCCTTCGCCTGCAGCGAACTCTTCAGTTTATCCAGCGCTTCTCTGTTCTGTAGTTTTGCCATGGCCGAAAGTAACCTCCGTGCTCCGCGCCCGAACCGTTTAGGACGAAAGATTCCGGTAATTATCAATCACTTTAAGGGCGGATGAGCGGTCCAAACCGCCGTGAGTTTCCTTGTTGACCGTCATGACCGGCCCTGAGGCGCAGCACCCGATGCAACGTACCCCCTCCAATGTGAACAGCCCGTCCGCCGTCGTTTCCCCTTCTTGGGCCTTGAAGTCGGCCTTGAGCGCATCCATCACTTTTTCAGCTCCCCGCACATGGCAGGCGGTACCGGTACATACATGAACGATAAATTTGCCGCGGGGTACCAGGCTGATGGTCTTATAGAATGTCGCCACGCTGAAGATATGGCTCTTGCGTACACCTAGTTTTTCCGCCAGCACGGGAACGACTTCCGGCGGGACGTAATTATAGATGTCGCTGATGTCCTGCATGATCATCAGCAGAGCCTCCTTGTCATTATCGTAGCGGCGGATGATTTCATCGATTTGCTTCCAGTCGATATCTAATTTCGATCGCATGCGTTCGTTTCCTTTGGCAAAATGGTGACCGGACCGACGGGCGACGGCAGATGATGAAGGGCTGATGGCGGCTGAATCGGGTGGGAGCGGGGATGGGTATCCCGCAGGGAGCCGGCGCCGTGAGAAAACGTGGCTGTTGCATTAATCCGTATCATCTAAGAGGCGTAGGCTTCAAAGCGCACCGGGCAGTTTTCGACGCAGGCACCGCAGCCGGTGCAGCGATCCTCTATAATGCTGCGAGCGCGTTTCTTTACCTTGACTTTGAAATTTCCGGGGGAGCCCTCAACGGATTCCAAGTCTGCGTAAGTGATTAACTCGATGTTCATGTGCCGGCCGACCTCGACCAGTTTGGGCGAGATGATTCACATGGCGCAGTCGTTGGTGGGGAAGGTCTTGTCCAGTTGAGACATGACCCCGCCGATGGACGGCGATTTTTCAAGCAGGTAAACATAGTAGCCGGAGTTGGCCAGATCCAGGGCCGCCTGCATTCCGGCGATCCCCCCTCCGACGACCATAACCGATCCAATCACGCTTTGACTCATGCGTTGGACCTCCTTGTGAGCGTTGGCCAATGGGTTGAAGGTTGGGATTTGCATGTCCCGTACAGGAAGAGCCGCGCAAATCCAGATTAATTTGATGAAGGGGTCAGGTTACTCTGATCGAATTCGATTGTCAAGCCGATTCGGCTCATTGCAGCAGGTCGCGCGGCAGAGGCTTGAAATGATGAATATGGCGTGATTTTGAAGCGTTAAGGGCGGCGCCACGTTAACCGGCGGCGGCTAATCGCCGGCCGTTTCGGGCCGGTCAAAAGGCCTAAGGGATTCCACGGAATTAAAAGACCTTCCGGAAGCGGCACGGGCCGATTCCGGAAGGCGGGAGGGGCAGCATGGCGTGGTGATATCAGGCCGCCAGCCGAAACGCTTTGTCGGCAGCGTTGCGCAATTCGGCGGGGGTGAAGGGTTTGGGAACATATCCGACCGCCCCCATTCGGGCGCCTTCAACCGCCGTTTCGATGCTCGCATATCCGGTGACGATAATGACCCGGGCGGACGGCTGACGTTCCCGAATCGCCCCCAGAAGTTCCAAACCCTTGACGCCAGGCATCTTGAGATCGAGGATCACCAGGCTGTAAATCCCGATCGACAGCTTGGCCAGCGCCTCTGCCTTGCTGGTTGCCTGTTCGATTTCAAAGCCCTTCTTGGCCAAGATCTTGCGGATGTTGTTATTGACCGCCACCTCGTCGTCGATGACCAGAATGCGCTCCCGATCGGCCGCGGGCTGCAGGTCTTCGCGGACGGCGGCCTGGGGCTGGAAGCGGGCCGTCATAGTCTTCTTGAGCTCCTCGTAAGGCATCACCACCCGGTCTTCCATGACCAAGTGCTTCACATAGTCGGGTCCGGCGGCGGCGGCAAGCTCCTCCGCCTCAAAAGGCAGATCCGGTGCGATCCAACGGCGCTGGTCTGCGGCCGGTGCGGCGGCGGGCTTGGTCTTTTTCGCTTTGAGCTGCGGGCATTCGCCGCTCTTGGTGCCGGCCTTGCACGTAGCGCCCAGCTTCTTGAAGATGTCGCAGACCATCTGTCCAACCTGGCAGTAATGGGGCATGGACTCGGGCACCTTCACTTCCACCACCGGAACGTCCGAGCGGGACAGGCTGACGGCATAACCCGTTCCCACCGCTTTTTCCACCTCGCGGCGGTCAAAGGGCATGTCCACGTCGATCTTGGCGGAGCCGCTTCCAAGACGTGCCGCCATGTTTTTCTTGAGCTCTTCGTAGGGCACATAGGCGACGCCCTCGCGTCCGAGCTGATGAACGTATTCCGGCCCGGTGACCGAGACGACTTCGTCGTAGCGGAAGGGCTGATCGATGCCCACCAATCCCCGCACGTCCACACCCCCTGATTTGGGCGCGGCTTTTTTGGTTTTTTTCTGAGGGCATTCGCCGCTTTTGGTGCCGGCTTTGCATGTGGCGCCCAGCTTCTTGAAAATGTCGCAGACCATCGATCCAACGGCGCAGTAATTGGGGAGCGCGGAAGGCAGTTTTACCTCCACCACCGGCATGTCGGAGCGGCCTAGCATTTTGACATAATTCTCGTCGGTCGCCTGCTCCACCTCCTTGGCCTCAAAAGGCGCGTCGAGGTCGATCACGTCGATCAATTCCTTTTCAGCGGCGCTGGTTTGTGCTTCCGAAAGCTTTCCGGACAGGGCCTGGCCGACTTTCGTGCGCAGCTCCTGGGGCGTAAAGGGTTTGGGAATGTAATCCAAGGCGCCCAGGCGGATGGATTTCATGGCGGTATCGGTGGAGGCGTAGGCGGTCATGATCATGGCTTTGGTGAGCGGCCATTGATTCTTGACCATTTTGAGAAGCTCCAGTCCGTTCTTGCCGGGCATGACAATGTCGGAGATCAGCAGCGCGTAGGAATCCTTGGCCAGCTTTTCGATGGCTTCGTCGGCATTCAAGGCTGTCATGACCTCGTAGTTCTTCTTGGAAAGAATTTTTTTAACGTTCTGACAAATGTTGGCCTCATCGTCGACCACCAGAATTTTGACCGGTTCCATATGCGCTTCTCCTTTTCGGGTTTGGTATGCGGTTTTCATTTTTCGTTGGCAATGCCATAGCAGATGTTGTGCCAAGCCGCTTGATGAACTTAAAACTTATAAATTTTAGATGGTTAAAAAATTTAGGCGAAAGAATGGGCCGGTAGATGTATAACTATTTTATACGGATTACCCGGAAAAGACGCAGCTGCTGGGGCCGAGCTGCAGCGGACTGCAGGATGGTTGAATACGCCGCGATCAGGGGGGAGGCCATTGCGGTTCCGGCCGGCTTTGGCGAGGCCGAAGCCGGCGATGTTCTGATGTATAAAAGTTTTATACCCTGTATTTATTTCGGAGATGGGGCCTCCCAGGATTTATGGATCGGTTTGGTCCGGTTCCGGCTGAGGGCGGGCGGGGCCTGGAGGGCGCTTGACGCGGATGCCGTGCTTTTTCAGCAGATTCTGGAAATTGGTTCGCTGCAGGCCGGTGGCCTTTGACGCACGCGTGACGTTCCAGCCGTTCTGGGCAAGGGCTTGCAGCAGGAAGCTTTTTTCAACTTCGTTTACGGATGTGCGGCGGATCGCTTTTTTCAGCCGCTTCAGATCATCCTTGGTGCGGGGAGGCGGCTGCTCGGCTTCCTGATCCGCCGCACTCGCCTCGGGAAGGTCGAGATCATCGGCGGTCAGGCGGTCCCCTTCGCAAAGAATCACCGCTCGTTCGATCACGTTGCGCAGCTGGCGGACATTGCCGGGCCAGTCATAGTCCTCCAACCGGCGGACGACGTCCGAATCGATCCCCCGAATCATCTTGTTCATCTGGCTGCTGTAGTGACGCAGGAAATGCTCCGCGATCGGCAGGATATCGGTTCTGCGCTCCCTCAGCGGCGGCAGCAGGATGGGGTAGACGAAAATGCGGTAGTAGAAATCTTCCCGAAACGCACCGGCCGCCACCAGGCTTTCCAGGTTTTTATTCGTGGCAAAAATGAGCCGGACGTCCACCCGGCGCGGGGCCGCGGCGCCCAGCTGCCAGAATTCGCGCGTTTCTAAGAAGCGCAGCAGTTTGCCCTGGACGTCCAGGCTGATGTTGCCGATCTCATCCAGGAACACGGTGCCATGGTCGGCCAGCTGAAAGATGCCGGCCTTGTCCCTTTCGGCGCCGGTGAATGCGCCCCGGGTATGCCCGAAGAGTTCGCTTTCCAGCAGGTGGGTGCTCAGCGTGGCGCAGTCGACGGCGAAAAAAACCTCGTCTTTCCGCCGGCTGTTGGCGTGAATGGCCCGGGCGATGAGCTCTTTGCCCGTGCCGCTTTCCCCGCCGACGAGAACGGTGGAGTCGGTGGGGGCCACTTTGGCGACCATCGCGATCACCTGCCGGATCTTGGAGCTGTCTCCGATCAGCTGGTGGGCCATGGCGCGCGGGGGCGGGGCGCTGGCCCGGGCCGGGCTGCTGCCTGGTGTTTGCGCGGCCGCGAGGGCCTGCCGGACGACGGCGCGGATTTCATCGGGGGTAAACGGCTTGGGCAGATAGTCCACGGCGCCGAGTTTCATGACCTCCACGGCCGACGACACGCTGGCATAGCCGGTCATCACGATGACCGGCATCCGCGGGTCGATTTCCTTGGCGCGCTGAAGGACTTCCATCCCGCCGAGGCGGCTCATCTTCAAATCCGTCAGCACCGCATCGAAGGTTTCGGCCGCCAGCAGGCTCAACGCTTCCTGTCCGTTCAAGGCCGTGCGCACGCGGATGCCGACCTTGACCAGGATTTTTTCGACCGAGCGGCAGATGTTGATTTCGTCATCCACCACCAGGATCTTGGGCGGGGCGGCCGACGTCATGATTCTCCGTTGCCGATCGGAAGCGTGATGGTGAAGGTGGTGCCCCGTTTGGGTTGGCTGGCGACCTCGATGCGGCCGCCGTGCTGGACGATGATCCCGTGCGTGATCGCCAGCCCCAGCCCGGTGCCCGATTCCTTCGTGGTGAAAAAGGGCTCGAACACCTGCTCGAGCAGGCCGGCCGGGATGCCGGCGCCCGTGTCCGTGACGTAGATCCGGACATTCTTCCTGCCGGCGCCCAACTCGGTGCGGATGCCGATCGTACCCCCGGCTTCGGTCGATTCGATGGCGTTTTGAATCAGGTTGATGAGCGCCTGGGTGATCTGTTGGGCATCCATCAAGAGAGGCGGCACTTTTTGGTCGAGGTCCAGCTTCAGGTCGATGTCCTTGAATGCCGATTGCTTGCGGGTTAGCATGGCGGTCTCGGCCACGATGACGTTGAGGGAGCATCGTTTCATCTGGGGTGATTTCTGGCGGGCAAAATCGAGCAGAGCGGTCACGATGCTGCGGCAGCGCATGGTTTCCTTGATGATGGTGTCCAGCTCCCCGTAAAGCGGCGCGCTCGGGTCCGTGTCCTCCTGCAGGAGCATGGCGGTGGTCAGGACCGTGGTCAGCGGATTGTTGATCTCATGGGCGACGCCGGCCGACAGCCGGCCGATGGATGCCAGCTTCTCCTGCTGCATGAGCGAGCGCTCCATCAGGATGTCCTTGGTGATGTCCTTGGAAATCTCGATGGCGCCGATGATCCCGTCGGGTCCGGTGAGCGGATAGCAGGAGATCGAGACGTGGCGCTCGGTGTTGTCCAGGTCCAGATGGACGTGGGTGGTGCTGAACGGCTTCATGCGGGTGAGGGTCTCTTTCAGCGGGCACGGGCAGTTTTCTTCACTGCACGGGCAGCCGTAGCGATGCGTGACCTCGTAGCAGCTGCGGCCGATGATTTCCTCCCGGCTGAGTCCGACTTTTTTGAGCAGCGCATCGTTGGCGTCCATGATCTGATGATTGGGGGCAATGACCAGGACGTCCTCGTTGATGAGATCGTTCATGACGATTTTGTAGATCGAGTTGGCCTGCAGAAACCCGCGCTCGCTATCCCTGCCGTCGTCGTAGATCCGGTACATGTCCAGGAAGAGCCGGCTGGTCTGATAATTCATGGCGCGGACGTTGGGTTTCTTGCGGGCCAAAATGTCCAGGAAGACCTCCGGATCGTCGGTGAGATCCATGATCAGGTTGATGTCGTCGCGCTCGAAGAAAGCATCATACTTCTCTTCCAGCGGGATGCCGGATCGATGGATCTCCTCCCGGCACGCCGGGTCGCCTCCGGGATCGGCGAAGCCGACGATCGTGGGCGCGATTTCATTGTAGGAATGGGTCTTGAAGAAATTGATGATGCGGACGCATTCGGTGTCGGACCCGATGATGGCGATGTTCATGGGGACTCCTTCGAAAGACCGGCCGGGACGATGCCTGCACGCGGAAATCGTCCGCGCCGGCGGTGCGGAGGCTTTTCTTCAACTTATGAAGCAGTTTGAAAAAAAGTTCAAGCCTTCCGACCGGCCGATGGCCTCCGGCAGACGCCGACCGCGCTTTCGGTTCAGAAAATGCTTGATCATCCCCGGCAGTCCGGTTATCGTTTTGACCTCTAACCGCCCGCAGGGAAGACGGACCCGGCACTGCCGCGTTCGGCCGGGTTGATCGGGCAGGAGCCAAACGGTGGTATGACCGACACCATTCTGATCGCAGACGGCTCGGAGGCCTCTGCCCATCGCATCCGGCGGGTTCTCGCTGATCTGGGGTATGATGCGCACATCGTCTGCTCTGCGGACGAAACCCTGCAGGCCTGCGCCAAACAGGCGCCGGCCGTGTTGCTGGCTTCCCATCCCCTGCCGGGCATGGACACCCGCGAGCTCCTGCGCACCCTGAAGCAGTCCCGGCGGGATATTGAAATCATCGTCGTCTGCCCCCGGCGAAGCCTAAGCGCACAGGCGCGCCGCCTCAAACCGATGGCATCCGGGCTTCTGGGCCGTCCCATCCATCCCGACGAGATGGAGCTGCTCCTGCGCGGCGCGATGGAGCGTGTCCAACTCCGGCGCCAAGTTCAACAGACAAAACGGGACATCGCCCGCCGGATTCGAAGGCGCTATGTCAAGCGCATCGAAACCGAGCGGTTCCTGAGCGTCAAGCAAATTCTCGACAAGGTGTCGACCTTCATCGGCGAACTCGCCCGCGAAGTGGAGGGCGGCGTCCGCTATTTCAACGAGATTCCCTACTTTATCGCCATCCACGACCGGAAGTGCCGGGTAGTGGCCGCCAACCGCGCCTACCGCACTCTGCTCGGCCGCCGCATCGGAGACCCCAGCTGGGAAATTTACGACGGCGAGTCCCGCAGCCGGGAGCGCTGCCCGGTGGGCCGCACGCTCTCGAGCGAGAATGCCTTGGATCTTCGCGAAACCGTCTGCTACCGCAGCGGCGCCAAAGTGCCGGTGATCGTCCACACCGCGCCGATCTACAACGACGACGGAGCCGTCAAGCTGGTGATGGAAGTCTCCGCGGGGACACAGGACATCGGCCGGCTGAAAGAGGACCTGCGCAACACCCAGCAGCGCTATCAGCTGTTGTTCGATGCCGTCCCCTGCTATGTGGCCGTCCTGGACCGCGAGATGCGCTTCACGGCCAACAACCGCCGGTTCATCGATGAGTTCGGGGACCAGACCGGGATGGCCTTCCGGGATGTTTTCCACATCGATCCGGACAAACTGAAGAACACCCCCATGCGCCGGACCTTCCAGGACGGCAAATCCCATCACGGAGAAATGGTGCTGCCCGCCCCCAGCGGCCGCCGCTATCAAACCATGGTCTGGACCTCGCCGATCTTTTCGGCGGCGGGCAAGCTCCTGCAGGTCCTGCTGGTTTTCATCGACGTGACCCAGATCCAGGCGCTGAAGAGCAACCTGACGTTCCTGGGGTTGATGATCGCCTCGATCTCGCACAGCATCAAGGGCGTGCTTTCGGGGTTGGACGCCGGCGTCTACACGCTCGGCCAGGCCATCGCCGGCCGGGATGAAAACCGCACCCAAGAAGGCCTGGATTTGGTCCGGCACATGGCCGAACGCATTCGCAAGATCACCCTGGATATCCTCTATTACGCCAAGGAGCGCGAGCTGAACTGCTCCCTGATCGATCTTCGGCCATTCGCCCGCGACGTGATCGAAACCGTGCGGCCGCGGTTTGAGCGCCGCGGCATTCGGCTGGAGAGTGACCTGGAAAAGGGGTCCG
This sequence comes from uncultured Desulfatibacillum sp., assembly GCA_964427375.1. GTDB lineage: Bacteria > Desulfobacterota > Desulfobacteria > Desulfobacterales > SpSt-501 > SpSt-501. The sequence goes on along the minus strand of CAYRUF010000028.1, from coordinate 35,503 downwards.
GTACATTCACCGGGGATGCCGGGCTGCTCAAAGCGGCGCTGGTGAACTTTTTGGAGAATGCGTTGGATGCCTGTGTCGCCGACGCCAGGGGCCAGCGTGAGCATCGCGTGGTGTTGAAATGCGAGAGCAGCCCGGATGCCATCGGGATGTCGGTCGAGGACAACGGGTTGGGGATGGCCCCCGAGCAGCTCCAGCGCCTATTCAAAGTGTTTTATTCCACCAAGGGCATCCAGGGAACGGGGCTGGGGCTTTTCATCGCCGATCAGATCATTCGCCAGCACGGGGGCGACATCGTGGTGGAGTCGAGCCTCGGCCAGGGTTCGCGCTTCTGCGTCCGCCTGCCGCGCCGCCCCGATCCGGATGTTCCCTGCCCAGAAAACGTCCATGGCCAAGACCATTCTGATCGTCGAAGGCAATAAGCGCCGGCAGAAACGACTCGGGCGCCTGGCGTCGGCACGGGGCTACCCGGTCCTTTACGCCGCCAGCGGCGCGGAGGCATTGGAGCTCATCGCCGCCGTCCGGCCCCCGGTGGTGCTGGCGGGCGGCCGTCTGCCGGACCAGGATGTGGACAGCCTGGTGCGCGGGATCAAGCGCCGATTTCGGGACGTGGAGATCGTGGGGGTGGCCGACGAGCCCTGGCTGGTTGAGGATCTCAAACATTTGGCCGCCGGTTTCGTTCAAAAGCCCATCCATCCCGCCCTGCTGGAGGCGGTGCTGGACCGCGCGATGGAGCGTTCCAGCCTGCGGCGCCGACTGCGGCAGCAGCCGGCGGAGATCACCCGCACGATCGAGCGACAGGTCAGCCAGCGGCTGGACACCGAGCGGTTTCTCGCCGTCAAGCAGATCGTCGACAAACTGTCGACCTTCATCGGCCAGATCGCCCGGGATGTGGAGGGCGGCGTCCGCTATTTCAACGAGATCCCCTACTTTGTCGCCATTCACGACCGTCACGGCCGGGTGCTGGCCGCCAACCGATCCTACCGGGTGCTGCTCGGGGGGCGGGCCGGCGACGCCAGCTGCCTGATCTATGAAGGCCGATCGGGCGGCTCGAGCGAATGCCCCGCCGGCCGCACCCTGCTCACCGGCAATGCCCAGGAATCCCGCGAGGTCGTCCGGTACCGCAGCGGGCTGCACGTGCCGGTGATCGTCCACACGGCGCCGATCTACAACAACGACGGCGAGGTGGAACTGGTGCTCGAGGTCTCCGCCGGCACCCAGGACGTCCAGCGACTCCGGGACGAGCTGCAGAACACCCAGCAGCGCTACCAGCTGCTGTTCGACGCCGTTCCCTGTTACGTGGCGGGGTTGAACCCCGACCTGCGGGTGACCACCGCCAACCGGCTCTTCACAACAGAATTCGGAGAGCGAATCGGCGTATCGTTTCGGGAAATTTTTCGGATCGATGACGACGTCTTCGCGGAGTCACCGATCCAAAAGACGCTGACGGAAGGCAAGCCTTTCAACGGGGAGGTGGCGCTGACCGGTCCGAACGGCCGGATCTACCACATGCTGGTCTGGACCTCGCCCATGACCACCGCGGCCGGAAAACTCCTGCAGGTGCTGGTGATTTTCCTCGATATCACCCAGATCCGCGAGCTGCAGAGCAACCTGGCGTCTCTGGGGCTCATGATCGGCTCCATCTCTCACAGCATCAAGGGGGTCCTGACCGGTCTGGACGCGGGGCTCTATCTGCTGAACAAGGGGCTTTTCAAGCGCGACGACGCCCAGGTTCAAAGCGGCCTGGAGATCGTCCGCAACATGGCCGAGCGCATCCGCAAGATGGTCATGGACATCCTCTTCTGCGCCAAGGAGCGCGAGCTGCAGCGCGAGCGCGTCGACATCCGGGCCTTTGTCGAGGATCTGGTGCGGAGCGTGCAGCCCCTGTTCCGCAGCAAAAATGTGGAGCTGGTGTGCGAGCTGGAGCGCGATCTGGGATGGTTCGAGGTGGATCCGAGCATGCTGCGGTCGGCGTTCATCAACCTGCTGGAGAACGCCGCGGAGGCCTGCGCGGCCGAAGGCTCCGCCAAGGCCTACCGCACGCTTTTCAGCACGGAAGCCAACGCCGACGTAGTGGGCTTCCTGGTGGAAGACAACGGAATCGGCATGACCCCCGAGCAGCTCAAAAACCTGTTCACGGTCTTTTTTTCGACCAAGGGAAGCCATGGGACCGGGCTGGGGCTTTTCATTACCGACCAGATCATTCGCCAACATGGGGGCACCATCACGGTCGATTCGGCCGCCGGGCGCGGGGCCCGCTTCGGCATCATGATCCCTCGCCGTGCACCCAAGTCGGAAGGCAAAGAGCAGGGGGCATAGAGCATAGAGTAAAGGACAGAGGGAGAAAGCAAGCTGCAACGAAAGCCAGGCTTTTTGGGTTTATACCCTCTGCTCCATGCGCTGTGCCCTTTGCCGTTTAACGAGATGGCCACTCCGCATTCCGCATCCCATATCCTGCATCCGGCCGAAGCCGGCCGGCCGCGGGTCGTCGTGATCTGCGGGCCGACGGCCGTTGGCAAGACCGCCGCCGGGATCGAGGTGGCTCGCGCGGTCAACGGCGAGATCGTCGGCGCGGATTCCATGCAGGTGTATCGGTCCATGGACATCGGAACGGCCAAGCCGACCGCGAGGGAACAGGCCGCGGTCCGGCACCATCTGATCGATGTCGTCGATCCGGACGAGCCGTTCGACGCCGCGGCATACCTGACGCTGGGCCGCCGGGTTCTGGCGGACCTGTTTCGCCGCGGCAAAACCCCGGTCGTGGTCGGCGGCACCGGGCTTTACATCAAGGCTCTGCTCTACGGGCTTTTCCGTTCGGATGCGCGCGATCCCGCGGTTCGGGCGCGGCTGCGTGCCGAGGCGGAGGCCCAGGGCGCCGCCGCCCTGCACCACCGGCTGGCGCAATGCGATCCCCAGACCGCCGCCCGGCTGCACCCGAACGACACCCTCCGCATTCTTAGGGCGCTGGAAGTTTTTGAAGTGACCGGCCGACCCATCTCCGCGCTGCAGCGCGAGCACCGGTTCGGGGATGCGCCGTTCCATACGCTCAAAATCGGTCTATCCCTGGATCGTGAGGCGCTTTACGGACGCATCGACCGCCGCGTCGAGGCCATGATGGCGGCCGGGCTGGAAGAGGAGGTGCGCACGCTCTTAGCCCGAGGCTACGGCCCGCACCTCAAATCCATGCAGTCCATCGGGTACAGCCACATGGCGGCGCTTATCGCCGGTGCGGTCAGCCGGGCGGACTGCATCCGCACCCTCCAGCGCGACACCCGCCGCTTCGCCAAGCGTCAGCTGACCTGGTTTCGGGCCGATCCGGAAATAAACTGGATGTCGCCCGATCGCGTGACGGAGATGATTCGGACGTCCAAGCAGTTTTTAGCTTGAATGGACCGTGTTGGCGCATTTGGCATTCTGGCAAAAAGGCTGACACCGGCGTCCACGGCCGCAGGACCGGTCCGGGATTCTCGTCAGGATAAGGTGTTATTTCAGAACGCTGGAGAAAATGCCGGCGTCGCCCCGTGGCATGGCTCTTGCTCAACCTTACGGCACCGCATCGGCGCCGATGGTACCATGGCCCGACCCGCGCCGGGAGGGTCAGCCAGCGGGCCGGCTTCCCGGCGTTCAAGAAGTTTTTTTGACAAAGAGGAATCCGCGCTATGGATATGCGCGCCGTGCTGACGGTCATCCTCGTGATGGCACCATTCGCCGGTGCATGGCTGTGCGCCGTTCTGGGAGCAACCAAAGCCATCCGCTCCGCCATCGTGCTGGTGACGGGCATCGTGCTGATCGCCAGCGCCCTGATGCTGGCGCCGCTGGTCCCCTTCCGTTTGAGCGCCGCCACCTTCCTGGGGGCCGATCTGCACCGGATCATCCAGGCGGCGGACGCGGCCCTTCTGCTGATCATCCTATACTACGGCTTCAAGCACCGGCACCGGGTGATCATCGTCCTGGCGGCGCTCCAGCTGGGCCTGGCGGTCTATCTGGAGGGCTTTCTCGTCAAAGGGCCCCAGCCCGTCGAGCACATCTTCTGCGACCAGCTTTCACTGATGATGGTGCTGATCATATCCATCGTGGGGTCCATCATCTGCTACCAGGCCATCCCTTACATGGAAAACCATGAGCATCACTACCATGTGATGCGTTCGCGCCAGCCCCGGTTTTTCTTCGTCATGCTCATGTTCCTGGGCGGAATGAACGGGCTGGTGCTTTTCGACGATCTGGTTTTCATCTATTTTTTCTTCGAAGTGACCACGCTGTGTTCGTTTCTACTGATCGGGCATGACCGCACGACCGTCGCGACCCGCAATGCCCTGAGGGCGCTGTGGATGAACAGCGTCGGCGGGACCGCCTTCATTTTGGGCATCATCGCCGCGTATCACGCGACGGGCACGCTCGAACTCCAGAAGGTTTTGGTAGCCCCCTGGCTGGCCGGCGCCGGCGTGTACCTTCTGGCCCTGGCGCTGCTCTGCCTGGCGGCTTTCGTCAAGGCCGCCCAGTTCCCCTTTCAGAGCTGGCTGCTCGGCGCCATGGTGGCCCCGACGCCGGTATCGGCTCTGCTGCATTCCAGCACCATGGTGAAAGTGGGCGTCTACCTGGCGCTGCGCCTGGCGCCGGGTTTCGCGGGGACGCTGCTCAGCCAGGGTGTGGCCGTGTTCGGCGCCTTCAGTTTTCTATCCGGCGCGGCGCTGGCGGTGGGCCAGAGCAACGGCAAGAAGGTGCTGGCCTATTCAACCATCAGCAACCTGGGGCTGATCTTCGCCTGCACCGGCCTCAACACGGCCGAGTCCATGATCGCCGCCATGCTTCTGCTCGCTTTCCACGCCGTGGTCAAGGCCATGCTCTTCCTGAGCGTGGGGGCCATCGAGCAGCACATTGAAAGCCGCGACATCGAGGACATGCGCGGGCTTTACGCCGTCATGCCCCTGACGGCGCTGATCACGGTCGCGGGCGTCGTCATGATGATCATGCCGCCGTTCGGCGTGCTGCTGAGCAAATGGATGGCCATGGAGGCGGCCGCCCAGAATCTGTACGTCATCGTCATGATCGCCCTCGGCAGCGCGCTGACCGTCATCTATTGGGCGCGCTGGGCCGGCACGCTGATGAGCGACCCCTTCGCCGGCCGCTTCCGGCCCGAGCGCCAGCCGGTGCTGACCTGGCTGGCATTGGGGCCGCTGTGCATCGGAGCGGCGCTGTTGAGCGTCGGTGCGCCGTGGCTTTACCTGCGCTTGATCGCGCCCATGATGATGGAACCCTACCGCCCGGCCTACGCCGTCAAAGCCGGGGGTCTGGAGAACGCCTACGGCGCCTTTGCGATCCTGCCGCTCAGCGTGGTGGCGGCGCTCGGGTTGATCGTCGCCGCCGTCGCCCTCAAGCGGGCCTTCCGGGCCAAGATCGTTTCACCCTATTTGAGCGGGATTCAAACCGGAGAGCCCTCTATGTTCCGGGGTCCGATGAACCAGGCCGTCAAAGCCGAAGCCAAAAACTACTATCTGGACACCATCTTCGGGGAGGCCCGGCTGACGGATTGGGTCAATCTGGGAGGCGGCATTCTGCTGACCTTGATTCTGGGAGGTGCGCTGTGACGGAGACCGCCGTCAGGATCCTGTGCGGGCTGATCGCCGGGCCGGTGGTCGGCGGGCTCGTCAGCGGACTGGACCGCATCCTGACCGCCCGCATGCAGTCGCGCATCGGGCCGCCGGTGCTGCAGCCGTTTTTCGACGTGGCGAAGCTGCTGGCCAAGGAGCCGCTGGTGGTCAATGTCTGGCAGGCCTTCTGCGCCTACTGCTACATCGCCGCCGCCTCCATCGCCCTGGTGCTTTTTTTCCTGCAGTCCGACCTGCTGCTGATCTTTTTCGTCCAGGCCGTGGGCGCCGTGTTTCTGGTGGTGGGCGCGCTGTCGTCCACATCGCCCTACAGCCAGATCGGCGCGCACCGCGAGCTGCTGCAGATTCTTTCCTACGAGCCGCTGTTGGTCCTGGTGGTGGTGGGGGTTTATCTCGAAACCGGCAGCTTCAAGCTGACCGATATCTGGGCCTGGCCCCAGCCCATGCTGCTCAAGCTGCCGTTTTTGTTCATCGTGCTCGGGTATGCCCTGACCATCAAGCTGCGCAAGTCGCCGTTCGACCTCTCGACCTGCCACCATGCCCACCAGGAGCTGGTCAAGGGGCTGCTCACAGACTACTCCGGACCGTTCCTGGCGCTGACCGAAATCGGCCACTGGTTCGAGGTGGTGCTGCTGCTCGGCATCTGCACGCTTTTCTGGGCCACCAGCTGGATCGGCATGGCGGTGCTGCTCGCGGTCACCTATTTCCTGGAGGTGCTGGTCGACAACATCACCTCCCGCATGAACTGGCGTTGGATGCTGAGCTATGTCTGGGGGGTCGGACTGACGCTGTCGCTGGTGAACCTGATCTGGCTGCACCAAGGATGATGGCTTCGCAAATAGGCCAATTTCGGCGTTGCGCTTCGTCTCGCTGTCGCTGCGGCGTACGATCAGTACGCCTCGCGCCACGAGACTCGCGCGCCTTGAACTTGGCCTCTTTGCAAAGCCATCCATTCGGATGAGCTTTTTGCGAGTTCACTAAGGATGGCACATTATGGAAGCCGTTAGGCGCTTTATCAACCGGCTGCGGGCCAAGTCCCCGTGGCTGCTGCATTTCGACTGCGGCAGCTGCAACGGGTGCGACATCGAAATCCTGGCCTGCCTCACCCCGGTCTACGACGTGGAGCGTTTCGGCATCATCCACGTGGGCAATCCCTTCCACGCCGATCTGCTGCTGACGAGCGGCACGGTCAACCACCGCAACAAAAAAGTCCTAGCCAACCTGTACCGCCAGATGCCGAGCCCCAAAATCGTGGTGGCCATCGGGGCCTGCGGCCTGTCCGGGGGCATCTTCCGGGAGGCGTATAACGTGGTGGGCGGGATCGACAAGGTCATCCCGGTCGATGTCTACGTGCCGGGCTGTCCGCCCAAGCCGGAGGCGATCATCGACGGGGTCGTGCTCGGGCTGGGCAAATTGCAGGCATCCCAGGAGCGCAGCGGGGAGCGGAAAGAGGCATAGACTATGCGCGAAGAGGTTACAACCGTCCGCGCCGAAGCGCTCGTGGGGGAGGTGGCGAAACTCAAGGTGCTCGGCTATCGGCTGGTGACGCTGTCCTGCACCGAACTCGACGCATCCACCGTGGATATCCTCTATCACTTCGACAAGGATCTCGGTTTGAAACACCTGCGGCTGACCGCGCTGAAAGCCGAGCCGGTGCCGAGCATCTCGCCGGTCTACTTCGCCGCCCTGCTGGTGGAAAACGAAATCCAGGACTTCTTCGGCCTGCGCTTCGACGGTCTGGTCGTGGACTACCGCGGCACGCTCTACCTGGAAGAGGAGGCGCTCCGGACGCCGTATTGCCGCTTCAGCCTGCAAACGGCCGAAAAACGAGAGGCGGCGGCCGATCCCGATGCCGAGACCGTCCCTCCGAAGGCGGAGAAACTCTGATGCGCAAGACCGTGATCCCTTTCGGGCCCCAGCACCCCGTGCTGCCCGAACCCATCCACCTGAAGCTGACGGTGGAGGATGAACGCATCATCGAGGCCATCCCGAATCTGGGCTATGTCCACCGGGGCCTCGAGCGGCTGGCCGATATCCGCGACTTCCACCAGATGATCCAGGTCGTCGAGCGGGTCTGCGGCATCTGCTCGATGATCCATGCGGCCTGCTACTGCCAAGGGGTCGAGGAGCTCATGGGCGTCGAGGTGCCGCCCCGGGCGCAGTATCTGCGGGTGATGTGGTCCGAGCTGCACCGGATCCAGAGCCACCTGCTGTGGCTGGGCCTGTTCGCCGACAGCTTCGGCTTCGAGAGCCTGTTCATGCAGTTCTGGCGGGTGCGCGAACGGATCATGGACATCAGCGAAGCCACCACCGGCAACCGGGTGATCGTGTCGGTCAACGTGATCGGCGGGGTGCGCCGCAGCCCGGACGCCGAGCAGTTCCGCTGGGTGCTGGCGCAGCTCGAGTGGGTGGAGGCGGAGCTGCAGCGTCTGGAGGCCACGATGCTGGAAGACTACACCGTCAAGAAGCGCACCGTCGGCAAGGGGATCCTCACCCGGCAGCAGGCCTATGAGCTCGGCGCCGTGGGGCCCACGGCGCGCGGCAGCGGGGTGGCCCAGGATGCGCGCCAAACCGGCTACCACGCCTACGGCGAGCTGCACTTCGAGCCGGTCGTGGAAACCGACGGGGACTGCTGGGCGCGCAACAAGGTGCGCTTCCGCGAAACCCTGGCCAGCATCGACCTGATCCGCCGGGCGATCAACCGCATGCCCGACGGCGAGGTGCGCACCAAAATCAAGGGGGTCCAGCCGCCCCAGGGCGAAACGGTCACCCGGGTGGAGCAGCCGCGGGGCGAGCTTTTATACTACCTCAAGGGATCGGGCGGAAAGACGCTCGACCGCGTGCGCATCCGCACCCCCACCTTCGCCAACATCCCGCCGCTGCTGGTGATGCTGCCCGGCCATTTCCTGTCCGATGTGCCGGTGGTGACGCTGTCGATCGACCCTTGCATCTCCTGCACGGAACGATGAAGAGGAGCGCCGCGCTCATGTTCAAGATGACGTCCAACATCGTGCGCAACCTGGTGGTCCAGAAGTCCACCCGCCGGTATCCGGCCGAGGTGCGCGAGCCCTTCGCGAAGGCCCGCGGCGAGCTGGTCAACGACATCGAGCGCTGCATCTTCTGCGGCACCTGCGAAGTCAAGTGCCCGTCCCAGTGCATCCAGGTCGACCAGAAGGCCTGCATCTGGACCTGCGATCCTTTCGCCTGCGTCTATTGCGGGGTCTGCGTGGACATCTGCCCGGCCAAGAGCCTCTACCAGAAAACCGCCTACCGCAGCCCCACCGGCGAACGCCTCATCATCCGCCAGCAGGGCCGGCCGCGCAAAAAAGCCAAAGACCGGGAAAAAGCGAAAGAAACGCCGGCCGCCGAGCCGGTCCTCGATTCTCCGCCGCCGGCGGTTCCACCCGCGGAAGAAGGCTGATCCGGCATCATCCGCCTGCTCGGCGCAAGGCGCCGGAGGGATCGGCGTTGCCGACGCCTAGAAATGGCGCTCCAGCCAGTTTTGCGCCAACAGGAGCCCACCGATCGATTTGGCGTCCTGAATTTCACCGCGGGCGATCATGGCGGCCGCCTCCGCCAGCGGACGGGCATGGGCCTCCAGAACTTCGTCCGCGTCGAGGCGCTGGGCCGCGGCGCTCAACCCGGTGGCCAGAAACAGGTGGATGCGCTCGTCGGAGTAACCGGGCACCGGCGTGATTTCCCCCAGCTTCCGCCACTCCGCCGCGGCATAGCCGGTTTCTTCGGCGAGCTCCCGCCGCGCGCAGTCCAGGACCGGTTCTCCCGGGTCGAGCGTGCCGGCCGGAATCTCCCAGATATACTGCCCGAGCGCATGGCGGTACTGCCGCACCAGCACCACGTCGTTTCCGCCCGTGAGCGCGACGATGGCGGCCGCTCCCGGATGTTCGATGAAATCGAGGTCGGTGGTCGTTCCGTTGTCCAGGGTCACGTTTTCCCGCACCAGCTGAAACACGCGCCCGCGGTGGATGACGCTGCGGCGGTTGACGCTTGCAGGCATCTGCGGATCCTCCCTGAAGGCTATCGTTGCGCATCTGTTCTATCTACCGAATTCGTCGGGCGGTCAACCCGTTTTTCAGCTGGAACGGCCTTGGCTCAGGCGCGGTGCGCGGCGCTTGACCGCTTCATCAATTGGGGATAGGCTGGGTCTACGCTCGCGGGCCAGCGTCCTCGCCGTCGAGGCCCCACCGCCGAGCGATCGGACCTGATCCGGCCTATTTCACGGCCGGAACCAAATGCGTTGCACGACCACCTGTTAGCCGCCCGGAGGAACCGCCATGAGACGCCCTGAAATCCGCACCCCGCTGCCCGGCCCGCGCGCCGAGGAATTCATTGGACTCGACGCCACCTATGTTTCGCCCTCCTACACCCGCGTCTACCCGCTGGTGGTCGACCGGGCCGCGGGGCTCTGGGTCCAGGATCTGGACGGCAACCGCTTCCTGGATTTCACGGCCGGGATCGCCGTCAACGCGACCGGCCACTGCCACCCCAAGGTCGTGGAAGCCATCAAGGCCCAGGCCGACCATCTGCTGCACATGTCCGGCACCGACTTTTACTACACCGCCCAAATCCGCCTGGCCCAGAAGCTGGCTTCGCTGGCGGCGGGAGAAGGGACCCATCGCGTCTATTTCGGAAATTCCGGAGCCGAGGCGGTGGAGGCTGCTTTCAAGCTGGCGCGCTGGCATACGAAGCGCGAGCTCAATCTTGCGTTTTTTGGGGCCTTTCACGGCCGGACCATGGGGGCGCTCTCGCTGACGGCCAGCAAGACCATTCAGAAGAAGCATTACAACCCCCTGGTGCCCGGCATCACCCACATCCCCTACGCCTATTGTTATCGCTGCGCCTACAACCTGACCTACCCCGAATGTCATCTGTTCTGCGTGCGCTGGGTGGAGGACACGCTGTTTCGCACCACGGTCCCGCCCGAGGAGGTCGCCGCCATCTTCGTCGAGCCGATCCAGGGGGAGGGCGGCTACGTGGTTCCGCCGCCGGAATTCCACCGGGAGTTTGCCGCCATCGCCCGCAAATACGGGATTCTTTACGTGGCGGACGAAGTCCAGTCCGGCATGGGCCGCACCGGCAAGATGTTCGCGATGGAGCACTTCGGGGTGGCGCCGGATATCATCGCCCTGGCCAAGGGAATCGCCTCCGGGCTGCCGCTGGGGGCCATGATGGCCCCGGCCCGGATCATGGATTGGGAGGCGGGATCGCACGCCTCGACCTTCGGCGGAAACCCGCTGGCCTGCCAGGCGGCCCTGGCCACGATCGATCTGCTGGAAGACAGCCTGATGGCCAATGCCGTCCGGCAGGGCGAACGGCTGATGGAAGGCCTGCGCCGGATGCAGGGCCGGTTCGAGTGTATGGGGGATGTGCGCGGCAAAGGCCTGATGGTGGGGGTGGAGCTGGTCCAGGACCGCGAGCGCAAGACGCCGGCGGCGGACTGGCGCAGCCGGATCATCCAGCGCGCCTTTGAAAAGGGGCTGCTCATCCTGGGCTGCGGCCAAAACAGCATCCGCTTCTGTCCGGCGTTGACCGTCAGCGCCGATGAAATCGACGTCTGCCTGTCGATCTTCGAGGAATGCATCCAAGAGGTCGCGGGTTGAATCAACGGCCTTCCGTCCCGGCGGGTCATCCCGGTCGCGTTAGGGCTGCATCGGCCGAACTTCGAAGAAAATCAAGATGGGGCCGCGGCTTCGATCCAGCGGGCGATGGCTTCGGCGACGCCGCCGCCATCGTTCGATGCGACGGTGGGGAATCGTTCCCGGAGTTCCGCCGGCGCGTTGGCCGTGACATATCGGGTCTGGGCCCATTCGAGCAAGTCCAGATCATTGAAGTCGTTGCCCACCGAAAAGGTGTGCGCCCGCGGAATGCCGAGTTCGGCGGCCAGCCATTCCGTGGTCAAGCTCTTGGATATGCCGGCAGGAAAAAGTTCGATCCACGTCGACCGGCCGTCGAGCGGGGAGGTCGTCCGAATGATGGTCAAGCCGCTCAGCCGCTGGCGCACGGCGGCCAGGGCGGCCGGCGCCTGTTCCGGCGGAACAACGGCGACCAGCTGAGTGGCCGGCCCGAACCGGTCGAGGTCGTCAGGGAGGGGAAACGCAAAGCGGCGGTACAGGGCGATGCGGGCCTCGAAGTCGGGATTGGCCGCGGTGGCGGCGACGTAGCCGAAGATATGGGAATCGGGAATGCCGCGCTGCACCATGAAATCCAGACGCAGCGACCGCAGGATGCCGACCGCGTGGCGGATCTCTTCGGTCTCGAGGCTGGCGCTGCGCAGGATCCGGCCGCCCGGATGCTCGGCGATTCCCGCGCCGCTTGAAAAGATCACATAATCGATCGGCAGCGCGGCGGGTCGGATGCTCTCGAACGAAAACATCGAGCGCCCCGTCGCAACGACGCGCACGACGCCGAGTTCGCCCAGCCGCCGCAATCCGGCCAGATCGGAGGCTGCGAACGTTCGATCGGACCGCAGCAGGGTGCCGTCCAGATCGGTGATGAAAAGGCCGGCCGGCGGTGGGATCGAGGCGGAAGCGGCGCTGCCGTTCGTGACGATGATGGCCATGGGGTCCTGATCGCCGGGCAATAACCCGTCGGGGCCATATAACCATGCCGTCCGGCAATCCGTCAAGCCGGGGGCCGCCTAAAGTCGGCCAGCCGATCGGACGATATAAGCCTTACAGCGCCCGATCGGCTGGCGGCACCAGAGGGGAGGGGAGCATCGATGGTCCCGGTGAGGCGGCCTGGCGCGGCAGACGGAGGTTGAGATTGCCATGGCACAGGCAGAGGAAGCAATCATTTTTCTAGATAAACTGGGCTTCGGTTGGGTGATCGACCGCAGGGTGTTGAAGCACATCAAACTCAGCGTGTTGGCAGAAGAGGACCTCCCGAACCGGTCTCTGATCGAAATGATCGAAAACATCCTGTCGGAAAAGCCCGTCGTGTAATGGGGGGCGCCGCACGCCCGATTTCTTCCATCCACCGTCGATTCGCCAGCGTTTCCTTCGTTTCCTTTGGAGTCTGAAGGGGAGTCCATCCGGTATCGCGCCGATGCACCCGCCCGCCCCGCCGGACTTCGGCTTAAGTTGCACCCGAACACTTGCAGGAGCAACCGTATGGGACATCGCCACCGAAATCACCACGCGTTCCGAGGCCTGCTGCAGTCGGAGGACGGGGTCATCACCCGCGTGCTCAAGGCCAGCCGCCGCAAGATCGTGTTTGAAACGACCTTCGGCCTTCGTCGGCCCATCGCGGAGCTGCTCAGAGACCAACCCGGGTACATCCTGTTCAGCGAGCGTTCGCGGATCGCCCGGCTGGGGGTCCAGATTGAAAGCATGCCGATCTCCGAGGCGCGTCTGTGCAGCGGCCAGGCCATACTGACGCTGGAGGCCTCCTCGGTCATTCCGGGCTATCCCGGCCTTGATGAATGGCGCGATTTTTTCAATCCGGGGCTTCCGGTGGGGCGGCTGGTCTACTGCGACCCCGAGGCCCTGCTGACCTCGGAGGAAGTGCTGGATGCGGTCGAGCATTCGGCGCTCAAGCTGCCGGCCTCGACCGCGATCTCGAGCGACGGCAGCATCGTGATCGCTCCGCACAAGATCGCCTGCCGCCTGAAGGAGCCGCTGACGAAAGACCTGCTCGGGCGCATCCTGCTGCGGGAGGACGGGCGGGAACTGCTCAACCGCTACCAGGTCCGCGATCCGGTTCCAGCCGTGGCGATCGCTCCCGGCGAGGGATTGGTGACGACCTGCTCGATGTATCTTAACGAGCATTTCGTGGTGCTGCAAAGCGGGTTTTCATTGGGGCGCAACCTGGCGGCCACGGTCCTGGACCCGATCAAAACCCGGGGAATTCGGATTTATCTGGAAATCATCAATCAAAGCGAGCACCCCATCGTGAATCCGCTCATCACCGCCAAGGTGTATCGGGCGGCGGCGCCGGGGCGTTGGTTGAACGGCCAGCGGCCGGCCAAGGGTGCGCGCGTTTTTTCTTTTGCCAAACTGCGCGGCCTCCATCGGCGGTTTCAGCGCCTGAAACGCTCGCATTGCCATTTCATCGACCGGCCGATCGCCGTGGCGGGCAACCGGGCGGAAGGATTGAAGCAGGCGTCCATCTTTCTCAACGGACCCGAGTCCGCCTGCACGACACCCCATTCCATGTGCGCTTTGGCGCGCCGGGATTTTTCCTCCCAAGGCGCCTGTCGGCATCGCTACGCCACCGGCCGGCTGTCCGGCATCTTGACCGACCGTTCGTCCGTCGTGATCGCGAAATACTTTCCCAACCTCATCGAGCATCGCGATCTGGTCAATCTCACCTGCGACGGAAAAATCGAGGCGCTCTATTTCATGGAGCCCTCCTGCGAGCACGGCCCCTTTTTGTCGCAGATGGATCACAATCGGCTGCAGGAGTACCACGCCTTCGGCTTGGAGGTGTATTGGGTCTCCGGCCTCACCCGCCGCCTGATGGTGCACACCATGCGCGACGGCATGGGGTATTTCGTGGTGCCCGAGCGCCTGGCCGATTTTCACAAGTCCATGCTCTTTGCGCTTTACGGGTCCAACCAGACGCTCTCCGCGCGCGGAGAAGCGCGGCTGGGCGAGTTGATGGACGCGCTGATCGCGTTCTGGGGCCGGAACATCGGCATCGTCACCGGCGGCGGCAGCGGCGTCATGGAGCAGGCCAACCGCCTGGCGCGCCAGCGGAGCATTCTCTCGGGGGCCAATTTCCTGGAGATCACCGACCAGGCCATGACGACGGACGTGGATTTCTGCCAGATGTTTCAGTCGACCTGCCGCCACAGCCGCCAGAAGTGGTTCGAGATCGCTTCGTTTCCGATATTCAATGTGGGCGGCCTGGGTTCCCTGGAAGAACTGGGCATCACCCTGTGCAACATGAAGCTTTCGATCATCGAACCGGTGCCGGTGATCCTGTTCGACACGGAAAACAGCGGGGCGTTCTGGCAGGGGATCCAGCAGCAGGTCGCCGAGATGGTGCGCCAGGGGCGGGCGCCCGCCTGGGCGGCGGACAGCATCGTCATCACGGCCGACCCTCAAACCGTCATACGGACCTATCGCGAACGGCTGCAGCTGTTTTAGATGTGACCGGCCGTGTGCATGGCCGGGTCGCCGTCTTTCTTTCCCATTTGAGCTGCCACCTCTCAGGAAGCTCCCCTCAGCGTTTCGGCGTTGAACCCTTTCAAGAAGCGTTCGGTCAGTCCGGCCGCGATCCGGTGTTCGTAGAGCTGCCCCGCCGGCGTGAGCCCCCGGATGCGGCCGTCGGCGAAAAACCGGGCCAGCAGGTCGCAGCCGGCCTCGATGCGATGGGCGGGGTTCGGCGTGTCGCCAGCGGCCGGCCGAGGCGGCGGAACCGCCCGGCCGTGATCGCGGAGATGTTTCATGAAATTCACGATCCGGCCCAGCCGCAGCAGCGTGGCCGACTCGATGCGTCGGGTGGTGTGCTCGATGGGCAGGGCGCTGGCCCGCATGCGGCCGAGGGACGCCGGCAGCAGGCCGAGTTTCCGGCAGCGGTCGAAATCGGCGCTGCCCGGCGCCGGATAGAACACGGAAACCCCCGCCAAGACCCGGCGTCCGGCCAGAAACAGCAGGTCGTCGACGGACCCCTCGGCCGACTGGTGGGGGGCGCCGACGATGATGTATCCGACCGCCGTGAGGCCGTGGCGCTCGGCGAGGTCGAGGGACCGGTCGAACGCCGCGCGGACGTCGGGCCGGTGAAACCGGCCGAGCTGCTCGGCATGGGTCGAGCCGATGGACAAATTGAGCGTCTTGAAGCCGGCTGACGCCATCGCGGCCACGAGGGTCTCGTCCAGGGTCGGCGGGAAAAGGCCGTTCATGGCGCGCAGCTCCAGCGCCTCGCCGGCGAAGCGCTGCCGGATTCCGTCGAGAAGCTCCAGGAACCACCCGCGGTCCAGCGATAGGTTTTCGTCTTCGAAATCGATGAATCCGGCGCTATGGGCCCGGACGGCGGTTTCGATTTCAGCCAGGACCTGCGGCGCCGGCCGCAGCCGGTAGGGCATCCAGCCGGCGCCTCCCACGCTGCAATATGAGCAGTTGAGGGGGCAGCCGCGGCTGGCGACGACCACGGCGCTTCCCCGGCCGCGGCGCCGGTAGCGGCGCCGGTCGATCAGTTCGAGCGCTGGGAGGGGAAGGCGGTCGGCGGATGCCACGGCGGCCGGCGGATTGACATGCAACCCGCCCTCCGGCCGCCGAAAGGCGATGCCGGGGATGCCGGCCAGCGGCCGGCGGCCCCGCAGGCCTTCGGCCAGAAGGGGCAGCGACGCTTCTCCCTCGCCGCGCAGCACGTAGTCGACCGCGGGCGAAGCCAGGACCTGCTCGGGCATCGCCGTCGGATGGTGGCCGCCCAATACGATCACGGCGTCCGGATGCCAGGCCCGAACGGCGGCGGCCGCGGCCAGGGCCTCATCCGCATACGGCGTGAACAGCGCGGAGATGCCCACCAGCCAGGCCCCCGACATCCGGGCGCGGCGGCCGATCTGATCGAAGCTTGAGCCGAAATGCCGGAAGCGGTTGAAAAGGGAGAACGGCGAGACATCCGGTCGGCCGTAGAACTCGTCCAGATCCGCCATTTCCGGCGGCAGGGCCGTCGGCCGGCTCTTGGAGGTGGCCAGGGCGTCGAGGATCTCAACCGAAAAGCCGTTCGACTTCAAGGCGGCGGCGATGCTGGCCAGACCGTAGGGGATGGTCCGTTTGGCCGTCAGGTAGAAATCGCGGATGGGGGGCTGGACGAGGAGCACGTCGATCATGCGGATCGCCCTCTTCCAGCGGGCGCGCGGTCCGCCGCCGCGCGCTGCTTCACCAGCGGAATGAAGCGGTGGTTGGCCTTGGGAAAGGCAAAGCGGTCGATCTCGGCGATGCGGATCCAGCGGTAGTCCACCGGCCCGTTCAGCCGCACCCGGCCCGCAGCGAACCGGCAGGCGAACACGTGCAGCCGGACGCGCCGGTGCGAGTAGGCGTGCCGAACCTGGGCCAGGGGTTCTTCGACGACCACATCGAGATTGACTTCCTCCTTGATCTCCCGCACGCAGGCCGCCTCCGGCTGCTCGCCCGTGCGCAGCTTGCCGCCGGGGAACTCCCACAGGCCGCCCAGCAGCCCCTGCGGCGCCCGGCGGGTGATCAGCACCCGCTCGCCTTTGGACACGACGCCTACGGCGATCTCTTCCTCGAGAACCGGCCGGGAGGCGGCCCGGCGCGGGTAGCGTCCGACCGCGCCGCGGCGATGCGCGCAGCAGCATCCGATCAGCGGGCAGGCGGTGCAGTTCGGTGCCGCGGGCGTGCAGACCAGCGCGCCGAGCTCCATCAGGGCCTGGTTGAAATCACCGGGCCGGCAGGGGTCCAGGAGGCGGTCGGCCTCGGCCTGGAAGATGTTCCGGGAGGCGCTCTGGTTGGCGGGGGCTGCCATCATCCGCAGGCGTGCCAGCACGCGTTTGACGTTGCCGTCCACCACGGCGTGCGGGCGGTCGAAGGCGATGCTCAATACAGCTGCAGCAATGTAGTCACCGACCCCGGGAAGCGCCCGGAATTCTTCCCAGCGGTCGGGAATCCGGCCGTTGCCGCCGGCTGTCAGCAGGCCGGCCGCCCGGTGCAGGTTGCGCGCCCGCGCATAGTAGCCCAGGCCTTCCCAGAGCTTGAGCACCGTTCCCAAGTCGGCCTCGGCGAGTCTGCGGAGCGTGGGCAGCTGCTTGAGAAAGCGCCGGTAATAGGGCAGGGCGGTTTGGACCTGGGTCTGCTGCAGCATGACCTCCGAGACCCAAATGCGGTAGGGATCGCGGGTCTCCCGCCAAGGCAGCCGCCGGCGGTTTTTTTCGTACCAGGCGAGCAGCCGCCGGCGCAAGTCCCGGGTGTCGGCCGGCATGATCCGTCTGCAGCGCGAGGGACATCTCCCAGCCATGGGCCCCGTCATTTCCTCCCCAGGATGCGTTCGATCATCCCCTGTACATCCGTGACGGATTCTTTGCAGGACGAACCGACGCACAGGTGCGCGGCGGTCTGGCCCTTTACGAACGGCAGGCCGTCCGTGTAGCCGGCGAAGCGCGCCAGCTGTGCGGCGTTGTCGCCCGATTTGAGCTGGGCCACCTGGTTCGGGGTGAAGGTGAGGTTGAGGGCCGCCAGCAGGCGCTCGGCATCGGGCGAGCCGCTTTCGCCGGCAATGACGATGTCCTGGCCGGGCCGCAGGGCGAAGTCCAGGCCGCACAGGAAGAAGGTGAAGGCCGACGGCTGCCGCTCGATCGTGCCGGCGAAGGCGCGCATCAGCCGGTCGGCCGTTTCGGCCCAGCGCGGTTCGCCGGTGAGGCGGGACAGCCACAGGAGGTTCAGCAGCGCGACCGAATTGGCCGACGGGACGGCGCCGTCGTAAATTTCCTTCGGCCGCACGGGAAGCTCCCGGTTCTGCGGGCCGGCCAGGAAAAAGCCGCCGGCGGCCTCGTCCCAGAGCTCGGCCAGCATGACCGCCTGAAGCTCGGCCGCCTGTTCGGCCCAGGCGACATTGAAGGTGCTGCGGTAGAGATGCAGGAGGCCGAAGATCAGGAACGCATAGTCGCTGGCCTGTCCGGGGACGGCACGCTCCCCTTCGCGGAAGCGGTGGAAGAGCCGACCGTCGGCGCCGCGCAGCGTGCCGAGGATGAACTGCGCCGCATTCCCCGCGGCTTCGGCGTAAGCCCTGCGTCCGAGCACCCGGGCGCCCTGGGCCAGCGCGGCGATCATCAGTCCGTTCCAGTCGGTCAGGACCTTGTCGTCCTTGAGCGGATGAACGCGGGTCTTGCGCACATCGAACAAGCGGCTGCGGGCATCCTCCCAGCGCCGGTGCAATTCCGCCTCCGCCAGTCCCAGCTCCTTGGCCCAGCGGTCGAAGGACCGGGTAAGATGCAGGATGTTGGCGCCCGTCGAATGGCCGCCGGCCTCGTCATGGTAGTTGCCCTCGGGGCGCAGGTTGAAGATCGGCTCCCAGAATGCCGCTTCCGCCGGGCCGAGGGCCCGGCGGAACTCGGCCAGGCTCCACACATAGAATTTTCCCTCGACGCCCTCGCTGTCGGCATCCTCCGCGGAAAAGAAGGCGCCCTCCGGAGAGGTCATGTCCCGCCGGACATAGGTGAAGATGTCGCCCGCGGTTTGAGCCAGCAGCGGCGCCGGAGCGACCTGCGAGGCCTCCAGGCAGGCCAGGGCCGTCAGGGCCTGGTCGTAGAGCATTTTTTCAAAGTGGGGCAGGAGCCAGCGGCCGTCGGTGGCGTAGCGGTGGAGGCCGAAGCCGACGTGGTCCCAGATGCCGCCGAGCCGCATGGCGGTCAGCGTGCGCGTCACCATCTCCAGCGCGCGCGGTTCGGCCGTGCGGTCGTGGCAGCGCAGCAGAAACAGCAGCCGGTGCGGGGTGGGAAATTTGGGCGCGGGCTCGAAGCCGCCGTGCCGGCCGTCGAAGCTGAAGGCGATGTCGTCGTAGGCCCGGTCCAGCAGCCGGAGGCCGGGCGCCTCGGCCGGCGCGAACTCGAAGGACCGGCCGAGGGAGCCCGTCACGCCGGACGCCGTGGCCTCGATCCGGTGCGGTTCCTGAACCCAGAGGGTTTTGACGCGTTCGCAGAGGTCGATCAGCCCGGCGCGGCCGAACCGGCTGCGTTTGGGAAGATAGGTGGCGGCGAAAAAGGGCCGCTTATCCGGCGTCATGAAGATGGTCAGGGGCCAGCCGCCGCTGCCGTTCAGCAGATGGCAGGCGGCCATGTAGACGGCGTCGATGTCCGGGCGCTCCTCGCGGTCGACCTTGATGCACACAAACGTGTCGTTCAAAAATCGCGCGGCCTCCTCGTCTTCGAAGGATTCCTTTTCCATCACGTGGCACCAATGGCAGGTGGCGTAGCCGATGGACAGAAAAATGGGTTTGTTCTCGGAGGCGGCCCGGGCGAAGGCCTCGTCGTTCCAGGCGTGCCAGTCCACGGGATTATGGGCGTGCTGGAGAAGGTAGGGGCTTTTTTCATGGATCAGTCGATTGGGGTTCATAAGGGCAACATAGCCATGCGGGCCGGCCCTGGCAACGCCGGGGGATTCATCGGCCGGAGAGGTGGAAATAGGGCGGACGGGTGGTGATCCGGGAATCCTCCCGGGGGCGGCCGACCGTGAAATGGTACAGGCTCTGAAACCGATCCGACGCCAGGCCCAGGATCTCGTGTACCGCGTCGTCGAAATAGCATCCGATGCCCGTGCCCCTCGCGCCGTGCGCCTCCGCTTCCAGATAGAGCACCTGGCCGATCAGGCCGCATTCCCAAAAAAGGTGCCGGTACCGGAACGGTTCGCGCCGGATGCTCTCCCCGAACCGGGCGAGCATGCCCAGCGAGAAGGCGCCGGAGCCGGCGATGTCCTGGTGGCAGCTCAGCATGACGGCGGTTCGGCTGAAATCGCCGTGCTCGAGGCGATAAAGCGGAAATCCGGATTCGACCCCTTCCCAGAGGAAACCCGGCCGGGTATGGGCGCGAACCTCCGGCAACTCCCGCTCGTCGCGGCAGAAGAAATAAAGGCCCGGGTCGAGGCCGGCCACGCGGTGAACGAAGAGCAGCAGATGCAGGGCCGGCTCGTCCAGGCCGACGTCGAACGGGGCGGCGTCGCCGCGGGGTAGCGTCCGATCGAGCATGGCGAGAAAATGCCGGCGCGGCAGGTGCCCCCTCGGGTCGAAGGCGGTGGCGCTGCGCCGTCGCCGGATGATCTGCGCGGCGGAAAGCCCGGATGGCTCGGCCGGCCGCCATGCCCGGCGATGCCGGCGGCCGGCCGAGCTGCGCGTAGCCGGCTTGCGGCTGTATCCGGCGGCCTGGCCGATGATCTCCCAGTCGACGTGCTCCCGGCTGAGCGCATTGGGGACGCCCTGGAACGGAATGGCCGCAAAAGCCGATAGCACGCCATCCGGGAGCGTTCGGGGAAGCGCCCCGGCGGTGTTCGGATGGAGGTAGCCCAGCCAATCGGGATGTTCGGCGTCGAGAGGGGGAAAGCGGGTCTGGGTCAGGCCCAGCACGGCTTCGACGGCGTCATCGGAAAGGTCGAAGAGGCCGGTGAGGCTCCATCCGAAAAGGTTCGCGGCCATCCGCAGGGCGGCGAGCGCATGGCCGACGTCATGGTTGCAGTAGCGGAAGGCGCGCTCGCCGTATTTCCAGGACTCTCTCCAGAAGATGCTGGCCAGGCCGATCAGAAATCCGTCTGCCCCGAAATGGAACCGGATCCGTTGCCACAGCGCGGCGGGGATTTCGGCGCGGCGCTCCAGAGCGTGGTCCAACGGGGAATAGTGGTAGACGCCGCCGGGGCATCCCTCCATCTCGGGCAGGACCAGATGGGCTTCGGTCGGGTGCAGGTTGCCGCTGGAGGGATTCATGCGCAGGGCCCAGCGGGAGCCGGCCGCCTCCTTCCAGGCCGAGAGCCCCATGGAAAGCTCGAGGATCCCGGCAATGAGCGTCAGGCCCAAGGGGGCGGGAGGCCGGGGACTCTCGTACAAGCCATGGTGGCCGGCCGGCGGGTCCTCGGACAGCAGGGGCAGAGCGATCCGCGGCGTTCCGTCGTACCGGCGGAAGGGATCGGGCTGGTTTTCCCAGTCCATGTAACCCAGCGACCGCGCGTAGCGGTCCAGATGGTGCTTGGTCTGCTCGTGGTAGTGCAGGACTGCTTCCGCGGCGGGATGGGTCATGGCCGTCCCCGGGCTTCCATGCGAACGGTCAAAATGAGTCCTGGTGCGTGAATTCCGCCATCTCCCTCCGGTTGGGGGCCGAGGAGATTTTGGCGGGAAAGCCCAGCGGGATCATGGCGACCAGCTCATATCCTTCCGGAACGTTCAACACGGCTTTGGCCCGGTCGTGGTCGAAGAGGCCGACCACCACCGTGCCGAGCCCGAGCGCATGAGCCGTCAGGCAGATGGTCTGGCAGGCGATGCCCAGGTCGAACATGAACCAGTCCCCGAACTTGGTGGTGACCTGGTCCTTGTAATAGCCCGAGCGCTTGAGCCGGCCGCACAGGGCCAGGACCACCGGCGCCTGCACCATGGCCCCGGCCGCCGGGTTGGCCTTGGGCGGAAGAGAGGCCTGCAGCCGCTGCTTGACGGCCGGGTCGCGGACGACCACGATTTCCCAGCACTGGGTGTTGGCCCAGGAGGGCGACCAGCGAACGGCTTCCAGGATGGTGTCCAGGGTCTCCGGCGGCACGTTCCGGTCTTCATATTTCCGGATGCTCCGGCGGGTCTTTACGATCTCCACGAATTCAGGCATGTCGATGTCCTCCCCAAAAATGAAAAGGGGCGACGCCCTGCGGACGCCGCCCCAACATCGCATCGTGGCATTATTTCTCGGTGCTGCACGAGCCGTGGCAGCCGCCGCATCCCCCGCCCGAGCTGAGATTGATGCTCGAATTGATGCGGAAACCATATCCCATGAAATCCACGGTCACGGGTTTGGCCTTTTCGTAAAAGTCCTTGTCGATGACGAATTGAAATCCGTTGACGTTGAAAACGCTGTCGGTGTCGCGAGGCTCATCCAGAGCCATTGCCAGAGACGGTCCGCCTCACCCGCCCTCGTTCAAAAAGATACGTATGGGCGAAACCTCCTTGTTCTTGAAATATTCAGCAATCTGATGATGGGCTGCCGGGGTGACCTCAACCATGTTGTTCCTCCTCGAATAGGCCTGCGCATGGCAGGCGTTGGTGCCATAATCGAAGGTAAATAATAGGTGTGCGTCGGCGGGTTGTCAATCAAAAAAGGGATGAGGTCAGGAACGCCCGCGTTTCATTTCAGACGGGCGAGGTAGTCCTGGTAAATCTTCAGATGTCCGGCCGAAAAGAGCACGAAAAAGACCTTCTCGAGGGACGGCTGGGCTTCCAGAAGCGGCCGGGTCGTATCGACGGCGACCCGGCAGGCCTCCTCGATGGGATAGCCGTAGACGCCGCAGCTGATGGCGGGAAAGGCGAGGGTCGCCACTTTATGCCGAACCGCCAGCTCGATGCTGTTGCGGTAGCAGGCGCTTAAAAGCTCCCGGTCGCGCGGAGTGCCGCGATACACCGGCCCGACGGTGTGGATCACGTAGCGGGCCGGCAGCCGATAGCCCTTGGTGATCCGGGCTTCGCCCGTGGGGCAGCCGCCGATGCCCCGGCATTCAGCCAATAATTCCGGGCCGGCCGCCCGATGAATGGCGCCGTCCACCCCGCCGCCGCCGAGCAGGGACGTGTTGGCGGCATTGACGATGGCATCCACCGCCAGTCGGG
This sequence comes from uncultured Desulfatibacillum sp., assembly GCA_964427375.1. Classification (GTDB taxonomy): domain Bacteria; phylum Desulfobacterota; class Desulfobacteria; order Desulfobacterales; family SpSt-501; genus SpSt-501. The sequence goes on along the minus strand of CAYRUF010000028.1, from coordinate 12,641 downwards.
TGATGTCGTCCTGCCGGGCCTCCATCCGCTTCAACGCGTCCGTCTTCATCTTCTTCAGCCCCGTCTTCACAGATCATACAGGGTTTCGTCGCGCCGGGGCGCCGGCCGGCCTCCGGTTTTCTTGGCCCCCTTTTTACCGGGCAGCAGGAAGGGGTCTTCACCCTCGAGCAGGTCCCCCATTTCGGCCTCGATTTGATCCGGATCCTCGCCCCGCTCCATGCGGCGGAGCGCCTCGGTCATGCCGGGTCCGAGTTCGAGGCCGGTCATGTCGGTCAGCTTGCGCATCAGGTTGGCGGCCTGCTTCGGGTTTTCCTCATCGATGGATTCGGCCTCGCTCGCCAGGGTCTGCATCGCCTTTTCCATTCGGCTTTCATCGAACGGCAAATCGTCCGGTCCGCCGTCCTCCTTGGCCCGGCCGGTAAAGGCAAAGGCCGACATCATCCGGGACAACGGGCCGCTTTGGCATTTCGGGCACTTGGGCCTCTTGGAGGTATTGATGGACCGGGAAAAGAAATTGAAGATGGTGTTGCAGTCGCTGCAAAAGAATTCATAGATCGGCATCCCCGCATCTCCTTTGATCCCTGCATGGAGCGGTTGTTTTGTAAAAATTATAAAAACCAATGCGCCGGATTGTCAACCTCGACTGGCTTTTTGGCAAAGCGGTCGAAGTTGACTTGCCCGGCGTCCATCTGCTATGCCACCGTGCAAAACCCATCGAAAGGAAGGATGAATTGATTATGGAGCGAACACTGTCCATCATCAAGCCCGACGGGGTCGCGCGCGGCCTGATCGGCAAGGTGATCCAGCGCATCGAGGCCCTGGGCTTGAAAATCGCCGCCATCAAAATGGTGCACATGAGCCGGTTTCAAGCCGAAGGTTTTTATGCCGTGCACCGCGAGCGTCCGTTTTTTGAAAGCCTCACCGCATTCATGAGCTCGGGTCCGGCCGTGGTGATGGTGCTGCAGGGCGAAAACGCCATCGCCCGCTGGCGCGAGCTCATGGGGGCTACGGATTACCGCAAGGCGGCCGAGGGGACGCTGCGCCGGGAGTTCGCCACCGACATCGAAAAGAACGTGGTCCACGGCTCCGACGCGCCCGAGACCGCGGCGTTCGAGATTGGCTATTTTTTCAACCGGTTTGAGATTGTCGCCTGATGGCGGTCCAGATCAACCTGGCGAACGTCGCCATCGTCCTGGTCCAGCCGAATATCTCCGAAAACATCGGCGCGGCCGCCCGCGCCATGTGCAACATGGGCCTCCGGCGGTTGATCGTGGTGGATCCGCCGCGATGCGACCTGACACGGGTGTGCAAGATGGCCACCCACGCGGCCCTCGACGTGGTCGAGGATATGGAAGTTCATGCCGGATTGCCCGAAGCCCTGCGGGAGTTCAGCTATGTCGTGGGAACCACGGCCCGCCTGGGCGGCCAGCGGCAGGTCATCGGCAGCCCCGCCCGCCTGGCGGAGATGCTGATCCCGATTTCGGCGGACAATCCCATCGCCATCCTCTTCGGCCCTGAGGATCGCGGCCTGACCAACGAGGACCTGCGCTTCTGCCACAGCGTCATGACGATCCCCACCGCGGACTTCTCCTCCCTCAACCTCGCGCAGGCGGTCATGATCGTCTGCTACGAGCTGTTCCGCTGCCGCCTGGATGCACCCCAGGACTTCGCACCCCGCCTGGCCAACCGTTTCGAGCTCGATGCCATGTATGCCCAGCTCAAGGACGTGCTCCTGCGGATCTGCTTCATCAACCCGGCCAACCCGGACTATTTCATGAACAATCTGCGCCACTTCGGCACGCGCATGCAGCTGCGTGCGAAGGAGGTGCAGATCGTGCGGGGCATCTGCCGCCAGATCGACTGGTATGGGAAGCACTGCTTCGAGCAGGGGAAGAAATCCAGGGACACCGCCGGATGAGGGTGCGTTCGCATCAATAGTTGGCGTCCGCGTATTCCAGCCAGCCGCCGGCCTGGACCAGGGCCCGATCGAAATCTGCGAGCGTGAACGGAATCTCCTCGGCATGGTCATCGGCGCGGATGGTCAGCACGGAGCGCACGATGTCCGCTGCGGCGACCGTCGCGCGGCGAGCCAGATCCCGAAAGAGCCGGTCGATGGTTTCGGGCGGCAGCTCCACGGCCAGCAGGCCGCAGTTGAACATGTTCTGGCGGAAGATGCGCGCGAAGCTCTCGGCGATCACCAGGCGGATGCCGTTGGCCTCCAGCGCCCAGGGGGCGTGCTCGCGGGAGGATCCGCAGCCGAAGTTGGCGCGGCTGATGACGACCTGCCGCCCGGGGAGGTCGCGCCGGGGGTCGAAGCCGTCCAGCTTCAGGTCTTCGAACAGGTAGGGTTTCAAGGCCCCCCGTTCGATTTCCGTGAGGTATTTGGCCGGGATGATCTCGTCGGTGTTGATATCCGCCCGGTTCAGGAACAACACGCTGCCGCCGAAGGATTTCATTGGGGGTCGTCCTATCCGTTGAACAGTTCGGAATTTTGAATATGACCGGCCAGCGCCGAGGCCGCCGCCGTGGCCGGGCTCATGAGGTGCACCATGCCGCCGCGGCCCATGCGGCCGTTGAAGTTGCGGTTGGAGGTCGAGGCGCAAACCTCGCCTTCGGCGAGGACCCCGGTGCTCATTCCCAGGCACGGCCCGCAGGTGGGGTTGGTGACGCAGCAGCCCGCGTCCAGGAAAATTTGGATGAGGCCCTCGGCCAGGGCCTGGGCGTAAATTTTAGGGGTGGTCGGGCAGACGATGGCGCGCACGTGCGGGTGGATCTTCCGCCCTCTCAGCACGCGGGCCGCGCTGCGCAGGTCATCCAGACGGCCGTTGGTGCAGGAGCCGATGAACACCTGGTCGATGGGAGTGCCCTGCATCTCGCGGACCGGTTTGACGTTGTCCGGCTTCCATCCAAAGGTGGCGACGGGCTCCAGGTTGGAAACGTCGTGCACGACCACTTCCTCGTAAACCGCATCCGCATCGGGCCACCACTGGCGAAAAGCCGCTGCAGCGGCAGCCGGGTCCGGGTAGTCCTTCCGGATGAAGTCCCAGAGGTAATCGGCGGTTTTCGAATCGGGGTAGCAAATCCCGCAGGTGCCGCCGGCTTCAACCGTCATGTTGCAGAGCGTCATGCGGGCGTCCATGTTCATGTCCGCCACCGCCGGACCGTCGAACTCGACGATGCGATGGGTGGCCCCGTTGACGCCGATGCGGCCGATGATGGACAGGATGACGTCCTTGGCGAACACGCCCGGCCGCAGCCGGCCGGTGAGGGTGATCTTCATCGTGCGCGGGGTGCGGAAGGCGCCGACCCCTTTCAGGATGCCCACGGCCAGATCGGTGGTGCCCACGCCGGGGGTGAATGCGCCGAAGGCCCCGTCCGTGCAGGTGTGGGAGTCGCCCATGATTACGGCGAAACCGGGTCGGACGAAGCCCTGTTCGGGGAACAGCACGTGGCAGACCCCGTTGCGGCCGACATCGAAGAAGTCCGTGATCTGGTGGCGGCGGACCCAGTCCCGCAGAACCTTGCCCTGCAGGGCGGTGTTGGAATCCTTGGCGGGCGTTACGTGGTCGATGACCGCCTTGATTTTGGAGGGGTCGAAGACCCGGTCCCGCCCCCTGCGCATCAGATCGAGGATGGCGGTGGGGGTGGTGATCTCGTGGCAGAACACCGCATCCAGCCGGAGGATCCAAACATCCGGCGCCGGCCGGTCCACTACGTGGGTGGCGAATATCTTTTCAGCAACCGTTTTTCCCATCGTGCATTACCTCCCCGGCTCTATGACCGGTAAAGAGGGCGTTAACCCGTTTGCCCGTTCACCCGTTCCGCAAAAATTACACGGGCATACGGGCGCACGGGTCCACGATCATTCTTGCTTCAATCCGTGTCCGTCTTCAGCACCGCCAGAAACGCGGACTGCGGAATCATGACCTTGCCGACCATTTTCATGCGCTTCTTGCCGCGCTTCTGCTTTTCCAGCAGCTTGCGCTTGCGCGTGACGTCGCCGCCGTAGCACTTGGCCAATACGTCCTTGCGCAGCGGCGAGACCGTCTCGCGCGAAATAATGGTGCCGCCGATCGCACCCTGAATGGCGATTTTAAACATCTGCCGCGGCATTTCCTCCTTGATTTTCTCGCAGGCCGTGCGCGCCCGCGGCACGGCGCTGTCGCGGTGCACCAGCTGAGACAGGGCGTCGACGCGCTCGCCGTTGATGAGGATATCCAGCTTGACCAGGTCGGTCTCGCGATAGTCGAGCAGATCGTAGTCGAAGGACCCGTACCCCTGGGTGATCGACTTGAGCTTGTCGTAGAAGTCGTAGATCACCTCGGCCAACGGGATTTCGAAGATCATCTCCAGCCGGTCGCTGGTGAGGTACTGGTAGTTCGTGTTAATTCCGCGGCGCTCGAGGCAGAGCTTCATGACCGACCCCATGTAACGGTCCGGGACGATGATGGTGGCGCGGATGAACGGCTCCCGGGTGGACTCGATCAGCGTCGGATCGGGGTAAAGCGCCGGGTTGTCGATCGTCGTCTCCGTGCCGTCGCGCAGGCGGATCCGGTAGCGGACCGAGGGGGCCGTCAGGATCAGGGAGAGCCCGTATTCGCGCTCGAGGCGCTCCTGCACGACCTCCAGATGCAGCAGACCCAGGAAGCCGCAGCGAAACCCGAAGCCCAGCGCGACCGAGGTGTCTTTTTCATATACGATGGCGGCATCGTTCAGCTTCAGCTTCTCCAGGGCGGTCGACAGCTCTTCGTAATCGTCGGCCGCCACGGGGTAGATGGAGGAGAACACGACGGGCTTGGCTTCCTTGAATCCCGGCAGCGGCGCGGCGCAGGGCCGCTCCTTGAGGGTGATGGTGTCTCCGCAGCGCGTGTCGCTGATCGTTTTGATGGCGGCCGTGAGGTAGCCCACCTGGCCGGCGGACAGCTCGGCAGCCGGAATCTGGCGCAACTGGAAGATCCCCACCTCTTCCACCTTATAGGTGGCGTTATTGGACATGAAACGGATCGTGTCGCCGGCGCGGACCCGCCCGTCGAAGACGCGGAAATACACCACGGTCCCACGGTAGGGGTCGTAGTGCGAGTCGAAGATCAGCGCCCGCAGCGGCGCTTCGGGGTCGCCGGTCGGAGCGGGCAGCCGCTGGACGATGGCCTCCAGGAGGGCCTCGATCCCGACCCCCTCTTTGGCCGAAACCAGCAGGGCGCCAGCCGGGTCCAGGCCCAGGTCGGACTGGATCTGGTTTTTCACCCGCTCCGGATCGGCCGAGGGCAGGTCGATCTTGTTGATGACCGGGATGATTTCCAGGTTGTGTTCGAGGGCCAGGTACATGTTGGCCAGGGTCTGGGCCTCCACCCCCTGGCTGGCGTCGATCAGCAGCAGGGCGCCCTCGCAGGCGGCCAGCGCCCGGGACACTTCGTAGGTGAAATCGACGTGCCCCGGCGTATCGATCAGGTTCAGGATGTGGGCCTGTCCGTCCCGGGCGGTATAGGGCAGGCAGACGGTTTGGCTCTTGATGGTGATCCCGCGCTCGCGTTCGATGTCCATGCTGTCGAGGATTTGATCCTGGAATTCCCGCTCCGATACGATATGGGTGGCCTGGATCAGGCGGTCAGACAGAGTGGACTTCCCATGGTCGATGTGGGCGATGATGCTGAAGTTGCGTAGCGTGCGCATGTCTGCTGGGATCGGAGAAAAAAAGTCGCGTGGCGTCGGGTGTCATCGAACCGGCCGAACGCCCGCGGAAATCTGCGAGCAAGTTGACTCCGAAAGCCTTTCCGGGTATATTAAAAACGTTAAAAAGATGAATAAATTAGCAGCGAACCTTTGCTGCTGTCAAGGCGCCGATGCTTGGAAGCCCGACAGCGGAACGGAAGGGTTCGTCCGCAGCCGGCTGGAGGGGCAGCGATCGTGGGGCAGCGCATCCTGATCGTCGATGACAAGCCTGAGATCCGCGATTCCATTTGCGAATACATGCGGATCGCCGGGTTTGAGGCCGAATCGGCTGCCAGCGCCGAAGCGGCCCTCGACCGGATCCGGCAGGCTCCCTTTGACGTCATGATCGCGGACATCGCCATGCCGGGGCTGGGCGGTCTTGAACTGACGCGCCTCGTCAAGCGGGATCACGGTGCGGACGTCATCGTGATGACCGGCTACACCCAGAACTATTCGTATGAAGACGCCATCAATATCGGGGCGAGCGACTTCGTGATCAAGCCGGTGCGCTACGAGGAGCTGTTGCTGCGCGTGCGGCGGGTCCTGCGGGAACGGGAGCTTACCGACGAGCGCAACCGCATGCTGGAGAAGCTCCAGCGGCTGGCCATCACCGACGGATTGACCACCCTTTTCAATTCACGGCACTTTTACAGCCAGCTCGAGCTCGAAGCGGATCGGTCCATCCGCTACAAACACCCGCTGGCGCTCCTGTTGATCGATATCGACCGCTTCAAGGAATTCAACGACACCTTCGGCCATCTCGAAGGCGACAAGGTGCTGGTGCGGTTCAGCCAAATCCTGAAGTCCTGCCTGCGCGCCAACGACTCCGCCTATCGATACGGCGGCGAGGAGTTCACCGTGATCCTGCCGGAGACCGCTGCCGAGGAAGCCCGGACCGTGGCGCAGCGCATCCGCGCCGCGCTCGAAGCCGAGCGTTTCAGGCCGCCCCCCGGGCAGCCCGTGTCCAAGACCATCAGCATCGGCGTCACCGAGTACGCCCCCATGGAAGACATGACCACCTTCATCCGGCGCGCCGACGAAGCCATGTACGTCTCCAAACAAAACGGCCGCAACCGCGTGTCGGTGCTCGCGCCGCCGGTCGCCCGGATTTCAAACTCCACGGTTTAGCCCGCCTCCGCCGATTCGGAACCGCTTCAGACGGTGGGGTCGACGATCGCGACCCGCAGGAAGAGATCTCCGCGTCGACCGTCCGGTGTCGGTCGGCCCAGCCCCTTGAGGCGCAGCAGCGAATCCTGGGTGACGCCGGGCGGTACCGCCACCCGCAGCAGGCGTTTCGGGAAGCCGGCGGCCATGCTGACCATTTTGCGCGCGCCGGTGCGGGCTTCGAGGGGGGAGATGCTGACCGTCGCGAAAAGATCCGGGGAGTCGTCCCGGGCGGTGGGGCGGATCACCTGCAGTCGGTCGGTGGCGGTACGGGAGACGAAGCGGCGCACAGCGGTCGAGGCGCCGGTTCCCGGCAGCGCATCGAAGATTTTGAGCATCCCCATGCCGAACACAAATCCGCCGATGTGGGCCCACCAGGCCACTCCTCCGGCGCTGCCGCCGCTGCCCGCTGCGTTCAGGAACTGCAGCACGAACCAGAGGCCCAGAAAGAAATAGGCCGGGATTTCGATGAAATAGGGAATGAAGAGAATGGGGATCAGCGTCAGGATGCGCGAGCGCGGAAAGCAGATGAAGTAGGCGCCCATGACGCCGGCGATGGCGCCGCTGGCGCCGATCGTGGGGATATTGGAATACCGGTGGAGCAACAGGTGGGACAGCCCCGAGGCCAGGCCGCAGAGCAGATAGAAGGCCGCGTAGCGCAGCGGGCCAAGGTGGTCTTCGACATTGTCCCCGAAAATATAGAGCGACCACATGTTCCCCAGCAGGTGCCAGAACCCGCCGTGCAGGAACATGAACGACAGCAGCGCAGCGGCCTGCTCGCCGGCGGAAAAATAGTCCGCGATCTGCGGAATAAAATAGCGGGCGGGCACCAGGCCGTAAAGATAGATGAACCGTTCGAGGTTCGGCCCCTGAGCCATCTGAAGCAGATACACGAGAACATTCGCCGCGATGATGGCCTGGGTCACCACCGGTCGCGTGCGGGCCGGAATCGTGTCACGCAGCGGAATCATAGCCCTTGATCTTATCCAGGGTGGCCTGGAGCTTCTGCTGTTTTTCCAGAAGCGCCTGCTGCTGGTCGCGGACCTTGGCGACGACGTCCGGCGGAGCCTTGGACAAAAAATCCTGATTTTGAAGTTTCCGCACCAAAGAGGAGAGCTCCTTGGCGGCCTTTCCCAGGTCTTTTTCGAGCCGCTCGGCTTCCCGGGCGAAATCGATGACCCCCTCCAGACGGATGTAGATGACTGCGCCCCCGGGGGCCACGGCCGTGGCTGAAGCCGGCGGCCGCTCGGGGTTGTCCGTCACCGCCAGCGACTTCAGGCGGGCCAGGTTCGCGATCAAGTCCCGATGGGACTCGGCCGTCGAACGGACGGCCGCCTCGGCGGCATAGACCACCGCATCCAGGCTCATCCCCGGGGCGATCCCCATCTCGCCGCGGATATTGCGTATGCCCGAGATAATCTCGATCAGGAGTCCCATGGCGGCTTCGGCCTCCGCGTCCGCCCGCAGTCCATCCGCGTCCGCCCCCGTTCCCGGGAATGCGGCCCGCATGATGGACCCGTCGGTTTGCGGCAGCTTGTGCCAGATCTCTTCGGTGACGAACGGAATAAAAGGGTGCAGCAGAATGAGGGCGTCCCGCAGCACGCGCCCCAGAACCGCCAGGGCCGCTTCCCGAGCTCCGTCCCCGCGTTTGCCCTGCAACGCCGGCTTGATCGCTTCGAGATACCAGTCGCAGAATTCGTGCCAGACGAAGCGGTAGAGGGCCGCGGCGGCGTCGTTGAAACGGTAGGCGTCCAGGGCCTGGCTCACGTCCGCGGTCGTCCGGCTCAGGCGCGAGAGGATCCAGCGGTCGACCAGCGACAGCCGGTCGAAGGCCGGCATCGCGTACGGTCGATCCAGATTCATCAGGGTGAAGCGGGCGGCGTTCCAGAGCTTGTTGATGAAGTGCCGATAGCCCTCGACGCGCTTGTCGGACATCTTGATGTCGCGTCCCTGGGCGGCGAAGGCCGCCAGGGTGAACCGGAAGGCGTCGGTGCCGTAGCGTTCGATGATCTCCAGGGGGTCGATGACGTTGCCCTTGGACTTGCTCATCTTCTGCCCGTCCTCGTCGCGCACGATCGCGTGGATGTAAACGTCGCGGAAAGGCACCTGCTGCATGCAGTGCAGGCCCATCATCATCATGCGGGCCACCCAGAAAAAAAGGATATCGAAGGCCGTCACCAGGACCGATGTGGGGTAGAAGGTTTTCAGCAAAGGGGTCTGGTCGGGCCATCCCATGGTCGAGAACGGCCAGAGGGCCGAGCTGAACCAGGTGTCGAGCACGTCCTCCTCCTGGACGAGGCGATGGCTGCCGCAGGCCGGGCAGGCGTGCGGCGCCTCCATGGCCACCACCAGTTCGCTGCAGGCCCCGCAGGTCCAGGCCGGAATCTGGTGGCCCCACCAGATCTGACGGGAGATGCACCAGTCGCGGATGTTCTCCATCCAGTCGAAATAGGTGTTGGCCCAGGTGTCCGGGATGATGCGGGTGCGCCCCTGGCGGACGGCGGCGATGGCTTTTTCGGCCAGCGGCTGGGTGCGAACGAACCACTGTCGCGAGAGATTCGGCTCGATGACATTGCGGCAGCGGTAGCAGTGGCCCACGCTGTGCCGGTGGGGCTCGACCTTCAGGAGCAGCCCCGCGGCCTGCAAGTCCGCCACCACGGCCTTGCGGCAGGCGGTGCGGTCGAGGCCCCGGTAGCGGCCGGCTTCCGCGGTCATCACGCCGTCGTCGCCGATCACCTTGACGCTCGGAAGACCGTGGCGCCGCCCGATTTCAAAGTCGTTGGGGTCATGGGCGGGAGTGACCTTCAGTCCGCCCGTGCCGAAGCCCATGTCCACGTAGGCATCCCGAATGATGGGGATTTCACGGTTCATGAGCGGCAGCATCACGGACGATCGGCCCAGCGCCTGGTAGCGGGCGTCTTCCGGATGGACGGCCACCGCCGTGTCCCCCAGCATGGTTTCCGGGCGGGTCGTGACCACCACCATGCCGCCGCTGCCGTCCGCGAACGGGTAGCGGACATGATAGAGACTGCCGTCGATATCCTCGTGCTCCACTTCGAGGTCGGCCAGCGCGGTGCGGCAGCGGGGGCACCAGTTGATGATGTAGTCGCCGCGGTAGATCAGGCCCTGGTGGTACAGTTCGACGAACACCTTCCGCACGGCGCGCGAAAGCCCCTCGTCCATGGTGAACCGCTCGCGGTCCCAGTCGCACGAGGCCCCCAGGCGCTTGAGCTGGTTGATGATGGCGCTGCCGTATTTGCGACGCCAGGCCCAGACTTCCTCGATGAAGCGCTCGCGGCCGAGGGCATGCCGGTCGGTGCCGTCCTGGGCCAGCTTGCGTTCGACGACGTTCTGGGTGGCGATGCCGGCGTGGTCCGTTCCCGGCATCCACAGGACGTTGTCGCCGCACAGCCTGCGGTAGCGGCAGAGGATATCCTGAAGGGTGTTGTTGAGGGCGTGCCCCATGTGCAGGACCCCGGTGACGTTGGGCGGAGGGATGACGATCGAATAGCTGCGGCGCGCGCTGTGCTCTTCGGCGGCGAACAGGCGGTTGTCTTCCCAGTAGGCATACCAGCGACGCTCGACTTCGCCGGGTTCATAGCCCTTGTCCAATTGGTTGGAGCTCATGCGGTGATCCTCCTCCATGGTGATGCCCATCGAATGCGGAATTATGCAGCAAACGCCGATTTTTTCAATAGCTTTCTGGCGTGACGGCGAGGCGTCGCAGGCCGGTGAACGCCGGCCCCGGGAAAGAGCAGGGGATCAGGGGGTGGGGTCGCTGGAATCGTCCTCCAGCAGCAGGCGCTTCAAGCGTTGGATCTCCATGGCAACCGCCGACTCGACGGCTCGCAGAATCACCGATTCCAGCGTGCTCCCGAGCCGGCGTTCGATGACGCGTTCCAGCGCCGCGTCGATCTGTTCGTCCGACAGCGAGATGCTCTCGGGGATGGGCGGTTCGGCGGATGCCGGCGAGGCGGGCGACGAGGAGGCCAGGGAGGCGGCGGCCGCGGCGGCCGCCGTCGGCAATGTCCAATCGACGGAGGGGCTGTCGCCGGTGATTTCGCCGGACGCCACATTCGCCGCAAAGACATCGGCAGCGCTTGTTTCCGGAAAAAGGTCCGCATCCGCTTTGGAGAGCGGGTTTAACGGAGCCTCCACTTCCGATGCCAGCTCCGGGCCAGGGGGCGCCTGGTCCAGCGCCGGGTCGTCGAACCAGACGATTTCGTCGTCCTCCGCATCCTCGATTTCGATCAGCTCGATATCGTCCTCCTCGCTGTCGGCATCCGTTTCGGCCGAGGGAGGAATCAACGCTTCAAGAAGGGCTTCGGTTTCCGGAGCGGCCGCATGGGTATCCCCACTCGCCAGGCCGGTGTGCGACGCTGCGTCCGCGGGTTGGCCGCCCTCGACAGGCGATGCATCACCCTCAGCATCGAGAAGCCAGTCTAAATCCTCTTTCACGGCGGACGTATCGTATTCCTCGGCCGCCGGTTTCAACGAGAGGTCATCGCTCAGCGGTTGATCTTCCTCTTCGAAATCCAATGTCCCCAGGTCGTCAAGCTCGGCGGCAGGAGGTCGGGCGGAATCAGGCGGTTCGGGGACTGCCGGCATCGATGGATCCGGCGAAGGTAGATCGTCGGGGATGGTATCCTCCTCGATTTCCTCTACCAGATCGATAATGGATTCATCTTCCGCTTCCGATGACTCGGTCGGCATGATATGGGGTCTTAGTTTGTCGGAATCGCTCATGGGGTCCCTCTGAAACGGGGAAGTGAAGTGAACGGTGTGATGATCTGCAGAAAAAAATATCATGATACCTGAGCAACATCAAGCGATAATCAAACGACCGCGCGTTGGCGTCGATGAACGCTTGCCGCTATAAACGGAGGGGGGGTGTGAGATGCGCTATTTTTTTGTTGATCCTTCTCAAATTGCGGCATCCCGGGCGGTGATGGAGGGTGCCGAAGCCTCACACCTCAAGAATGTGCTGCGGCTCACCCGGGGGGAAACCGTCTGCCTGGTCGACGGCAGCGGCTTCGAATACCGGGCGCTGGTCGACCGGCTGCTTCCCGGACGGGTGGAGCTGTCCATCACCGGCCGCAAGGCCTCGGGGGGGGTTGCTCCGATCCGTATCGATGCTGCGCAGGGTTATCTAAAGGATCAGAAGATGGACCGCGTGGTGCGGCAGCTGGCCGAGTTGGGGGTTGCCCGGTTTATCCCGCTGATCAGTGAGCGCGCCGTCGTCCGTCCGGCCGCCGGCCGGTCCAGCTTCCGACGGGAGCGCTGGCGCAAGATTTCCATCGAAGCCCTGAAGCAGTGCCGCCGCGGCGATCTGATGCGCATCGAAGACATCATCGATTTCAAAAGCCTGCTGGAAACGGGCCGAAGGTACGGCCGGCGCATCCTGTTCTGGGAGGGAGGCGCGCAGGCCTTGACGGAGCATCGGCCGGCCGAGGCGGCGGCGGAGGCGGAGGCGCTGTCGGTGCTGGCCGTGTTCGGCCCGGAGGGCGGATTTTCAGATCAGGAGGCCGCGGCCGCCGAGGCGGCCGGCTTCCGGATTGTAAAGCTCGGGCCGCGGATTTTAAGGGCTGAAACCGCTGCGGTCGCAGCCTGCGCCATCGTGCAGTACCTGTTCGGAGACCTGGGACCGGGGCAAAAAAGCCTTGACAAAGAAGGCTTCACCGAATAGAAAAGTGGCGCTTTAAGCAAGCGCACCGTGCGTGCCGAGGTAGCTCAGTCGGTAGAGCAGGGGACTGAAAATCCCCGTGTCG
>CAYRUF010000027.1:0-56322 GCA_964427375.1 uncultured Desulfatibacillum sp. | reverse complement strand
CCATGGCTCCGCACCGGCAGCGACGGCCGAGTCGGTCGTGAGCGCCGCCGTCCGGGGCTGTCTGGGCCTGTCTGAGCGGGATGGCTGCCGTCGAGACGGCTGCTGAAAAATCGCGGCGGCCCGGCGGGGCGCACCCCCCGGCGGACTCCGCTGTCAGGCAATCGGATCGGTCAAATTTAGGTATCATAGGATGTCCCCTGTTCTCAATCAGGCCGCCGGAGGTTTCCCATGGCCTTTCTGACACCACCAGAGCTGGAGCGCTACGACCGGCAGATCCGCATGGCCGAGATCGGGAAGATGGGCCAGGAAAAGCTGAAAAAAGCGCGGGTCTTTATCGCCGGAGCCGGTGGGCTCGGCTCCCCGATTGCGATCTATCTGGCCGCAGCCGGCGTGGGCACCATCCGGATCGTTGATCGGGACCGGGTGGAGGCGAGCAACCTGAACAGACAAGTGCTGCACTGGAATGACGATATCGGCCGGGCCAAGGCGGATTCCGCCCTCGCCAAGCTTTCCCGTTTGAATCCGGCCATCCGCATGGAAACCCTGTGCGATGCCATAACCCCTGAAAATGTGATCCCACTGGTGGCGGGGTTCGATCTTATTGTGGATGCCATGGATAATTGGCCGACCCGTTACCTGTTGAACCGGGCGGCCATCGAAAAAAATATTCCGTTTTTCCATGGCGCCGTCCATGGCTTCGAGGGAAGGGCCACGACCGTCATCCCCCGAAAGACGGCGTGCCTCCGATGCATGTACCGGGGGCCCATACCGGAGGAGGCGTTTCCGGTGATCGGTGTCGCGCCCGCGGTGATCGGATCCATCCAGGCCACGGAGGTGATCAAATGGATCGTCGGGATCGGCGCCCTGTTGGAAAACCGGATGCTGGTTTATGACGGTCTGGCCATGCGCTTTACCGAATTTAAGATTCAAAGAAATCCGGTCTGCGAGCACTGCTCGGATTCCTCAGGAAAGGAATGATCCATGGGTGTCCACGTTCACATTCACAAGACCCATCGCGTATCCACGGGTGGGAAAGACGTGGTCCAGGCTGAAGGCAGATGCGTGGGAGAGTGCCTGGAGCACCTGGTGAAGCAATACCCGGGCATGAAGGCGGTGCTCTTCGATCAGACGGGCCAATTACGGAACATCATCGAAATCTACGTCAATCATGAAAGCGCTTATCCCGATGAGCTGAAAAAGACGGTCCGAGACGGTGACGAAATTCATCTGACCTTCATGCTGGCCGGGGGGTAGGTCATGCGCCACTGGAAGCTCAGGCCCGTAGCACGGCGCGCGTCTTTCGGGCAGCGGAACAACCGTCGCCAGGTGGTGGGCATTTCCGAGGGGCGCGCAACGACGTATCACGGCCTGATGCGAAGCGTTTCTAAAGCCTTCAGACGGGGATCATGACGATCGGGACCGTGGTGCACTTGAGAACCCGTTCGGCCACGCTCCCGAAATTGAAGTGCCCCTCGCTGCCGCGATTGGCCATCACCACCACGTCGATCTTTTCCTGGGCGATGATCTTGAGGATCTCCTTGGCGGGTTCGCCGACGGCGATATGCCGGATGTAGAGCGGGCATTCGTTTAGAAACTTGTCGCAAATTTCGGTCAGGCGGGATTCGGCCGTCTGCTTTTCCCACTCTTGCATCTTCTTCAGTTCATCGGGGTCGAATTGTCCATAGGAGGCGCCGAAAGCGGGGTAGTCTTTCATCACATACAGAATGTGGATTTCCGCTCCGAATTTCTGCGCCAAATCCGTGACCAGCGGCAGCGCCTTGCCGGCATTTTCGGAAAAGTCGGTCGGCCAGAGTATCCGGTTGATTCCCATAATCTTCCTCCTTCGGGTGAGCAAGCATTTGGCGTAAGGGCGTCTTTTAGCACCTTCACAGGGGCGGCGCAATAGTTACCAGAACCCGCATATCCGTTTCGGCACGCACCCCATGCGGCTCGCGGATGTCCGAGATGAGCACGTCACCGGTGCCGGCCGGCAAGGTCTGCCCGTCTTTGCCGAGAAAGAGCCCCCTGCCCTCCAGCACGACGATGCTGAGCTGGCCGTCCGTGTCGTGCGAATGAATCGGAAGCTCCTGGCCCGCCCTGAAATTGAAGTTTAGAATCCGGAAATAAGGGGAGTCGTGCACCAGCATCCGAGCCATGGCCAACTCGTTGAACTTGCCGTTCTTGAACACTTCGATCCGTTTCAGCATCGCCTCCCTCCTCCTATCCTCCGCCGACAAGCAGCATGAACCTTACCCGGTCGCCGTCTCTCAATTGCCGATCGGACAGGCCTTCCCGGGCGACGAATCCTTCATCGTTTACCATGATTTGGATGGTGAGGTCCAGGTGGCCGTCTGAGTCCAAGAGCGCCTGACGCGCCTTCGAACCGAAAAGACCGGTGATCTGTTGCACCAAGTCTGAAAGGCTCGCCCCGTCCCCGATCGCAACCTCTGTCTTCTTGCCGATGACCGCCGCGAGCGTCGGCAGCCCTAAACATTCAACGGTGACTTTCATGGACCTCTCTCATGAACCCCTGGAACGAATCATGAATTCCGGCAGACGGCGTTCATCGATTTTAAGCATCACGGTCACGGCCGGCATCTCCGATTCCCTCTCATCCGCCGAACCGCTTGCGCAGGGCTTCCACCGCATCCTGGTCCAGCACCGAGTAGTTCTCGCGTCGCAGCATCAGGAACAGCCGGGCGGTTTCCTCCAGCTCCTCGGCATGGTAGACGGCTTCGTCCAGGTCCTTCCCGGCGGCGACCGTTCCGTGGTGGGCCAGCAGGACCCCCCGGCACTCGGCCGCCAGCCGGCCGACCGCCTCCGCCAGCCCCGGGTCCCCGGGCGGGTAATAGGGCACGAGCGGCAGCCGTCCGATTCGCATGACGAAATACGGAGTGATCGGAGGCAGCACGTCGTCCGCAGGGAGGCCGTTCAGGCAGGAAACCGCCACCGCGTGCGGCGAATGCAGGTGCACCACCGCGCCCGCCTCCGGCCGCGCCCGGTAGACCGCCAGGTGCAGGGCCCACTCCTTGGAAGGAGGATCGCCTCCGATCAGCGCTCCGGTCGCGTCGAGCTTGGAGATGCGGTCCGCCGCCAGCCGGCCGAGGCAGCTGTTGGTGGGGGTCACCAACACCCCGCCCGCCACGCGGGCGCTCATGTTGCCGGAACCGCCGCAGGTGTACCGGCGCTCGAACAGGGATTTCCCGTGCACGACCATTTTCTCGCGAAGGTCGTTTTCCGTCATGGCAGCATCTCCATGGCTTTCTCGAAGAAGTCGTCGCCGCCGAAGTTCCCGGACTTCAGCGCCAGGCGCAGGCGCGGTTCCTCCTCCGTGACCGTCCAGGGCACGCCCGGTGCGATCTCGGGGCCGATGCGCAGCGAGCGGACGCCGAGGGCCGCCATCACCGCTCCGGAGGTTTCGCCGCCGGCGACGATGAAGGTGGCCACTCCCGCCCGGCGCAGGCGCAGCGCGAGCTCGCCCATGGCCTGCTCGATAAGACGGCCGGCCGCTTCGCGCCCCAGCTGCTCCTGTACGGCGCACACCTGCTCGGGCTCGGCGGTCGAATAGACTAACACGGGGCCTCCACCGATCCGGGCTTCAGCCCATTCGGCAATGCCCGCTAGGGGGGTCCCCCCGGAGGATAGCTCCAGAGGGTCGAGGCGGACCGCCGGCCAGCGGTCCGCCATCCGCCCGACCTGGCGCCGCGTGGCGGCGGAGCAGCTCCCGGCCAACACCGCGACGCCGCCGGCCAGCTTCGGCAGCGCAGCCGGACCGGCCGCGTCCCCCAGCAGGCCGTCGCGGCGGAAGTTGGCGGGCAGCCCCATGGCCACACCCGAGCCACCGGTCACCAGCCGCAGGCCGGCGCAGGCCTCCCCGATCGCAACCAGATGCCGCTTCGTCAAGGCGTCCACGACGGCGTGCCGGCAGTGTGCGCGGGCAAGCTCCCCCAATCGGAGGCGGATGGCCTCCGGCCCACGGTCCACGGTCAAAAGGTCGACCAAGCCGACCGTTTCCGGGTTTCCGACCTGCCGGCCGAGGAACCGGACGAGATTGGCGTCGGTCATTGGGGTCAGCGGGTGATGCCGCATGCTGGAGTCCGAGAGTAGGTCCCTGCCCACGAACAGGTGGCCGTTGTAGACGGTGCGCCCGTTTTCCGGAAAGGCCGGGCAGTAGATCGTTATCTCGCCGCCGAGGCGGTCCAGCAGCGCCGCCGCCACCGGGCCGATGTTGCCTTTCTCGGTGGAGTCGAAGGTGGAGCAGTACTTGAAAAAGATCTGGCGCGCGCCCTGCGCGAGCAGCCGCTCGCAGGCCGCCAGCGATTCGCCGACCGCCTGGGCTGTCGGCGCCGTGCGGCTCTTCAGCGCCACCACCACCGCCTGGGCGTCGCGTGCGGCCCATCCGGGCGGCGGCAGCCCGATGGTCTGCACCACCGACATGCCGTTCTGGCTCAGCATCAGGGCCAGGTCGGTCGACCCGGTCACGTCGTCGCCGATGGCGCCGATCAATAGCGGCACGGTTGCAACCTCCTTCGCCCGCAGATCCCGAGACAGAATCTGCGACGTTCATGATGCCCGCAACTGCCTCCTGGCGGCCGGCCGGGCAATCCAGTCTTTTCTTATCACCATTTCTTTGGACTTTTCAAATCCCCCGGTGAGATGGTAGATAGGAATCGACCACCAGCTGCGGCTGTCACGCTTACCCTTCTCATTCCGGATCGCGATGAATGAAGGCGGTTGATCCTCCCAGCCATACCGGGTCCGAGCCTTTCAGGGTCCCTCGCTTTGAAATCGAGCGGCGCACCGCCGCCATCCAGGATAGACTCCGCCGGGCCGCCATCGACGGGATGTTCATCGTCCAGCGCGTGGACCTCTTCTATTTCAGCGGTACGGCCCAGAACGGATTTCTTTACCTCCCGGCCGAGGGCCGGCCGCTGCTCCTCGTCAAACAGTCGGTTGCGCGTGCCCGGGCCGAGTCGGCCATCGAGCGGATTGTCCCCATCGAGAGCGTCAAATCGGTTCCAGATCGGATCACCGACTACTTCGGCAAAGCGCCGGATTGCCTGGCATTCGAGCTGGATGTCCTGCCGGTCAACGAATTCCGATTCTACCGGAACCTTTTCAATCCGAAAGACTGTCTGGACGGCTCACCGCTCATCCTCGATGTGCGCCGCATCAAGTCCGACTGGGAAATCCTCCAGCTGGAAGCAACCGCGGACATGACCCGCCGCACCTTCGACCACATGCGGACCATCATCGCTCCCGGGCTGACCGAGATGCAGTTTGCCGGAATGTACGAAACCTACGCCCGCACGATCGGCCACGGCGGCCAGCTGCGCGTCCGCCACTACAACGCCGAAGGCTATCCCTGGCACGTGCTGAGCGGCGACAGCGGCGGCTTCGTGGGCGTGCTGGATTCACCGGCCAGCGGCCGGGGCTCTTCGGCCGCTGGCCGGCGGCGGAAGTCGGCGCCTGCAGGCGAACGAACCGGTCATGGTGGATCTGGGCTCGGTGCTGAACGGTTACCATCTGGATGAAACCCGCATGTTCGCCATCGGGTCCATGCCCCCCAAAGCCGACCGGGCCAGCCGAGCAGCCATCGAAATCCAGGCGGCCGTCATCGAGCGCGCCAGGCCGGGCGTGACTCTGTCCGCGATCTTCGAGTTGGCCTCGCGCATGGCCGACCGGCTGGGGTTCAAAGATGTCTTTCTGGGGCCCAGCGGGCATCAGGTCAGCTTCATCGGCCACGGCATCGGTCTGGAGCTGGTCGAGCCCCCCATCATCGCCCGCGGCCGCGAAACCCCATTGGAGGCCGGCATGGTGTTCGCCGTAGAGCCCAAAATGGTTTATGAAAACGAGTTCGCCGCCGGCGTCGAAAGCGTCTTCCAGGTCACTCCGGGCGGAAGCCGCCTGATCAGCAAGGTGCCGGCCGAAGTCTTCATCTGCTGACCCAGGTTCACGATTGGAAGAAAACGAAAATCATTTAACCGATGAACCGTGAGCCTGGTAACCCAAACCCTTGAACCACCAAACGGAGAGATTGAGAAAGACGAATGACTCATCAAAGCCTTTTTCCGCTCAAGACCACCGAGGTCCTGCAGACCCTCATGCAGGTTGCCCTGGGCGAAGAGCCGGCGGATCTCGTCGTGCGGAATGCCGACCTCGTCAACGTTTACACGGGCGAGGTCCGGAAAAACATGGGGGTGGCCGTGAAAGGGCCCTGGATCGCCCGCGTGGCCGCCGAGCTGGGGGATACGATCGGTCCGGCCACCCGGGTGATCGACGCATCCGGCCGAACTCTCGTGCCCGGACTGATCGACGGCCACACTCATCTGGCCTGGATCTGCACCGCCGCCGCCTTCATCCCCTATGCGGCCGCCGCCGGGGTGACCACCGTCGTCACCGAAACCCTCGAGCCGTTTCCGGTGGCCGGGGTGGCCGGGGTATTGGACTTGCTCGATTCGTTCCAAGACCAGCCGATCCGCATTCTGGCCACCGCACCCGCCATGGTCTCCATCAGTTCGGCCGCCAAGGGTATTTCCAACGAAGACATCGACCGCCTGATGGAGAGAAACGACGTTCTCGGGCTGGGGGAGGCTTACTGGCAGGCCGTGCTCCAGGAACCCGAGACCTATCTGCCGGCTGTTGCTCAGACCCACCGGTTCGGCAAGGTTATAGAAGGCCACACCGCCGGCGCCAGCGGCAAGAAGCTCGCCGCCTACGTCGCCACCGGAGCGACTTCCTGCCATGAGCCCATCGACGCCGAGCAGGTCCTCGCGCGCCTGCGCCTGGGGGTGCACGTAATGGCGCGGGAGGGCAGCATCCGTCGGGATCTGGAGGCCATATCCCGGGTCCGGTCGGCCGGCGTCGATTTGCGGCGGATGATTCTGGCCAGCGACGGCGTTTCGCCCCAGGACTTGGTTCAAGGGAAATACATGGACTTCGTGGTCCGCAAGGCCGTCGCCTGCGGCTTCACGCCCGTCCAGGCCATCCAAATGGCGACGCTGAACGTTGCCGAACACTTCCGTTTGGACGGCATTCTGGGCGGCATCGCGCCCGGCCGGCTGGCGGATATGGTGCTGGTCCCGGACCTGGAGGGGTTCCGACCCGAAACGGTGGTGTGCAACGGGGCAATCGTCTGGGAATCCGGCCGGCTCATCCAGGCGCCGCGGCCGCATGCCTTTGCCGCAGAAAGCCTGAACACGGTCCGCCTCTCCCGCCGGGTGACTCCTTCCGATTTCAGCATCCGCGCACAAACGAACTCGGCTTCCGTCCGGGTGCGGGTCATCGAGATGGTGACCGATCTCGTCACCGCCGAACGCCATCTCGATCTGCCGGCTCGCAACGGAGCGCTCCACGCCGACCCGGCCAACCGCCTATGCAAAATCGCCGCCGTGGACCGGGCCCAGCGACCCGGGAAGCTATTTGCGGGTCTGATCAAGGGGTTCGGGCTTAGAAGGGGGGCCGCGGCCTGCAGCGCGGCCTGGGACACAGCGGACATCGTGGTGGTCGGGGCCGATGACGCGGACATGGCCGGCGCGGTCAACCGCATCGCCGATCTGCAAGGCGGGGCCGTGCTCTGTGAGGACGGCCGGGTTCTAGCTGAAATCGCAATGCCCATCTTTGGAATCGCCAGCCATCTGCCGGTCGCAACGCTCGCCGCTCAGCTGGAAGCGTTCAAACACGCGATCGGGAAACTGGGGGTTGTGTTCCCCGATCCGCTGCTGTCGCTGATCACCCTGACCGGCGCGGCCATCCCCTACCTGCGGATCTGCGAGGAGGGGCTGGTGAATCTTAAAGACGGCAAGACGCTAGGGCTCTTCGAATCCGTATAAGCGTCCATTTCGCACGGTCGAAATGGTAAAGCGCAGGACGTCGGTTCGACGGGCCACCGCTTTAACCGTCATCCCCCGGCTTCCCGGCACAGCCGCTCGGAGGTTTTTCCTCCATCGCAAGGCTACCGCCTTCCCAAGCGGGAAAAAGTCACGCGCCTCAGCCTTCCCCCCAGACAAATAAGGCCCGCCCTCTATGGACAACCAGCTTGATTTGCTGGAAAATCTCCGGAACGAGCGATATGCAGATTTGCGCCGGCCGCCCTGAGCCGGCCGTTTGGACGCCGCAAAATGCCGCGAGAAAGGAGGACCGTCATGATCGAGACCCATAACGATGTCATCCGCGAAAAGCATTTGCCCAAGGTCGGCGATACGGTGCGCAGCAAGAAATACGGCACGCCCTGGCGGGTCATTGAAAAGCGCGAAGTCTGGCTCAATGCCAGCGATGATCCGCCGACGGGAGAGTACCGCGCGATCCCGGCCATTTATCTCTGCTATTGGCGCGTTCACGAGGGCCGGCAGCCCGGAATCGGCAAGATGCTCGGCTACGCCTATTCCCTGCACGACAACACCTTTGAGGCCAACTGGGAGCGAGTCAATTAGGGAGGTGCTGTCATGAAAAAGAAGGAACTCGAACGCATCCGCAAGATGTTGCAGGGCCAGCTTGAGGAATTGACGCAGAAATCCGATGACGCCATTGCGAGCCTTTTGAATTCAACCGTTCATTCCGCTGACCCCCTGGATCGGACCTCCCAGCAGCTGGAACGGGACTTTACGCTTCACATGCTGGATCGCGAGAATAAGTTGATGATGAAAATCAAGAAAGCCTTGCGGAAAATCGAGGACCAGTCTTTCGGGATCTGCGAAATCTGCGGTGAGGAGATCGATATCGAACGGCTCCGATCGCGGCCCGTTACCGAACTCTGCATTGGATGCAAAACCCATCAGGAAAAGCTTGAAAAGCTGAGCTGCGAATGAACCCGCCCCCGCCCCGCCGGCCGGGGGCGAAGGGCTATGGATTCAGCCGGATATCCGCCGCTGAGCCGCAGCGGCTGCAGGCAGGGATCAGACGGCGGTTCACGCCATCCCGGCAGTGCCGGGCTTTTGAGCGATCCTATGGCTGATTGGTCAAGACATGGACGCTTGCGGATCCATAGTCGGCGGCCGCCAAATCCAGAAAGCCATCGCCGTTGAAATCGCCCGCCGCCAGTGCGCTGACGCCGAATTGGCCGGCAACCCCGCTCAGCGCCGAAAAAGTGCCGATGCCGTCGTTCCTCAAAACGGCGATGCTGTTGGAGCCGAAGTTGGCGACCGCCAGATCCAGGTCTCCGTCTCCGTCCCAGTCCCCGGCGCCGAGCGCCCTGGCGTTGACCATCCCGGGCACCGTGCCCTGGACCGCGAAGTGCCCAGCGCCGTCATTTTGAAGAATGGCCACGGTGTTGCCGCCGAAATTCGCCACCGCCAGATCGATGTCGCCGTCGCCGTCCCAGTCCCCGGAAATGAGGGCGCTGGCGCCTCCCAGGCCGGGGACGGTCGCGGCAACGGCAAAAAAGCCAGCGCCGTCATTCATGAGAACGACGACCGAGTTGGAGCCAAAATTGGATACGGCCAAGTCCATGAACCCGTCGCCGTCCCAATCCCCTGGGCTCAATGCCCGCGCCCCTTCTTGGCCGTCGATCGTGCCGGATACCGCAAAGGCACCTCCGCCGATGTTCCTCAAGATGGCCACGCTATTGGCGCCGGAGTTCGCCACGACCAGGTCCAGGTTCCCATTCCCATCCCAGTCCCCGGCCGCAATGGCCCTGGCGCCGACTTGCCCGGCCGCCGTGCCGGTGGCCGAAAAGCTCCCGTTTCCGTCGTTCGTGAGCACCTTGACGGCGTCGGCGCCGAAATCGGCGATCGCCAGGTCCAGATCGCCGTCGCCGTCCCAGTCCCCGGTCACGGCGGCGGTCGGGTTGGCCATGCCGCCGATCGTCCGGTCATCGACGAAAAACCCGGTGCCGCCAGCCGTCTCTACCACAAACCGATAGACGTAAGGTGGGTCCAGTGCGACCCCGTCGCTGGAGCTCAAAGCCGGCGTCAAGGCCACCTCGATCCCCTCGCCCGGTCTGAGGCTGCGATCCGGATCGAAACTGAGAGACGTCGTTCCTCCTCCGGAGAAGGTGCCGGACAGCTTTCCCGACATCGACCCTTGCACCGTAAAACTGTTCGCCGATGCCGGGTTCATGTTCCGGTCGAATGTGGCCGAAACAACGGCCGCCGCACTGACGGCGCTTTCGTCGGGTTGGGGCAATACGCTGACTACCGCCGGTGGTTCACCCGGGCTTGAAGAGGATTCCCCTCCGGCACCGCTGCATGCCAAGACCCCGAAGGTGCAGCAGACGGCCCATAGCCCGCTCCATCTAGTTTTTTTCAAGCGGCACCTCCCTTGCGGCTTATCCCTTGTACAAGGATTAGGTTCGGATGTGCAATTCCATCCTCTCGATGGAAAAAACGGAAAAATGAAACGCCTCCCCCGTTTTCGGATTTTAGGATAACCATTGCGGCAATAACCAGCAAATCATCCTCCATGGACAATGGGCGTAACTTAAGGGTGCCGCTGCAGGATACGGCTTCGCCGAGCCATGTTCATGACGGTGAGGATTCACCGCTTCACCCGATTCAGCCCGATGGGGATCCGGCGCGAACGGCAGATGGTTTCAGGCTACGCTCGTCGGTGCCCCGGACCGCGTAATAGATCGTTCCCAGCACGCCGAAGGCAAACGCCCCGAGAAAATTCGCCTGCGGGCTGAACTCCCACAGAAACGCTCCGCCGAAGGCTGCGACCGACACGATGATGTCCCGAATCAGATAGTACAGCCCGAACATCCCTGCCTTGTGGGCGTCCGGAGCAAGCTCGACGATGAGCGCTTTGCGGGTCGGCTCGCCGAACTCCTTGAGACCCCGCACGATAAAGGCCGGGATCAGCCACTCGATGCTCTGACAGAACAGCAGCAGCAGCGGAAAGCAGGTGAACAGGACAAATGTGATGAAGACGAAGGGCTTCTTGCTGCCTCGGTCGGCCAGCCAGGCCACCGGGATGTAGATGAGCACGGCAGTCGCCATTTCGATGGTGGTGAGCAGCCCGAACTGCACCGCGCTGACCGGTTGCGCAATCACTTTCATGCACCAGACCACCACGAAGGCATGCGTGATCTGCTCGCAGAACCGGATGAGGATGTCCGAGATCAAGAGGTTTTTCAGCGCCGGGCGCATCATGCGCCACAGCGATAACGGAGAGCGAACGGCAGTCGACGGCGCGGCGGCGCCGGATGGCTCGCCGGCCGGCTCATCGAGCAGTCTCTGCTGCAGGGCAATCGCCAGCACCGCGAATGCCAGGGCGAAACCGAACGCCCAGCGCACCCCGTCCCGCTCCCCCCAGGCGGCAATGCAAAAGCCGCCTAAAACCGGACCCAACGCCATGGGGATCCGGTTCACGAGGGAATGCATGCTCACGCCCATGGTGCGCTTGCCGGCCGGCAGCACCCGCGCGATGAGCCCCATGGTGGCCGGGAGGGAAATCGACGACCAGGAAATGAACAGCACGGATCCCGCGATCACCGCCTGCCAGGCCGGAACGACGATGACGACGAGGAAACCGGCCATGGCGATCAGATTGAACACCAGCAGGGCCCGCTTGGTTCCGATCCGGTCGGACAAATACCCTCCGGGGAAGGAATAGAGAGCGGACAGGAGATTGTCCAGACCGTTCAAGAGGCCGATGGAAACAGCCCCGCCGCCCAGGGCCATCAGGTAGACCGGCAGGAACCGCTCGGACATGCGCTCGCCCATGCCGACGAGCACCACCATGCCCAGCACGCCGATGGTGCTGCGCCGCAGGCCGAGAAAATGCAGGATGCGGCGAGACGGAGTCGTTGGCGGGTCTGCAGGCATTGAATTCGAGTCGACTTGAGGCCGAAAGTCCCGGGAGAAATCAGGGCTGGTCAGTTCAGAAATTTTTCCTTGGCCACTTCCAGCCGGCACCAGGCATACAGCGCATCATAGACCTCGAACTGGCGTTCGATGTTCTGCAGATCATCGGGATAGCGCAGGCTGTAGCCCACGGCGATCGCCTCCAGTCCGGCCGCCAGCGGATCGCTGTCCAGCCGATCGGTATCGGCGGCGTTGACGATCCGGGCCATGCGCAGCAGCGCCCGGTCGCTCAGGTTGTAATTGCGGATGATGACATCGAACGTGCACAGGTCCCCGTCATGATTCAATCCGGCCCCGGGCGTATCGAAGGGAATCGCCCCCTCCCGTTCGGCCACGGCCATGACTTCGCTCTTGGGCACGAACAGAAACTGCGCATCCGAATCGATGAACCGGGTGATCAGCCAGGGGCAGGCGACTCGGTCGACGTGCACGTGGGAACGAGTGATCCAAAGCATTTCGCGACCTCCCTTTTTTTTATACCATAACACGCTTGCCAGGGTGTGAGAAGGTATTGGATAAAAATGGCCGGCGGCGGTTCGATTCAGCGTTCCGTCCGCGAGAGGATCAAAACCGCCCCGCAGGCCAGGGTGGTCATGGCCGTGATGCTGAATCCGGCGGCATAGCTGCCCGTCGCATCGATGATCAGTGAAAAGACCGGCAGCCCGATGAGAATTCCGCAGAACGTGAAGAAAAGCGAGCCGCCGGTGGCCATTCCGGCATGCTCCGGGGTTGCCACCCGTGCGACCTCGGCGAGATAGACGCCGTTCCACCCGATGGCCGCGGCCCCGAACGCCGCGCTGACGATCAGAATGGCCGCATACGGCCATTGGGACGAAAAGCCGGCCGCCGACAGCGCGCCGGCCGTCATACCGAGACCTAACAGACCCAGCATGAGCCGGGGTTTCACAAACCGGTCGGCCAGCGCCCCCCATACCACTCGGCCGATCACCCCGCTGGCCTGAGCCGCAGCCAGAATCATCCCGGCCTCGACCAGCGTCATTCCGGTATCCTCGATCAGGTAAGTTACGATAAATGAAATCAGGCACAATTGCATCGTGGAAAAGAAAAACGAGGAGATGACGATTCGACGCAGCTCGGGCTGGGACATCGTCATATGGATGGCCCGGCTGACGTTTCGCCAGGAAAGCCGTGAACGCTTGGAGCGCTCGCAATCGAACTGCGGTCGAAACGAATGCAGGCCGGCGCACAGCAGAAGGCTCGCGGCCCCCACCCATACGGCGGACAGCTTCCACCCGAAATAAACCACCAGCTGCGGAACCACCGCGCCGGCCAGTGCCCCTCCCAGCGGGACTCCGGTTTGTTTGATCGAAAACACAACGGCCATCATGGAAGCCGGCGTCGTCCGGACCAGCACATGCGAGCTCGCCGGCGTCACGGGCCCGTAGCCGACTCCCATCAACAGTGTTCCGACGACCATCATGGGAACGGATGGTATCGAAACGGCTCCCAGACCCAGGGCCGTCAGGATCAGGCAAGCCTGGCTGACGCCGATCGGACCGAAGCGATCGATAAAATACCCGCTGACCGGAGCGGAAACCGTCGCCCCCAGGTACAACAGGGACATGAAGATGCCCACATAGCTCGGCGGAACGCCCAGTTCGCCGGCCGCCACCGGCGTCAGGACCGGGATGGCGACCGCGCTCATGGAAACCGCCGCCTGCACCGCCAGGGTGAGCGCGACCGGAAGGATCACCCCGGACAGCGCAGGAGGGGGCGCTATCGCCTTTCCGGAGGACGGCCCTGCTTCGTGATGGTTCACTGCTGTCACCGCAACCGTGTGCGTCGTGGGTGTAAAATGGTTAGCTTTTTTCCCCGAAAACCCCCGGAGAGTCAAGGCCGAATGCGTTTCAAGCCATTTCGGTTGACAGACGATTGCCGATTTAATATTGTCGACAATCTGGTAACAGGCTGCCCTCGGCCACAGGCGGACCGCGCCGGAGCATCATGCCCGGATCCCCGCCCCCCCGCAGCCGATCGACGCAAGGAGGCCTGGTGATGAGCGAACCGGCCCTTTCGAGCCGAGTCGGTCTCGGGCATCGTCGATATCGCCAAACGCTAGGTGTGAGGAGCTTCCATGAAAACGATCGGTACGCTGCGAACCGCCCTCTTCGTGCCGGCCACGCGGCCCGACCGCGTCGACAAGGCGTTGAACGCGGGGGCCGATGGGGTCATCATCGATTTGGAAGACGCCGTGGCCCATGCGCTGAAAGCGGAAGCGCGCGAAGCCGCGCGGCGAAAGGTCAAGGAGCATCCCGGACGCAGCCTCATGGTGCGAATCAATGCATTGGGCAGCGGGCTTAACCGCAA
This sequence comes from uncultured Desulfatibacillum sp., assembly GCA_964427375.1. Lineage (GTDB taxonomy): Bacteria > Desulfobacterota > Desulfobacteria > Desulfobacterales > SpSt-501 > SpSt-501. The sequence continues at coordinate 42,193 of CAYRUF010000027.1, read as the reverse complement.
AGACCTGGAAGCGCTGGTGGGCGCCTGCCCGCCCGGCATCATGCTGCCCAAAGTGGAGTCCGAGGGGCACATCCGCGAGATCCACCGGCGCCTGCTCGAGGTGGAACGCAACAGCGCCGTGGCCCCGGGGTCGACGGCCGTGGCGGCGCAGATCGAATCGGCCCGGGGGGTCCAGAACGTCTTTCGGATTTTCTCCGAAACCCTGGCACCGGAGCGCACCTGGCTGGCCGCCTTCGGCGCCGCCGACTACACCCTGGATCTGGGCATCAACCTGAGCCGCGACGGGGCCGAACTGCACTACCCCCGGTCGCGGATTGCGGTGGCCTGCCGGGCCGCCGGGAAAGAGCCGCCGATCGACACGCCGTTTATGCTCGATCTGAGGGATTTGGACGGCCTCCGGGCGGACGCGCTGCGCGCCAAACAGCTGGGCTACCAGGGCAAGCTCTGCATTCACCCGAACCAGGTCGGGCCGTGCAACGAGATATTTTCACCGACCGCCGAAGAGCTCGCCTACGCCCGCCGGGTGGTGGAAGCCTTCGAAAAGAGCGAATCCGCAGGCGTCGGGGCTCTGCAGCTGGACGGCAAATTCATCGACTACCCGGTGGTGGAACGCTCGCGCCGGATCCTCCGGCTGGGGAAAGCGATCCGATAGCGTAGAGGAAAGGAATATTCCAACCATGAGCTCCACCGAATTCATTCGCGTCGGCGTGAACATGAACACCTGCGCCGGCATCGCCCGGTGCGGGGAGGGGTGCGTTCGGGTCTGCCCGGTCGGCATCTTCCAGAAAAACGGCGATGCGCCGCCGGCGGTGGCCGAGAATGAGGACGAAGGCATCCTGTGCGAGCCTGGCCTGCAGGCCAGCAAGCCGCAGGCCACCACCATCACGAAACGGAACGAGACCTGAAGCCATGAAGACGTGGACCTCCAGGCTGAAGGCCATCGACTTTCGGCCGACCGGGCTGGTGGAGAAGCTGTCCGAGGCCATGACCGAGGCCATTCTGGAGGGGATTTTCAAGGAAGGCGACCAGCTGATCGAACTCGACCTGCAGAAGCAGTTCAACATCAGCCGCACCCCCATCCGCGAATCCTTTCGAGTGCTGGAAAAGAAAGGTCTGGTCGAAATCGTTCCGCGCAGGGGCACTTTCGTCAAACGCATTTCCCAACGGGACATCCAGGAGCACTTTCCGGTCCGATCGGTCTTGGAGGGCCTGGCCGCCAAACAGGCCTATGCACGGATGACACCGACCGCGCTGGAGTCCATGGAGCGGGCGCTGGCGCGGATGAAAGCCGCGGCCGAAAACGAAGACACCAAGAGCTACTGGAAGCAGCACATTCTCTTTCACGAAACGTTTATCGATGCCTGCGGCAACCAGCTGCTGATCGATCTGCTGAAAACGCTGCGCATGCAGATCATGTGGTATCGACTGTCCTACCAATACTACCAGGAAGACTTAAAAAGAGCCTACCGCATCCATGAGAAAATCATGGGGCTTTTCCGCAGCAAGCACACGGATCCCGATGACCTGGAGGCCCTGGTTCGAACGCACATCGATGGGGCGGTGGATCCATTTATCGGTTACCTCGACGCGCAGGAAAAACTCAAGGCCTCCACCAAATAGAAAAGGGGAATGGGATGGCCGTTTCCGGGTTGCGGAAGGTCGTCTGGCCGGCAATGGAGACCCCAGAACGGCGGGCCGTCCATGATCGTCTGCGTCCGCGTCATTCCGCTTCCCGGCGGGTGGATACGCCGATCACCGGATTGAGGCGATCCGGCCGAGGTGCTGGAACGCCGGAGCATTGGGTGGGGCTCATGGGTTGTCGGTCTCTGCGGCCGGATCGGCTGCGGGATTTCTAGTTTCCTCGCCGGATGCCGGTTGAAGCTCGTCCGGCCCGGTCTCAACCGCCGAACCCTTCTTTTCACGTTTGCGTTGCCGCTTTTCCTCCATCTTGCGTTTGCGCTCCAACTCTTTCTGCCGTTTCGCGAACTGGAAATTGGTCCTGGCCAATGGGCCACCTCCTTGGCTCTTTTTGAAGTCGACGAAACCAAAGGGGCATTCCCTCTGCATGAGAGGAAATGCCCCGCCTGGTTCCAACGAACGGCTACTTCACAGTGACGTTGACAGCCGACGGGCCTTTGGGGCCCTGCTGAATGTCGAAGGTTACCTGGTCGCCCTCGTTTAGGCTCTTGAAACCCGATGCATTGATCCCAGAGTGATGAACAAAAACATCCGGGCCGTTCTCCTGGGATATGAACCCATAGCCCTTGCTGCTGTTGAACCACTTGACCGTTCCATCCGCCATGGTGACATCCTCCTTTCTCTTGTGTTCTCAAGGTCTCAATTTGGAGGCTGTCAGGTAAACGAACGAAACGAACCTTCCAAGCGAAACCGGGCCGTCAATCAAGAACGGTCCTTTAGCGAGTACCGGTAGAGTAATTCTTATCGGGTCAGGAATCAAGCGAATAATGGACCATTCCCCCAAAAAGGGTGTTTGCATCCCGACTTCAATTGTAATATGTTCAGTTTTTATAATCTACAAGCTGCCCGGGCCGCACGCCCCCTCCGCAAGGTCCCGATTCGATGAGCGAACCATTCAAGACCTGCACCCTTTGTTCGAAAGACTGGTCGTCCCGCGAGGCCTTCCTGTCGGATGAAGCGCTCGTCCTTGTCGGTTATCAGGTGGATTTCGAGGAGCTCACCCTCGGCCTGTTTCTCTTCAACCACACCGTCTGCAATACAACCCTGGCCGTCCGGGCCGGCCTCTTCAAAGATTTGTATTTCGGGCCCGTTTTCCGGAAGCGCCGCACGGGTCACCCGGACTGCCAGGGATACTGCCTGAAGACATCACAGCTGGCTGCCTGCCCGGCTCAATGCGAATGCGCATGGGTGCGGGGGCTCTTGCAGGTCCTTCGACAGTGGCCCAAGCCCATGGCTAACACCAAACGAGCGATTCGCTGAGCGGCCCGGGACGTATGGGGCTGGCAACCGGCTTTTCAACTCTATCCCGGGGGAATTCCAAATCCGATCCCCAGTTCGCCATCAGAAAGGGTAACCTCCATATGCTGACCGAAGGATTCACGGCGCTGAGCCCCGTAGGCCAGGCCCTTTGCGGGACGCTTTTCACCTGGTTTCTGACCGCGCTCGGCGCCGGCCTGGTATTCTTCTTCAAAACCATCAACCGCCGCGTGCTGGACGGCATGCTCGGGTTTGCAGCCGGCGTCATGATCGCGGCCAGCTACTGGTCGCTGCTCGCGCCGGCCATTGAGATGGCCGAAGCGGACGGAGGGGCTGCATGGTTGCCGGCCGTAACCGGGTTTCTGGCCGGCGGCCTGTTTATCTGGCTGGTCGATCGTCTCCTGCCCCACCTGCATAGCGGCATGCCCACCGAATCCGCCGAAGGTGTCAGCACGACGTGGCGGCGCAGCATCCTGCTGGTGCTGGCGATTACGATTCACAACATCCCCGAGGGGTTGGCCGTCGGCGTCGCTTTCGGCGCGCTCGCCGCCGACATCCCGTCCGCCTCGCTGGCGGGCGCCATGGCGCTGGCGCTCGGCATCGGGATCCAGAACTTCCCGGAGGGCGCGGCGGTTTCGGTCCCGCTGCGGCGTGAGGGGTTGTCCCGCCGGAAGAGCTTTTGGTACGGTCAGCTTTCCGGAATGGTCGAACCGCTGGCCGGCGTCGCCGGCGCCGCGGCCGTGGTGCTGATGAAGCCCATCCTGCCGTATGCCCTCGCGTTCGCCGCCGGCGCCATGATTTATGTCGTTGCCGAAGAGCTGATTCCTTCGGCCCGACAGGGAGAGCACAGCGATTTTTCAACCGTGGGCGTCATGCTGGGTTTCGCCGTCATGATGACCCTCGACGTGGCGCTGGGATAACTCATCCAGACACGCCCTCTTTTAAATCCGGATCCATCGGCGCATCCCGGACCCGCTGCGATGACACCCGAGGAGGAGGATGGTGGCAACCGGGGAGGACATCCGCGGAGGTGGGTTCGACATGAATGGACGGCAAGCGTTTGGCAGGTCATTTCTTGAGAATGACCGGCTGGGGTTCGTACCGGCCGGAGGTCACCTGCTCCCAGAACGTCTGCTCGTCCTCCATCCACTTCGAGCCGAATTTCTTGTTGAAGAACCCTCCCAGACGCTGGAACATCTTCTGGACGTTCGAGCCGTGCGCCAGGGTCATGACGTCTTCCAGGAAGGCGGCGATGTCGATCATCTTCTCTTTCGGAATGTAGGCGCGCGCGCCCATCTCGATGGATTTCTTGAGGGCCTCGGCGGAAAGGGCATGCGCGGTGAGCATCACCGTCGGAAAGCCCAGATGGACGGAGGCATTGAGCAGGTCGAACCCCCGCACGCCCATGATGTCCAGGATCACGGCATCGTAGCTCCAGGAGCGCAGCAGGTGAAAACCCGTTTCATAATCGGTGGCGCGGTCGAGCGTCAAACCGGGGACGTCTCCGAGCAGTTCCGCCAGGGTGTCGAGCACGTCCGGTTCGTCATCCACGGCCAGAATGCGTTTATTTTCCAGTACGCTGGGTGCCATGAGGCTTGCCTCCGTCTTTTGAAATTCGGCGGCGCTCGTCGTCGCGGACTTCGCGCCGCAGGAGTTTGCCGACCTTGGATTTGGGCAGCATGTCCCTGAACTCGATGTAGGCCGGAACTTTATAAGCGGCCAGCCGTTCGCGGCACCACCGCATCAATTCGGTGCCGCCCACCCCGCGGGCATCCTCCTTGAGCACCACGATGGCCTTGATCCGCTCGCCCACCTTGGGATCGGGAATCCCCACCACGCAGGCCCCGACCACGGTCGGATGGTCCTGGAGCGCGGCCTCGACCTCCGAAGCCGACACGCGGTAGCCCTTGTGCTTGATGATGTCGGCCGAGCGTTCAACGTAGATCAGCTCTCCCGAGGGCAGCGCGCTCACGAAGTCCCCCATGCGGCACCAGGTCCGGCCGTTGACTTCGACAAACGTCCGGCGGGTCTCTTCGGGCTTGTCGAAGTAATGCTTCAAGGTATACGGCGAGGTGACCAGCAGCTCGCCGCTTTCGCCCGAAGCCACCGGCGCCAGCGTCTCGGGATCCACGATCAGGCATTGGCGGCTTTTCAGGGGAAAGCCGATGGCCCGCGGGCTGGGTTCCTGGCCGATGCGGCTGTAGGCCACATGCCCCACTTCGGTGGAGCCGTAGACCTGGTAGATCGGAACCCCGCAGCGTTCCCGCCAGCGCAGCTTGACCTCCTCGGGCAGGACGTCGCCCCCGCAGAAGCAGTATTTCAAGGAATCCAAATGGTAGCGCTCGAGGCGGTCATTTTCAAGAATCATCCGATAAAGCGCCGGAACCCCCAGCAGCCATCGGACGCCGCGGCGCTGGATGCTTTCCAGAATCGAATCCACTTCCGGAACGGGCATGAGCACGGTGCAGTTGCCCTTGTTCAGCCCGATGGCCATGAACAGTCCCAGGGCCATGATGTGAAAGAGCGGGTTGACGGCGATATAGGTGTCGGCGCCCTCCAGCAGGTGCTCGGCCGCCACGTCCTCGGTGACGTCGTTGACGTAGGATGTCATCCCGACGTGGGTGCCCGGCACGCCCTTCGGAAAGCCGGTGGTGCCTCCGGTGTAAAGAATATAGGAAAGATCCGCATCGGGATCGATGGCGGTGGCCGCTGCCGGCGGGCGGGGCCGCAACAGGGTCCGGAACCGGTGGACGGTCGGTCCCCAATTGACTTTACCGGTGGGTATCTTGTCGAACAGCCGGCCCAGCGCTCTTTTCCAGAACGGCAGCAGATCGGCCACGTTGGTCACGATCACATGCCGCAGCCCGGTTTGCACCGCCGCTTCCTGGACATAGCCGAAGTTGGTGTCCATGCAGATGACGGCCTGGACGCCGCAATCCCGAATCATGTAAGTAATTTCATGGGAGGTGTAGATCGGGGAGACCGGCACGACGACGGCGCCGATTCGCTGGATCCCCAGGAAGGCGACCACCCATTGAATGGAGTTGGCGATGTAGATCATGACGCGATCGCCCTTCGCGATGCCCATATCGGTCAGGGCGCCGGCGAACCGCTCGCTCAAATCTCGCAGACGCCGGTAGGAAAAGGATTCGCCCAGGTAGACCACGGCCGGCCGCTCGGGGTATTTGGCGCACATGCGGTCAAAGCGGCTGAAGGTCAATTCCGTTTCAACGGCAGAGGTAGGGGTCTGCATAGCCGATCCATATCCTTTGCGGCCGATCATGCCCCACGGCGGGGGGTCCGACGATCGGTCATACTCCGAAGTAGGCCGAACGGACATCCGGATTGTCCATCAGCTCCTGGCGGGTGCCTTCCATAACCGCCGAACCGTTCTCCAGGATGAAGGCGTAGTCCACAATGGGAATCACCGGACGCGCATACTGCTCGGTGATGATGATGGCGATCTTGCGCTGGTCGCGGATCTCGCGGGTGGCGCGCATGAGCATGGCCTGCATCAGAGGGCTCAAGCCCATCAGCGGCTCGTCTAACAGCAGGAGTTTCGGCTGCGCCATCAGCGCGCGGCCGATGGCCAGCATCTGTTGCTCCCCGCCGCTGAGGAATCCGCCCACTCTGTTTTTCAACCGGTTGAGCGCCGGGAAAACGCGCAGCACGAAATCCAAGGTTTCGGCCGCCTGGCGCGGTGTCGCGAGATAGCCCCCGATCTTCAGGTTCTCTAGAACGGTGCTCTCCTTGAAGATCCGGCGCCGCTCCGGGCACAGCACGATGCCGCTCCTCGCACGCCGGCTCGGCTTTTCGTTGATCAGTTCACGGCCTTCGAAGCGGATGCTGCCGGCCAGGGTGATGCGCTCGCCGCCGGACATCTCTTCCTTTTTGCGGATGTCGAGCATGATGCCGGACAGCGCATACATCAGGGTGGACTTGCCGGCGCTGTTGGCGCCGAACACACCGATGATCTGATCCGAATCGCAGCGGATGCTCACGTTGTTCAGCGCCAGCATGTTCTCGTAAAACACCATCAGGCCGGAGGCTTCAAGCATGGATCATCACCTCTTCGACTTCCTCGGATCCGAAGTAGGCCTCCCGAACGCGCGGGTCGGCCATCACTTCCTCGGAGCGGCCCTCCACGAGTTTCTGGCCGAAGTTGAGCACCATCACCCGGTTGGCCACCTGAAACAGCTCGCGCAGCCGATGTTCGATCATGATCAGGGTGATCCCGTCCATCTGCAGGCGTTCGATCAGGGGCACCATACTGGCGATTTCGCTCATGCTCAGCCCGGAGAAAACCTCGTCGCAGATGATCAGCTCGGGCTTGAGGGCCAGGCAGCGCGCCAGCTCCAGGCGCTTGAGATAGCCCGTGGGCAGGGTGGACGTCACCTTGTAGGGCACGTAGGAGTCGCGTTCGAAGCCGATCTCCTCCAAAATGTCGATGCCGACCGTGTTGCGGTCGCCCATGCGGCCGCCGCCCCGCCAGCCGCCGGTGCGCCGCGCCCGCGGCGAAAAGAGCGGGATCACGAGGTTCTTGTAGGCCGGCAGACTGTAGTACGGGCGCATGATCTGGAACGTGCGCGTGACCCCCAGGGCGGCAATTTTATGAGGGGGACGGGCGGTGATATCCTTTCCACGGAAAAGAATGCGGCCGGACGTTGCCCGGACGAAGCCGGTAATGCAGTTGACCACCGTGGTCTTGCCGGAGCCGTTGGGACCGATGATGCCCAGAATTTCGCCCGCATGCACCTCGAAGCTCACTCGGTTGAGCGCGATGATTCCCCCGAAGGTCTTGGTCACATCCTGGACCTGCAGAATCGGTTGGCCGCTCATATGGATTTCCACCTTTCAAACTGATGGTATTTGCGCTGGCCGAATACCATCAGCCCCTCGCTGCGAAAGACCGTAAAGCCGAGCAGGATCAAGGAGTAGAACACAATGCGCAGGGTGCCGAAATCCCGGAGGAGTTCGGAGACCGGCACCAGAATGAGGCATCCGAGCACCGGCCCGACCAGCGTGCCGCTGCCGCCGATGACCGTGGCCGCGATGGGCAGCACCGAAAAATCCAGGGCGAAAGTGGAAATGCCGGCCCACATGTAAATGTGGACCAGGCAGGCGCCGGCCAGGCAGCCGACGCAGGCCCCGATGAAGACTCCCAAGGCCTTATAAAACGTGACGTTCATCGCCGAAGCCCTGACCGCCTGGTCGTTGTCCTTGACGGCCCTCAGGACCAACCCGAGATCGGTGTTGACCAGCCGGCGTAGCCCGAAAAGAAAGACCAGCACTAAAACGATCACCAGATACTGCTCGATCCAGGCGCTGGGGAAGCTGTCGATGCCCATGATGCCGTCGGTTCCGCCCAGGATGTTCAGCGCCTCGATCACGCGCGCCAGCAGCAGCGGATACATCAACGTGACGATGGCGAAGTACACCCCCCGGAGCGGCAGGCAAGGTAGAAGCAGCAGCGTGCACAAAGCTCCGCCCAACACGGTCGCCGCCGGAACGCAAATCAGAGGCGCCAGTCCCAGCTTGACGTTCAGGATCGCCGACAGGTAGCCGCCGGTGCCGACGAAAAAGGCGCCCCCCAATGAAACCAGTCCCACGAAATGGGCCAGAAAATCGAACACGATGGCCAGCAGGGCATAGATGCAGACGATCGAAATCACCCGCTTCCAGTACATGCCCGGCATCATCATCGGCAGGCCGAGCAGGCCCACGATGAGCAGAAGCCGCGGCAGCATCAGATAGGACAGCTCCCGCCAGGACATCAGGGCATAAAGGCCTTGGGTGCGGACCTTGATGCCGCGGTCGATGCGTTCCCGGCGGCGCGATGGGGTTTCCGGGCTCATACCCGCTCCTCCAGTTCTTTCTGCTGGCCGAAAAGCCCCGAGGGTTTCAGAATCAGAGTCAGGATGATCGCCAGCAGGGCCACGACCATCTGATAGTGGGCTCCCAGGTAGACGACGGTCAAAATCTGCGCGAACCCGATCAGAAAGGCGGCCATCACGGCGCCGGCCCAGCTGCCGATGCCGCCGACGATGCAGACGGCGATGGCCAGGATGAGCACGTTGTAGCCGGACTCGACGACGATGTTGCCGAGGGGCAGCAGCAGGAGCGCGGCCAGCGAAGCCAGCATCGAGCCCAGCGCCATGGCCACCACGGCCATGACGTCCGAGTCGATCCCCAGCATGAGCGCCGCGCGCTCGTCCTGCGCCATCCCGCGCAGCGCCAGCCCGATGCGCGTGTGATGGGTGAATACCCACAGGAAGGCCACCAGCGCCGCCCCCACTCCCACCACCACCAGGCGCTGGTAGTCCACGGAAATGCCGGCAATCGAGGTGCTGCCGCTGATGAAGGAAGGCAGGGTGTAGGTCATGCCCTTGAATCCCCGCCAGCGCAGTCCCTCGAGAATGGCCAAGGCAATGGCGTAGGAGGCGATGATCTCGGAGATCGCCATCCCGCGCACGCGGATCAGGAAGAGCAGGTAGATCGCCGAGCCGATCAGCGCCGTCACGACCATCGTCAGCGCGATGCTGACCGCGTAGTTGAGTCCGAAGGTGTTGACGGCGCTCCAGGCGATGAACCCGCTCAGCACGTAAATCGCTCCGTGCGCGAAATTGGGCAGGCGGCTGACGCCGTAGACCAGGGCGAAGCCGAGTGCGTACAGCGCCAGCGTCACGCTGTTGATGGTGCCGTAGATTAGGATGTCCATTGGTTTCGTGTTTCGTGCTTCGGATTTCGAATTGGCTTCACTTCTTCATCCAGGGCGGCAGCTGGATCTCGCCCATGGCGATGCTCTTGGGATAGACCACCACGCGTTTGCCGGCCTGCCATTGCAGGATGCTGCCGACCGCGCCTTCTTTAGGGTCCGCGGCGGGGATGACCTGGTGGCTCTTGGGATCGAAGCGCAGCCGGCCGTAGACGCCCAGGAGGTCGGTCTTTTCGAGCTCGACGACCACCTTGTCGGAGTCCAGGCTCTGAGCGCGCTCGATGGCGCCCTTGAGCACGTAGACGGCCATGTAGCTGCTGGAGGAGCCCAGCCCCTCGGGCTCGACCTTCCAGCGCTGGGTGTAGGCGTCGAAGAACTTCATCGTCCAGTCGGTGGCGTTGGAAGGCGCGTTGCCGGCGTTGACCACGTTGCAGAGCGTGAATTCACCCTTGCCGTCCGTGGCCTTCCAGAAACCGGGCTGCTCCGCGGCGGCCAGGGTGGAGCCGAACGGCAGGGCCGGCACCTTCATGTCGTACCACTGCTTGAGCAGGATCGCGCTTTCCGGCATGTCCATCCAGATGTTGATGATCTCGGTCTTGGTATCCTTGGCTTTGAGCAGCCCCAGGGAGAAATCGGTCGCCCCGGTCGGGTAGATCTCCAGGCCGGTCACGTTCCAGCCCTTGTCGGTGGCGAGCTTTTTGACGAGCTCGGCGGCCCCGCGGGCGTGGCTGACGTCCTGGGCCATGATGAAGAGGCTGTTGAACCCGTGCTTTTCCTTGAGCTGGGCGAAGTTGGCGAATATCTCCCCGACGAGGTTCTTGGCTTCGCCGTGGATGCGGAAGCAGTATTTGAACTTGTCGTACTGCTCGGCGATCATGGCATGGTAGTTCGGGGTCAGGGAACCGGTGGTGAGAATCGAGACCTTCTTGTGCTTGGACAGCAGCGGCATGGCCGCGAGGGCCGCTTCGGAGCGCACCGGCCCGCCGAGAATGAAGTCGGCTTTCTTGTCTAGAATGAGCTTTTCCAATGCCAGCAGGGCCTCGCTCACCGGCACGCCCGGCTCCAGGTCGCGCGTGTCGATGACCTCGATTTTGAGCGGCCGCTTGGCGGCACCCACCTGCACCCCGCCCGCGGCGTTGATCTCCTCCACCGCCAGGGTGAACCCGCGTTCGGCCGCCCAGCCGTAGAGGAAGGCGGTGGACAGCGGGCAACCCAGAACAATCGGGTCGGCCGCACGCGCCGGCACAGCAAGCAGGGCGGACAACACCGTCAGCAATAGAAACATGGATAATACAACGCTTCTCCTTCGGTCCATTCTGCACCCCCTTCTTGGATGTTTTTTTGAAATGAAACCCGTTTAGCGAAAAAAAACCGATCAGATATTGGGATAAAACTTTTTAATTGGTGAGAACTATATTATATTCATAGTAAAATCAAGCGATTTTTAGGCTGGACAAGCCTACAACCGGGACCAGTTGGGAGGTGGACCAATGGATGATGCCATCAAGGCGGCTATCGTCGGCGCCGTGACGCGGGAGCCCTTTGCACGATCCTTCGGAATCGAGCTGCTCATTCTTGACGATGGGTTTTCCCGCGTGGAAATGACCTACGACCCGGCGCGGCAGAGCAACATCTACGACCGCGCGCACGGGGGAGCGGTGTTCGGGCTGATCGACGAGGCATTTGAAACGGCGGCCCAGACCGGTGGGACCGTGGCGGTGGCCATGAACGTCAACGTGACCTATATCGCCAGCCCGGAGCCTGGAACCCGTCTTTGGGCCGAAGCCCGGCGCATCGCCCAGACCCAACGCACCGCCACCTACGATATTCGCGTCGGAGATGCGGACGGGCGGCTGATTGCGGTCTGCCAGGCATTGGCCTTCCGCACCGGCAAACCCATTCCCTTTTTATGAAAGCAACTATGTCAAAACTTATATGCCCTTGCCCGCGATGTTGGGGTCGTGCTTCAGCCGTTCCTGAATCCCCTTGCCGATCTGGTACGTGCGGCTGAACTCCGACCAAAACTCCGGATCCTTGGCCTGCCAGTCCGGCCCGAAGCGTTTATCGAAATAACCGCCCAGCCGATCGAAGAGCATCTTCCAGGGCGGCTCCCCGCTCTCGTAGCTCTTCAGCAGGCTGTTCAACAGATCTTCCAGTTCAGCCAGCGTTTCCTTCGGCAGATAGGAGATCGCACCTTTGCGAATGGATTCCATCAGGGTCTCCGGGTTGATGGCATGCGCGGTCAGCATGACGGTGGGGATGCCCCGTTCGACCGTCTCTTCGAGCAGCTTCAGCCCGTTGACGCCCATGATATCCAGAATCGCCAGATCGTAGCGGGACTCCTGGATCTTGCGCGAGGCGGTTGCATAATCGGCCGCCCGGTCCACGTGAGCGTCTTCCAGAACGTCTGCGATGGTGTCGAGGATATCTTTCTCGTCATCCACGGCCAGAATGCGTTTGCCTTTGGTATAGGATGTTGTAACCGCCATCTGCGTCCTCCTTGATTGTGGCAGCACCGGTCGGCTGCCGTCTCATCGGTTCTCGGCCGACGGGGGCCGTTACCGCTTCAATGGCAACGTCAAGCGGAATGTCGCGCCCGCACCTTTGCGGCTGATGACCTCGATGTCTCCGCCCAGCGACCGGGCCATGATGAGGGACCCGGCCAACCCTAATCCGTGTCCCCTGCGCTCGATCAGGGAACACTCCTTCACTTGAGTGTAACGCTTGAAGATCAACTCATGATGATCGGGATCGATTCCCGGCCCGTCATCGACCACCGCCACCACCAACCGGTCATGGTGAACCTCCACGTGCACATCGATCCGCTGCCGGCGATGGTGCAGCGCGTTTTTAAACAGGTTGCCGGCGATCTGGCGAAACTTGGTTTCGTCCTGGAACATCTCGATATCCGCAGCGCCGGCGGGCAGGTGCAGGAAAATGCCGTTGCGGTTCAGCAGGGCGATGAGTTCGGCTTCGACCTGGTATTTGCCGATCGCCTCGGACGCCGGGCCGGTCACGGTCTCCAGCGCATCCTTGATCGCCTGCTGCAGCGAGGCAGCCGCCGCAAAGCGGCGGCAGACCAGGCAGCCGGATTGCGATCGGCCGATTTCCAGCAGGTCGTTCAGAAGGGCCCAGGCTTTGCGGGTGTTGCGCAGGCTGCGCATCAGCGTGTTGGATTGCTTGGGGGTGAGCGGCCCGTACTTGTCCTGCTTCTCCAACACCGTGCGCAGGCCGGTTTCGATAATCGCGATCGGATCCTTGAGTTCGTGAATCAGGAACTCGATGCTGACTTCCTGAAAAAAACCGGGAGCCGCCGTCGGCGTTTCGGATGGCCTGTCGTGGGAAGCACTCATGCCGGACTCTCCTCTGCCGATGGAAGGTGACTGCCTCAAGGTATGGATGAAGACGGGCCTGCCGCCGCAGCGAACTGGATGACGACGAGGGTGCCGCCGCTGTCGCTGCACTGGTCGGGCCGACTCAGATGCTCGCACCCGCCCGTATCCCCCGGGCATTCGTCCCGGTCGCGGGGAATGAACCGACAGCGCGTGGAGTTCATGAGGATCTTGAATCCGTAGCGCTCGGCGAACATCTGCATGCGCAGCAGATCGAAACCCTTTCCCCCGGCCCTGAAATCGTATGGACGGCGGGTGGAGTATTGCAGGGGCTCATAGGCCGTAAAAAAATTGCCGAAAATCAGCCGCTGGTTTTCGGCGGTGATGCCGACGCCGCTGTCCCGGACTTCGAGTTCCGGCCCGGCACTCCCCTGGCGCACGGTGACCCGGACCTCGCCGCCGTCCGGGGTGTTTTCCACCGCATTGCGAACCAATCCCTCGATGATCTTGCCGAGCACTTCGGCTGGAATGAACACCGGCGGTGCCTCTTCCAGGCGGGTTTCCAGCCGGACCCGGCGGTGTTCGAAGTGCGGGCGCAGGATCTTAAGGGATTCCTCGGCAAACCGTGTCAGATTGATCGTTTCGGGTCGTGCGTCCCGCGGCCCGAACAGCCAGTCGATCCGGCGGCGCAACCGCTCGGTGACGCTTTCCTCTCCGAATGCTTCGGCCGCCAGCGCCTCCAGCTCGTCGGTGCACTGGTCCAACAGCACGGACAGCATGCGGTGCGGCGTCGTGTCCTGGTCCTCCAGCAAATCTTCAATCTGGTACTGCATGTCCAGCAGGCGTTGAAGATTGCGCCGGGCGCGATCCAGCGTGGTCTCCCATCGTCCGCCGCCGCTTAGCGCGGCCAGCTGCTTGGCCAGCAGGTTCAACGATGCGGACAGCACCGAGAGCGGCGTTTTGAGCTCGTGGGACAGATGATGGATCACACGGTCCTTGGCGCGGTTCAGGCTCTTGACCGCTTGAAGCGATCGCTCCAGCTCCTCGTTCATGCCGGCATTCTCGATCGGCAGCGACACGAGGTTGGCCAGCGTCGAAAGCAGGGCCAGGTCGGTTTCGGTAAAGGGGCCGTCTTTCTTATTCACGGCGCACAGAACGCCGATCATGCGCGTCTGGGTCGAAAGCGGCACGTCCAGAATGCTGCGGGTGCGGTAGCTGGCTTGGTCGTCCACTCCCGCGAAAAAGAAGGGGCTCACCGAGGTGTCGTTGACGATCAGCGGCTGGCCGGTCCGATAGACTTCGCCGGCCACCCCTTTGTCCATGGGGAAGCGGACCTCGCGCATGCGCTGGCCGGTGTCCAGGTCGTCGAAAACGGACACCCGGAAGAAGAACTCCTTCTGCGCCTCGTCGAGCAGGATCACGCTGGCGCCCTCGACGTCGAGCAGCTGCCGCACCTCGCGGGTGATGAACTCCAGGCGCGCATCCAGGGTCCGGAACCGATAGAGCGCCTGAGAGATCCGAAAAAGCGCCTGGTTGATCTGCGCCGTGCGCTTTTCGAGGGTCACGTCCCGCAGCGTGATGACCTGGCCGGCCGGCCGGCCGTCTTCATCATAGAACATGGCGCCGTCGATGATGATGTCGAGCAAGCGGCCGTCCTTGGTCAGGCGCCGGGTTTCGAAATTATGAATGACCTTTTCGCGGTACAGCCGCGCCAGCCCCTCGCGGGTCTGCGCCCGGCAATCGTCCGGAACGAACGGGATGATTTTCCCCTGCAGCTCATCGAGACTCCAACCGAATACCCGTTCAAAGGCCGGGTTCAAATAGGAGACGGTGCTGTCCGGATTGAACACAAAGACCGGATCCGGCAGGAAATTGAGAAAGGCGCGATAGCGCTTCTCCGCCCGCCGGCTGGTTTCGGACAGCTCCAGGGCGCAGGCCTGCGAGGCCTGCAGCGCCTGCTGGGCGAGGTGCTTGTCCGTGATGTCGCGCGCGATGCCTCGAAAACCGGTCTTGCGGCCGCGGGCGTCCGTGATCAGCTTGGCGGAGATCTCCAGGAAACGCCGTTCGGAATCCGGGCGAATGATTTCCCAGGTCATCTCGGCGACGCTGCCTCCTTCCCGAAAAATGCGGTTGAAGGCGTCATAGGCGATCCGGGCGTTGTCCGCGTCCATGAACTCCGCGTAGTTCCGGTTTTGAATGGCTTGGCGCGGATGACCGAAAATCCGGCAGAGGGCATCGTTGAAGAACTTGAAGTTGCCGCGCAGGTCGACCTCGTAAAATCCGTCCGCGACGTCTTCGATCAGGACCCGATAGCGTTCCTCCTGCGCGCGGGTCGTCTGCCGTCTCGGCGGGACGGCCGGTGAACGTATCGCCGCCGGGCGCAAGCCCGCCGTTGACGCTGTCTTTCTAGTCCCTCCGGAGGCCATTGTGGCTCCTTTAACCCCGGGGTCAGCTTTCGGTTTCGAGGATCCCGAAGCTTTCGGCATCGAGCAGCTTGAGCCCGCTGGACTGGAGCACTTCAATGGCCCGGTCATTATCGCTGAACCGGAAGATCATGACCGCTTTACCGGATGCAAACCGCAGGAAAGCGTACATGAACACGACGTTGACGTTGGCCTCGGTCAGCGGCTTGAGCAGTCGGGCGAGGCTGCCGGGCCGATCCTCGATTTCAACGGCCACGACATCATTGACGTAGGCGGGAATCTGCAGCCCCATCAGGACCCGCCTGGCTTTGGCCACGTCGGACACCAGAAGCCGCAGCTGCCCGAAAGCCCCCGTATCCACCAGGTTGAGCGCCCTCAGGTTGATGCCGGCTTTGCCCAGGGCTTCGGTCACTTCAAACAGCCGTCCCGGCGCATTTTCAATTGAAACCACGATCTGCTTCAGTTTCATAACCCATCTCCTTGTACGATCGATGCGTAACGGATG
This sequence comes from uncultured Desulfatibacillum sp., assembly GCA_964427375.1. GTDB lineage: Bacteria > Desulfobacterota > Desulfobacteria > Desulfobacterales > SpSt-501 > SpSt-501. The sequence goes on along the minus strand of CAYRUF010000027.1, from coordinate 26,263 downwards.
ACATTCCGAATATCCGGTCGAACGGGCCCCAGATCATCCGCAGGGGCTTCGCCTACCCCCGGAACTACCGCGGGATCGGAGAGCCCATCGGCTTGAAAATGATGCCGGCGCCTGGGACGCCGCCACCATTTCATTCATTCCAGAGTCCCTTTTCGATCAATACGGTTCGCAGGGTCTTCAACGCCTGGTTGGTGGCCGGCATGCCGCCGTAGACGAAGGTTTGGAAGATGACCTCGGCGATCTCCGCCGGGCTGCAACCGACGTTGAGCGCAGCCTGAATGTGAAGCTTGAGCTCATCCAGCCGGGAGAGAACGGCCAGACAGGCCACCGTGATCAACTGACGGGTCCGGTGGGGGATCTTCTCGCGGGCGTACATCTGGCCGGTGATGAAAAGGGAAAGGTCTTTGGCCAGCTCCTTGTCGAAAGACTTCCATAGATCAAAGGGCCGCTCGTCCGCGACGCCCTTGAAGTAAAGCTCGGCCGTCTTCTTGGTCTTTGCGACGATATCCTGGTCCGCCATGCTTCTCCTTTGCCTGTCAAACGATGGAATACTTCGGTCCTCCGCCCCCCTCGGGGCAGTTCCAGATGATGTTCTTGAAGGGGTCCTTGATCTCGCACGTCTTGCAGTGCAGGCAATTCGAGGGGTTCAATTTCAGGCGCGGCCGGCCCTCCTCGGTCGTGTCCATTTCGTAGACCTGTCCGGGGCAGAACCGGGTGCAGGGGCTGCGGAAAGTCTCCCAGCAGCGCGTAACGCAAAGGTTCGGATCCGGGATGACCAGATGGCAAGGCTGGTCTTCTTCGTGCTTGGTAGCCGAAAGATAAACACCGGTGAGCTTGTCCAGATAAAGCGTACCGTCGAGGTCCGGGACCTGGGTCGGCGGTCTTAACCGACCCGGTTTCAGCGTGCCGGCATCGTCATGGATCTTCATCGGGTCGATGAACCCGCGGCCGCCGCTGACGAACTGAGCGCCCAGAGCGACAAACTTGGCCACCCCCTTCCGCGAAAGAGCCTGGCCGAAGTTCCGGGCGGCATAAAGCTCGCCCCGAACCCAGCTGTCATCCAGCTTGACGCGGTAGCCATCGAGAACCGAGGCACGGACATCGTCCCTCCTGACGGCCGACAGGATCGTCTCGGCCGCCAGCATGCCGGATTTCATGGCGGTGTGAATGCCCTTCAGCCGCTGCACATTCAGCATCGACGCACTGTCGCCGACAAAGACGGCGCCGTCCACGGCCAGCTGCGGCCGGGTGTACCAGCCGCCTGCCGCTAAGGTCTTGGCGCCCTGTTGCAGCACTTTGCCGCCGCGGATCATGTCGGCGATCAGCGGATGCTTCTTGAACCTCAGGAACTCCTGGTAGGGCTCCAGCATCGCATCCTCGTAATCCAGCCCCACCACCAAGCCCAGGGACACCCGGTTGTCCTTCATCCGGTAAAGGAACCCGCCGCCCTTCGTATGGAGCCCCAGGGGATACCCGAAGGTGTGCACGACCGTGAAAGGCCCCGTCAGAAAGGGGTTGGAGGCCGGGATTTCGATCACTTCTTTGACGGCGGTTTCGAACACCTGGGGCATTCGGCCGGCGAAGATGCCCAGTTTTTGGCCGACTTCGCGGATCAGGCTCCCCTTGGGTCCTTCGCCGAAGACCGTCACCTTGGCCAGAAGATCGACCCCCGGTTCGAAATTGGATTTGGGCTTGCCCTCCTTGTTGATGCCCTTGTCGCCCGTACGAACCCCGATCACCCGCCGGTCGGACTCGTCGTAAAGCGCCTCCACACCGGCGAAACCCGGAAAGACATTCACCCCGAGTTCCTCGGCGATGGATCCCAGCCAGACGCAGAACTTCGACAGGCTGATGATGAAACAGCCTTCGTTGTGCATATACGGAGGAACATATGGCAGCCGGAACTGGCCGCCGGACGTCAGGTAGAAGACCGCATCGCGCAGGTCCGGTTCCTCGATGGGGCAGCTCCGCTCCCGGAAATCCGGCAGCAGTTCCCGCAGCGCCCGGGGATCCAGAACGGCCCCGCTCAGGGAGTGGGCGCCGATGGATTCGGCTTTTTCGATAACGGCGACTTCAATCTCCCGGCCTTCTTGCTGAGCGAGTTTTTTCAGGTGGATGGCGCCGGCGAGATTGGCCGGCCCCGCGCCCACGAAGAGAACGTCGAATTCGAGCTGTTCGCGTTGCATGCTGGTATTCATTGGTGTTTGGGTGTTTGGTGTTTGGTGTTTGGGTGTTTGGTGTTTGGTGTTTGGTGCCAGGGAAACGTATCGTTGATCGATGGGTCGAGGGTCCCTGGAACCCTCGACCCCCGGACCCCTTGAACCCCTACCCTTTCAGCTTCTTCACCGCCTCGGTGACGGCGGGCAGGATCTGGAAGATGTCGCCGACCGCGCCGTAGTCCGCCTTGGAAAAAATGGGCGCCTCCGGGTCCTTGTTGATGGCGACGATCACTTTGGAGGTCGACATGCCCGCCAGGTGCTGGATCGCACCCGAGATGCCGCAGGCCACGTACAACGCCGGCGACACCACCTTGCCGGTCTGCCCCACCTGGTCGCCGTGCTTGCGCCAGCCCTCGTCCACGGCCGATCGCGACGCGCCCACGGCGCCGTTCAGCGCCGCCGCCAGCTCCTCGATCGGAGCAAAGTTGCCCCCGGTCCCCCGACCGCCCGAGACGATCACATCCGCCTCGGTGAGCTCCACCTTGCCGCCGGCGTCCATCATCTTGGCCACCACCTCGGTACGGATTTCTCCCAGCTGAACGGCGGGCTTTTCGACCCCGCTGTCCTTCGGCGACTCGGCGATCCGCATCACGTTCGGCCGCACCGCGATGATCTGCGGCGAGCCGTGGATTTGAATGTCGGCGAATATCTTGCCGCCGAACATCGGCCGCGTGCAGGTGAGCACCCCGTCCTGAAGCGCCACCGCCGTGCAATCCATCGCCAGCCCCGCATCCAGACGCGCCGCCAGGCGCGCCGCCAGGTCCTTGCCCTGCGCCGTAGCCCCGATCAGAATCACCGCCGGCGCCGCACCGCTCATCCAGCCCGCCAAAACATTCGTGTATGCGTCGGTCCGGTAATCGGCAAGTTCCGGGGCATCCAGAACCACGACGGTGTCCGCACCGTAGGCCCTGATTTCAGCCGCCAACGCGTCCATCCCCGACCCCATGACGACCGCCGTCAGCGGACAGCCCAACCCGTCGGCCAGCCGCCGGCCTTCGCTGACGACTTCATAGGATACCTTGCGGAACCGGCCATCCCGCTGCTCGGTAATTGCAACCACGCCTTGTGACATATCCGTCTCCTTTCCAGCATCCTCAGATCAACCGGGCTTCTTCATGCAGCACTCGGACCAGTTCCGCGGCGATGGCCGCCGGCGTCTCCCCGGCGATCATGCGCACGGCCTGGCGCTCCGGCGGCAGCCGCAGCGCCTTGACCAGAACCTTGCGCCCGGCGGCGCCGACCCGCGCCGGATCCAGTCCCAGCGCCGCCACGGTCTTCACCTCCAAGGGTTTTTTCTTGGCCTTCATGATGCCGGGCAGCGACGCGTAGCGCGGCTCGTTCAACCCCCGCTGTGTGGTGAACAGGGCCGGCAGCGGCGCCTCCACCGTTACCGCACCGCCGTCCACCGAACGCTGGCAGCGGATCCGACCCTCCAACAGTTCCACCTTGGATACCAGTGAAATATGCGGGATGCCCAAAAATTCCGCCACCGCCGCTCCCACTTGGTAGTTGTCCTCGTCCACGGCTCGCTGGCCGGCGATAATCAGATCAAACGGCAGACTTTTCACCGCGGCGGCCAGGATGCGCGCGGTCGCCAGCGCATCCCCGCCTTCCGCCGCAGGGTCGTTGATCAACAGCCCCTTATCCGCGCCCATGGCCAGCGCCGTGCGGATGGTTTCCTGGGCCTTCGGGGCGCCGACGGAAATCACGGTCACCGAGCCGTCCTTGGCCTCCTTGATCCGCAACGCCTCCTCCACCGCCAGCTCGTCATAGGGGTTCATGATCCACTTGATGTCATCCTTCTTGATCGACACGCCGTCGCCGGCAATCTGCACCAGCGATTCCGTGTCCGGCACTTGCTTGACGAGAACCACGATATCCATGCAGCACTCCTTTCTGAGAAAATCGTGCACCCGCGTACCCGGGCGCCCGTCGGCCCGTCCAGGCGCCTTTGAAGCAACGCCTTCGGGTCCAGGGGCTAACGGGTTAACGGGCCAACGTCTTTAGCGGTTCGCCTTGCGGATCCCAAGCTGATCCAGCGCGATGATCCACTTGCAGATGTTGGCCGAGCCTTCGACCATGGTGTAGGTGGGGGCATCGCGGTAGTAGCGGGCGACGGGGTACTCGGTCGAATAACCATACGCGCCCATGATGCGCATGGCGTAAATGGAGCACTTGGTGACCACCTCCCCGGCGAAGTACTTGGCTTGGGCCACGTCCAGGCCGTTCTCGAGCCGGCCCTGGTCCTTGGCCCAGGCGGCCTTGTAGACCAGCAGGCGCGCTGCCTCGATTTCGGCCGACATTTGGGCGACCATGTCCTGATTCATCTGAAATTCGCCGATCTTCTTTCCGAACTGCTTGCGTTCGTTGCAGTATTTTATGACTTGATCGAGGCAAGCCTGGGCGAGGCCCACCGCACCGGCGGCGGCCGACAGCCGCGTCTGGTTGAGCGAGCTGAAAACGATGCGGGCGCCGTCACCGGGCGCTCCCAGGATGTTTTCCTTGGGCAGGGGGCAATCGGAAAGAAAAACCTCGCCGGTGGGTGAAGAGTGCGATCCCATTTTTTCAAGCTGGCTGGTCTTCACTCCTTTAAAATTTTTCGGCTCGAGCACGAACGCGGACAGGCCTTTGGAGCCTTGCGAGCGGTCCGTGTAGGCGTAGTAAATGAGCACATCGGCCAGGTGGGCGTTCGAAATCCAGGTCTTGGAGCCGTTGAGCAGCCAGTGGTCGCCCTTGTCCTCGGCGGTCGAGGCAATGGCCATGACGTCCGAACCGGCGTCCGGCTCGGTAATTCCGAAGCCGCCCAGGTATTCGGCGCTCACCAGCTTGGAAATGTATTTTTGGCGGAGCGCTTCGCTGCCGTATTTGTAAATCGTGTAGGCGCAGCCGAGGGACTGCATGTTGATCTGCACGCGCAGCGAACTGGAGGCCCGTGCGATCTCCTCGGTGATGATCATGGCCGCCAGAAACCCCATACCCTCGCCGTCGTATGCCTCCGGGATCACCGCCCCGAAGAAGCCGAGCTCGCCCATGGGCTTGATGGCCTCTTTGTAGGGAAAGTAGTGCTTGGCATCCCATTCATCGGCGTAAGGCGCGATCTTCTTCTCGGCGAACTCCCGCACCGCCTTCCGCAGCATCTCCAGCTCTTTAGAAAGCGCAAAATCCATACGTCAATCTCCTCCCTCCGGTTTGATCATTTCAGCCTGCAGGACTTTAAACATAAGAGGGGAATCATAGCCGCCTGCCTGTCCAAAGTCAACGACGACAGGCCCGCCGGGCGGAACGCCACCCGGCAGGCCCGATGGTTTCCGATGATTGGTCCAAAACCGGTCATAGGGCGGGTATGCTGCTTTCGATGGCTTCCCAGAAGCCCATCGCTTTGGGCAGCCAGAGTACGACGTCCGGAAAGTAGGTCATCATGAAGAGCACGGCGATCTGGATGATCAAAAACGGAAGGACCGCCTTGGTGACGAAGATGATGTCCTTGTTGGCGATCGCGCCGGTGATGTACATGCTGACCCCCACCGGGGGCGTGCAGTAGCCGATCGCCAGGTTCACCGTCATGAGCAGCCCGAAATGCATGAAGTCGACGTCGAACGTGGGCAGCAGCGGGATCAGGACCGGCCCGATGATCAAGGTGGCGGATATTACGTCCATGAACATGCCCACGATCAGCAGGAACATGTTGATCACCGCCAGAAACACCGTGGGGGTGTGGATGTGGGTGATCACGGCCTCGGCGATCTTGGCCGGCACGTTTTCAAACGTCAGATAGCGCCCGAAGCAGGTGGCCCCGGCCACGATGATGAGGAGCGTGGCCGAGGTGACCGCCGAGCCGACGACCACCTTCTTGACATCCCTGAACTTCATCGTCTTGTGAATGAACAGCTCCACGATGAAGGCGTACATGCAGGCCACCACGGCCGCTTCGTTGGCCGTGAACACGCCGGAGAAGGTGCCGACGAAGATGATCACCGGCAGCATGAGGGACCAAAAGCCTTCTTTGAAGACGGCGGCAACCTCCTTGAAGGACGGCACGGGCAGGCGCACCACCGTGGTGCTGGCGCGGAAATGCCAATACGTGTAGATGCAGGTGACGCCCATGATCAAAACGCCGGGTATGAACCCGGTCAGAAACAAGCCTTGCAGCGAGACGTTGGTGATCATGCAGTAGAGGATCATGCTGATGCTGGGCGGGATGATGATCCCCAGGTTGGGCGATGTGGTCATCAGCCCGATGGAGTATTTGTCGTCGTAGCCGTTGCGCATCAGGGCCGGAATCATGAAGCCTCCGAGGGCGACCACCGTGGCCACCGTGGAGCCGGAAATGGCGCCGAACAGGCCGCAGCCCAGGCAGCCGGCCATGCCCAATCCGCCGGGCAGCCAGCTGACCAGGGTGTTGACCACCTTGATGAGCTTCTCCACGATGCTGCCGGCGGTCATGATGTTGCCGCACAGGATGAAGAAGAGCACCACCACGAGCGCGAAGTTGTCCATGCTCTTGAAGAAGCTCTGAACCAGCATGAGGGTCTGGGGCTCCGGCGCAAAAAAAATGAAGCCCAGCATGCCCGTGAAGAACAGGCTCATGTAAACCGGAACATAGGCCGCCATAGCCCCGAGAAGCAGCAGCAGGATGATGATGACACTGATGTCCATGCGTGGATAACTCCTTGTCGCCCAATGAACGGTATGTCGAGGTGGACCCGCTTAGGACCGGGTCTCCGTGCGCCGGGCGCGGATGTCCGTTTGCATCATGATCAGCACCCGAACCAACATCAGAAACCCCATCAATGGCAAGATGGCGTAAAGATAAACGGTGGGGATCTGTAAAATCAGAGTGCTCTGGTTGCTCTGCACCTGGAGCGCCGCGAGCTGGAGGCCGTAGTAAATCATCACCAGCGCGAAGATCAGGTTGACCAGGTAGCTGAAAATGGCCAGCGGGTACTTGAGCCTTGGCACGAGCTGCACCAGCGCGTCGATACGCACGGTCGAGCGGTTCTTGATGGCGACGCTGCAGCCCACGAAGGTGGTGTAAAGGATCACCTCCCGGACCAACTCCTCGGACCACGCCAAGGAATAGGAAAAGCCGTAGCGCAGGATCACGTTGAAAAAGAGTGAGACCATGGCCACCATGACCGTAATGAACAGGGTCCACTCCTCGAAAAATGTGAGAACTTTGTCTGCAACTGTCGATAGGGTTGCCATCATCCATTCACCGTATGCCAGTGGTATTCGGGGTACATAAAAGGGGAGGCACGCGCGGCCTCCCCTTGCAACGATTAAGTCCCAATCCAGCTTAGGGCTTGTAGCCCATAAATTCCTGAACTTCCTTGAGGAAATCCTGAGGTCGATAGGTATCGGTCGGATGAAGCTGGTTGATTTCCTTGGCATACTTGAAGTGGACGGGATCGCCCATTTTCCGCAACGTGGCCATTTCATCCGCGGACAGGGTATAGAAGGTCACGCCGGCGGCCTTGGCCTTGGCGATCTCCTCTTCCTCCTGCGCCCTGCCCTGCTTGCGGATGTCCGCGGCGACGTCGTGGATGGTCTGTTTAAAAGTCTTCTGGAGGTCCGCCGGAAGGGTGTTGAACCAGGCCTTGTTGAAAATCCAGATAAAAAGTCCCTGGGCATAGTTGATCTGGGTGAAGAACTTGGCATCTTCGAACTTCTTGGTGAGGCTGCAGACGATCAGGGTGTGGTCCAGGCCGTCGATCACGCCCTGCTTGAGGGCCATGGGCACATCCGGCCAAGGCATGACCACCGGGTTGACGCCCCAGGCGTTGTAGGTCAGCCGGTTGACTTCGGCCTCGGCGATTCGAATTTTCACCTTCCTCAGATCGTCAATCGTCTTGACCGGTGTTTTGGAATTCCAGCCGTAATTGCCGTAGCCGGTGATGTCCAAGCCCATGATGCCCTGGTGTTCCATGGCGTTCAGGAAATGATCGAAAAGCTTCTTGTTGGCGACGAATTTGTCCAGTTTGTCGAACGAGTCGATGAGAAAGGGCAGATTGACCACGCCGAAACGGGGTCCGAGGTTGGTGGAGGCCACCGAGCTTACCGCCATGCCCTGGATGGCGCCCATCTTGAGCTGGTTTAGGACTTCCACTTCGCCGCCCAGCATCGAAAACGGCCGGTAGTCGAAATAAATCTGTCCATTGGTGCGCTTCCAGAGCTCGTCCCGGATGGCGAAACCGGCGAACACGCCCTTGATGGCGGGAGTGGAGACATTGGACACGACCGCCTTGTACTTCGCAGCGGAAGGATCAAAAGCCGGTTTCCAGGCGTCCAGGGGGGATTTCTGCTGAGCCGAGGCGGACAACACCGAAAACGCCAAGAGCATTAGAACCGCTACGCAGTAAAATAACGCCTTACTTTGTTTCATCGCTCCTCCTTCTGCCCATTAGTTAATAAACATGGTTCATTTCCCATAGAATTCTCCAGTAGCTATAAAACAGCTAACAAATTTTTTGTCAAGAGGAAATGAAAGCGCGGGATCGCAACGTAATCTGTCATTAACACACAATAACCAGATAATATTATGAATTAATTATGATTTGGATGAATCACGACCGGGCCTTACCCGTCCAATAGCCTTGAGGATCGAAGCGTTTAATCGCGTCGAGCTCATGCGGCGCCGGAGCCGGAGTCTTCTCGATAATGGATGACTCACGGAGCGGCCAGCCGGTATTGGCCTGAACCTGCTCAAAGGAGACGCCGGGGTGCAGCGAAGCTAGAACCATCTCGCCGGTCGACCGATCGAAGCGAAAAACCCCCAGGGTGGTGATCACGGCCGATGGCCCGCCGCGCGGCAGACCGGCAGCCCGCCGCCAATCGGCTCCGATACCGTATCCCGGTGACGTGACATAATCCACGCGCGGCACGAACCGCCGTCGTTCATGCGCCATGATGATGATGTGGCGTTTGGCGAGGCACGCCAGATCGCAGGCGCCGCCGCTTCCCGGCAGACGGGTTTCCGGCGCCGCCGGCCCGCCGATATAGGTCGTGTTGAGATTCCCGAAGCGGTCAACCTGGGCGCCACCGATGAAGCTCACGTCCACCGAACCGTTCTGAAGCAATCCCATGACATCCGCCGTGTCGGCCAGCCACAGCGATCGGTAAAGATTGGGCAGGTCCCCCATGGTCAGAATGGGCTCGGGCGCCACGGCATCGCGCACGACGCCCAGCTCGTAAACCCCCACGGCGTTGGGGGCGTGGATGGACTTGGCCAGCAGAAAGCCGAGCAGCGGCAGCCGCATCCCGACGAAAACAACCTCGCCGTCCGCAATTTCCCGTGCTGCGGCGGCGACCATTAATTGCGCAGGCGTGTAATTATTTTTCAAGTCAGATGGCATAGTAAATCAAGTTTAACGTTTAAGGTTTAAAGAAAAAAAACAGCCATGCTTTTAGTTGCCTTGAACTTTAAACCTTAGACTATAAACTTCTTTCAGTATCCGTAATCCACCGGCTCCGAATACAAATGATGCTTCAGCTTCAAGGCATCCATGCGCTCCCGCCCGAGCAGTTTCTGGTAGTCCTCCGGCGTCCGGACATCCTCCACCCAATGCTGAAGCCAGCGCTGGAACGCCGCAGCGGTTTTGCTTTCCTCGCTGTAGTCGATGAAGGCTTGGTGGTCGCGGTTATAGTAACCGGGAACGGGGGATGGATGCCCGCCCCAGGGCGCATGAACCACCGCGCTCACCCGAAAGCCGGGAGTGACCACCCGGTTGGGGTCGCTGGTGATGGTGGCCGTCGAAACGATCTCCTCGGCCGTGATGATCACCTGGCGGCTCGCCAGACAGCCGTCGCGCACGACCCCGAGGTTGCCCCAGGCATGCGCGTTGCCGAACTCGTCGGCGCGCTGAACATGGATGATCGCGGCATCCGGGCGGATGGCGGCGACGGCGGCCAGGGTTTCGCCGCTGATCGGGCAATGGAACGGCTTGAGCCCGGAGTTGGTGGCCAAAAGATCGCTGCCGAGCGCGCTGCGCACGGGTAGGAACGGAACCCCGAGCGCAGCGGCCTTGAGGGCCATCGCCAGCGTCAGGTTGGAATGATCTTCTAAATGCAGGCGGCCCGATTCCACCGCCCGCCTGAAATGGTAGCCGGAACCGGTGATGACGTTTCCGACCCAGGCGGCCCGCACACCGCTCACGCAGCCGGCGCCGATCAGCTGATCGAACAGCATATCCGAAATCGGCCCGATGAGCGTCAGCCCGCGTTTGCGCTGCCGCATGATCTCATGACCGGCGGCAAACGGGATCAGCGCTTCGAGGCCGAGGCCGGCCGCCACCGAACTGCCGTCCGGGACCCATCGGCTTATTGCTTCGCGGAGGGATATGAGCTTTGACTTCGTCGCCGCCTCGTTCTAAATTGATGGGCATGTGCGGATCCGGCCCTCCCCTTAGCACCTTCCGGACGGCTTCGTCAACCGGACGATGGCGGCGGCAAAACGGGTTCGCCCATGAGCGGTTTTGAGAAAAGGCGGGGCCGGCACGATCGGCACTTCGGAATAATATGCTGACGCTGGACGAAGAGAGGCAGTTTCGAAATGCACGCCGGGAGCTCCGGGACGGCACGGTGTTGCGGTTGATGGTGACCCCGGACGACCGCAGTTCGGAACTGGCGCGATTCTGCGAGCGCGTGGCGGCGATCCTGCCCCAGGTGTCCATCACTCGCGAGGAAGAGGCCGAACAGGAGCACCCATCGATTCGCTTGCCCAATGGCATTCGCTACCAGGGGGCGCCGAGGGGCAACGAGGTCCCCCCCTTCATCGCTGCGCTTTTGGGGAATATACCGTCTTTGAGCGACCGGCTCCAGAAACGATTGGATGCCGCTTCCATTCATCCGGCCGAGCTGGAGCTCTTCGTGACGCCGCCGTGCACCTTCTGCCCCGGCATGGTCGCCGGACTGATGCCGCTGGCCGCGGCCAACCGCCGCATCCAGCTGACCATTATCGACGCCAGCTTTTTTCCGGAAATAGCGGCTTCCCGAGGTATCCAAGCGGTGCCCACGCTCGTGCTCGATGGCCAGTTCCGCTGGACGGGTTCATGCGCGATCGAGGAGCTGATCGACCTTCTCGTCGATCGCGATCCGTCCAAGATGGGGCCCGCCGCCATCGAAACGCTGTTGAAGGAAGGCGCCGCGCCGGACCTGGCGCGGATGATGGTCGATTGCAACCGGATCTTCCCGGCCCTGCTGGAACTGCTGTCCCACCCCCAGTGGCCGGTGCGCCTGGGCGCGATGGTCGCCGTGGAGGAATTGCACGCGCTGTCCCCCGACCTGGGACGCCAGATGATCGATGCGCTCTGGCATCGTTTCGACGCCGTTTCCGATCCCGTGAAGGGCGATTTTCTTTTCTTATGCGGGGAAATCGGTGAACGGGCGGATGTCCCCCGCATCCAAGCCGTGCTGCAGCGCGAGGAGTCCATCGCCGTGAGGGACGCTGCCGAGGACGCTCTCGAAAAGCTGCAGTGACCGAATCAGCCGAATTTCAGGCCGCGGTCCAGCCGGCCGATGCGCACGGTGAATAGCGGCAGCGACCCGCTCCAGCCACGCAAAAAAGCCCCGGCCAACGGCCGGGGCTTTGAAAGTACTCAACGCAGAGGGTTTCGCTTGCCTTCGCTATCGGGTTTCAGCTGTTGATTCGCCGCCGCGAAGCCCTTTCCGTCATGGTGCCGCTTCAGCCCGCCTCTTTCGGCGCGGACGCTTCCGCCGGAGTCTCCTGAGCCGCCTTCTCTTTCGCCTCGGCTTTGGGCGCTGCAGCCTTCTGCTTGCCTTCCGCGGACGGCGCAGCCTTCTTTCGGCCCTTTTTCTTCTTCTTGCCCTTTTCTTCGGCGCCAATCAGCTCCACCAGGGTCATGGGCGCCGCATCGCCGGGGCGGGCTCCCAACTTGGCCAGGCGCGTGTAGCCGCCAGCCGTCTGGCCGAACCGCTCGCCGGCTTTCTCAAAGAGCGTATGCACCACCGCCGGCTCCTGTACAATCGCCAGCGCCTGGCGCCGGGCGTGCAGGTCTCCGCGTTTGGCCAAGGTCACCAGATGGTCGGCCCAGCGCCGGAGCTCCTTGGCCTTGGTGTCGGTCGTTCGGATGCGGTCGTGCTTCAACAACGAGGTCACCAGATTGCGGAACATCGCATTCAGGTGCCCGGTTTTTCGACTCAGTTTCAGGCCGGCCTTGCGGTGTCTCATAAAGCCGATTATTCTCCTTCCTCGACGTCTTCCTGGGGCGGTGAGAATCCGTCCAGCTTCATCCCCAGGGACAGCCCCATTTCGGACAACACTTCTTTGATCTCGTTAAGCGATTTTCTGCCGAAATTCTTGGTCTTGAGCATTTCGGACTCGGATTTGCTCACCAACTGCCAGATCTTATGAATATCGGCATTCTTCAAGCAGTTGGCGCTGCGAACGGACAGCTCCAGTTCGTCCACGCTGCGCAACAGGTTCTCGTTGAACCGCGGCTTGTCCCGCGAGTCCATTGGACGGTCCGGATTCGGCTCACGCTCCTCGTCGAACCCGATGAACATGTTCATCTGCTCTTTAAGAATCTTGGCGCCGTAGGCGACCGCATCCTCCGGCTTGAGGCTGCCGTCGGTCCAAATTTCCATCGTGAGCTTGTCGTAATCGGTCCGCTGCCCGACGCGCGCATTGCCGACGACATAATTCACTCGCTTGATCGGCGAGTAGACGGCGTCGATGGGAATCATTCCGGCCGGCGCATCTTCATCCTTGTTGGCCTCCGCCAGCGAATACCCCTTGCCGACCTTCACCGTCATGGTCATTTTCAGGGAGGCCTTATCCGCCAGCGTGGCAATATGCAGCTTGGGGTTCAGCACGGTGCAGCGGCCGTCGTCGCTGATGATATCACCGGCCACCACGTCTTTCTCGCCGGACACATCGATGCGAACGGTCTTGGGTTTAGGGTCTTCCACCCGAAAACGCACTTCCTTCAGATTGAGGATAATCTCCGACACGTCCTCTAATACACCGGGAACGACGCTGAACTCGTGCATCACGCCCTCAAACTTCACTGCGGTGATCGCCACCCCGTAAAGCGAAGACAGGATGATCCGCCGCAGCGAATTACCGATGGTGATTCCGAATCCCCGTTCCAGCGGCTCGCAAACGAATTTGCCGTAAGTCGGGTTGCTGGTGACCTGAATTTTCTCAGGCCGAATCATCTGCTGCCAATTCATGTAAATGAGTGCATCAGACGGCATGGTGTGTTCTCCTCATTATCCTCAGGGTTAATGCCACGGACCGCATGGATCGGCCCGCCAGCCGCTGCGCAAAAGCGGCGCTGTCGTTGATCTACTTTGAGTAGAGCTCGACAACGAGCTGCTCTTGCATGGGCATGGTGAGGTCTTCACGAACCGGCAGATTTTTAATCACGCCTTTGAGATTGTCTTTTTCAAGGTCGAGCCACTGCGGCACGCCGCGCCGGACCACCGCGTCCAGGGAGTCCTGGATCAGCTGAATCTTGCGGCTGCGCTCGCGCACTTCGACGACATCGCCCACCCGGACCAGGAACGAGGGAATATTGACCTTTTGGCCGTTCACGAGGAAATGGCGATGCTGCACGAGCTGGCGGGCCTGCGTCCGGGAGTTGGCGAATCCCAGACGGTACACGACGTTGTCGAGACGGCGTTCCAGTGCGATCAGGAGATTCGTGCCGGTAATGCCTTTCTGGCGGTCCGCCCGCTCGAAAAAGAGGTGAAACTGTTTCTCGGAAAGGGCGTAGATCCGCTTGATCTTCTGTTTTTCTCTCAGCTGGATGCCGTAGTCGGAGATCTTACGGCCGCGACGCTCGCCGTGTTCGCCCGGAGGATAGGACCGTCGGTCGAAAGCGCATTTGTCGGAGTAGCATCGATCCCCTTTAAGAAAAAGCTTCACGTTTTCACGCCGGCAAATCCGGCAGTCAGATCCCATATGATTGGCCAAAACGACCTCCCTCTGAATCCCTGATGTGCGGTAAATGCGTCACTCGTTCGGTCCGGTTTGCCGCTCACACGCGCCGGCGCTTCGGCGGCCGGCATCCGTTGTGGGGAACGGGGGTGACGTCTTTGATCGAAGTAACATGAAAGCCGGTATTCTGCAGGGCCCGCAGCGCCGATTCCCGTCCGGGCCCGGGCCCTTTGATGAACACCTCGACATTCTTCATGCCCGTTTCGACGGCCTTCTTTGCGGCGTCCTCGGCAGCGACCTGCGCAGCAAACGGCGTGCTCTTGCGAGACCCCTTGAATCCGAGCACACCGGCACTGGACCACGCCACGGTGTTGCCCGCGCCGTCGGTAATGGTCACAATCGTATTGTTGAACGTGGATTGGATATGAACGACGCCGTTGGCGACGCTCCGCTTGACTTTCTTTTTCGTTTGTGCGGTCTTGGTTGCCATACCCTTCTACCTCTTCATTCCCGAAAAGGCCCAACCTGCGGCCGATCACCCGGGCACTATTTTTTCGTAACGACCTTCTTCTTGACGGCTCCGCGCCGTGGGCCTTTCCGCGTGCGCGAATTGGTATGCGTCCGCTGGCCCCGGACCGGCAACGATTTGCGGTGCCTCAAGCCGCGGTAACACCCGAGATCCATCAGGCGTTTGATGCTCATGGACACTTCGGTGCGCAACTCACCTTCCACCTTGTGCTCGCCGTCGATGACCTTGCGGATGGCGTTGATTTGAGATTCGGTCAGATCATCGGTCTTCAGGTTGGGATCAATGCTGAGCTGCTCGAGAATTTTGCGAGAGCTGGATCGACCGATCCCGTATATGTAGGTCAACCCGATTTCGACCCGCTTGTTTCTGGGCAAGTCTACGCCCGCTATACGTGCCAAGGCTGTGGCCCTCCTTATCCTTGTCGCTGTTTGTGCCGTTTGTTTTCACAGATCACGCGCACCACACCCTTGCGCCGCACGATCTTACACTTGGGACAGATTTTTTTGGTAGAGGCCCTGACTTTCATGAAAACCGTCTCTTTCTGTTTGCCGTTGCCGCTCTCGACGGCCGAATCCGGCACGCACCCGCGGGTTATTTCGACCGATAGATGATGCGCCCTCGGCTGAGATCATACGGCGACAACTCCAGCGTGACCTTGTCGCCCGGAAGAATCTTGATGAAATGCATCCGCATCTTGCCGGAAATGTGGGCCAGCACCCGGTGCTTGTTTTCAAGCTCGACCCGGAACATGGCGTTGGGCAGGGTCTCGAGCACGACCCCTTCCACCCGTATGGATTCCTCTTTGGCCATGAATCACTCCTGCCGTAATATGCCATCCGCGAGGGTGGAGTCTTCGCTAATACCGGCCCCGCACGCGCCCGGCGCCGCCCTTTAGAAATCCTTCATAGTGGCGCGTCAGCATGTGGCTTTCAATCTGGGAAATGGTGTCAATGGCCACCCCCACCACAATCAGCAGCGCGGTTCCGCCGAAGTAAAACGGAACGTTGAACTGAGCGATCAGGATCGACGGCAGCACGCACACCAACGACACGTAGGCGGCGCCCCCGAGCGTGATCCGGGAGAGCACCTTGTCGATGTACTCGGAGGTGCG
This sequence comes from uncultured Desulfatibacillum sp., assembly GCA_964427375.1. Classification (GTDB taxonomy): domain Bacteria; phylum Desulfobacterota; class Desulfobacteria; order Desulfobacterales; family SpSt-501; genus SpSt-501. Next base: position 10,505 of record CAYRUF010000027.1, on the reverse strand, counting down.
TTTGCCCGGCCGAATGCCCGGAATGAATCCGCCGGCCTTCTTCATGTTGTCGGCCACATCGACGGGATTGAAGGTCACCGCCGTATAGAAGTAACAGAAGAAAAAGATGAATCCGACATACAGCAGCTCATAGATGGCCTGCCCGGGCCGCATGGCATCCGCAATGCTCTGCATCCAGGGCACTTTGATGAAGCTCGCGATGGTTGCCGGGAACATAATGATCGAAGACGCGAAAATCGGGGGGATGACGCCCGAACTGTTAATTTTCAACGGCAGATGGGTGCTCTGGCCGCCGTACATCCGGCGGCCGACCACGCGTTTGGCGTACTGGACCGGAATGCGCCGCTGCCCTTGTTCCACGAAAATGATGACCCCCACCACGACAATCATCAACACGACGATAATGAGCACCAGGAACAGCCCGATCTCGCCCGTGGACAGCAGCCGGAACGTCTGCCCGACCGCCACCGGCATTCGGCAGACGATGCCGGAAAAAATGATCAGCGAAATTCCGTTGCCGATTCCGCGCTCGGTGATCTGCTCCCCCAACCACATGATGAAGGCGGTGCCGGCGGTGAGCGTGATCACCGTCATCAAACGGAAGCTCCAGCCGGGGTGCAAAACGACCGCTGCTCCGCCGGGGGCGGTCATGGTTTCCAACCCCACCGCGATGCCAAAACCCTGGATGATGCTCAGCACGACCGTTCCGTAGCGGGTGTATTGGGTGATTTTTTTGCGCCCCGGCTCACCCTCTTTTTTCAGCTGCTCCAAATGGGGGACCACCACGGTCAGCAACTGCAGGATGATCGAAGAGCTGATGTAGGGCATGATGCCCAGCGCAAAAACCGACAGCCGCTCCAATGCGCCGCCCGAGAACATGTCCACCAAGCCGAGCAGCGTTCCCTTGGCCGTCGCGAAAATAGCCGCCAATGCGCCGCTGTCCACCCCGGGTACCGGGATCTGCACCCCCACCCGGTAGACGATCAACAGCCCCAGCGTAAACAGAATGCGCTGCTTCAGTTCGGGGATCTTGAACAGGTTGGCAAAGCCGCTGCCGATCATGAAACAACCTCGACCTTTCCGCCGGCGGCTTCAATTTTCTCTTTGGCCGCTCCGCTGACCAGTTCCAGCTGGATGTTCAGTGGATGCTTGATCTCGCCGTTTCCCAGCAGCTTGACCCCGTCCCAGCTGCCTTTAAGTATTCCGGCTTGGATCAAAGCGGCCCGATCCACCACGCTGCCGCTCTCGAAACGGTGGAGGTCGCGGATATTGACGATGGCGATCCGCTTACGAAAGATGTTTGCAAATCCGCGCTTGGGCAGCCGCCGCTGCAACGGCATCTGCCCGCCTTCGAATCCCGGGGGAGTCTGCCCCCCGGCGCGCTGCTTGTGACCCTTGTTGCCCCGGCCGGCGGTCTTGCCCCATCCGGAGGCCACGCCGCGGCCGACACGCTTCGGTCCCTTGCGGGAGTGGGTCGCCGGTTTCAGCTCATGTAGCTTCATACCGCTTTCTCCTCAGCCTTCACCAAATGGCACACATGGCGAACCATCCCTCGGATGGCAGGGGTGTCCGCCAGTTCTACCGTTTTATTAAGCCGGGTCAGCCCCATACCCCTCAATATCTGCCGCTGCTTCTCCGGCTTCCCGATCATGCTTTTGATGAGAGTAATTTTCAACATTCCCGCCATGGCTTGCGTCCTTCCTGCGCCGGCCGTCCGCCCCGTCGAACAGCCGGCTTAAGCCAGCTGTTCGCCTCCGATGCCGCGCCGTCCCGCCACTTGTTCGCGGCTTTCCAGCTGCTGCAGCCCCTGAACGGTGGCTCGCACCAGATTGTGCGGATTATGCGATCCGATGCATTTGGTGAGAATATTCTGAACACCGACCGCTTCCAGCACCGCCCGCACCGCTCCGCCGGCGATCAGCCCGGTCCCCTGCGTGGCCGGTCGCAGCATCACTTTTCCGGCGCCGAATTTCCCCAACACTTCAAACGGGATCGTGCCCTGGATCAACGGCACCGTCACCATGTTCTTCTTGGCCTTCTCCACTCCTTTGCGAATCGCCTCCGGAACTTCGTTGGCTTTTCCAAGGCCGAAGCCCACCGATCCCTTGCCGTCGCCGACCACGACGATCGCGCTGAAACCGAAGCGCCGCCCGCCCTTCACCACCTTGGCGACGCGGTTGATGTGGACCACTTTGTCGATGAATTGTTCTTCGTTTTCCTGCTTGTACAAGGGCCTGCCTCCTTCACCTCGATGCGTCACCCGGAAATATACGGTCCGTTAAAACTGCAACCCGGCCTCGCGTGCGCCCGCCGAAACCGCCTTCACCCGGCCGTGATACAGAAAGCCGTTGCGGTCGAACACGACCTTGACGATGCCCTTGGCTTTGGCGCGTTCGGCCACCAGTTTTCCGACCATCACGGCTTTGTCGACTTTTTTCTGGCTGGCGCCCGCTTCGGCCAAGGACTTCTCTTGGCTGCTGGCCGCTACCAGCGTGCAGCCACAGGTGTCGTCAATGATCTGGGCATAAATATGCCGTGCGCTGCGGAAAACGGACAGTCTCGGGCGCTCCTGCGTCCCCCTTACTTTCTTACGGATCCGGCTCTTGCGCCGAACCCGCGCATTCGTTTTAACTTTTATACCCATGGCCCCTCAGACCCCCGTCGGTGTTGGCGTTTACTTGGTTCCGGTCTTGCCGGCCTTTTTCTGGATGCGCTCTTCCGCGTATTTGATCCCCTTGCCCTTGTAAGGCTCCGGGGGACGCAACCGTCGGATCGCGGCCGCAACCCGCCCCAGCTCTTCCTTGTCGATACCGGCCAGCTTGACGATCGTGTTTTTCTCGACCGTGGCGGTGACCCCCTCCGGCAACTCAAATTCCTTCGGAGTGGAGAACCCCAGCTGAAAGACGAGGGTCTTGCCCTTCACCTCCGCCCGGTAGCCGATTCCGTTGATCTCCAGAACCCGCTCGAACCCCTGGGAGACGCCGACCAGCATATTGGCGACGAGACTACGCGTCAGTCCCTGCAACGCACGGCTGGTCTTGGTTTCCATCGCCAGCCGCACATGGACAACCCCCTCGCCGATGGTTAGGTCCACCGCCGGATGGATCTCCCGGCTCAGCTTGCCCTTGTGGCCTTCGATGGTCAGCGCCCGATCCCGATAGGATATTCGGGTGTTGGCCGGAACTGGAATTGGTTTTTTGCCCACACGTGACATGATACCTGCTCCCTTGTTCGATCCCATGCACCATCCGCTGCTGATCAGCTGACCGTGCACAAAATCTCTCCGCCGACGTTTTCCTTGCGCGCCTGTTTGTCGGTCATCACACCCCGGGACGTCGACAAAATCGATATGCCCATGCCGTTCAAAACCGGCTTAAGGTCTTTGCTTTTGACGTAGAACCGCCGGCCCGGTTTGCTGACCCGCTTCAGATGATGAATCGTCTGAACCTGCCCGGGACCGTACTTCAAGTAGACGCGCAGAATCCCCTGCTTGCCGTCCTTGAGAAACTTATAGTTCTTGATAAATCCTTCGTCTTTCAGCAGCCGAGCCAGCTCGACCTTGAGCTGAGAGCCGGGGATATCGACACTGCCGAACTTGGCCTTGGCCGCGTTGCGAATTCTCGTCAGCATGTCAGCGACGGGATCATTGATTGCCATAACATTCTCCTCGGTGCTCACGAGCGCCCGGCGATCGCCGGCAGCGCACGGATCGGGGCCGGCGCCGGTTGAAAACCGGCTCCCAGCCGTTACCAGCTAGACTTGATGACTCCCGGCAGCTTGCCCAGGGAGGCCATGTTCCGGAAGCAGATCCGGCAGACGCCGAATTTCCGCAAATAGGCCCGTGGCCGGCCGCAGATCGGGCACCGGTTGTAGGTCCGGACCTTGAACTTCGGGGTCCGCGTTGCTTTCAGCCTGAGCGACTTCTTTGCCAAGTCATCCTCCTTGAAATCCAGCTTCGATACGCTTTGCGCGAAACGGCCGATCCGCCTAGTTGCGGAAAGGCATGCCGAGCAGCCGCAGGAGCTCTCGGCCTTCTTCGTCGGTCCGTGCGCTGGTCACAATGCTCACGTTCAATCCCTTGATCTGGTCGATTTTGTCATAGTCGATTTCGGGGAAAATGATGTGTTCCTTGATCCCGAGCGCGTAATTGCCCCGACCGTCAAACGCCTTGCTGGAGATACCGCGAAAGTCACGCACGCGCGGGAGCGCCACATTCACCAGCTTCTGCAAGAAGTCGTACATGCGGCCGTGCCGCAGCGTCACCATGCAGCCGATGGGCATCCCCTCGCGCAATTTGAAGGCGGCGATGGATTTCTTGGCCTTGGTCACCACCGGCTGCTGCCCGGCAATGGCCTTGAGTTCCGCCGCTGCGGTTTCCAGCACCTTGATATTTTGAATGGCTTCCCCCAGCCCCATGTTCAAGACAATTTTTTTCAGCTTCGGAACCTGCATTACATTCTTGTACTGAAAAGCCTGGATCAGCTTGGGGACGACTTCTTTTTCGTAATGCTTCTTCAATTCAGACATGCGACTCCTCCGCCGGCCGGCATCAAGACTCGATGGCCTCACCGCATTTGGCACACGTACGGATTTTCTTCCCGTCCTCCAGGATTTTGTGCGTCACCCGCGTGGCGGCCATGCACTTGTTGCACATCAGCATCACATTGGCCCTGGGGATCGGCGCTTCGGTTTCCATGATCCCGCCCTGTCGATTCTTGGCGTTCGGCCGAGTATGGCGCTTGATGATGTTCACCTTCTCGACCAGGATGCGGTCTTTCTTGCGGACCACCTTGAGCACCTTGCCGATCTTGCCCCGGTCCTTGCCGGTGATCACCTTGACCTTGTCGTCTTTCTTTATCGCAACTTTATCAAACTTCATACGCCGTCTCTCCCGCCGGGCTGCGCCGTCCGTAACGCTCTGCTAAAGCACCTCAGGCGCCAGGGATATGATTTTCATGAACCGCTTCGCGCGCAGCTCCCGCGCGACGGGGCCAAAGATGCGGGTCCCGATGGGTTCCTTGGCCTGATTGATCAGAACCGCTGAGTTCTCGTCGAATCGAATGTAAGAACCGTCCGGCCGGCGCACTTCCTTTTTGGTCCGGACCACCACGGCCTTCAGCACATCCCCCTTTTTGACCTTGGCGTTGGGCATGGCTTCTTTGACCGAAACGACAATGATGTCGCCGACCGTGGCGTAGCGCCGGCGGGACCCGCCCAGCACCTTGATGCAGTAGAGCACCTTGGCTCCGGAATTGTCGGCCGCCTTTAATCGTGTTTCAACCTGAATCATGGGTCACGTCCTTTGGCGCATTAGGCCGCTTTTTCGACAATTTTACTGACCCGCCAGCGTTTGGTGCGGCTGAGCGGACGGGATTCGGTGATTTGCACCGTATCCCCGATCTGGCAGCTATTGGTCTCGTCGTGGGCGGCGAACTTGGTCTGGCGCTTGACGTACTTCTGGTACATGCGGTGTTTGACCAGACGCTCGACCGCTACGACCACCGTCTTGTTCATCCGGTTGCTGACCACGACGCCGACGACCTGTCGTTTCATTCCTCGTTCTTTCATGGATGCACTTATGCTTTCACGGGTTGCGGGTTCTTGGAAACTTCACGGATGACGGTCAACAGCCGGGCGATGTCCTGTTTGGTCTGCCGGATTCTGGCCCGGTTCTCGAGCTGTCCGATTTCAAGCTGAAACCGCAGGTTGAACAACTCCTGTTTGAGATCGTTCACTTTGCGCTGCATTTCTTCAGCCGTCATTTCGCGGATCTCGCTGCCTTTCATAGCGATTCGCTCCTCTCCACGAATTTGGTCTGGATCGAGAGCTTGTGCGCCGCCAGCCGAAACGCCTCCGCGGCCATCTGCCGTGAAACCCCCTGCATTTCGTAGAGGATCCGACCGGGGCGAACCACCGCCACCCATCCTTCCGGAGCGCCCTTGCCCTTGCCCATGCGGGTTTCCGCCGGCTTCTTCGTAAACGGTTTATCGGGAAATACCCGAATCCAGATGCGGCCGCCGCGTTTGACATGCCGGGTCATGGCGATACGAGCGGCCTCGATTTCTTTCGCGCTCACCCATCCCGCCGAGGCGGCCTGCAGGCCGAATTCACCGAAGTTGAGCGCGCTGCCCCGCCGGGCGGTTCCCCGCATGCGGCCCTTCATCTGCTTTCGAAATTTCACTTTTTTGGGACTCAGCATTTTCCGTTCTCCTGTGCGCTACCCCTGTTCAGCGACCGGCTGATCCTTGCGCAGGACCTCTCCCTTGAAGATGGTGACCTTGACCCCCACCACTCCGTAGGTGGTGCGTGCTTCGGCTGCGCCGTAATCGATGTCCGCCCGCAGCGTATGCAGGGGAACGCGCCCCTCCCGATACCATTCGGTCCGGGCGATCTCCGCGCCGCCCAGTCGGCCCGCGCAAATCACCTTGATCCCAAGCGCGCCGAAACGCAGCGCCGACTGCACCGCACGCTTCATCGCACGCCGGAAGGCGACCCGCCGTTCGAGCTGGGTCGCCACATTCTCCGCCACCAACTGAGCATCGATCTCCGGTTTGCGAATCTCCTGAATGTCGATCAGGACTTCGTGGGCGGTCAGTTTTTCGATTTCTTTCTTGAGCTGGGCAATCTCCGCACCCTTCTTGCCGATGACAATGCCCGGTCGGGCGGTGTAGATGCGCAACCGGATGCGCTTCGCCGATCGCTCGATTTCGATCCGGGAGACGCCGGCGTGATACAGCTTCTGCTTGACGAACTTGCGAAGCTTGTGGTCCTCGAAAATGTATTGCGCGTAATTTTTACCGCCGAACCACCGGGACTCCCAGGTTTTGATAATCCCTAATCTCAAACCGATCGGGTTGACTTTCTGGCCCAAGCTCAAACCTCCTTTGCTAAACCGAAGACGTTTCCGACAACACCACGGTGATGTGACACGTCGGCTTCAGGATTCGGGTGCCTCTTCCGCGCGCTTTGGTGCCCCAACGTTTCAGCACCGGGCCGTCGTCGGCCGTGATGGTTCCAACCACCAGGCGGTCGACATCGATATGGGGCTTCTGGTCGGCGTTGGCGACGGCCGAACGGATCACCTTCTCCAACATTTTGGCCGCCTTCTGGGGCATGAACTTCAGAATGTTCAGAGCGTCTCCCACCGGCCGGCCCTCGACGGCAGCCGACACTTTTAACACCTTCAGGGAAGATACGCGTGCATATCGCGATACCGCTTTAGACTCCATTGCTGTTGTCCCTTTTCCTTCCGAACACCGGCGTTACGAGGATTTCAGGCCGCCTTGGTCTTCTTGTCGCCCGAATGCCCGTGAAAGGTCCGCGTCGGGGAGAATTCCCCCAGTTTGTGCCCAACCATATTCTCGGAGATGAACACGGGGATGAATTTGCGGCCGTTGTGAACCGCCAGGGTTAAGCCGACCATCTCGGGCACGATGGTGGACCGCCGCGACCAGGTCTTGATGACTCGGTTGCTGCGTGAATCCTGTGCCACCTGCACTTTCTTTAACAGTTGGCCCTCAATGTAGGGGCCTTTTTTCAGCGACCTCGACATAGTGTCTCCCGAATTCCGGATTTCCATCCGTCCTCGGCGAACGACCGCTCGACGGCCGTGTCGCCGCAGGCGTTCTTACCGCCGCCGCTTGACGATCAAGCGATCACTGGGTTTTTTCTTGCGGGTTTTATGCCCCTTCGTCGGAATGCCCCAGGGGCTGCAGGGATGCCGCCCGCCGGACGATTTGCCTTCTCCGCCGCCCATCGGATGATCGATCGGGTTCATCGCCACCCCCCGATTATGCGGCCGCAGGCCGTGCCAGCGCTTGCGACCGGCCTTGCCGTAGGAAACATTTTCATGCTGCACGTTGCCGACCTGACCCACGGTCGCCCGGCAGTCCAACAGCACCTTGCGCACCTCGCCGGACGGCAGTTTCAGCAGCGCATAGTTGCCCTCCTTGGCCATGAGCTGCGCGTATCCGCCGGCGCTGCGCACGATTTGACCGCCCTTGCCGAGTCTCAACTCGATGTTGTGGACCTGGGTGCCCAGCGGCATGTTGCGCAGCGGCAAGCTGTTGCCGGGCTTGATGTCCGCTTTCGGACCGGCTTCAACGACATCGTTGACGCGAAGATCCACCGGCGCCAGAATGTATCGTTTGTCTCCGTCCGCATAATGCAGCAGCGCAATGCGAGCCGAACGATTCGGGTCGTATTCGATGGCGGCGACTCGGGCCGGCACCCCGATTTTATCGCGCTTGAAGTCGATCACTCGGTAATGGCGCTTGTGGCCACCGCCGCGCTGCCAGGCCGTCACCCGTCCATAGCAGTTGCGCCCGCCGGTCCGGCGAAGCGGCTGCAGCAGACTTTTCTCCGGAGTCGTCTTGGTAATCTCTCCAAAATCGGCATAGGTTTGAAAACGCCGGCCCGGAGAGGTCGGTTTGACTTTCTTAATGCCCATCGTCTGCTCCTTAACCCCTTATGCGCCCTCGAAGAACTCGATGCGTTCGCCGGGCATCAGCCGGACGATCGCCTTTTTCCAGTCGCGGCGCTTGCCTTGAATCCGTCCGCGCTGAGTGCTTTTTCCGCTCATCTGCATCGTTCGAACGGAAGCCACCCGCACCTTGAACCCTTTTTCGACGGCGCGCTTGATCTCGATGCGGTTGGCATGCCGGCCCACTTCGAAGGAGACTTGATTGTACAGCTCCTTTTGGAGGTTGGTCTTTTCCGTGACCAGGGGGCGGATGATGACGTCGTAGTAATTCATGGGATCAGCCTCTCCTCAATCGTCTGGATCGCCGGCTGCAGCAACACGAGCGTGTCGTACTTGAGCACGTCGTAAACGTTCAGCCCTTCGCTGCGCAGCACCTTGACGTCCGGGACGTTGCGCGACGACCGCTCCAACGTTTCATGCTTGGTCTCCGTAACGATCAACGCGCTCTTGAGATTGAGCGCCCGGATGGCGGTCATAAACGTCTTGGTTTTAACGGGCTCGACGTCGAATCGATCCACCACCATCAGCGCACGGTCCTGCAGCTTGCTGCTCAAGGCCATCTTCAACGCCAGCTGGCGAACTTTTTTCGGCAGTTGACGGGTGTAAGAGCGGCCGTCCGGCCCGAAAATAACACCGCCGCCTCTGAGCAGCGGCGACTTGATGTCGCCGCGCCGCGCTCGACCGGTTCCCTTCTGCTTGTAAAGCTTGCGGGTGCTGCCGGCCACGTCGCCGCGATGTTTGACCTTGGGGTTCGCCGAACGTCGATTGGCAAGCTGCATGGTCACCACCGCGTGCAGCACATGGGGTTTGACCGGAACGTTGAATACCGCATCCGGCAGATCCACCTGCGCCACCGGCTTCCCTTCCATATTGTGAACCTCTAAGACGGCCATAATCTCACCCTCACGCAGAGCGGATCCGCTATTTTTTCTTGATGATTTTTGGTTTTCGGATGGCGACCAGGCCAGCGGCCGGCCCCGGCACGGCGCCCTTTACCAGTATGATGTGGTCCTCCGGCCGAATATCGACGATTTCAATGCGTTGCATCGTCTGGTGCGCGACCCCATAATGCCCCGGCAGGCCTTTGCCCTTGAAAACCCGCGATGGCCATGCGCTGGAACCGATGGAACCGGGTATGCGGTGGCATTTGCTGCCATGGGTGGTTCGCCCTCCGCTGAAGCCTTCCTTTTTAATGACCCCGGCAAAACCACGACCCTTGGTGGTACCGCTGACATCGACGCGCTCACCCACCGCGAAAATATCCAGAGTGATTTGCTGGCCGACGCTGTAGTCCTCCGGCCGATCGACCGGGAACTCCCGGACATGGCGGAAGCAGGCCTCCCCGCTTTTCCGAAAATGTCCCTGGCGCGGTTTGGTGACATGCCGAGGATTCACTTCATCAAAGCCAAGCTGCAGCGCATTGTAACCGTCCGTGGCCAGCGTTTTGATCTGAGTCACGACACAGGGCCCGGCCTGAATGACGGTCACCGGTATCATGCGGCCGTCCGAGGCGAACAATCCGGTCATTCCCAGCTTTTTCCCCATCAATCCCTTGCACATAACGCTATCTCATCCTTCCCGCGGGCACCGCCAACAGCCGTGCGCCGGCACGGCGTCCGGACCATGTTTCCGGGCGAAGCCTAGAGCTTGATCTCCACATCCACTCCCGGCGACAGATCCAGCTTCATCAACGCATCGACGGTCTGCTGCGTCGGGTCCAGAATGTCCAGAAGCCGCTTGTGGGTGCGCATTTCGAACTGCTCGCGCGATTTCTTGTCCACATGGGGCGAGCGCAACACCGTGTATTTGTTGATGCGCGTCGGCAATGGGATCGGTCCCACCACTTTGGCTCCGGTCTTGGAGGCCGTATCGACGATGTCGGACGCAGACTGGTCGAGCAGTTTATGATCGTAAGCCTTTAGTCGAATCCGAATTTTCGTGTTCATAATCATGAGCGTGCCGTTCCTTCTATTCGATGACTTCGGCGACGACGCCGGCGCCCACCGTGCGGCCACCTTCCCGC
>CAYRUF010000026.1:0-57705 GCA_964427375.1 uncultured Desulfatibacillum sp. | reverse complement strand
TCAGACGCTGTCGCAGGGAGCCATCGGAAACCGTTATCTGGAGGACCGCCTGGCGGCTGCCCACCAGGAGATTGAACGGGGCGAGTCGATCGCGGGTGGTTTCGAAAAGGCCGGCGGGTTCCCATCGCTTCTGTTGGGTGCCATCCGCAACGGAGAAAGCACCGGCACCATCGATGAATCCTTCAAGCGCATGGGTGAACATTACGACCGCGAAGTGAAACGGAACACCCAGGTCCTGGTGAATGCCATCGAACCCATCGCCATTTTTTCGCTGGGGGGGGTTTTCGGAATGATCGTGCTGTCGATTCTGCTGCCGCTGTACGACGTGATCGGCGATCTGGGGAAGGCCTATTGAGGAGCTCGGCGCCGTCGAATCATTAGGGGAGAGTGATGGTGACTCCCCGTCCGGCCAGCGCAATGGGAGTGGGCGGGTTCGAGGCGACGGGCGTGCCGCATCCGCCGGAACCGCTGCACAACATCAGGAGGCTGCCGGATAGAACCGTATATACCCTCGAACTGCCCGCCGCCAAGCTCCCCAAATCGGTGTTCTGATTTACGTCGTGAACGTATACGGTCGAGCCGCTGTGGTTGTTGACCGCCAGAGACAGATATTCGCAAAGACGGCTGTAGAGTTCGTTGCCGCCCAGGTAAACGGCCAGGTCGTCAAAGCCGGTTACCGGGGGATGGCGAAGGTAGTTCGGGGTGCCATCGGTATTGTCGCCGTGGTGGGTTCCGGTCGTTACGTCGTCAAACCCATTTCCGTCGCCATCCGCATCCATGGGGCCGGCGCTGACCAGGATCGCCCCAACCGGGAATGCTGCCGACGCCCCGTCGGCATCCACCACCTGAGGCGCCCCGCTCAAGCCGGTGCGCAACGCGGAACACGCCGCTGTCCGGTTGGCTCCCAAATTCGGGTTGAGGGCATACCGCAAGGGCCTTTGGTAGGCATCGGTCGGCGCCGTCAACAGCGTGCGGTAGGGCAGGGTGCCGCTGGCCACTCCGGCGTTTTCAAGGCCGTCGCCGTCGCTGTCGGCATAGGGCAGCCGCCCGGTCCGCTCGGCAAAGGCGATCAGGCTCGTCTGGGTGTCTTTCAGGTAGGTCAGCGCTTCGTTGCGGGCCTTGCGTTCGGTCAGCACGCGCATTAAAGAAACGCCGCCGCCGGCCAGCAGACCGATGATGACCATGACGACGGCGATTTCAAGCAAGGTGAATCCACGCTGATCGGTGCGAATCCTGAGGCGCATGACCGGGCTTTTATTTCGAGTATGGGGCTGGCGCAACGCGCTCACGCCCGGTAGAGCCGTTAGAAAAGCATGTAAAAAATGCCCACGTTCGTGCCGATCGTGTAAGCCGCATTGCCCCGAATCGAGCCGGCCTGCCAGTTGCCGTCGTCGTACTTGGTGTCGATTTCCAGACAAACGTCGGCGGGAACGGTCAAGAACCGAATGTAGTGAGCGGCGGTCGCCCCCGCGCCAGGAGTGGCCCACATCACATCCATCGTTCCGCCGAAGGGATGAGTCGGTGAATTGGTGCCGTCGAACGTTCCGCTGATCAGACCGGACAGGCTCAGGTCTCGAAACGCCTCCAGGCGCTCGGCGTTCTCGATGCGGCCGTTGCCGTTGCCTTGGGCGTCGCCGCCGCCGGGGGGGATGGCGGTGTTGTTTTCGTCGCCGGGATAAACGCCGTACTTGTCGTAGAAGGTCATCACCGCTGCCCGGATCTCGTCGGCCTGTTTGACGACCCGTTTGACCTTGGCGTTCTGAACCATCGCTTGGCCCTTCAGCACGCCGCCGATCAGCAATCCGATGATCACCAGGACGATGGCGATTTCAACCAGCGTAAACCCTGCCTGGTTATTCCTGATTTTCTGGATGGCGGACATCATCATCTTCCTTTCGCAATCGGCATCCACTGCCGGTTTGTTTTCTTCTGATGAAGCTATCGGTCTCTCAACGGAAAAACTTTACCTAAAACACGGTCGGTGTTGCGAAGCCCTGCGGTTCTCAAATGGTTTCCTTGATGTACGGGGTGATCAAGATGACGAGTTCAGCGCTTTCTTCGGACGTCTCGATGTGTTTGAACAGCTTGCCGAGAAACGGGAAATCCCCGAACAGCGGCAGGCCTTCGTGATTGAGTTTGCGGATCTTGCTGATCAAACCGGCCAGCACTACGGATTGCCCGCCCCGGACCCGGACCGTGGTGGCCAGCTCCTGCAGATCGATGACCGGATTGGAAATCGTCTGAGCGGCGCCGATGCCCGAGGTCGGGATTTCCAGGGTGACCTCGCGTTGGATGCGGGTCAGCGTCGGCACGATGTTCAGCGTCACCAGGCCGTCGCTGGAAATGAGGGGCGTGATTCCCAATTGCAGCCCCAGCAGGGCGCGTTTGATCGACGTGCCGATGGTGACGACCCCGGTCTCCAGATCGCGGTCCACGCCGTCAATGTCGGTATAGGGGAACTGCGATCCGACCGTCAGTACGGCGGACTGGCGGTTGATGACGGAGATGTGCGGGTTGGCGAGTACGGCCACATCCCCCTGCGTCCGCAGGAAATCGAGCACGGCGGAAAAACGCGAGACGTTGCTTTTCGCGATTTGTCCATCGCCGTTGAATTCGAGGGTGAAAATATCCGGTAAGATCGATGAGCCGGAGGTGAAATCCACATTGAGCTTGGTCCAGTCGATGCCGGTTTTCTGGTCGTCCTTAAGGATGACTTCCATGATTTTGGCCTCGATGAAGACCTGTCGATGCAGCGATTCGCTGAGCGAGTCCAAGAACCGCACCATCGCCGTGATCCGGCTCGGGGTGTCCGCCATGTAAATGACGCCCGAATTGCGGTTGATCCGCAATATCGCGTCCGGTGATTTGAGCCCTTCGAGCGCCTCGGCCAGCGCGGCCCACAGGTCCGAGCTCTGTTCCGGCTTTTTGGCTTTTACCTGGTATTTCCCGGCAACGCTGGTGCTGTTCACCCCGGATGCCAGCAAATCCCCGCCCACCTCGATGTTGGTTTCGCCGGTCAGATCCAGGTGATCCAGGTGGTAGATCTTTTCCGCAAAGCGCCGAATGTGCAGCGCGCCGTCGTTGACGCTCCAGGCATAGCCGGCTCCGTTGACGACGATCATGTCCAGGGCCTGGCTTAACGTCACTTTATTGAGGCGCACGGTGATGCTGCGCGCCAGATCGATGTCGGCGTCGATGATCAGATTGTAATCCGAATCCTTGGTCAGCGCCGCCAGGGCCTCGCTGAGCGACGCCTTTTGGAAGGTGATGGAATAAAGCCGGGAGGGTGGCTCCAGCGGTTTGGCAGCCGGCGGCGTTTTCTCGGAAACCGGCGGAGCCTTGGGCGCCAAGAGCCGCTTCTCCCGCTCCAGGTCGCGAGCGGGCTGTTGGGCTTTGAGGTCCTCCTGCACGACCGGACGGGGAGGCGCCAGCGCGCACGCGCCCAGGGCCAGCGCGAATAGGCATGACAGCGCGAGACGACGAGTTTGAGAGGCGATGATCATGGGTTTCGCATATCAGTATAGGGTTTGGGTTGACCGATGGAATAGTAGACGTCCGGGGCCGGAATCAGCCAACGCTGGTCGCGGCGGCTCAAAACAACCCCTTTCTCCGATATCTCCTCGATGCGAAGATCGGCGATAGCGTCCTTTTCGGCATAGACCTTTCCATCCAATACCGCGCAGTAACGACGCGCGCCGCTGTCCGGATCGACCTGCAGGATGCCGGTGAGGTTGGGAAGCGGCCATGCTCGCGGCGGCCGGGTCGTTTCATCCGGGCCGGCGGCAACGGCCGGCAACGGAAGAGACGGCTTCGGCTGTAGTCGGGTCAAGACGATCGGCGGCTCCAGAGCGGCGTCCGACTCAGCCCGACGCGCCGACATGAGGTCGTCGAATTGGAGCAGGTGAAGACGCAGCTGGTTTACGATCGCCGGGCTTTCGGCCAGGGGTTGAAACTCCAGCTGGCTGAGTTTGGACAGATTCGCTCCCAACAGCACAGCGGCCGCCACCAGCCACCCTCCGACATACATCCGCCGGTTGTTCGCAATGATCTTCATGAGCCCCTAAAGCGCCGATCGAGCCACTGGCTCGTTCGGCCTGGATTCGTTCACGTCCGGCTGCTGGATCCGGCAGCGCAACGCCATGGACAAATCGCAGCTGCCGTCTCCGTTCTTGGGATCGAGCTGGATGCCGACCTGCTTCTGATGCAGATAGCGATGCGCGTTGAGTGCGGTTAAGAAACGGACGATCCGTTCGAGTGATCCGGAGACCGAAAGGTTCAATAAAACCGTATCCATGCCCTTTTCGGGCGGGGATAGGCCGATCTGGTTCAGGTCGATTTCCAGCTGGGAGGCCAACTCGCTCAGCATGCTTTTGACGGCGAGCATGCCCAGTTGAACCGATTCGGCCGGGAAATACAGCTTGGCGTGCTCTTCATGGATGCGGCCCAATTTGCGTGCATTTTGCTGTTGGAATATCAACTCCCGGCGCAGGGCCTGGTTTTGGACTTGCATGGACAAAATGGTGTCGATCGTCTGATGGTTCCAAAATGAAAGCAACAGGGCGCCCGCCCAGACGGCGGCCACCCACAGCCAACGGTTTTGGAGCAGCGCGTTCATGGCAGGTTGACCTTCCAGGCGATCTTGTAGTGCGTTTTGGCGGCCTGACTTTTCATGTCCTCCAAATTGAAGACCATGTCTTCGATCCGAATCGGTGGATCCAAGCGGAGGCGCAGGTTCATGTTTTCAACCAGGAGTTTCAACCGGTTCCGAAACCGATCCACCGTATCGGCGGTGATGGTGGCGCCGGCGTCCAGGCGCAACCCATCCAAATCCATTCGGATCTCGTTGATCCAAACGTCCTCCGGAAGAGACGCCATCAACTTCAGCATCGTCTGAACGGCGGAGGGGCGCCGGGCATCTTCGCTCAGTTCGACCAGTGCCGCGTCATAGTCCGCTAGTGCGATCGGTTGTTGGCGCTGCAATTGGCTGCGAGCGAGGGTTTCATCCTGCAGCCGTCCATCCAGCCACTCGTATTCGGCGGCGAAAAAAAGAAGCAACAGGGCGGCGATCAAGGTGCCGGTCCATTGGACCGGCCGCCATTTCACTTCTTGTTGGATTTGGCTGTGCGTGACGCTGTAGGCATCGCCCGGAGTCCAAGCGCCCTCTGAATCCAGCAGCCCATCCAGATGCGTCAGGTCGCGGGGCAACGTCCGGTGCGGGGAGGCGCTGGCGATCGTCTGGATCGGCCGGCCCAGGAAATCGGACAAATGCTGCTGGACCGGTGCCCCGTCTCCGATCAGATAGACCTGGTTCAGATCGGATTTGGCCTTCTGCGAAAAGAGGTAAATCGACTGGTTGACCTCAAAGATCAACGCGTCCAGCCGTTCGGTGGACTCCGGAAGCGCCACCGTGCGCGAAAATAGAAAATCGCCATGGAAGTAGAAGTAAAGAGACGCCGCATGCGCCTGCATATGAATCAACAGGGCTGCTTGGGTCTCAAACCCGGAAACCCGCAGCCGGCAATGCTCTTCCCAAAGCAACGCCGCCGTGGTGATCCAACGAGGCCTCAAATTGGTTTGGCACAGCGCTTCGTAAAGGTCATAGGCATGTTGGTCGACCAGATGGAAAATTCTGACGCCCGGACCGATCATGGCGCGTTGACGAAAGAGATAGGTGAAAAAATGAGGAGCGAGAGGGAGGTTCGGATAGGCCGTCTTGAGTTTTCGCTCAATGAACGACCTTATCAAGGCGTCCCGCTGCGATTTGAACGGAAGAAAGTCGTGCTTAAACCAGTGATCCGGAACGATCAGAAGTATTTTCGAGCGGGATTGTTGGAATGCAGACAACAGCCGGATGTCGTATTCATGCGACAGGAATTGGGAGATGGGCAGTTCGGTTAATCCGGGCTCCCGGCTCAAGTTGCCGGTTTCCGAAAAGTATATCTTCTTATCGGTCGCGGCGATCAGGCGATTTTTTTTATGATTCAACATGTCCGGTCGCTTTTCAGGAGGCGATCTGAACGCATATCTCCGGCGGAACCAGTGATCGCAACTGAGGGTGGCAAGAAATATGCCACATGCTGGCAACGGCCCCCGATGGGTGAACCGCGATGGAGAGAAGGTTGCGGAGGCGCCGTCTGATAAGCCATTAACTATTTGTAATTAATAAAGTTTTTGGGTCTACGGAATGCCGGCCGGCCCATTGGTTCGTTGGTTTGCCGATGGGCCGGCCGGGAGGTTTTGGTGCGGAGCGTCAAAAAACTGATCTCTGCGCGAGCACCGCGTGGTGGGGGCTGATTCATTCAAGCGGGCCGGATGGAAACCGGGTGAGCGGCCGGTCCGGCCAGCATCAAGATTCGTGCTTTAATTCGCGGCGGCGGCCCGGACGATCGTCGCCAGCTCGGCCAGCTGATAGGGTTTTTGCAGGAACCCGTCGGTGTTATTAAGTAAGTTTCCGCTTTTGATATGCGCCGAGCTGTATCCGCTGGACAGGATGACCCTGGTCCCGGGATGGCTCCGCCGGATGATTCCAAGCAGCTGATCGGCCCCGATGTCGGGCATCACCATGTCCATAATGACCAGATCGATCTTGGCTGACCGACGACAGGCATCGCACGCCTCCTGGCCGGATCGGGCCACGGTGACGGCGCAGCCGAGGCGTTCCAGCATTTTGGTCACCGTTACCAGGACGACTTCTTCATCGTCGATCACCATGACCGCCGCCGATGGCGATGCCGGCGGCTGAGGGGCCTGCTTTTTATAGCAACAAGTTTTGTTTCTGCCGGTATTTTTCGCTTCGTACAGGGCTTCATCCGCTTTTTTGATGAGACCTTCGACGTCCATGTTCTGATCGCTTTCCATGGCCGCGACGCCGAAGCTCATGGTGACCGCAATGGCCCGATCATTGTACCGCAGCTTCATCGACTCAATTCCCTGGCGCAGCCGTTCGGCGGCTTTCTGCGCCTCCTCCGGGCCGGTCATCGGCAGGATAATCGCGAACTCCTCTCCTCCGTATCGGGCGATTTGATCGGATTCACGGAGCATCTGTTTGAGCTGAGCCGAAACGCATTTCAAGGCATGATCGCCGGCGAGGTGGCCGAAAAAATCGTTGATCGACTTGAAATGATCGATATCGGCCATGATGATCGACAGCGGGGTTTTGTATCGATTCGCGCGGTTCATTTCATGCTTCAGGTTTTCCAAAAAACGGTTGTGGTTGGTGAGCTGGGTCATGCTGTCGAGCCCGAGCTGCAGTTTCATTTTCTCTAGGTCCTGGCTTTGAGCACGGGATTGATCGATGAGCTCGGCAGACAAGTCGGACAGCTCGTTTCGGGCCGTCTCAATGATCTCGATATACTGCGTTTCGTCGATTTGCATTTCAAAAATCGGAAAGATGCTTTTGATGTTCGACACGATTTGTTCCGTGATCGCGACCGGGTCGACCGCCGACGCCAGCCCGTAGGCCGGAATCAGCTTTTCGATCTTCGCATAGGTCGATCCGGCCGGGTGCTTCGTGCCGTTGAACAAGTCGATGTACAGGGAGGAGAGGTGCAGGATTTTCGTCTGCAGTTCGATATCTCCGGACGGCCGGCCGGGGCGCTCGGGGGTATGATGCGCACCGATCGGCGCTGAAAATGCGGGTGGCAGCCCCCAACCGTGGGTCACGTACTCACCGACTTCCATATGGTTGAATTTTAGAAATGAGGTTTCAATTTCGTGCAAGGCGGTGCCGTTGGCTCGGGCTTTCGTAAGGACATCGCCGTATTCCTCGGGAATCGATTGGGACATGATCAGCATGCCGATATCCTGGAGCAATCCCAGGAAAAAAGCGTTTTCCCCATGCCGTTTGTTGGCCTTCTCGGTGATCAATTTGGCCGCAACCGCTCCGATCAGCGAATCTTTCCAAAATTGCACATGATCGAAGGTGTTCTTGTTTTTGCCCGAAAAATTTCGAATCAGTGAAAAACTGAGCGCCAGGTTTTTGACGGCGTTCAAGCCCAGGTACATCATCGCTTGGTGAACGGAGCTGATTTGGTTCGCAACTCCGTAAAAGGAGGAATTGACGACCTGAAGCACCTTCGCACTCAGCGGGGCATCGGATGAAATGATTTCCGAGATTTCCCGGAGGTTGGGCGTTTCCCTGCGCATGGCCTGCAGGATTCGCATGGCTACGCCGGGCAGGGTGGGAAGCTTTCCAATCTTCCGAGGCATGTCTTGAAGTGACGCGTGGGTTGGCATCCCGAGGTTCTCCCGTATAACATTCTGAAATAATGAGATTATTATGGATCCCGCGTTCGTGCTGCAGCCATGTCATCCACTGCTGCTGGAAGACGCTGGCGGCTGCGATGCAACCGGTGCTTTTTGGTGTCATCGGATAATTTCAAAAATTCTTTACTGATAAATTGCGCCGGCGAGAATCGGGGATGGGAAGCCGGGTTTAAACTCCGTGAAGGTGCGGCAGGGATTCGGCGACGATATGAGCCGCGAAACTGAATGCGGAAGTAAAGGCCGGGGAAACCGCATTGAGCACATGGGTGGATCTTTCCGCCTGTTCGACGATGAAATCCATCACCAGTTCATGCGTCTTCACGTTCAGCAACTGAGCACGGATGCCCGGCCGGGTGTGACCGCCGACCCGATTCGGATCGAGGTTGCTGACCAGCTTGCGAGCCTCCCGGATGAAGACGGTGCGTTGGTATTTCTTGATTTCTTGAATGGCGAGCTCACGGAAATTGAAATGATTGTGCAGGAAAAGCCCGGTTTCCCGGGTGGCGGTTTCGATCAACTCGCTGAAATTGAAACGTTCGCACCCATGATAATTTTCACGCCAAAAAGCCGGAATAGCGGTCGGACCGATCTTCACATGGCCGTCTACGGTTTTAGTAAAGTGCACTCCCAGAAACGGATGGCGCAAATTGGGAACCGGATAGACATGGCGTTGAAGCAGGCTGTCATCGTCATAGCGCAGATAGATGCCCTTGAATGGAATCATCGTGTAGGCGGACCCGGCCCCAAAATGTCGGGCGACCCGGTCGGCATAAAGGCCGGCGGCGTTGAAAAGGTGCTGGTATTGGATGGTTTCTTTTGAGGTGAACACCCGGTTTTTGTCTCGGCCGATGAAGCGCCGGCCATAGAGGATCCGGACCTGGCGCGGGAATGCGGAAGCGAGGTGCCGGCAGATCTGCTGCGGATCGACGGTGGAGGTGGTCGGTGAAAACAGCGCCCTTTGAAAGGACCGGGCGTTGGGCTCCAAGTCCCTCAATTCGTGTGGGTCGATGAGCGCCAGGTCCACGCCGTTGCGATCCGCTCGGGATTTTAACTCGTCGATGCCTTTCAGATCGGCTTCGGTCGATGCCACCACCACTTTGCCGCAGCGGTTGATGCGCAGGCCGTTTTCCAGACAATAATCGGTCAGCGCCCGGTTGCCGTTGCGCGTCAGGCGGGCTTTAAGGCTGTCGGCCGAATAATAGAACCCCGCGTGCAGAACCCCGCTGTTTCGTCCGCTGGCATGAACGGCGACCTCGTTTTCCTTCTCAATGAGAACGATCGCAGCGCCCTGGAACCGCTTCGCCAGCTCGCGACCCAGGCTCAGCCCGATGATGCCTCCACCGATGATCAAAAAATCTGTCTGAACCATGCGCACCCGCTTCCATTTATGACGAAGGTTAGCACGTCTACTAGTAAAAAGGAATGGTTTCCATTGCCTAATTTTCCTTGTTTTCGCTAGGCCGGCTTGTTATGAATAGTCCGGCGGCAGTTGGAGGATGGAGAGAGGCGTTTTTCAAGAGCAATCAGAGAGCCCGTGCGTGCGAGGTGGACCATGAGCGATCGCAATGCTCCGGAGCATGACCCGGCGGCAGATCCCATGCAGGCATGGTTGAAAATCGCTGCCGATCTTTGGGGGCAGATGACGAAATTCTGGCCGTCCTTCCCAGGGCCTGGCCCCCCTGCACCCACCGCTGCCCCTTCCGGCGGGCGCTTCGCGGAATTCCTGTCCTCCACTCGCAAGGCATGGGATGCCGCCTTCAAAGCGCTGAGCGAGCCGGCGGCCGCGGAAGCGCTGCTGAAAGGCCTTCAGACGGCCCCGGAAATCAGCCTGCGTTTTCTGCAAACCGGTGTGGAGGGATTTCTGGAGCTGCAACGGCGCTGGGCCGAGCGCTTGAAAAAACTGGGCTCGCCGCCGGAGCCATACAGCTTCAACGATTTGGACAGCGAGTTCCTCAACCGCTGGACGGATATTTACAAGAAGGAATTTCAGCGTTTTTTCGAGGTTCCGCAGCTGGGGTTGACTCGGTTTTACCAGGAAAAGATCAACCAGTCCCTGGACAAATACCATCTCCTCCAGGCCGCCATGGTCGAATTTCTGAACCTGCTGTCCGTGCCCTTGGACAAGTCCTACGGCGTCATGCAGGAAAAACTGGTTGAAATGACGCAAGCCGGCGAACTTCCGGAAGACTTCAAAAATTACTACCAGATGTGGATCAAAATATTGGAGGGGCACTATATGACGCTCTTCCAATCGAAACCGTACATTGAAACCATGGCCAAGGCGCTGGATGCCCTGAATCAATTTCTGGCCGCCCGCAACGACGTGCTGGAGGACGCACTGAAGCTGCTGCCGGTTTCCACGCACCGGGACATGGACGAGGTCAACCGGGAGATCTACCTGCTCAAACGACGCATCCGCAGCCTCGAAAAAAAGCTGCAGAACCTGAAAGCGGAGTGAAGCCGCCTTGGAAGGGGGTGGAGCTATGGATCAGCCCAAAATTCCCGTTGACCTGATCTTGGCGAAAATGGCCGAAGACGCCGAGAAGGTTCAAGCCCGGGTTCGCAAGGCATCCGATGTGCTCTTGAGCCCGCTGAATACCGAAATCGCTTCGACGCCTTACGAGGTGGTTTATGAAGAAGACCGGGTCCGATTGAAACATTATGCGCCGACAGGGGAAACCACGCTCAAGACCCCTCTGCTGGTGGTCTATGCCTTGATCAATCGGGAAACCATGCTCGATCTGCAGCCGGGTCGAAGTGTCGTTCAAAGCTTTCGCGATTTCGGCATCGACCTGTACCTGGTCGATTGGGGCTATCCCACCCGCAAGGATCGCTTCCTGACCATCGACGACCACGTCAACGGTTACCTGGACAATATGGTGGATTTCATCCGCCGGAAGCACGCCGTCGATAAAATCAACTTGATGGGCATCTGTATGGGCGGCACGTTTTCGGTCATTTACGCGGCGCTGCATCCCGAGAAAATCAAAAACCTGGTCACCACGGTGACCCCGACCAACTTCGACACGGACCAGGGGCTCCTGCACGTCTGGATGCGCAGCGTGAATGCCGACCAGATGGTCGATACGTTCGGCAACATGCCCGGCGATCTGCTCAATTTCGGTTTTCTGCTCTTGAACCCCGCCAGGCTCATGATCGATAAATACATCGGCTTTATGGAACAGATGGACGACAAGTCCTTTGTCGAAAATTTCATCCGCATGGAAAAATGGATCTTCGACAGCCCGGATGTGCCCGGCGCGACCTTTCGCCAGTTTATCCGGGACTGCTACCAAAAAAACCTGTTGATCCAAAACCGGATGGAGGTCGGCGGTCAGGTGGTTGACCTAAAGAAAATCACGATGCCGCTTCTTAATTTCTACGGGAAATTCGATCATCTGGTTCCGCCGGATGCCTGCAACCTGCTGACCCGTCGGGTGGGCAGCCGGGATACGGAAGACATCTGCCTCGAAACCGGGCATATCGGGATTTATGTGAGTTCAAAGTGCCAGCGGGAATTCGCACCCAAGATCGCCGCCTGGCTGAGAGAGCGGGACGAGCCGGAAGATGCGTGACCCTCAAACGAGCGGCCCGCAGCCGCCTTCGTCGACGCATCCGGCCGCCGGGTGATAGGGGTCGAAACATACGGGAGTGAGGGGAGACCACGCATGACAGAGCAACCCGATTTCTTCAAGACGTTTTGCAAGGTCAGCAAGGCATTCGGCACGGTTCTTTCCACCGCCAAACTGCTGGACATGATCGTCGAGAGTTCGATTCAGACCATGAGCGCCAAGGCCGCCTGCTTGTTTTTGGCCGACGAAGAAAAGGACATTTTTGTTCCCGTGGCGCAAAAGGGGCTATCCGAAAGCTATCTGCACGCCAAGCCCATGCGCGCCAAAGCCATTGTCAGCGCCATCCTGAAGGGCGGATTTCTTTTTATCCGAGATGCCACCAGCGATCCCCGGGTGGAGAACCACGAAGCGAAAAGACTCGAGGGCATCGCATCGATTCTGGATGTGCCCGTCATGGTGCAGGACAAGGCCATCGGCGTGCTGGCGCTCTATACGGGGACGACCCGGGATTTCAGCCATGACGAGATCGATTTTCTGTCGGCCTTGGCCGAACAGGGCGGCATGGCGATCGAGCGCGCCCGACTCCTGGAGCGGATTCAGAAGAACTCGGCGCTTTTTCTGCAGCTGGCATCCAGCATCAACTCCAGCCTCGACATCAAGAACATCCTGCATACCCTCACCGCCGAAATTTCTCAGTCGCTCGGCATGAAGGGAGCCGTGATCCGTCTGCTCAACGAAAGGACCGGCACGCTGGATTTGGTCAGCACCTATGGTTTGAGCGATGCTTTTTTGAACAAGGGCCCCGTGTATGCCGATAAAAGCGTCGCGGAGGCATTGAGCGGCAAAACGGTCGTGATTCAAGACGTGGCGGCCGACGACCGCATTCAATACCGCCAGGAGCATGTGGATGAGGGCATTGCCTCCATGCTCAGTGTCCCCATCAAGTCCCGGGAGGCCGTGATCGGGGTGATGCGGCTTTACAGCGCGGCCAAGAGAGACTACCCCGTGGATACGTTGATGCTGTTAGAGGCGCTGGCCCATACCGGGGGCTTGGCCATTCAGAATGCCTCCATGTACCTGAAGCTTGAACACGCCAAGGAGGACCTGGAAAAGGATATATGGAGCCACCGAAGCTGGTTCTGAGAAAGCCCTGGCGCGCGGCCTCATCCGGCGGCAGCGGATTCATTCGCTGCCGATTCAGGGCTGTTCACCTTCTTTGGGTTCCGGCCGCCTGATGGAAAAAAGCCGGCTGAAACTTTCGGTCAACTCCTGGAATTGGTCGGTCTGAACCCGAATGAGCTCCTGGAACCCGCGAGCCACATCCCCTTGGGCCATTCGGGCCTCGCTCAGTTCGAGGCGGAGCCTGCGCAGGGCGCTCTCCAGCTCCTCGACGTTTCTCTGCGATTCCTCCAGCCGGACTCTAAGAGCCGTGTATTCCGATCTGGGAACGACGTCCAACGCCTCCAAGTAAGCTCTGTAGGCTTTTCCGAAGGAGTCGCAGGCTGCTTGCCAGTTTTCGGGGTTCAAGCCGCTGTCTGTGCTCAGGCCGTAGATTTCCCGGAACATGGCCGTCAATTCGTGAACGCCGCGCATGCCCTGAGACATCCAGCGCGAAAACTCATCCAACTGCCGCTGCCCCTTGGCAGCGGAAAGAAGAAAGTGGCCCCAAAATTCCAAAAAATGCGGGTCCAGGGATCGCTCCTGTTCAAATCCTAGTTGCCTGCCTCGAGGTCGAGCTGGAATCGCACCGGCCCTCGATAATTCTGGTCGCCGAAGCGCGTATGCAGAGCGCACGCCGATGCGGGGTCCGACCAGGAGGTGGCGACGGCGACGTGGCCTCGTGGGAACGCCGAAACTTCGGCCTCGACAAAATCGAGCGGAGCCAGCGCGGTCGGGGGCTCGACCAGATCGTCGTGAAGACCGTAGCAGATGAGCCAGGGAATCCCCTTTTCCTTGAGGCGGTGCAGGTTCAGTTTCCGGCCGAAAAGGGTGACGGGGAGGGTGCCGTCTGCAGCGATGGGCGTGTTGTAGGAGGCGAAGCTCATCCGAGTGATCTCCAGCGGCAGGTCGAAGCGTTCGTTGTTCAGCCAAAAATTGATGGCCGCGGCGGTCTTGCTGATCCGGAACTCATCGCCGTCCTGGCGTGCAAACATCATCAGATCTCGGTAGAAGGCCGCAATCGGCGATTCCTCCTGGATGCTTTTCAGCTTGTAGACCCAGCCCATCAGCTTTCCATCGGCGACCGAGTTGCCGTTGGGCAGGGTCTTGGTCCCGTAATCAAGGTGGTTGAAACGCTGGGGCAGGTTGGCCAGAAAACTCGACAGTCCTTCGCTGCGGGTCCCATCCATCGGCGCGACGCAGGTCAGAAAGGCGTCGACCAACCCGTCCAGTTCGCCGGACAAGAGGCTGCAGAGCCCGGAGAAGCCTCCCTGGCAGTACCCGTTGAGGGTGATTTTTCTCCCGTGCCGCTGGCGGATCGCTTCGCAGAAGCGGCGGGTATCGCGGGCATCATCGTCGCCGGTCATCACCTGGAGCGCTTCGCTGGTGCGTATGTCTTTCAGGATTCGGATGAAAGTGGGGATGCCCTGGTTGGCGAAACAATGGGCATAGCTGCGTTTTTCCTTGGGCAAAAACCCGAGGATGTTGGCCCCCAGAACATATGGCGGGATGATGAGAATCGGCTTGCCGTCGTTGCGAACCCTGACCCTGGGCTCTGTGGGCATAATCTGGTAGAGGACAAAGCGATCGGTTTCGGCGACTTTGGGGTTTTCGCCGCGCTCGAAATGAAAGCCGTACTCGGGTTCGATCGCTTGGATGGCCTGCGGGTATCGGAAGGCCATGATCTCCAGGAGTTCCGTCTGGCGCCTCAGCAGCTGCCGGAACCCGCTCCAGTCTCCGTTGAAGAGCAGCTGGGAAGCAGCCTCTACGGCTTTGGGATGCTCGAGCCTCATGTAGTTGTTGAGGGCGTCGAAAGCCCCCAAAAGCGCTCGGCGGCCGAGGTCCAGGTTGAAAAGCCCAAGGTCCGTGTAAGCTTTAAGGGTGCTTTGCGGGTCGGCGGACCACAGCCTGCTCGTTTCCGCATTGCGGAAATATTGGGTGGAGAGAATGTAAGGGATTACGAATTCGTTGCTGTAGCGGCACAGCGCGGAGAGGCAATTCTGGGAGCCGGTGGTCAGGTAAGAAGCCGCGGCCAGGAAGGCTTCCAGGCTGTTTGCGGCCGCATCGTCACTGCCCATGGATAAGGTATCGGACATCGAAGGGTCTCCAAAGTCGTATAAACGAACCCCGCTTAAGCAGCGGGGTTCGTTTCGCTTGAAGATATGCTGGATTTGTGGCGGCTGAAATAGAAAAATCAACCCAATTCGTCGAAGCGGTTAGATTTTTCCTCCGGAAAAGTATTCCTGTACCTTCTGGAAGCCATCGTCAACCATTTTCTTGTAGGTCTCTCGTCCTCTCTTATAGGCGTCGACCCATTCGGAGATGACCTTGCGTCCCTCCTGCGGCAGCCAGGTGGCCTGCTCCAGCATGGTGTTGGCCATCTTTTCGGTCTGCTCCTGGAGCATCACCATGGCATTGAAGGTGTTGTCGAAAGCCGCCTTGTTGAAATCGAAGATCTGTTTGAACATCTGTTTTTGATCCATTTGGTTGCCTCCATCGGTTATTGAGCAGCGGTTATGAGTTCCTGTCTAAAAACCCCTCTTTTTGAGACATTATAACGCCGAAAAAATGGCTGTCAATACCAATTTGTTGCAATGCACAAAATAATTTATTTATTTTTATTTTTTCAAAAAACTGAAAAATATATGTTTTATTTGATTTATCTAAACAATCTTGTTATGTTTTATGCATTACAACAAATAATGAAGGTGAGGTTTAGGCATGGCTGAAACCCTTGTTTTCAAAAAATACGCCAACCGCCGATTGTATGACACTCAAAAAAGCGTCTATGTCACGCTTGCCGAATTGGCCGACATCGTTCGCAGCGGACGGCGCGTTGAAGTTCGAGACGCTCAGAGCGGGGAGGATGTCACGGCGTTCATCCTGACCCAGGTTATCCTTGAGGAAGCCAAAAACAAGAATGCCCTGCTTCCGGTGCCGCTGCTGCACCTGATCATTCAATTTGGGAACAATCAGCTGGGCGATTTCTTCAGGACCTACCTGGAGCAGATCATCCAAACCTATCTGGCCCAGCGGGCCGCTTTTGAAGAACAGTTCCAACGTTGGATCGGAAGCGGAATGGATTTCTCGGAAATGGCCCGCAGGAATTGGCCCGAATTGGGAGGGCTCAAATCGCTTTTCGAAATGAATCCGTTCCTGAGATCCCCGAAGCCGCCAGCGGAGGAGGAGCCAGAACCCAACAAATAAAAAACATCGGCCGAGAGGCTGCTTTCCCGTTTAAGATCCTTAAAAGCTGGCCGATATCTGATCGTGAGCATTCGTGTTGGCTGCGCCTCCGTTAGAACGTGATGGAAACCGAATTCAAGACCGACGTTGACCTCTTAGAGCCGATCGACCGGTCGGCCGAGGAGGTTGTTGCGCTTGAGCCGGACGGGCAACCTTCCGTGGCAACGGCCTCTCCGGAGCCGATCGAACCGTCCTCCGGAGGAACGGCTGCCTCGGCGCCGACGGCCCTGCTTCCGGCCAAGCGCCGCGTATTGACGGCGGCCCTGGCCGCGCTGGCCGTGGCATGTGGGATTGCAGTCGGCGTTTGGTTTTATAAGCGTTCCCCTCAGCCGGAATCGCCGGCGGAGGGAATCGCCTCTCCAATCGAACGGGGCGCCGATTCCGCAAAGGAGGCCGGGGGGCCGGAGCCTGCCTGGGGGGCTGTATCGGTAGACATTTCCAACGGGTTGGACGTCAAGCTGAGAGAAGTCGATGAACTGCGCCAGCTGCTTCAGTCCAAAAAGCATGAAATTTCGAAAATAAAGATAGCCTACCAGTACGGCGTCTTCGAGCTGGAGGAGGAAGCCCGGCTGCTGCTGAAGCGAGCGCGGATCGATTCCCTGGCTCCGGCCCGGAAGAACCCCGAGATTGAATTGCTGCTGCAGAATATCCAGCGTCGCCTGGTTTACTGCGAAAGGCTGGAAAAGTCGATGCAATGGCTGGATGCGGCCGGCGAAGAGCTTCTCTACCTGGGGCGGCGGGCATCGATCGACCTCCTCGTGGCAGGCCTCGCGGATGGGGTGGACCTGCAGCGCCATCTAAGCGACTTGGACCAGGCTCTGCAGCAGTTTCAGCCGACGGCGAGCCGGTTTTCCGTTGATCCGAGGTCGATGGCCGGCCCTTCCGTGGAGGCCGTCGCCAAGCGATTGATTGAACAAGCCAAGCTTATGGGTGTGACACCGAATGATGAGCGCAACCGGGAGATCGTGGAAGAGGTGTGCAGCGGGAACCTGACGCGCGCGGGACAATTGTCCAAGCTCAGCCTCAAGGGGGCGCGCTGCCTGGCGGAGTCCACTGCAAAGCAGCTGTTCTTGAATCGCTTGACCGAGATCTCTCCACTGGCTGCCCAGAAGCTCGCGGAATGGCCCGGCGACTGGCTCTGTCTGAACGGGCTCTCCAAGCTCGACGCCGATGTCGCGGCGCGCCTCTTCGCCTGGCAGGGATCGTGGATGTCGCTGAACGGGCTCAGGGAGCTATCGGCCGAAGCCGGCAAGGAGATGGCCGGTTGGAACGGCCGGCAGTTGGAGCTCATGGGGCTGCTGCAACGCTCACGCGGTATCGATTGCCTGGCGCAATGGGAGGTTGCCGGCGGGAGATTGTTCGTGCCGGAACCCCTCCGCCGACCCATCGATCCGGCCGTCGGAAACGCATCCGGAAATTCGGACTCATGATGACCCCGATCATGGGCAGAGCCATGGCGCTCATCGGATTGATTCTGTTATCGGCTGGACCGTGCGTGGCGTTTGACGGCGGCAAAGGCTCCGTGCTGAACCGGGCCCTGGAGGAAATCAAAACGACCGCCCGCTTGATCGACGCACAAGCCGCTGCCACGGCAGCCGTCTATGGACAGCTGCAGGCCCAGGCCGAAGCGCTCTCGGCCGAGATTCAACAGGAGCGGCTCCGCCGCAACGCCATGACCTTTCAGCAGGCCTTGCAGGCCGATCGAATCCGTTACGATTTACTGGTTCTTCGGCAAGTGCATGGGTACCTGGCGCAGCTGGGCGACCGGCTGTCCTACCTGCGCTCCGCTGCCAGCACCCTAAACGTCTACCGCGACCAGATCCGGGATGATCGGCTCATGCTGCAGGCCGTAATGGATCTCGACAGCTCCGGACTCCTGCGACAGGCGGAGGAAGCGGTGGACGATTACCGTCGGCAGTGCTCCCTCCCATTTCTGAAGACCCCGGCGGCGGTTGACGCTCGGGATCTTGAAAGCCTCTGGAACGGCATCGTGAAAGGCCATTGAGCGCCGGGCAGCCCTTACAGCAGCTTCCGGTTGATCAGATCCTGCATGGCGCGCTGGCCGATGGTGGTTACGGCGCTGATGGCTTGAACCACATGGTAAGTGGCCTCGGAGAGCACGCCGGAATTCATCATCACGAGCGCGCTGTTGAGGCTCTTGTCGACCGGAGCCCATAGGTCGGACGGGGCCATTTTTTTGGAAAGATGGATTTCGTTGGCCGTCATGGCCAGCAGCGGGCGAAGAAAGCGCTCCCCGGCATGCCGCTCCTGATCAGGCAACCCGTTGTAGATTTCAAGCAGCTGAGAAATCATGAGCAGACCGGCCTTGGCTTTTTCGCTTTGTGAGAAGGCCAGAATCGCCTCTTTGGTTTCCATGCGGTTTATCCTCGTAAGAGGGCGTTGCGACCAGGGCGCCCGCCGTCAGCGCGGCCGATCCGTGCCGCCGTTCAAGCCCGGTTGATCATGGATGCCACGTAACCGGCTCCGAAGCCGTTGTCGATGTTCACGACGGCCACATTGGAGCTGCAACTGTTCAACATCGCAAAAAGGGCCGTCAAGCCGCCCAGGCTCACGCCGTAGCCGATGCTGGTCGGCACCGCAATGACCGGACGGCTGACCATGCCTGCAACGACGCTGGGCAACGCGCCCTCCATGCCGGCCACCACAATGAGAACGCTGGCGCTGGCCAGCATCTCCCGGTGCCGGAACAGCCGGTGGATGCCCGCCACGCCCACATCGATGATTTTTTGCACCCGGTTGCCCATGGCCTGAGCGGTGATGTAGGCTTCCATCGCCACCGGCAGGTCCGAGGTTCCGGCGGCGACGACCAATACGGTTCCTCGCCCCTGGAGCAGTGGCGGAGCCGGGGACCATACCAGCATGCGCGCGTCGGGATGATACTGGACCTCGGGGAACCGGCCCTGAACCTCCCGCGCCTTGCCGGCGTCGACCCGGGTTGCCAGAATCACTCGCTCCTGCGAAATCATACAGGCCATGATACCGGCAATCTGTTCGGCGGATTTGCCCTCGCCGAAAATGACCTCCGGAAACCCCTTGCGCAGGCTGCGGTGGTGGTCCACGTGGGCGAAGCCGAGGTCCTGGCAGGCCAAATGTTCGAGCTGCTGCGCGGCATTCCGCGGCGTCTGAATGCCGGTCGCGACCTCTTGAAGCAGTTTCAGAAGAAGGTCCTTGTCCATTTCTGCTGCGAGCGGCTCCGACCGGTCTTGAGCCACGGGCGGTCTAGGTTATTCAACCGGCTGCTCCTTGATGCCGCCCGTCAGCGGCGGCAGGGAAGGGGCCGTAGATGACGATTTGGATCCTAAGGATCTCTCCACCTGCTCCAATCGCCGCTGGACGGAGTTGACGGCCTTGTCGATTCGGGCGATTTCCTGATCGAGGGCAATCTGATACAGGCGCTTGGCCTTGAGAAGCTCCAGTTCGAGCGCATCGCGATCCAACTTGCGAGCCTGCAGGCCGCTCAACTCGGATTTGATCTTCTCCAGTTCGGACCGGGATCGATCCATGTATCCGGCCAGGCCGGTGAGATCCTTTCCAAGACTGCCCTCCAGCTTTTGGAGGCGCCCGGACAGCGTTTGGATTTCATGGCGCAGGGTCGCGCTGACTCCGAGCTCCTCGCGAAAGGGCGCGAGCGCCTGCAGCTCCCTAGCGAGCGTTTGAACGTTTTTGGTAACGGCGGCCAAGGCCTCTTCGCTGCGTTTGGCGGCCTCCTCGACCTCCTTCCGATCGGCCTTGGCGGCAATCAGCTTGTCCATCCCCGCATCGGCCTTGCGCTGATCGTCCTGCAGCGCCTGAAGCTTGGCCTGGACACTCGCCGCCTGCGCCAGCGCCGCCTCGATGTCGCCCAGCCGGGCGCTCAGCGCCGCCGTCTTCTGCTCGGTATCCGTCGCCAGTTTTTCCACCGAACGCAGATCGCTGCTCTGGATGCGGCTCAATCGTTGGGTCAGGTCTTGGTAGGCTACATAAATGACGATCGCCAGCAGGCTCGGCAGCAGCAGCATCAGAAAGCTGATTCGCTGGCTCAGCCGGTTCACTCGCTTCTGGGTCTCTTCATCCGCAACGGCCAGCTCGGGTTCCTCGTCCCCTGGTCCAAAGCGGAATCGGTCCTGGTTGCCCATACGATCTATGGCTCCTCCGCGGGTCACTCCCATTCAATCGTGCTCGGCGGCTTTGAGCTGATGTCGTAAACCACCCGATTCACGCCGTCCACCTCATTGATCACTCGATTGGATACGCGAGCGAGCAAGTCGTGAGGAAGCCGGGCCCAATCCGCCGTCATCGCATCCCGGCTCGTCACGGCCCGGATGGCGGCGATGTTCTCGTAGGTGCGGGCGTCGCCCATCACCCCTACGCTTTTGATCGGCAACAGGACGGCGAAGGACTGCCAAAGCTTTTTGTACAGTCCGGCGCTGCGGATCTCCTCGAGCAGGATTTCATCCA
Organism: uncultured Desulfatibacillum sp.; assembly: GCA_964427375.1. Taxonomy (GTDB): domain Bacteria; phylum Desulfobacterota; class Desulfobacteria; order Desulfobacterales; family SpSt-501; genus SpSt-501. The sequence continues at coordinate 37,006 of CAYRUF010000026.1, read as the reverse complement.
CATTGCGCAGGATGTCAAGTCGGTTCGCCGTGATCTCCCCGAGGACCCGGATGGCCAAGCCCGGTCCGGGAAAGGGTTGCCGCCAGATGAGGTCCTCCGGCAACCCGATCTGCTGACCGAGTTTGCGGACTTCGTCCTTGAAAAGATACCGGAGCGGCTCGATCAGCTTCAGCCTCATGCGCTTCGGCAGGCCCCCCACGTTGTGATGCGACTTGATCACCGACGACGGGCCGCCGAAGGCTGAAACGGATTCGATCACATCGGGATACAGCGTCCCTTGCGCCAGAAATTCGGCGCCCTTGATTTTACGGGCCTCGGCTTCAAACACCTCCATGAACACCCGGCCGATGATCTTGCGCTTGCGCTCGGGATCGGTCACCCCCCGCAGCGCCCTTAGAAAACGCGGAGCGGCGTTCACGAAACGGATGTTGATCTTCAAATGCTGCCGAAGCGTTTGCTTCAGCTGGGCGGCTTCATTTTTGCGCAACAGGCCGTTGTCGACGAAGATACAGGTAAGGTGCTTGCCGATGCTCTGGTGAATCAGCACGGCCGTCACCGATGAATCGACTCCGCCGCTCAGCCCCAGGATGACCTTCTTGTCTCCCGCCGTTCGACGGATATCCGCCACCGCCCCTTTGGCGAAGGACTTCATGGTCCAGGATCGCCGGCAGCCGCAGATGTCGAACAGAAAGTTCCTCAGCATGGCTGCGCCCATCGGGGTGTGATCGACTTCCGGATGAAACTGAACGCCCAAGAGGTTGCGGCGGCGGTCCCATGCTGCGGCAAAGGTCGTGTTGGCGGTGGAAGCGGTTGCTTTGAAGCCCGCCGGCAGTTGTTTGATCGAATCCCCGTGGCTCATCCAGCAGGTTGTGGTGCGTCGGACTCCTTTGAACAGTCCGCCGGAATCCTTGATGGAAAGCTCGGCGAATCCATATTCACGTTTCCGGGCGCGCTCCACGCGGCCGCCCAGGGCGGCCACCATAAACTGCATTCCATAGCAGATCCCCAAAACCGGAATGCCCAAAGCAAAAACAGCCGGATCAATCTTGGGGCTTCCGGCTTCATAGATGCTGGAAGGCCCCCCGGACAGGATCAGCCCTTGCGGTGAGTGGCGCTGAATGGCCTCCCGAGCACCGCTCGGCGCTTCGATCTGGCAAAAAACGTGATTCTCCCTCACGCGGCGGGCAATCAGCTGGTTGTATTGAGAACCGAAATCAATGATGATGATCATGACCGTCTTCCATTTCCCGAACCCTGCAGAATCTGTAGCAATTACCGTTTGCGATGAAATAACGAATATGGTAAACACGCTCGCAAATGTCAACGGCAAAATGCGGGACGCGCCCGCCGATACGCCATAAATCGAGAGGAATGAAGACCATGTATGAGAGCAGTGATCTGCGGAAAGGACTGAAAATCGAATATGAGGGCGACCCGTATATCGTCGTCCAGTTCGATTTCGTCAAGCCGGGCAAGGGGCAGGCGCTCTACAAATGCCGCCTGAAGAATATGCTCACCGGCGTTCAGTTCGAGCGGACGTTCCGGTCCGGTGAAAAATTCGGCGAGCCGAACCTGGAAGAGAAACAGATGGAATTCCTTTACAAGGACGGCGACAAATTCTGCTTTATGAACACCGCGACCTTTGAACAGGAGTTCGTGGGCGAGGACCAAGTCGGCGAGGCGAAAAGCTTTCTAAAGGAAAATACCGTCTGCGCCGTTCTCTTCTACCGGGAGCGGCCGATCGGAATTACGCTGCCCACCTTCATGATTTTGCGCATCGTCAAGGCCGATCCGTGGGTCAAGGGGGATACGGCGTCCGGGGACTCCAAACCGGCGACGCTGGAGACCGGCTACGTGGTGCAGGTGCCGACGTTTTTGGAGGAAGGGCAACTCATCAAAATTGATACGCGTACGGGTTCCTACGTCGAACGTGTGAAAGGATAAGCGGCCGGCCTGAAACGATGGGGCCGCTGCGGTCTTCCGAATTCAGCAAGCCTGAAGGCTAGGCGGGTGGGTCGCCGCCTCCCCGGGCCGCCGCGCGGTCGATTCGGGCGGCATGAGAGGTTCTGGTGAAAAACTGAAGCTTGACCGATCCGATCGCGATGATATCGAGATCCTGCAGCATGACTGATTTTTTGACGGCTTGATCGTTGACCCGCGGTCTGCAAAACCCACCGGCATAACTCAAGTAGTACCCGTCCGGCCGCCGACTGATGGTTGCCGCCGTTTCACCGACCAGGAAGCCTTTCACCACGATTTCGGACGTCGGGGCCTTGCCGATCCTGATCAGGTTGCTGAAGAGATCCAGTTGGCCCTCGCCGCCCGACAGGTACGCGAGATAGCCTGAAGCATCGTCCTGGCGCAGCAATGGCTTCGGAACCACCGGGGCGCTCTTTTGAACCATGGATCGATAGTTGCTGGTATCCATTACCATGGTCTTGTCGATTTCAGCGGGGGTCCCGTCGGTGGCCGCGTCGTCTTCGGTCGAAAAAACCAGAAAGTGTTTTCCGATGCTGACGGTGTCTCCGTTCTTTAGCCAATGGGAATTCACCAGACGCTCGTTGACGAACGAGCCGTTTTTGCTTTGAAGGTCTACCAGCACGAAGGCATCACCCACCGAATCGATCTTGGCATGGTGCCCGGAGACGGCCAGGTTATCAATGACGATGTCGTTATCCTTCCGTCGACCGATCGTCAGTGATTTTCCCTTTTCAACGGGATAGCGGCCGAGGGTATTGTCCTTGAATTTCAGCGTGATGTGCGGCATTCGAAATTATTTCCCAAATAATAATTTTCTATTAAATTCAATTTGATGTCATCCGTTGCTTCATCCGATTCACCCATTTTCGGAAAATCGAATCGGGCCCCCGTCGTACGCCGGCTATCCTGAGGACGACAGCGGAAATATTGTCATCACCGCCCCGTTCGTTAGCCAACGCCACCATCGCACGACATGAGGAAGCCGGAGGGTGGGCGCCGGTGAGCGCTATGATTTCATTCGGTGCAACTTTGTTGCTCAATCCGTCTGAACAGATGACCAACTGATCATCCTTGAAGCAGTTCAACTCACAGATGTCGGCCTCGACCATGTTTTTCGAACCCACCGCACGCGTCAGAATGTTGCTCATGTAAGGGACCTGCATGCCGTTCGGCAGATCGGCCTGGAGGGTGTGGGGAACGGAGAGCAAGTTAATCGTTCCGCTTCGCACCAGATAGATCGGGCTGTCTCCAACGTTGGCTGCAATCACGGTGTCTTCGGAAAAATACACCGCGGCCACCGTAGAACCCATGCCGCGATAGTGGGGATGTTCGCTCGACGTTTGATGGACGACCCGGTTGGACCATTCAATCCCGGCCAGCAGCCGAAGAGCCTTGGCCGATAGATTTCCGGGTTGACGTGTATCCGGCTCGAATGATTCATTTTTTCCGATGAATTCGCTTATGGATTCCACCACCAGGGCGCTGGCGACCTCACCGGCCTGATGCCCTCCCATTCCGTCGGCGACCAGATAGAGTCCCCCGGCGTCATCCATGAAGATGCGGTCCTCATTGGACTGCCTTTTTCTTCCAACATCGGAAATGCCGGCTGATTCAACAATCACCATACTCGAATCATTTTATTCGCAAACAGCTGCAAGGTCAAGGCGTTGAAGACCGGTTTGGACTAGGACCAAAGGCTCCGTGCCGGAGTCCGCCGCGGGTGGCGGCGGGGCGATCGCACCTATCCGTCCTTGACAAAACCAAACGATTTAAGTAGCTTTTCCAGTATGCCACGCGGCGACCGAAATGCGTTTCGCTCAAGAACCGGCTCCCATGACACGGACCAACCCTCCTCACGCGGATCGTGCTAATCCGAATTGTTGCCGGCCGTGGGAATGACTGCCGGCGGGCCGGCTTTCATCACCCGCACCGCTCGGTAGAAACGGACCTCCGCAATCATTCGTGACCGCGAACTCATGTCGGGGCTTTTTATACTGACCAGCAACCGCATGGAGGCGTTGATTGAACGCCTGGCGGCGATGCTGAGAATCCCATTGGCCTCTGCTCTGACGCCGGAAGTCATCATCGTCCAGAGCCGCGGTATGGAACGCTGGCTGTCGCTGGAGCTGGCCCGCCTGAACGGCATCAGCGGAAATGTTCGATTTCCATTCCCGAATGCTTTCCTGGAATCCGTGTTCCAGGCGGTATCCCGCGGCGATCCGGACGGGCCGTCGCCCTTCGACCCGGACGTCCTGACCTTCCGCATCATGGGATTGATCGAGGCGCATGCCGACCGTCCGGATTTTGAGCCCTTGCGGAATTTTCTGTCTGAAGACCCGGACGGGGTGAAGCGCTATCAGCTCTCGCGCAAGATCGCCGATCTTTTCGACCAGTACCTCGTTTTCCGCCCCGAGCTGATTGAGCGCTGGGAGGCCGGGCGGATCGAGCCTTCGGGCCACCCGCGCTGGCAGGCGTTGATCTGGCGGGAGCTGATTCGACTCGCGCCGGGAGCGCACCGGATTCACCGGCACCGCGAGCTGGCCGAGGCCGTCCGCAGCCGCGCCAGCAGCTTAGCGGCTCTGCCCCGGCGGGTGTTCGTTTTCGGGGTTTCATACCTTCCGCGCTTTCACCTGGAGGTCTTCGCGGAGATTTCCCGGGTCGTCGATGTGCATGTGTTCTGCCTGAACCCCTGCCGCGAATACTGGGCCGACATCGTTTCCGAACACACCGTCCAGAGGGCGCAGCGGCAGTTGGGGGCGCTCGAAGGGGTGGAGAGCCGCCTGCATTTTGAGCTCGGAAACCGGCTGCTGGCCTCGCTGGGCGCCCTCGGGCGGAACTTTCTGGGCCTGCTCACCGATTTTTATGGCCAGCAGGCCGACGCGTTTGTCGAACCCGACGGTCGTTCACTCCTCAGCCGTGTCCAATCCGACATCCTCAACCTCCGCGACGCCCATCCGGAGCCGGGGCTTTCTATCGACGCATCCATTCGGATTCATGCCTGCCACAGCCCCATGCGGGAGGTGGAAGTCCTGCAGGATCAGTTGCTGGCCATGTTCGAGGAGGAGCCGCAGCTAGAGCCCGGCGACATCATCGTCATGGCTCCCGATATTGAGGTCTACGCGCCCTTCATTTCGGCGGTCTTCGGCGCCCCGGCCGACCCCCGGCACCGCATCCCTTTCAGCATCGCCGACCGCGGGCCCCATCGGGAAAGCGGCTGCCTGCGCACCTTTTTCCTGCTGTTCGACCTGCGCAACAGCCGGTTCGGCGCCGGCGACGTCCTGCGCCTGCTGGAGGCCCCGCTGGTGTTGAGGCGCTTCAAGCTGGAAAACGCCCATCTGAACCGCGTGGAGCAGTGGGTCCGGGCGGCACGCATCTGTTGGGGGGAAGACCAGGGCACCCCAGCGGCATCGGGTCTTCCGAGGCATCCGCACAACACCTGGAGGGCCGGGATTGAACGGCTGCTCTTAGGATATGCGCTGCCCTCCCGGGAGACCGAGGTCTTTCATGGGGTGCGCGGCACCAACGCCATCGAGGGCAGCGACGCGCGGGTGATCGGCCCGTTCCTGGATTTTCTGGAGCAGGTGTTTGCCTGTTCCGCCCGGCTGAGACCGATGCGGCGCCTGGACGAATGGCGCTGCGAAATCCGCGAGATGCTCTGCGCTTTTTTCCCGGATGACGACGAAACCGAAGCGGATCTGCAGCACATCCGCCGATGGCTGGATGAGATGGTCGAGCGGGCGGCATCGGCCGGTTTCCATGCGGAGGTCCCGGCGGAGGTCGTGCGGGCGTTCCTCTCCGAGCGGCTGGAGGGAGAGGGGGCCGGCCGGGGGTTCATGGCGGGGGGGGTGATCTTCTGTTCCATGCTTCCGATGCGCACCATCCCGTTTAAAGTGGTCTGCCTGATGGGGATGAATCATGACGCCTACCCCCGCGAAAGCCGGCGGCTCACTTTCGACCTGCTCGCTCAAGCGCCGCGGCCGGGCGATCGTTCGCGCCGTGATGACGATAAATACCTTTTTCTGGAGTCCTTGCTCTCGGCCCGCCGTCGGTTTTACATCAGCTACGTGGGCCAAAGCATTCAGGACAACAGCCCTTTGCCGCCTTCCGTGGTTGTCAGCGAACTCATTGATCTACTGCAGTCGGGATACGGTCTGCCGGCCGATCCGGCGTCCGGGGGCCTGATCACGCGGCACCGGCTGCAGGCGTTTTCACCCGATTATTTCAAGAAGGGATCGGGCCTTTTCAGCTATTCCGCGGAGGACCTGCAGGCCTGTGCGACGGTGTGCCTCGCTCCGCCACCGCAGCCGTTTGTGCCGGAACCGATCGCATTGACGGATGAGGAAGCCGCCGCCTGGAGCCGGGTGGACCTCGGACAGCTGGCGGCATTCTTCGCTAATCCGGCCCGTTTCTTCCTCCGCCACCGGCTGGCGGTGCGTCTGGATCCGCCCCAGGCGTCGGCGGAGGACAGCGAACCGTTTTCCATTGAAGGCCTCGATCGCTTCGAAATGGGCAGCTGCCTGCTGGATCAGCGCCTGAGGGGCTTTCATCGCGAAGAGGTCTTTGCGGCCATGCGGGCCGACGGCCGGCTGCCCCACGGGACGCTGGGCGAGGTGGAATTCGGCAGCCTGTGGGTGGAGGTGGAACGCTTCGCCGGCCGCCTCGAGGGCCTGAATCCGTCCGCCTCCATACGGATGATGGAAGCCCAGTGGGACATCTGCGGGTCGCAGCTCTCGGCGCGTATCAACGGGATTACGGACAGCGGGTGCCTGCGGTACCGCTTCGGCAAACTCCGCCCCAGAGACCAACTGGAGCTCTGGCTGCTGCACCTGGCGCTCTGCCTGGAACGCCCCGAACACAGCGAATTGGAAAGCGTTTTCGTTTGCACCGACCGCTGCCTGCACCTGAAGCGGATCCCAAACAGTCGGGTCGTTTTGGAAACGCTTCTGGACATCTATCGGAAGGGCCTTGAGCGGCCGCTCTGTTTTTTTTCGATGTCCTCGCTGGAATATGCCCGCACCCTGCGCGCCACGTCCTCTCCCCGCCGGGCCATGGCGGCCGCCCGTAACATCTGGGACGGCAACGGGAAGCAGCCGGGCGAGCGTGCCGATCCTTACTATCGGCGCTGTTTTGATACCAACGATCCTCTCGGAGAAGAATTCCAAGAGTTGAGCCGGAAAATCTTCGACCCACTCCTGGCAGCCGCCCGCATGGAGAGGCCGGCATGATGTGATGGAAATCGGTTCGATCATCGATATTCTGCGAATCCTTCCGGAAAGCAACGCCCTGAAGCCGGGCGATCGGCTGAACGTGAAAGTGTTGGAGGTTTTCGAAAATCAGCGGGCCCTGGTGGACTTGGGTCGATTCCGGGCCATGGCGGCAATTACCTTCCCGGTGGTGGCGGGGGATGAACTGCGGGTGAAGGTGCGGGAAACCGAGGGGCGGTTGAGCCTTCAACTGGTTCCGAGTCCCGGCGGCCCGGCGTTGCAGGCCGCGGGGCCGGTTGCGGCCGCGGATCTGGACTCCCTGCACCGGGTACGGGTGGCGATCGATCAGCTGACCGCTGCCGCTCAGGCTCCGCCGGGCTCCGAGAAACGGCCGCAATTGCCGGCTGACCTCCGACCGGTTGTGGATGCGCTGCGCCAATTGCTTACCCCATTCGAACCCGGCCTGGGCACCGAAATGTTCGCCCGACGGCTCAAGGGTTTTTGCGAGAACTCGGGGCTATTCTTGGAGACCCATCTGGCGGCAGCGCTCGCCAAAACCGCGGACGGGACCGGAGGGACGCCGGCCGAGCGAATTCTGGCATCCGATCTCAAAGCCCGGCTGGCCGTGCTGACGGGTTTTTTCGAAAGCGGCGTCGGACGGAGCCTGGTTCATGACAGCCGTGAATTCGCCGGGCTGGCCCGGGCCGCGGCCGAATTGCTGGCCGATATCCGCACCGGCCAGGACCAATTGGCCAAGGCGCACGTCGAGGCACATCCCTTCCAGATGGTTCAGTTTGCCTTGCCCCTGCCGGACGCGCGCGGCCGGGCGGAATTAAAAATGGGCTATAGCCGCCGGCCGGCCGCCGGCCGGGAAGAGGGGTTTCGCGCGGCGATCCTGCTTCAGCTCGACCGGATGGGAGCCGTGCGCGCCGATCTTATCCTGCAAGGCCGCCACCTGAATGTTGGCGTTTTTGTTTCCGAAGCCGGGATACGGGATCTGGTTCAGCGGCATGCGTCCGAGGTCCAGGAGGCGCTGGCGCCGTTTTTTGAACGGGTCGCCTTTCAGGTGTCGGTCTCATCCCGCAAGATCGCCGCTTTTGCCAGTGAGGAATGGGGCGCTCCGGGTGAAACCCAAGTGGATGTGCGCGTATGAAACCGGAACCGCCGCCCCGGGCGGTGGCCCTGCGATACGACCGCGTCAAGGACGGCGCTCCGCGCGTGGTCGCCAAGGGTCAGGGACCGGTGGCCGAAAACATCATCGCCCTGGCCCGGGAGCACGGGGTGCCGCTGCAGGAAGACCCCAATTTGGCGAGTGCGTTGTGCGCCCTGGATATCGAAACGGAGATCCCACCGGAGCTTTACCGCGCGGTGGCGGAAGTCCTGGCGTTCATTTACCGATTGAACGGGAGGCTGGCCGGCCCGTGACGCCTTTGGATCTCATTCGCACCCCGTTGAAAGGGGTCAGCCTCATTGAGGCGGCAGCCGGCACTGGCAAGACCTTCACCATCGAGGGGCTTTATATCCGGTTGGTGCTCGAAAAACAGCTGCCCGTCGAGCAGATCCTCGTGGTGACGTTCACCCGTGCGGCCACCGCCGAGCTAAGGGACCGGATATATCAGCGACTGGCTAAGGCGCGCGACGCATTTGCCGGGGTCCCCGTGGCAGATGACGATCTCCTGCGGCACCTGGTTGCCGGGCACCCCCGTCCGGTCCAGGCGGGTCGGCTGCTGCGGCAGGCGCTGATGGACTTCGACCGCGCCGCCATCTACACGATTCATGGATTCTGCCAGCGAATTCTGTACGATAACGCGTTCGAGACCGCCAGCGCCTTCCATGCCGAACTGCTCCGGGACCCGGCGGCGATCCTGGTCGAAGTGGTGCAGGATTTTTGGCGTCGTTGGATCAGTGACCAGACGCCGGAGTTCCTGCGATTTGCCAAGAGCGCCTTGGGAGGGCCGGAGGATCTGCTGGAACTGGCCCGGAAAGCCACGGCGGTTGACTTTGCCGTGACGCCGCGGCGGGACGAGCCCGCTCTGCGAGCTGAAACGCTCGGCGTCTTTCGGCGGCGGTGGGCCGAGCTGGCGGAGAGGTGGTCGGAGGGCCGGGACGACGTGCGCCGCATTCTCATGGACGCGCCGCTGAACGGATCTCGCTTCGGTACGCTGAAGCCCGGCGAAGGCGGCGGGATCTCAGGCCGTGAGCGGATGGTTCGAGGCCTGGTCGAAGCCATGGACGCTTATTGCGGGCTGGAGTCGTTTTCGTTCCCTCCGGTGGCAGCTGTCGCCAAGCTGAGCGCATCGAATCTTGCCCGCGCGGCGCTCAGCCGCCGGCCGGCACCGTCGCATCCGGTTTTTGACGCCTGCGACGCATTGCACCAGGCCGCTCAGGCGCTGGTTCCCGAAATGACCGGGCAGGTGCATCACCTCAAATCGCGTTTGCTGGACGTTGTGCCGGGCGAGCTGGAGCGGCGAAAGTCCGAAAAGGGACAGGTGTCCTTCGACGATCTCCTGCGGCGGGTGGCTCGAGCGTTGGAAACCGATCGGGGCGGCCTACTGGCCGGCGCGGTGCGCCGGCGCTATCAAGCCGCCTTGGTGGATGAGTTCCAGGATACCGACGATCTTCAGTATGCTGTGTTTTCGCGGCTGTTTTCGTCGCCGCCGCACCTGCTGTTCATGATCGGCGACCCCAAGCAGGCCATCTATGGGTTTCGCGGGGCTGATATTTTTTCGTACCTGCGGGCCGCGCAGGCTGCCGACACGCGGTTCACCCTCACCCGCAATTGGCGATCTGCGCCCGGTCTGGTGCAGGCGGTCAACACGCTTTTTTCGCAGTCGACCGCTCCGTTTCTTTTTCCCGGCATCGGTTTCGTTCCGGGCCGGGCCGCACGGAGCGGCGCCCGGACGATCGCGGCCACCCCGCCCATGATCGTCTGGCACCTCGATTCCCGGCGGTACCGGGACGACGGCCAGCCCCTGACCAAGCTGCAGGCGCAGTCGCTGGTTGCACGCGCGGTCACCGCTGAAGTCCAACGACTCGGCGCCGCCGCGCCGGCCGGCGTCCGGACCGGCGATATGGCCGTGCTGGTGCGCACCAACCAACAGGCCGCCCTGATGAAAGATCACCTCTCGGCCGCCGGGGTCCCCTCGGTCATTTACAGCACGGCGGACGTGTTTGATACCATCGACGCCCGCGAGCTGCTGGCCGTGCTGGCCGGCCTGGCCGAACCACAAAGCACATCCAAACTGAAAACCGCGCTCGCCACGCACATTCTGGGCGTTTCGGCCGGTGAGATCGCGGCCGGCGACCGGGCTGACGCTATATGGGAGCCGCGCATCCGGAGGCATTGGGAGTATTTCCGTCTGTGGAACGAACGTGGGTTCGCTTGCATGTTCCGCCAATTCCTGTCCGGCGAGGCGGTGAAGCAGCGCCTGCTCTCGCGGCCGGACGGCGAACGCCGTCTGACCAACCTCCTGCACCTGGCCGAACTGGCCCACCGGGCCGCGTTGGAGGAGTGTCTGGGCCCGGCCGCCCTGGTGACCTGGCTCACCCGGCGCATCGACCCTCGCACCCCTCGTTCGGAAGAGACCCAACTGCGCCTCGAAAGCGACGAACTCGCCGTGAAGATCGTCACCGTGCACCGCAGCAAGGGGCTTGAATATCCGGTGGTGTTTTGTCCGTTCGCCTGGTCCGGGTCTTCGTTAAGCGGCGGCGATGTTTTTTTTCACGACCCGGAGCGCGGAGACCGGCTGACCGCCGACATCAGCGGCGACACGGATTCTCCCCATCGGGTGCACGCTCAAAACGAGGTTCTGGCCGAAAACCTGAGAATGCTCTACGTCGCCGTGACCCGTGCGCGCGAGCGCTGCTATCTCGCTTGGGGCCGGATCAACACCGCCGAAACCTCGGCGCTGGCTTATTTGTTGCGTTCCGGCGCTTCCGCCGCGGACACCGGCGGCGGGAGCGACTGGGTCGCCCGCCTGAGAGACGAATACCATTCGATCGGAGACGATGCGATGCGGAGGCGGCTGCTCGAGCTCGCCGCCGCCTCGGCCGGCGCCATCGCCATCCAACCCCTGCCGGATCGGCCGGAAACGACCATTCGCCATTTCGAGCGGCCGGCGCTTCCACTCGCCGGCCGCGAATTCCGCGGCACGATCGCGCCGCCCCGTTCCGTAACCAGCTATTCCGCTCTCGCCGCGGCTGGCCCCGCCGAAACACCGGACCGCGACGGCGGCTACCCGACGCCGACCGGCGAGGGCATGGCGGAGAACCGGTGTCCCGCGGCCGACAACGGTATCGCCGATTTTCCGGCCGGTGCCCGGGCCGGCACGTTTTTCCACGCCGTCTTCGAAACCCTGGATTTCACTCAACCGGATTCGCGGACCGTCGTATCCCGGAAGCTTCAGGAATTCGGGTTCGATTCATCCTGGACGGAACCGGTCTGCCGCATGGTCGCCGAGGTTCTCGCGATACCGCTGTTTCAGAGCGCTTCGGCTCCACATCTGGCCGAGGTGGGTCGCGACCGGCGCGTCAGCGAAATGGAATTCTGCTTCCCCCTCAACCGCGTCACGCCGGAGCTTCTCGAAGCCATTTTTGCGCAGCACCGGACACCCGCGCGAGGGGGCGGGGCGCTGACGGCCGACGGCATGGAGCGTCTGCATTTCGCACCGACGCACGGCTTCATGAAAGGGTTCATCGACCTGGTGTTCGAGCACAACGGTCGCTATTACTTGGTTGACTGGAAGTCGAATCGGCTGGGTGCGTCGCCGGAAGCCTATGGCCCGGATTCGCTTCGCAGCGCGATGCGCGAGCATCACTACGACCTGCAGGTTCACATCTACACCCTGGCGCTGCACCAGTACCTGCGGTTGCGGGTTCCCGCTTATGAATACGATCGCGACTTCGGCGGGGCCTGCTATGTTTTTCTACGCGGAGTCAGCCGCGAACGCGGACCGGATTACGGAATTTTCTGCAGCCGACCCGAACCCCAACTGGTGCACGCGTTGGGAGAGGCGCTGATACCCGACTATGCCTGATCGGATGGAGAACCAGACGTTTTCCGCGCTCGACCGCCACTTCGCCAGGTTCATCAGCCGTTTCGGCGGAGCGCACACCGAGGCGCTTTATGCGGCCGCCGCCTTGGTGAGCCGCGCCACCGGCAACGGTGACGTATGCCTGGATCTCCAAGCCTGGGCCGGACAACCCGTTGCCGGCCTGCCGTTGCCGGCCTGCCCGCCTCTGGACCGTTGGGTCGCCGCTTTGTGCGCCGCATCGGCGGTCGGCCGACCGGGAGACCGCCGGCCCCTGGTGCTGGACGGGAACAACCGCCTCTACCTCTATCGCTATTGGGACTACGAAAACAGCTTGGCTGCTCGCATCCGTGAGCGTGCCGTCTCGCCCCCGGCGGAGCACCCGGAGATCGGGCGCCTGCAGGCCGCCCTTCGGCGGCACTTCGCCGGCAGCGGACCGAACATCGACTGGCAGCAAGTGGCGGTGGCCGTGGCCGTGCTCAAACGCTTTACCGTGATCACCGGCGGTCCGGGAACCGGAAAGACCACCACCGTCGCCAAAATACTATCGGTGTGGGAGCAACTGCACGAGGGCCTGCCGACCCGTATCCTCCTGGCGGCGCCCACGGGCAAGGCCGCGGTCCGTCTCAAGGAATCTTTGCGGCAGCGCCGGAAAGACCCGGCGCCGACAGGCGACCGCGGCGGCCCTCCCGGCGAGGTCTATACCCTGCACCGGCTTCTCAGGCCGATAAACGGCACGCCGCAGTTTCACCACAACGCCGCCAACCCCCTGCCGGTGGATCTGATGATCATCGACGAGGTCTCCATGGTCGATCTGGCCCTCATGGCCAAGCTGGCGGATGCGCTGCCGGCGGCGGCCCGGCTGGTGCTGATCGGCGACCGGGACCAACTGGCATCGGTGGAGGCCGGTTCGGTGTTGGGGGACATCTGCGGTCGTTCGCGGCGACCGGGGTTCTCGCCGGAGTTCGGAGATCTGATTCGACGGGTGACCGGGCAGACCGTCCCGCTGGCGATGACGGGCGGGGCGCTGCAGGACTGCATCGTGGAGCTGCAAACCCGCCACCGGTTTGCCGCCGGCAGCGCCATCAGCGAGCTCAGCGATGCGGTCAACCGGGGCGATGCATCGGGCGCCCTGGAAATTTTATCCCGAAGCGGGGAAGGGTCGATCACCTGGATCGAGCCGCCGGCAGGCTCCATTGGAGGGCTGGAACTGGAACAGCGCGTGGCGGCAGGCTATGCGTCGTACGGCGCCAGTGAGGAGCCGCAAGCCATGCTGCAGGAACTCGGCCGGTTCAAGGTGCTTTGCGCCCACCGGGCCGGGATCCATGGAGTGGACGGCGTCAACCGGATGGCGGAGCGTGTACTGGTGCGGCAGGGACGGATCCGGATCAACCCGCGCCGCGGCAGTCCCTGGTATTCCGGCCGTCCGATATTGATCCTGCAAAACGATTACAGCCTGGGGCTTTTCAATGGAGACGTCGGCGTGGCCCTGAACGCTTCCGCCGAGATGTCCGATCGCGTGGTCGTCTTCTTTGAGGATCCGGCCGGGGGCCTGCGCCGTTTCCTGCCCTACCGCCTGCCCGAACACGAAACGGTTTACGCCATGACGGTGCATAAAAGCCAGGGATCCGAATTCGAAAACGTGCTGCTGGTCCTGCCGCCGTCGGATTCGCCGGTTCTGTCCCGCGAACTGCTTTACACCGCGCTGACCCGGGCACGCCGACGCTTCACGCTGTTCGGCCGCCGGGAGGTTCTGGCGGACGCCGTCCGCCGGCGCATTGAACGCACCTCCGGTCTGCGGGATGCGCTGTGGCGCTAGCTGCCGGCGCGGCGGTTGTATTTACCCGGTGCGCCGGGTGTGGTATTTTTGAAAGACACCGCTGCACCCCCAGCGCGCTAAAGGAAAACACGAATGACCGACACAGGCTATAGAACCGGCATTGGTTTCGATTTCCATCGACTGGTCGAAAATCGCATTCTAAAACTGGGCGGGATTCGGATCCCCTACGACCGGGGGTTGCTGGGGCATTCCGACGCGGATGTGCTCGTGCACGCCATTTGCGACGCCCTGCTCGGGGCCTGCGGCCTGGACGACATCGGCGTCCATTTCCCGGACAGCGATCCGGCTTATCAAGGGATTTCCAGCCTGGAACTGCTGAAAAAGACCTCTGCGCTGGTCGATGCCAACGGATTTCGGATCGTCAATGTCGATGCCGTCGTTCTGGCCGAGGCGCCGAAAATCATGCCGTTTCGACGGGAGATCGCGACGCGGATTCTGCAGGCCATGCGCGCCGCCAACCCCCGGGCCTTCAACCTCAAAGCCACGACCACCGAAGGCTGCGGAATGATCGGGCGCGGCGAGGGCATCGGCGCCATGGCCACGGCGTTAATCGAGCGCCGGCCGCCGGTGCGGGACGGCGCCCCATGAACGCGTTTGAACTGGCCGCCGCGTTCGATCCGGCGGGCGACCAGCCCGCCGCCATCGACGCGCTCACCCGGCAGCTGGCGGGAGGGCAAACGCACAACGTGCTCCTGGGGGTCACCGGCTCCGGCAAAACCTTTACGATGGCCCATGTCATTGCGCGAATCAACCGCCCGACGCTGGTGATCGCCCCGAACAAGACCCTCGCCGCGCAGCTCTACAGCGAATTCCGTCAGCTGTTTCCCAACAACGCGGTTGAATATTTCGTCAGCTACTACGACTACTATCAGCCGGAGGCCTACATCCCGTCTTCGGACACCTACATCGCCAAGGATTCCTCCATCAACGATATGATCGACAAGCTGCGGCACTCGGCCACGCGTTCGGTGCTGTCGCGCCGCGATGTGCTGGTGGTGGCGAGCGTGTCGTGCATTTACGGCCTCGGCGCCCCGGAGGACTACCTGTCCATGCGCGTGGAGATCGAAGCCGATGCCGAGCTCAGCCGTGAACGGCTGCTGGCGGATCTCGTCGCCATGCATTACGAGCGCAGGGATCATGATTTCTTCCGGGGATCCTTTCGGGTGCGGGGCGACCGCGTTGAAATTTTTCCGGCCTATGAAGAAGACCGGGCGATTCGCGTGGATTTTTTCGGGGACACGGTGGAAAGCATCGCCGAGATCGACGCCCTGCGCAACGCCGTTTTGCGCCGCCTCACGCGCAGCGTCATTTTTCCGGCCAGCCACTACGTCACGCAGAAGACGACCCAGCAAAGGGCCATGCAGACCATCCGCGCCGAGCTGAGCGGCCGAATCGATTTTTTCCGCGACCAGGGCAAGCTGCTGGAGGCGCGGCGCATTGAAGAACGCACGCATTTCGACCTGGAGATGATCCAGGAACTGGGCTATTGCAACGGCATCGAGAACTACTCCCGGCATTTGACCGGGCGCCGGGCCGGGGAGCCGCCGCCGACCTTGCTCGATTATTTTCCGAAGGATTTTTTGCTGTTCATCGACGAAAGCCACATCGCCGTGCCCCAGCTCCAGGGCATGTACCGCGGGGACCGCGCGCGCAAGGAAACCCTGGTGGAATATGGTTTCCGCCTGCCGTCCGCCCTGGACAACCGGCCGCTGACGTTCGAAGAATCGCAGTCGCGCTTCAATCAGGTGGTCTATGTATCCGCCACGCCGGCGGAGCATGAGATGAAAATGGCCGGAGGCGCGGTCGTCGAGCTCATCGTTCGTCCGACCGGCCTGATCGACCCGCGGATGGAGGTCCGCAGCGCACGCCACCAGGTCGACGACCTGCACGATGAAATCCTGGCCCGGCAACAGCGCCGCGAACGCGTGCTGGTCACCACCCTGACCAAACGCATGGCGGAAGACCTGACCGAATACTATTCGGACCTCGGGATCAAGGTCCGCTACCTGCATTCGGACATCACCACCCTGGAGCGCATGGAAATCATCCGCGATCTGCGGCTGGGGCATTTTGACGTGCTGGTGGGCATCAACCTGCTGCGCGAAGGCCTCGACATTCCCGAAGTGTCGCTGGTGGCCGTCCTGGATGCCGACAAGGAGGGCTTTCTGCGTTCGACCCGCTCGCTCATTCAGACCTGCGGCCGTGCCGCCCGCCATGCCAACGGCCTGGTTATCCTCTACGCCGATTCGATCACCCCGTCCATGCAGCAGACCATCGAGGAGACCAGCCGTCGCCGCCAGATCCAGCAGGCCTACAACCAGGCCCACGGCATCACCCCCGCATCGGTGCACAAGGCCATCGCCGGCGCATTTGATTTCGTCACCGGCGCCCCTCCGAGCCCGGCCGCCCGGGTGGGGGAAGCGCCTGCCGCGTACGATTCGCTGGAGGATGTCGACGCCGAGATCCGCCGGCTTGAAACACAGATGCATCAGGCGGCGCGGGAGCTCGATTTCGAACGTGCCGCCGAGCTGCGGGACCGGGTCCAGCGCCTGCAGCGGCTGGTCGTGTTGGAAACATGAGCCGGCCCGTGGAACCGCAACCGCCGACGCCGGGGGATCCGGCTCAAAAGGCTGCCAGCGCCCCGCTGGCGCCGGGCGTCTACCTGATGAAGGCGGCCGACGGGCGGATCTTGTACGTCGGCAAGGCCCGCAGCCTTCGCAAGCGCTTGTCGGCTTACTTTAAAGCGTCGATGCATTCCGATTCCAAGATCGATGCGCTGGTGGGCCGGGTCGCCGACATCGAGATCATCCTCACCCGCACCGAAAAAGAAGCCCTCATCCTCGAGTCCAATCTCATCAAGCGCCACCGCCCGCGCTTCAACGTGGTGCTCAAGGACGACAAACGCTATCCTTCCCTGCGGCTGGATCCCAGGGAGGCCTATGCCCGCTTCACGGTCGTGCGGAAGATCGGAGAAGACGAGGCCCTTTATTTCGGACCGTTTGCGTCCGCGCAAGCCGTGCGCGAAACCCTCAAGGTGCTCAACCGCACCTTCAAGCTGCGCAAATGCTCGTCCCGTGAATTCCGCACCCGGACCCGGCCCTGCCTGCACTGCCAGATGAACGGCTGTCTGGCGCCCTGCTGCCGGGACGTCCCGCCGGAGGTCTACCGCGAGCAAGTTCAGGAAGCGGCTCTTTTCTTGAAGGGGCGCACCCAGGAGCTGCTGGCGAAAATCCGTGGCGACATGGAGTCCGCCGCCGCCGCTCAGGAATACGAAAAGGCTGCGCGCTTGAGGGACAAGCTGTTTGCATTGCAGAAAACCACCGAGAAACAGGTCGCGGTGACCACGGACTTCATGGACCGGGACGTATTCGCGGCCGCCGCATCCGCCGGCGCCGCCGTGATCACTCACCTGGAGGTGCGCGGCGGCTTTCTCACCGGCACGCGCCACTTCCGCTTTGCCGAAACCATGGCCGCTGAAGATGAGATGCTGGGGATGTTCATCCGCCAGTTCTATGAAGGCCGCGCCTTCGTTCCCGAGGAGCTTTGCGTGTCCCATCCGCTCGAGGACGGCGAGTGGATTCAGGAGCGGCTTTCCGACCGGAAGGGCCAGCGGGTGCGGATCCATCGGCCGGCGCGCGGCGAAAAGGCGCGCCTGCTGGAGGTGGCGCTCAACAACGCCCGCACGGAGCTTCAGACGCTGCTGAACCGGCGCACCAGCGGCGCCGCGCTGTTGGAGCGGCTGCAACGCCGTCTGAGCCTCTCCCGACTCCCGCAGCGCATTGAATGCGTGGACAATTCGACGCTGATGGGGGCGGATCCCGTCGCGGCTCTGGTCGTGTTTGTCGACGGCCGACCGGAGCCGTCGGCCTACCGTCGCTACCGCATCTCCGGCGTGTCCGGGCCGGATGATTACGCCTCCATGTCGGAGATTCTGAAGCGACGGTTGGGCAAGGGGGCGGGCTCGCAGCCGCTTCCCGATCTGCTGATGGTGGACGGCGGCAAGGGGCAGCTCGGCGCCGCGCTGGCCGTGATGAAGGATTTGCAGCTGGATGGACGCTTGGATGTCGTTGGGATCGCCAAGAAGGACCCGGAGCGGGGGGAGGCGCAGGATAAGATTTTTATTCCCGGTCGCGCCAACCCGGTCCATTTCGGCCGGGACGTCGACCTGCTGCTCTTCCTGCAGCGGGTGCGGGATGCCGCGCACCGCCAGGCCGTTTCCTTCCACCGCCGGCGGCATCGCGCCGCGACCCTCGCGTCGGCCCTGGATGCGGTCCCCGGCATCGGCCGGGTGCGCAAGGCGCAGCTGATCGCTCATTTCGGCGGCTTTGAAGCGATCCGGGCAGCCACGCTCGCTGAACTGAGCGCGCTGCCCGGATTCAATCGGAGGCTGGCCGCTGCCGTCAAGGAACGCCTGGGCGCGAATCCCGAAGCGCCGGCCGCTGAATGAGGGATCAGTATTTCAGTTGCGCCATTGCCTGCTTCAGTTCTTGAACCGCGGCCGCCGATTTCTGCAGCGCCGCATTCTCCTCGGCGGTCAATTTGATTTCAAGGACCTGCTCGACGCCGCCGGCGCCCAGTTTGACCGGAACGCCGATGAACAGGTCCTGGATGCCGTATTCGCCCTGCAGGTAGGCGGCGCAGGGCAGTATTTTTTTCTTGTCCTTGAGGATGGACTCGGCCATCTCCACCGCCGCCGACGCCGGAGCGTAGTAAGCGCTGCCCGTTTTGAGCAGGCTGACGATCTCCGCACCGCCGTTGCGCGTGCGCTGGACCAGAGCCTCGATGCGCTCGGGGGTCATCAGCTCCGTGATGGGAATGCCGGCTACGCTGGAGTAGCGCGGCAGCGGCACCATGGTATCGCCGTGGCCCCCCAGAACAAACGCGTGGGTGTTTTCCACGGAAACGTTCAACTCCATGGCGATAAACGCGCGGAATCGAGCCGAATCCAGGACGCCGGCCATGCCGATGACGCGCTGTTTGGGGAAACGACTGGCATCAAACGCCACATGGCACATGGCGTCCAACGGGTTGCTGACGATGATCAAAGTGGCGTTGGGCGAGCGCGATGCCACTTCCTGGGTCACTTTTTTGACGATGCCGGCGTTGGTGGTCAACAGGTCGTCGCGGCTCATGCCCGGTTTGCGGGGAATCCCGGCGGTGATGATGACGATGTCGGAGCCGGCGCTCGCATCGTAAGCGTTGGTCCCGACCAGATGGGCATCATGTTTTTCGATGGGTGCCGCTTCGGCGAGGTCCAACGCCTTGCCCTGAGGAACCCCCTCGATAATATCCACCAAAACCACATCGCAAAGCTCTTTTTCCGCCAAACGCTGGGCCGCAGTGGCGCCGACGTTGCCTGCACCGATGACGGTGACTTTTTTAGTCATAGCGATCTCCTCCGTATTATGTTTGCTCATCCCGGTCGGTCGACCGAAGAATTTTCGTTACCACAATCCATATGATTGTCAACAGAATTCGCGGGTTGACGGGTCTGCCAGGGGCCGCCATCCTGGCTGGGTTGCGACCGGAACCCCGGCATGCGCCTGGAACCCCTTCCGCCGGGACGGACGTGAGCCCCTTGGACCTGGTTTTTCCTTTGCGCACGCCAAACCTTGTGATATGATAGAAAAATGGCAGTCGTGAATCTCAAGAAGCACCAGATCGAGTGCAAGATCGTATACTATGGTCCGGCGCGGTGCGGCAAGACCACCAACCTGGAGTACATTCATCGGACCTTCTCCCAGCATGTCAAAGGGCAGATGATCTCCATCGATACCGAGGGGGATCGAACTTTGTTTTTCGACTTTCTGCCCCTGGAACTCGGCAAGGTCAAGGGATGCGATGTCCGGGTGCAGCTTTACACCGTACCGGGTCAGGTGCGTTACGCGTCCACGCGCAAATTGGTCCTGAGAGGTGCCGACGGAGTGGTATTCGTCGCCGATTCTCTTGACGTGCGGCGCGAGCAGAATATGCTCGCGCTGAAGGATCTTCAGCAAAACCTGCGCGACTACAACGTGAGCATCTTCAAGCTCCCCCTGGTGCTGCAGTTCAACAAGCGCGACCTGGCCGACGCCAATATTCCGCTCATGTCCATAGAGCAGATGACCCACGAATTGAACCGGCAATTGAAGGCGCCCGTACTGCCGGCGGCAGCCCTGACCGGTAAGGGGGTCGGCAAGACGCTGCAGGAATGCCTTCGACTCGTGCTGCGCAAGCTCCAGCAGGAGCTCAATTTCTAGCATTTCGGCTTGGGGCGGGTCCGTTGCCGCGCGAAGCCGCCTTCATGCAAACGGTATGGCGTCTGATTCTGATTTTTCCGGAAAATTGACCTTCCTGAACTTCGGCGAGCTGTTGCAGCTGCTCGGCAGCAGTTCGGCGACCGGCACCTTGAGGATCTA
Organism: uncultured Desulfatibacillum sp.; assembly: GCA_964427375.1. Classification (GTDB taxonomy): domain Bacteria; phylum Desulfobacterota; class Desulfobacteria; order Desulfobacterales; family SpSt-501; genus SpSt-501. The sequence goes on along the minus strand of CAYRUF010000026.1, from coordinate 16,554 downwards.
CAGCCCCTACCGAAGCGAAGCCGGCCAAGTTGTGGTCGAAAATGGAAACCCGATCGACGCCCGCGACGGGGCCCAGTCCGGCGTAGAAGCTCTTTTCGCGCTTTTCGGCTGGATGGAGGGGCGCTTCGAATTTACGCGCGGGCCGGCGGCGTGCGAGCGAACCATCCAAAAGGGCCGCATGGAGATCATCCTGGACGGCTTGCGTCTGCTGGACGAGGGCAAGATCGCCAAACTCGGGCCGTCGCCGGCAGCCGCCGACTCCAGCCGTCGGATGGATGCGCCGGAATCTCCCGCGCGTCGTGCGGAGGAACCGCCGCTCATCAAGGGGCCACTCGTCGATTACGCGTACGTGATCGACGAGGAGGGCTACTACGACGGGGACGAGATCGTTCACGAGGGCGCTCACGGAAACTGGATTTGGGTCATTCTGGAGGGAGCCGCCGAAATCATTAAAACCACGCCGAAGGGCCCTCTCAAGCTGATGCGGGTGGGGGACGGCGCCTTTCTCGGAAGCGTGGCCTCCCTGCTCATCGGCGACAACGTCCGCAGCACCACCGTCGTCGCCTGCGGCAACGTTCAATTGGGGATGTTGGACTCTCAGCAGCTGGCCGGTGAGTTGGCGAACCTTTCGGCGGATTTCAAAAGCCTGATCAAAAGCCTCGACAACCGCCTCAGGTGCGTGACCGGGATCGGAGCCGACGCCCATGCCCGCACCACGACGTTCATGGATCTCATCAAGGGCAAGCGCATGGCCCTCAAGGAGGGCCAGCAGGAGGAGCGCCTCTTCCGGATCCGCGACGGCGAAGTGGTGGTGGCCCGCAGCATCGGCTCGACCTATGTCCCCCTGGCCCATCTTCAGAAGGGCGATTTCTTCGGGCACATCCCGTTTCTCACGATCGGCCATGAGCCTTTCGCAGCGGCGGTGTTTTCCTCACCCAACCTCAAATTGGCGGCGGTCGACTCGGCCAAAATTACGTCTGAATACAAGCGGCTGTCGGCTACCTTGCGCAACATCATCGAGCACCTGGCCGCTTGCATCTCGGCGACAACCTTGGTAACTATCAATCGGGTCGGCCAGTCCGGCATCCGCTAGCCGGCCGGCCATCCATGGGGAGCATTCCGAAGCAATGACGAACGAAGAAAAACGCAAGCATCAGCGGTTCAGTACCCTCAACCTCTCTTATGTGTGCCTGGACGAGGACCGGCAGACGGTCAAGCAGGGCATGGGACGGACGTTGAATCTCTCTGAATCCGGTATTCTGCTGGAAACCCATTTCCCGATTTCAGAGGCGCATGAGGTCGTTCTCAGCATCGGCCTCGGCGAAGATCTGGTAGACCTCCGCGGACGGCCGGTGCATGTGCGCGCCACGGGGCAGGGGGCCTATGAGATCGGCATCGAGTTTGTCGATCCCGGTGAAGCGACTCTGCGCGCCGTGCGGCGATTCGTCCAATCCATTTCACCCGAGGAATAACGCCCGCCGGCTCCGCCGAGGCGTTCGTTAACCAACCGGAAGGATACGTGTGCGATGAATCCAGTGGTCAGCCAAACGGATTTCCCGGGACTCAACCTGTTAAAACGAGGCAAGGTGCGCGACATGTACGATCTCGGCGAACACCTGCTCATGGTCGCCACCGATCGCATCTCGGCGTTCGATGTCGTCATGCTGGACCCGATCCCGGACAAGGGCATTATCCTGACTCAGATATCGCTTTTCTGGTTCGGGATGATGAAATCCGTGGTGGCCAACCATGTGATCACCGGCGACGTGGACGAGTTCCCCCGAATTTGCCGTCCCTACGCCGCATCGCTCAGGGGCCGCAGCCTGCTCGTCAAGAAGGCCGTTCCGCTGCCCATCGAATGCGTGGCTCGCGGATATATTTCCGGCTCCGGTTGGAGTTCCTACCAGACGTCCGGAGAGGTGTGCGGCATCCGGCTGCCGGCGGGACTGCAAGAATCCGACCGGCTGGCGGAGCCGATCTTCACGCCGGCCACCAAGGAGGAAGTCGGGACCCATGATATCAACATCGATTTCGAAGAAGCCCAAAAACGCATCGGATCGGAATTGGCCGAACGCGTGCGGGATTTGACCCTGAGCCTCTACCGGAGGGGCGCTGCTTTCGCGGAAACCAAGGGAATCCTGATCGCCGACACCAAATTCGAATTCGGCCGGGTCGGCGACGAGCTCATCCTCATCGACGAAATCCTGACGCCGGACTCCTCGCGCTTCTGGCCCAAGGCGTCCTACCGTCCGGGTGGCCCGCAGCAAAGTTACGACAAACAGTACCTGCGCGATTACCTGGTATCGACCCGCTGGGATAAGTCTCCTCCGCCTCCGCCGCTGCCGGAGGAAGTGGTCCGCAACACCCGCCTTAAATACCTCGAAGCGCTCAAACAGCTGAGCGGCAGCAGCCATGGCCTCTGAGAACGGAGCGGTGGATGAGCAGGGCCCCCGCATCGTTCCTCTGGCGGACATCGATCTAGGGGATGAACGTTTCCGGATCACCACGCGGCGAGAGAGCGGCGATCTGCTGGCTTCCATTCGGCGATTCGGGTTGCTCCGCCCGCCGCTGCTCACACCGACCGAAAGCGGTTTGATCATCGTGAGCGGCTTTCGGCGTCTGAGCGCTTGCCGGCAACTGGGATGGGACGCCGCCGTTGCGCGGGTTCTCCCCAAGGCTTCCGCACACGAATGCGCCCTCAGGGCCATCGCCGAAAATTCGCTGGAGCGTCCGCTGAACCTCATCGAAATTTCGCGGGCCTTGAATCTGCTGGAGCAGACCGCCCCCGGTGGCCGAACCAGCGATTCGGACGCCTCGGCTCTCGGGCTGCCGACTCATCCGAGCGTGACCGTGCGGTTGAAGCGTCTCTGCCGGCTGCCGCTCGATGTTCAAGATGGCGTACTGGAAGACGCGATCTCCTTCGCCATGGCCTGCGAACTCGGCCGGCTGGAGGCCGATCTGGGGATCGCCTTTGCCCGTCTCTTCCGGCGATTGAAGCCCAGTTTGAACAAACAGCGTGAAATCGTCAGCCTGGTCTCGGAGATTGCCGTCCGGGAGAACCTAGACCCGCGGCAGGTGCTGGAGGAATGCGGATTGACACCGACCATGGGACCCCCGCAGCCGGATCGCAACCAAGAGATTCAGGTTGTCCGCCGGCGCCTGAGACAGCGCCGCTTTCCCGCCCTGGCGGCCGCGGAGGAAAACTTTTTGGCCCGGCGCCAGCGGTTGAAGCCCGGCCCAGGGATTCAGCTGGCGCCGCCCAGGGACTTCGAGGGAGCCGGCCTCACCCTGTCTCTGAGCTTTCAGTCCGTCGAGGAGGTCGCCCGCCTGCGCGACCAACTGAGCGAATGGATCGACCATCCGGACTTCCAGATCCTGGTTACCGGAAAGGGCCGGGGGTTTGAAAAGGCCTCGGATTCATGAACATTGCCGCGCTTTATGTCGACGCCGAGCTGGCCGGCCGGCCCGAGGCCGAGGAGGCTTCCCGGCGCTTTGGAGTGCCGATCCATGAGGCGGCAAGCGCGCAGCAGGTCTACGCCTCCGTGGCCGCCGCCGAAGATCCCATCGGCCGGGGCAAACACGTGCTTTACCTCACCCGCAACCGGGGCGCCTTCATCAAGTCCTGCCCCGGCACGCGCCACTACCGGTGCTGCGGCTATCAGATCCTGCACATCGGAACCTTCTGCAGCATGGACTGCTCTTACTGCATTCTGCAGTCCTATTTCCACCCGCCGGTCCTGCAGTACTTCCTGAATCAGGATGAGATGGACCAGGAGTTGGACCAACTCTTTGCCAGCCGCGCCATCCACCGGCTGGGAACCGGAGAGTTCACCGACAGCCTGATCTGGGAGCCATGGACCGGGCTTTCGGCGCGGCTGATTCGGAAGTTCGCCGAGCAGGACGGCTGCGTCCTGGAATTGAAGACCAAGACCGCCTGGGTCGACTCGCTGCTGAAACTGCCGCACCGCCGGCGCACGATTCTGGCCTGGTCCCTGAACACCGACGACGTGATCCGGACCGAGGAGCGCGGGACGACGTCGCTCGACGAACGCCTCCACGCGGCGGCGCGCAGCGCCGCGCACGGCTATCCGCTCGCATTCCACTTCGACCCGATCGTCATCACCGACGGCTGCGAAGCCGATTATCGCCGGACCGTGGCGCGCTTGTTTGCCGCCGTCGCCCCCCGCCATATCGTTTGGATCAGCCTGGGGGCCCTGCGTTTCATGCCGGAGCTCAAACCCATCGTCCAGCGCCGTTTCCGGCGCTCGCGGATCGTCTACGGGGAATTCATCAGCGGCTTGGATGGAAAGATGCGCTACGTCAAGCCGCTGCGGATGAGAGTCTACCGTGAAATCGCGGCCGCCATCCGTGAGGCTGCGCCGGAGGTGTGCATTTATCTGTGCATGGAAGACGACGAGGTCTGGGAGCATGCGCTGGGATTCCGGCCGGCGCAGCGCGGCGGCCTGGCCCGCATGCTGGACGATGCAGCGGTCCGGCAGTGCCGACTCCGATCGGTTGGTTGAGAGCTGGCGATGGCGGGGATTCGGCGACGCAGCGCGTTGACGACTTCAGCCGGATTCCGATCGGCCGGCTGGGTTCTGGCGGTGCTCCTGGGGCTTGCTTTCTGGGGTGCACCGCCCTCCGCCGCCGAATCGGTCCGGGTCAAATACATCAACGACGGCGACACGGTGCAGCTGGCGGACGGCCGGTCGGTGCGGTACATCGGGGTGAATGCGCCGGAGATCGACCATGCCCGGCAAGCGGCGCAACCATTCGGTTGGGAAGCACGCGCCCTGAACGCCCAGCTGGTCGCCCATCAAACGGTGCGCCTGGAATACGATGTCGAACGGCTGGACGACTATGGCCGGAGCCTGGCTTACGTCTTCTTGAGGGATGGCTCCCTGGTCAACGAAAAGCTGCTGCAGTCCGGCCTGGCTTTCTGCCTGTTTAAACTGCCGAACCTCAAATACGAAAACCGGTTGCTGGCGGCGCAGCGCGCCGCCATGCAGGCCGAGCGCGGCCTGTGGAAGGGCTGGCGCGAGGACGGCGGCCGGTATATCGGCAACCGCAACTCCCGCCGCTTCCACCTGGGGAATTGCCCGGAGGCCAAGCGGATTTCCCCTCGAAACCGGATCGTTTTCTCAAAACGCTGGGATGCCTTCTGGGCTGGGTACTCTCCTTCCCGAGAATGCCAGCCGAATTTCCCCCTTGCCGCCGATTAATCTTTCTCCTTGGCCTTGGCCGCCGCCTCGATGATTTTCTGGCTGATGTGCGCCGGCACTTCGTCGTAGTGGGAGAATTCCATCCGATAAATGCCGCGGCCGCCGGTCATCGAGCGCAGATCCGGCGCATAGGTCTGAAATTCGGCCATCGGTACATAGGCGTTGATGATCTGGTTCTTGCCGGCGTTTTCCATGCCGAGCACCCGGCCCCGGCGGCTGTTCAAGTCCCCCATGATGTCGCCCATGAATTCATCCGGAGCGATGACGGTCACCTTCATGACCGGCTCGAGCAGGACGGGATCGGCCTGCTCGGCGGCTTTGCGGAACGCCAGCGAGCCGGCGATCTTGAAGGCCATTTCCGAAGAATCCACGGCGTGATAAGACCCGTCGTCCACGGTGGCCTTGAAGTCGACGCAGGGGAAGCCGGCCAGCACGCCGCGCTGGGCGGATTCCACAATGCCCTTTTCAACCGCCGGAATGTACTGCCGCGGAATGGCGCCGCCCACGATGGCGTCCACATATTCAAAGCCCTTGCCGCGGGGCTGGGGCTCGAACTGCACCCAGCAATCGCCGAACTGGCCGTGGCCCCCGGTTTGCTTCTTGTGGCGGCCCTGGACGCGAACTTTCTTCTTGATGGTTTCGCGGTACGGCACCTTGGGAATGTTGAGCTGGACGTCCACGTTGAATTTGCGTTTGAGCCGCTCGACCGTGGTCTCGATATGGATCTGGCCCAATCCGTGCAGAATGATCTCTTTGGTCTCGGCCAGCCGGTCGATGCGCAGCGAGGGATCCTCCTCCAGAAGCTTCGACAGCGATGTGAAAACCTTGTCTTCATCGCCCTTGGACTTGGGGGCCAGGGCATAGGAAATCAGGGTGGGCAGGGGCGGGGTGGCGGTGTAGCGGATTTTGTTGGCCTCGTCGCAGAGCGTATCCCCGGTGGCCGTCTCCTTGAGTTTGGCGACGGCCACGATGGAACCCGGCCCGGCGCCGCCCGCTGGTTTCTGCTCCTTGCCGAGAATCACCAGCAGTTGGTTGTATCGCTCCCGCACTTCCTTTTTGGAATTGTAGAACGTCCCGTCGCTGCCGATGGTCCCGGAAAACACCCGGAACACCGTGAGCCGGCCGGCATAGGGGTCGGTGATCGTCTTGACGACCAGCGCCGAAAACGGCGCATCGGGATCCGGCCGGCGCTCGATTTCGTTTCCGCTGGCAGGATCCTGGCCGATCCGTGGACCGCCGTCGACGGGAGAGGGCATGACGGCGGCGATGAAGTCCAGAAGCAGGTCCACGCCGATGTTGGCGACGGCCGAACCGCAGAGCACCGGAGTAAAGGTGCGCGAGAGGACGCCCTTGCGCAGCGCTCCTCTAAGATCGTCCTCCGAAAGGGTTTCGCCCTCGAGGTAGCGTTCGACCAGCGCGTCGTCGGCTTCGGCGATATTTTCGATGAGCGCCTCCCGTTCGGCCGCCACCGTCTCTTCCATCTCCGCCGGAATGTCCGTCGCCTTGGCCTTGCCGTCCTCACCGTAGACGTAGGCCTTCAAATTGATCAGGTCGACGATGCCCTTGAATTCGGCCTCGGCGCCGATCGGAAGCTGAAGGATGATCGGTTTGGGCTGGAACATGCCCTTGGCATCATTGAAGGTCCGCATAAAATCCGCACGCTCGCGGTCCAGCTTGTTGATGAAGATCGCCCGCGGCAGCTGGAAGTCGTCGAGGAACTCCCAACCCAGCTCGGTTTGGACCTTCACGCCGTCCACGCCGTCGATGACGACCACCGCTGCATCCGCCGCCTGCAGACAGGTCTTGGTGTCGGAGAAGAAGTTTTGGTCGCCCGGCGTATCGATCAGCGTGATGGCGTGCTTTTTCCAGTTCACTTGGTGAAATCCGGTGCTGATGCTGGAGGTGCGTTTGATCTCCTCGGGTTCGAAATCCAGCGCGGTGTTGCCCTCTTCGATGCGCCCCATGCGGTTGATCACGCCTGCGTCGAAAAGCATGGCTTCAGCCAGGGAGGTCTTGCCGGCCCCGCCATGGGCCACCAGTGCGATGTTGCGAATGCCTTCGACTTTCTCGCTCATTTAACTTCCTCTCCTCATTGGATTTTTTTACCAAAATCGAGCCGTAAAGTTTGACTTCTATCCATTTGAATTAAAAAAATCAAGCCCCAAAATGAAGCGCCGCCCGCGATCGGACGGCGCTTCATTGGAGGTGTTTTGCGGCCGCATACCGGCGGCCGCAACGCCTTCTCTAGGATTGCAATAGCATGAAAAATTCCCTGTTGCCTTTGGGGCCTTCAATCGGGGAGGGGACGGATTCCGAGCATTGCATGCCAAGGTTGCGGAAGAAAAGGGCCAACTCGGCGATCACCCGGGCATGCTGCTCCGCGTCTCTTACAACGCCGCCTTTGCCGACTTGACCCTTGCCGACCTCGAACTGCGGTTTGATCAAGGGCAGGATGCGGCCGCCCGGCTTCAGAAATCGAAGAATCGGCGGCACGACGATCTTGAGTGAAATGAACGATACGTCGATCACGACCAGATCGATCGCTTCGGGTACTTTTTCAAAGGGCATATGGCGAATGTTGGTCCGTTCGATGACCACCACGCGCGGGTCCTGGCGGAGGTTCCAGGCCAACTGTCCGTAGCCCACGTCAACGGCGTAGACTCGGGCCGCTCCCTGCTGCAGGAGACAGTCAGTGAAGCCGCCGGTGGAAGCCCCGACATCCATACAAATCCAGCCCGAGACCTCCAAGGCGAAGGCGTCCAATGCGGCAGCGAGCTTCAATCCGCCGCGGCTGGCATATGGAAGACGCTCGCCTCTGATCTCGATCCGGCTGTCGGAGCGGACGGCGGCGCCCGGTTTGTCGACGATCCGTCCGTCCACGGCCACGCTGCCGGCCATGATCAGCGCCCGGGCGCGCTCCCGGCTCGGCGTGAGGCCTTGGGCCAGCATGATCAGATCCAGCCGTTGGCGCAAATGTTTCACGGATTCGGTTACGGGCGCACGGAGGCCAGCCGGGGGGGGAACGAGCGGCCGGCGTTCGGAACGTAATCGATTCGCTGGAGAAAGCGCAGCGCGGATCCGGCGATGCCGGCGGCGTCCAGCCCGTATAGGCTCCGCAGCAGCGCCTGGGGGCCGTGTTCCACGAAGGCGTCCGGCAGCCCAATCCGCTCCACGGCTACGGAAGTAAGGCCCGCATCGTTGAATGCTTCCAGCACCGCGCTGCCGAAGCCTCCCTGGCGTACATTCTCCTCGATGGTCAGAACCCGGGGGATCCGGCGCGCCAGATCGACGGCCAACGAGGCATCCAACGGTTTGACGAACCGGCAGTCCACCACCGTCGCCTGGATGCCTTGGTCCGCCAGCAGGCCGCGGGCGGCAAGGGCCTGCATCACCGTAGCGCCGACGGCCATGAGGACCAGGTCCTGCCCTTCCGCCAGCACCTTGGCCCGGCCGATGCGTATTGGGGTAGGAGCGGCCAGGGGTGGGCAGCCGACGGCTGTTCCACGCGGGTATCGGAAAGCAATCGGTCCGTCGTGCTGAAGCGCCGTCAGCATCATGCGCCTTAATTCGTTTTCGTCGCGGGGGGCCATGACGACCAGGTTGGGCAGGCTGCGCAGGAAGGAATAGTCGAAAACCCCATGATGGGTGGCTCCGTCTTCACCGACGAGCCCGCCGCGGTCCAGGGCCAGGATCACCGGCAGGCGCTCTAAGCAGACGTCGTGAAGGATCTGGTCATAGGCGCGCTGCAGAAAGGTGGAATAGATGGCCACGATGGGCCGGAAGCCTTCGGCCGCCAGTCCGGCGGCAAAGGTGACGGCATGCTGTTCGGCAATGCCGACATCGAAAAAGCGGTCGGGAAAAAGCTTGGCGAACCTTGAAAGGCCCGTACCCTCCGGCATGGCCGCCGTTACGGCAACCACTTGATCGTTCTCCTGCGCCAACTCGACGAGGGTTTGGCCGAATACTTCGGTGTAGGTCGGCGCCTGCGGTTTAGGGTCGAGGCAGGTGCCGGTGTCCACATCAAAACAACCGCATCCATGAAAATAAACGGGATTTTTTTCAGCGGGGGTGTATCCCTTGCCCTTGGTGGTGGTCACATGCAGCAGGACCGGCTCCCGGATGTATTTTATGTTGTTGAGAATATCAATAAGATGATCGATTTTGTGCCCGTTGATGGGGCCGAAATACTCGAAATTAAAGGCCTCGAAGAGCATGCCCGGCGTAACGAACGATTTAAACGATTCCTCCGTGCGTTTGGCGAGCTGGTAGATGTCTTCGCCGATGCGCGGCAGTTTCTTGAAGAAAAAACCGAGCTCGCGGCGCAGCTCCTGGAGCTTCTTGGCGGAAAAGGTTCGGCTCAAAAAGGATGACAGGGCGCCGACATTGCGGGAGATGGACATTTCATTGTCGTTTAGAATCACGATCAAATCGCGTTTGAGGATGCCGCCGGCCTGATTCAATCCCTCGTAGGCCAGTCCTGCGGTCAGTGAACCGTCTCCGATGACGGCAACGACTTTGGCATCTTCCTTTTTGAGAAAGTTGGCGCAGGCCATGCCCAGGCCGGCCGAGATCGAGGTGCCGCTGTGGCCGGTGGAAAAGCTGTCGTAGGGGCTTTCACTGCGGCGGGTGAATCCTGAAAGGCCGCCGTGCTGCCGCAGACTGCTGAAGCCGGCTCGCCGGCCGGTCAGGATTTTATGGGCATAGGCTTGATGTCCGACGTCCCAGATCACCCGGTCCCTGGGCGTGTCGAACACGTAGTGGACGGCGATGGCGAGCTCGACGGCGCCCAGGCTCGACGCCAGGTGTCCGCCGGTACGCGCTACCACTTCGACGATCAGGTTGCGGATCTCAGCGGCGAGTTGCGGCAGCTTCGCCCGCGGCAGGTTTTTCAGGTCGGCCGGCGAATGGATGACATCCAGTAGATTCACGGATGGCGGCATCTCCTGTTTCTCACTTGTTTCTCTCGATGACATAGCGTGCAATCGCGCGCAGCGCCTCGGCTTCAACGCCGAAATCGCACAAGGACGCCGCCGCCGCACGAATCAGATTGTGAGCGAATTCTCTAGATTTTTCAAGGCCCCAGAGGCTTGGGAAGGAATTTTTGCGGCGAACCTGATCCGTGCCGGCCGCCTTGCCCATGACGGCCGGGTCTCCTTCCACATTCAAGATATCATCCACCACCTGAAAGGCGAGGCCGATCGCCCGTCCGTACTCGCGGATGGCCTCCACCTGCGGGGGGCGGCCGCCGGCGACGATGGCTCCGGCAGCCAGCGCCGCTTCGATCATGGCGCCTGTTTTTAATGCGTGCAAGTGCCGCAGGTCTTCAAGGGACAGCATCCGCCCCTCGGACTGCATATCCAGCATCTGGCCTTGAACCATCCCGGAGGGCCCGGCGGCGGCGGCAATGATGCGGATGACTTCCAGGGCGGATTTCGGCCGCCGGGTTTTCATGGACGCGAGCACTTGAAAAGCCAGCGTGAGCAGGGCATCGCCGGCCAGGATGGCGGTTGCCTCGTCAAAGGCCACGTGGCAGGTCGGTTTGCCTCGCCGCACCCGGTCGTCGTCCATGGCCGGCAGATCGTCATGGATCAGGGAGTAGGTGTGAATCATCTCCATGGCGCAGGCCACCGGGAAAACATCCTCCGGATGGCCACCCACCGCCTCGCAGGCCGCGATGCAGAGGTTGGGTCTTAACCGTTTGCCGCCGGCCATAAGCGAATGACGCATGGCTTCCAAAAGCCGAGCGTCGGCCGATGCCTCCAGGTAATTAGTGAGGTGGCGCTCTATCAGCGTGTTGTTGCGGGTAAGATAGGCGGCAAGGTCGAACATTTCAGTCGGCACCCGGCTCGTGGTTTTCGGCCGAAAAAGGCTTTTCGACCGGCCTGCCGGTACTGTCCTGCATCAAAAGGGTGATCTTGCGCTCGGCTTCTTCAAGCTTCTGTGAACAGAAGCGCGAGAGCTCCATTCCTTCTTCGAACTTCTTAATCGCCTGTTCGAGAGGCAATTCGCCGGACTCGAGCTCGGTTACGATCTGCTCCAGTTGCTTGATGGATTGCTCAAACGTTTTCTTTGCCATGGGTCGATTTTCCTTGTATGTTGCAGAGCAGGGTGCCGCCGGCCAGCAGAACCTCAACATCGTCTTTCAGCGAAACCTGATCGGGATGTTTGACAATGCGTTTTTCAGTGAGGGTGCGTGTAATGCTGTACCCCCGGTCGAGGATGCTGAGCGGATTCAGCGCATTCAATTTAGTCGTTATTTCACGTATTATAAATATGTTGGTTGAAATAATTTTAGACAGTACTTTAAACAAATTGCCATTAATCAATTCAAATTTATAATCAATCTTTTGAATTTGCGCCAAGGGTGAACCCGTGTCCAGCCTATGGACCAGCCACCCCAGGCGATCGGTCGTGTGTTGGATATGCACTGTCACGGATCGCGCGAGACGCCCTCCAAGATCGTCGAGCCGCAGCCATTTTTCTTGTATTTTTTTTCTTGGATTTTTTAATCTTATATTTATTTGTTTAAAGTTTAGGTTTAGTTTTTCAAATTGTTTCGAAAAACTGCGCTGCAAGGCCTGTTCGAGATTGCTCTTGTGGCGAAGCAAGGCGTCTTTTTCCGGAACGACCAGCTCCGCGGCTGCCGACGGCGTCGGCGCCCGTACGTCCGCGACGAAGTCGGCTATCGTTGTATCCGTCTCGTGGCCGACGGCTGAAATAATCGGAATTACAGAGCTAAAAATCGCCTTGGCTACGGTTTCCGAATTGAATGCCTGGAGGTCTTCAAGGGAGCCTCCGCCACGTGCCAAAATGATCACGTCCGAATCCGCGCGCTGGTTGACCAGATTCAATGCGGAGCAGATTTCCGCTTCCGCTCGGGGCCCCTGGACGCTGACCGGGACGATTTCGATATGGAGGTTTTGAAAACGACGGTTCAGAATCGTCAAGATGTCGTGCACGACGGCGCCGGAGGGCGATGTGATCACGCTGATTTTAGAGGGAATAAAAGGGATCGGCTTTTTATGTTTCGGGTCGAAATAACCCTCGGCAGCCAAACGCTTCTTGAGTTTTTCAAAGGCCAGCTGCAAGGCTCCTAAGCCGGCCGGTTCCAGATATTCCAGAATGATTTGATAATTGCCCCGTGGTTCGTACACGCTGATCCGGCCGAGACCGACGATGCTCATGCCGTCTTCGATGTCGATGCGAGTCTGGCGGTATTGCCCGCGGAATACGACGGCGGCTATTTGGGCGCTGTCATCCTTTAGGGTGAAGTAGCAATGTCCGGACGAAGGAATCCGCAAATTCGAAACTTCGCCGCAAATCCAAACGAATGGAAAACCGGCCTCGAGAACCGATTTGATTTTGGCGGTGAGCTCCGAAACGGAATAGATGACCTTTTGGGTCTCGTTCAGCGGTGGGGCTGGTGATCCACTGTTGCCAATCAAGTCTGGGGGATTTTCTGATGAAGCCATGGATGCAGACGCAGGAATTCTCTATTATGGCATCAATAAGGTCTGATAAGTTATATTATGTAAACTTTTAAACTTGAAGGCGCAACCGGCCCAGGAACCTTTTCCTCTATTCCTCCGCATGCCGTGCGATGACCTCGCGGACAGCGGGAACCAGGTAAACCGTATCGTGGGGAAGCTTCGCCAGCGCAGATGCCAGCGCACCGATCTTTTTGGCCAACGGCTTGTGCTTGTCGATGATGACCAGATGCTTGCCGTGAACGATGCACGCACCGCTTTTGACTCGGATGCCGGTCGTCCGGAAATTGTGCTCTTCCACGCCGACTCCCAGTTTGTCGGCTAGCTCTTTGAGCTCCTGGTAGATCTTCTCGGGCTTCATGGCGGACATTTCTACAAGAGTTGATGCCCAAAATCAAGAAAGGCTTGGCATCCTTTCGAACCCCCATCTTTTTCGATACTGCTTGAAAAACGCAGCCGATGTGTTATTTTAGTGCTTCAAAAAAAAATGAAGCGAAACCACAACCACAGGAGGAACGAATGGATTCTTTAACCCTTCAAAAGACCCAGGTTCAGGTCAGGGTTAATTCATTTGTCCGCAGCGTCTACAACTGGATGGCGATCGGATTGGGTTTGACCGGACTCGTGGCGTATTCGGTCGCCAACATGCCCGAGGTGCGAAACGTTATTTTCGGTTCCGGGATCGTATTCTTCGGACTGATCATCGCGCAGCTGGCGCTGGTGTTTACGCTCAGCGCACGAATACACCGCATGCAGGCCGGAACCGCCACGCTCCTTTTCGTTCTGTATTCGGTATTGAACGGGGCCACGCTTTCCTCGATTTTTCTGGCCTATGCCCAGGCCAGCATAACCAGTACGTTCTTTGTTTGCTCGGCCACGTTTGTCGCTTGCAGCGTCTATGGCTGGACGACCCGGCGGGACCTGACATCCTTGGGCGGTTTTTTGACCATGGGTTTGATCGGCATCGTCATCGCCTCGCTGGTCAACCTATTCGTCCAGAGCAGCGCCGTCAGCACCATCGTGAGCTACATCGGCGTGCTGGTTTTCGTCGGCCTCACGGCTTATGACACCCAGGACATCAAAAACATGGCGATGTCGCAACCGGCCGATATCGATGCCGGGGCCGTTCGCAAAGGCGCCATACTGGGCGCCCTGAAACTGTACCTCGACTTCATCAATCTGTTTCTCATGCTGCTGCGAATTTTCGGAGGCAGACGCGACTGATCACGCGTTGTTCCGGCTCAAATGAAAAAAGGCCTCGGACGACCGAGGCCTTTTTTTTGCCGTCTGCGCTCAGGGCATACGGAATCTCAAGCGCCAGCTGCTTCAGCCGATGGCTTCGCCGATAGCCCGAGAGATCGATCGTGCCAGGCCATCGACCGTTTCCGGATCCGGCCCCTCGACCATCACCCGGCATATCGGCTCGGTTCCCGAATACCGCACGAGCACTCTTCCGCTGTCCTCCAACCGGGATTCGACCTCACGAATGACGCTTTGAACCTGAGGCAGGCTTTCCAGTTTAGGTTTTGATTTGACGACGACATTGATGAGGGTCTGAGGAAAAGCGGTCATCACCGTTTTCAGTTCCGACAGGGGTTTGGATTGGCGGCGAATCGCCTCGATCAGCATGAGGCCTGAAAGAATGCCGTCGCCGGTCGTGTGGTGCTCGGCATAGATGATGTGTCCCGAGTCTTCGCCCCCCAGGGATGCGCCGCATGCGCGCATTTCCTCCATGACATAACGATCGCCCACGCGCGACGTCCGATGCTCGATGCCAAGATTCCTCAGGCAGCGGCTCAACCCCACGTTGCTCATCACGGTGCTGACCACGACATTGTTCGCCAGGCGCGCCTGCGTTTTAAGATGCTGGGCGCTGACCGCCAAAACCCGGTCCCCGCTGAGAACCTCTCCGCGGTCATCGACCGCAATCATCCGATCGCCGTCGCCGTCGAAGGCCAGACCGAGGTCGGCCCGCTCGGCCACCACGCGCTCCGCCAGTCCGTCGGGATGCTGGGAACCGCATCGGTGGTTGATGTTGATGCCGGTCGGCTGTACGTTGACCGCTTCCACGGCGAACCCCAGCTCCGAAAAAACCCGCGGGGCAATCGCGCTGGTGGCTCCGTTGGCGCAGTCTAAAATGAGCTTAAAGGCGGGGCGACCTGCGGCGGCGTCCAATGATAGGCAGCTCTTGAGAAAATCGCCATAGCGGACGGCAGCCCCGGGATTATGGCCCGTGCGCCCGAGGATATGGCTGGTGGGCTTCAAGCCGGATGTTTTTCCGCCAAGAACGAGATTTTCGATCTCGGCTTCCTTTTCATCCGGCAATTTGAAGCCGTCCGATCCAAATATCTTGATCCCATTGTCGGGATAAGGGTTATGCGAGGCGGAGACGACGATTCCCGCGCTCGCCCCGGACGCTCTCGTGATAAAAGCAATACCGGGAGTCGGCAAGACCCCGACAAGTTCGGCGTCTACGCCGGCGGCACACACTCCGGAAGCCAGGGCGTAAGCGATCATGTCGCCTGAAACTCGCGTATCCTGCCCGATAATGACTCTCGGCCGATCTCCAATTGATTGGAATAGCCAGCCAATGGCTTGGCCTACCTGAACTGCAACTTCAGGTATTATAGGATAACTATTTGCAGTTCCTCTAATTCCGTCTGTTCCAAAAAGCTTTCCCATTATTTTTCCAATGCCGTCTTATCGACAATTCCCTGGAGCCAGGCGGTCCCCAACCCGGCCTCTTCCGGACTCAAGGCCTTGAGGACGGCAATATAGTTCCTGCCTTCCCGGGATATCTTGGATGCCAGGACTTCTTTAAATGCATCCCGCAGGCGGATTTCCCCCGGGCAATCGCGCTGTTGCATGAGCTTTTCTTCGAGCGCCGGCCAAGCGGCCGCAAGAGCCGTGTCTCCTGCGTCTTTCATCTTTTCGGCCAGTTCGCCGAGTCGCCGCATGCGCTCCTCGATCGCCCTGAGAACGGTGAGCAAAAGCCCTTCGAGAAGGGCGTCCGGGAGCTCGGCGCCGACGAACAATGAGCGGATTTCCCGGTACCACTGTCTCAGCGCCATCAGATTGCCGATATAGACAAAGTTGTTCTTGATGATCCGGGAAGCGCCTGAATATCTGCCCGGCCGAAACTCGATGTTGCCGCCTTTGGCGAATCCACCGTAGATGAGGCGATTCGGCCGCAGTTCATCCTTGCGCAGAATGGTGCCGGCCGCGACGGTGACCCCATAATTGAGCCGGACCGGGCCGACCATGCCGCCCTGCCCTCCCAGAAAAATCGGCGGCTGATTCAACATGACGCCGCGCGGCACATCGCCGATCAGGGAAGCGGTCGCCTTGTCCTGGTTGGGGGTGAAGTTGAAGTGAATGTAGGAGCTGCCGACCTCGCTGTGGTTATTTCGTCCCGTGCCGCCCGCCATGAGGCAGTCGCAGAAATTGATCAGGCTGCCGAGGGTGACGAAGGGGAACAGGATCGTCTGCTTCAGACCGACCGTGTGGGCGATGCTGGCGTGCTCCTCCAGGATCGTCCCTTCGCGCACGTGCGAGCCCGACCCGCAGCGGGCGCCGGATAGAAACACCGCGTCTTTGAAAAACCCGCCCTTGAGCTCGACGCCCGGGCCGACGAAGCAGTTCTCGACCGTCGCGGGCGCTTCGGCTCCGATCCGGGCGCCGGGCAGGATCAGGGTCCGCTTTCCGAAAATCCGGCAGCCGGAATGAACGACCGTGCCCTCCCCCGCTATCCGCTCAACGTCCACCTCCGGGCCGATCTCGATCCCGGCCGTTGCGGGCATTCGGACGCCGCGGCGCTGGAGTTGATTGAGAATCTCCATTAGTTA
>CAYRUF010000025.1:0-57760 GCA_964427375.1 uncultured Desulfatibacillum sp. | reverse complement strand
CGTCACGGACTCCGAGGTAAAGAAGAACTTCTCCTTGGGAATGCTGATGCTCATGTCTGATTCTCCTCGATCCTGCGGCGGGGTTGCCGATAAAATCGAATGGCGCTTCCCGATCATGCCGCCGCGGTAATTTTTTTATCATTTCAGTTTATGCGGATCTCTTGCAAAAGTCAAACAAGGCAACAGGGGCGAATTGCCTGCGCCTTTCCTTGACACCGCAGCCCCCCGCCATCTATATTGAATCCCGAACTTTCACCGCCTTCTTCTTCCCGGCCGCCGCGATGCCGATGAAACGAAGAGCCCTTCGTTCTCCAGAGCCCCATGGAGCGGTTTGGGATGGTGCCGATGAAGCTTTCCGAAATAGCCTCCGCACTGGATGCAACGCTCTTGAATGGGTCGGACATTCCGGACGGCGAAATCACGCGCTGCGGCGCCAGCGACCTCATGAGCGACGTGCTGGCCCGACCGGCCGACGGCACCCTGCTTGTGACCGGACTGGCGACCATCCAAGCGATCCGGACGGCCAGGATCGCCGGCGTCATGGCGGTTGTTTTTGTGCGCGGCAAGCGCCCGGCGCCGGAGGTGATGGAGGTGGCCGAGGCCGAGGGGATGCCGCTTTTGTCGAGCCCTCATTCGATGTTTGTTTGCTGCGGAAGGCTGCACGCCCGCGGCCTTACCGGACTCGACGGGCGCCGGTGATATCCGGTTCATGGCCAGTCTCCAAAAAATCTTTTTCGTGAAGGCGCGGGATTACGTCCACGCCGGCGAAGCGTCCATCCAGGTCCAGAACCTGCTCAAATCGATGCATTGGGATCCCGCCCTGATCCGGCGCATCGCCGTCTGCAGCTATGAGGGCGAAATGAACGTGGTGATGCATGGCGGCGACGGCCGCCTGCTCTTGGACTTGGACCAAGGCATCCTGAACCTGGAAATCAGCGACGACGGTCCCGGCATCGCCGACATCGATCTCGCCATGCAGCCGGGGTATTCCACGGCCTCGGATGAACAGCGCGAATTGGGGTTCGGCGCCGGCATGGGCCTGCCGAACATGAAACAGAACGCGGACGACATCGCGATCGAATCCCGCCCGGGCCAGGGCACTCGGGTTCGAATGCGGTTCCATCTGAATACCGGAGGATGAAGCCCATGGCGGTCGTCCGGCGCTCCACCCAATATGTCCGCTTCCAGGAAGCGCGCTGCACGGGGTGCGCCGCCTGCCTGCGGGTTTGTCCGACCAAGGCCATCCGGGTCCGTCATCAAAAATCGATCCGCATCGTCGAGCAGTGCATCGGCTGCGGCGCCTGCATCCGGGCCTGTCCGGCCGGCGCGGTCGGTGCGGCCACCGGCGGGTTTGATGGCATCGGACGCGATCACGTGGCGATCGCCCTGGTGTCCCCCGTGCTGTACGCCCAGTTTCCCGGGGTCATGCCGGGCGGGGTTCTGCTGGGGCTTCACCGCATGGGCTTCCGCCACACGGTGGACATGTCTTTCTTTCTGGAAATGTTCCAGTATGCCGCGGAGGAGTACATTCGGCGCAACCGCCAATCCGGAGCTTCGCCCTGGCCGCTGATCTCTCCCGTCTGTCCGGTGGTCGTCCGGCTCATCGCCTACCAGTTTCCCAGCCTTCTGCCCCATGTCCTGCCGGTGCTGAGGCCGGTGGCCCTCATGGCCCGGGAGGTGAAGCGGCAGATCATCCCCGCCCACACCGCCCAGGGCCGGACGGTCGCCCTGTATTTCATCAACCCCTGCCCCACCAAAGCCGAGGCCCGTCCGCATCGACTGGGAGCGCCGCCCGAACACCCCGAGTTCGCCATCGGGATCAATGAGCTCTACGGGGAACTGAAGCGGCAGGTGGATCAGATTCTTGATTCCGACATAATTCCGTTTTCCGGAAGCGGCTATGAGTTCGAGGCTTGCTCCAGCGGAAACGCCGCCCTCGGCGCCATGTCCGGGGGTGAAATTGCCAACATGGACATCGAAAAATCCTTGTCGGTGCACGGCCTGAAAGAAACCATCGCCTATCTTCACAAAATCGAAATGGGGGCTCTCCAGGACTTCGAATATATCGAATTCCGCACCTGCCGCGAAGGCTGCCTCGGCGGCGTGCTCACCGCCGTCGACCCCTACATCGCCAAGCGCAACGTCCAGAAAATGATCGGTGTTTTCGGGCTGGGCCGGCGCCTGCCCCGGGATACCATCCTGCGCCTTTACGAAAAGGGGCGGTTCCAGCCGCAGCACGACCCCCAGGAGCTGACCCGGCTGTTCGGCGCCTTCCAGCCGGCGTTGTCGCTTGAGCAAGCCCAGCAGATTGAGGCCATTCTGGAGTTCATCGCGGGCCGGGACTGCGGCGCCTGCGGTTCGCCGGACTGCAGAGCCTTTGCGGAAGACGTCGTCCGGGGAACCGCCGCCCTGACGGACTGCATTTGGCTGCAGGCCCGCAGGCAGCCCGACCGGCCCGCGCCGGTTCACCCGCCCGCGGACGGCAGCGGAGGAGGAGAAAAAGGATGAAGGTCAGGCAGATCATGGAGCGGTTCCAGCTGGAAATGGCCGCCGGGGGAAACGGCCTCGAGCGCGAAATCCACGGCGGCTATTGCGGAGACCTGCTCAGCGACGTCATGGCCCATGCGCCCGCCGGCTGCGTGTGGCTGACGGTTCAAGGCCATCAGAACATCGTGGCGGTCGCCGTTCTGCGGGAGATCGCCGCCGTGATCCTCACCGGTGATCGCGCGCCGGACCCGGACACTTTGAAACGCGCCGACCAGGAGAACATCCCGATCCTGCGGTGGCGCCGCTCGGCGTACGAACTGGCCGGTGAGATGTATGCGCTCGGAGTCGGAGCCCCTCCACCGGGCTGACCCCTCCCGGGCGGGAGAACGCCTGTTGCTGAGAGAAATCAAGGCCGACCTTCATATCCACACCTGCCTGTCGCCCTGCGCGGACTGGGAAATGAGCCCCCGAAAAATCATCCGGCGCAGCCGGGAGGCCCAACTGGACCTGATCGCGGTCTGCGACCACAATTCGGCCGAAAACGCCTCGGCGGTCATGCAGGAAGGACTCCGCAACGGGGTCTGCGTGCTGCCCGGCCTAGAGATCTGCTCCCGGGAGGAAGTGCACGTGCTGGCGCTCTTCGGCGAGCCGGAGCAGGCGCTCGCCATGCAGGACCTCGTCTATGCCCAGCTGTCCGGCGAGAATCGGCCGGAGCTTTTCGGCTTCCAGATTGTCGCCACCGCGGCGGACGAGGTGCTCGCCGAGAACCCCCGCCTGCTCATCGGGGCGACCCGCCTGGCATTGCTGGACATCGTCCGCGCCACGCATGCCTTGAACGGCATCAGCCTGGCCGCCCATGTGGACCGGCCCGCCAACGGCATCCTCAGCCAGCTCGGGTTCATTCCGCCGGAGCTGGACATCGACGGCGTCGAGGTGTCCTATCGAATCCCGCCGGCCGCCGCTCACACCCTGTTGCCCGCCATCGGGAACCGGCCGTGCGTGACGTCCTCCGATGCCCACCGCCTGGAGGACATCGGCCGCGCCTGCACCATGTTCCAGGTGGCCTCCGCGACCATTCCGGAGTTGGCCTGGGCGCTGAAAGGGGCTCGCGGAAGGAGGATTCTGATCTGAATGCGGGAGCTGGCGCTGCATATCCTGGACATCGCCGAAAACGGCATCAACGCCGGTGCCGATCGTCTGCGCATTCGCGTGGAGGAGTCCAGCGCCGACGACCGCCTGACCCTGTCCGTGGAAGACAACGGCCGCGGCATGTCCGCAGACAAAGCCCGGCATATCGACGACCCCTTCATCACCACCCGCAAGACCCGCCGGGTGGGCCTGGGGCTCTCCCTGCTCGCCGCGGCGGCGCGGCGCTGCGAGGGAGACCTCCTCGTGCAGGCCGGGCGCGGAAAGGGAACCCGGGTGACGGCGACCTTCCGGCGCAGCCATATCGACCGCGCTCCTCTGGGCGACATGGCCGCCACCCTGGAAGCGCTGATCCTGGGAAATCCGCATATTGACTTTCGCTACACGCACAGGGTAGATGGGAGGCAATGGGTCCTGGACACCCGGGATCTCAAAACCGAGCTGGGGGATCTTTCCCTGGGCGATCCGACGGTCCTGCGCGGCGTGTCGAACCTGATGCGGCGCGCACTCGATGAGCTGGCCGCCGGCGCCAGCTCCATGCCGCCGATGGAGGAAACCGATGGCCAAGCTGACCCTTGAAGACCTAAAACGCATCAAGCAAGAAACCGGCGCCGCCATGGCGCTGCGCCTGGATAGGCCCCGGGCAACGATCACCGTGCACTTGGGAACCTGCGGCATCGCCGCCGGGGCCCGGGAGGTGATGCAGGCCCTCCTCAGCGCGCTGTCGGCATCCAACCGCCCCGACGTCCAGGTTCTCGCCGCCGGTTGCACCGGCAGCTGCACCGGCGAGCCGAATGTCACCGTGGCGGTCGAGGGATCGGAACCCGTCGTCTACCAGAAGATGGATCCGGACAAGATCCAACAGGTATTCCAGCGGCACATCCTCGCCGGCGACGTCCTGCGCGAATTTGCGGCCGGCCGCTAACGGCGGCCGAAGCTCGTCTTCGGATCATCGGCATCCCATGGCAGAATCCGACCCCCGCGCCAAGCCCCGCCCACTTCGTCCGATCTGGCTGGACGAGCGAGATGGCCAGGTGAAGGTCATCGACCAGCGGCGGCTGCCGCATGAATTCGTCGTCCTAACGCTCGCCAGCATGGATGACGTCATCCATGCCATCACCGCCATGGTGGTGCGCGGCGCGCCGCTCATCGGCGTTACGGCGGCCTACGGCATGTACCTGGCGGCGCGCCGCGCCGCCGACCGGGGGCTGAAGGCCGATGACCTCATCGGTGAGGCGCAGCGGCTGCGGGCGGCGCGGCCGACCGCGGTAAACCTCGCCTGGGCGGTGGAGCGCGGCCTGCAGGCGGCGCTGTCCGCCGCAGACCTCCGCCGCGGCAGCGCCCTGGCGCTGGAAACAGCGGCCGCCATCGCCGCGGAGGAAGCGGAGAACTGCCGCCGGATCGGCGAGCATGGGCGGCCGCTGATCGAAGCGCTGGCGCGCGCCCATCCGGACCGGCCCGTCAACGTCCTCACGCACTGCAACGCCGGCTGGCTGGCGTGCGTGGAATACGGCACGGCGACCGCGCCCATTTACGCGGCCTTCGACCGCGGCATCGACCTCCACGTGTGGGTGGATGAGACCCGGCCGCTCAATCAGGGCGCCCGTCTGACCGCGTGGGAGCTCGGCCGCTACGGTGTCCGCCACACGGTCATCGCCGATAATGCCGGCGGCCACCTGATGCAGCGCGGGCAGGTGGACGTGGTGATCGTGGGCTCCGATCGCACCACGGCCGGCGGCGACGTCGCCAACAAGATCGGAACCTACCTCAAGGCGCTCGCCGCCCGCGACAACGGCATCCCGTTTTATGTGGCCCTGCCGTCCAGCACGTTCGATTGGGGCTTGGCCGACGGTGGAGACGCGATCCCGATCGAAGAGCGCGACCCGGACGAGGTCCGCTATGCGGAGGGCTGGGACGGATCCGGCCACCGGCGCGTCCGCTTGTGTCCGGAACAATCGGCGGCCGCCAATTTCGCCTTCGACGTGACCCCGGCGCGGCTGGTCACCGGCCTCATCACCGAGCGGGGCATCTGTCAGGCCACGGCCCGCGACATCGCCCGCTTGTTTCCCGATAAAATTCAGCAACGAGGACTGAGGGCTGAGGACTGAGCAGAGAAATCAGTGCTCAGTCCTTATCGCTCAGCACTCAGTCCTGGGTTACATCGCATGCTCACCGAGATCGAAAAAAAAATCATCGCCTGCATTCAGCAGGATATGCCCGTCACGGAGAAGCCTTATCTCCAAATGGCCGACCGTCTCGGGATTTCCGAGGATGCGCTGCTGGAAACGCTGCGCCGCCTGTGCGACCACGGGGTCATCCGGCGTTTCGGCGCCACCCTGCGCCACCAGCGCACGGGCTACCGGGCCAACGCCATGGCGGCCTGGCGGGTGCCGGAGCACCGCATCGAGGAGGTCGGCGCCGTGATGGCGTCCTTCCGGCAGGTGTCGCACTGCTACCGGCGCAACCCGGCTCCGCAGTGGCCCTACAACCTCTACACGATGATCCACGCCGACGATGAGGCCGCCTGCCGTGATTCGGCCCGTGCGATGGCGCTGGCCGCCGCCGTGGACGACTACGCCCTGCTGTTCAGCCGCGAAGAGCTTAAGAAGACCTCGATGATCTACTTTGCCACGGACGATGACGAATGACACCCCGCACATCCTCTTGATCAACCCTTGGATCCATGATTTTGCGGCGTATGATGTTTGGGCCAAACCATTGGGGCTGCTGAGCCTGGCGGCGATTCTCCGGATGCACGGCTGCCGGGTTTCCTACATCGACTGCCTGGACCGCTTCCATCCGAGAGCGCCGGCGAGCGATCCGCGGGCGCGCTGCGGCCGCGGGCCGTATCTTAAGACGCGGCTCCCGAAACCGTCCCAGTTTCCGGATGTAGCGCGTCATTTCGCGCGCTACGGGATCGATCCCGCTTGGCTTCGGGAAGACCTCCGCGCGGTCGAGCGCCCCGATCTCATCCTGGTCACCTCGGCTATGACTTACTGGTATACCGGGGTCTGCGAGACCATTGCAACGGTGCGAGACGTTCTTCCGAAAACGCCGCTGGTGCTCGGCGGCATCTATGCTACGCTCTGCCGCGACCACGCCCGCCGAACCTGCGATGCGGACGAAATTGTTACGGGTTCGGCCGAGTCGGCCGTGCTGGAGTTGGTGGCGGCGCACACCGGCTGGACGGCCGCCCGGCGCTTCAACCCCGACGATCTCGACACCTATCCGTTCCCGGCCTTCGACCTCCAGCATCAGATCCCGTGTGTGCCGCTGCTGACCGCCCGCGGCTGTCCCTTCGCATGCCCTTATTGTGCGGCCCACTTGCTGGAATCCCGTCGGATGCGCCGCAGCCCGGAGTCGGTCGTGGCGGAGCTGACGCACTGGCACCGCCGCTGGGGCGTATCGGATTTCGTGCTGTACGACGACGCCTTTCTCGCCGATCCGGAAAGCCATGCCGTGCCGGTCCTTGCAGCGGTCGTGCGCAGCGGATTGGACGTGCGCTTCCACGCCCCAAACGCCGTGCACATCCGCGGGGTCACCGCCGAAACGGCCGACCTCATGTTCAGGGCCGGCTTCATCACGCTGCGCCTGGGCCTGGAGGACGCCGAGTTCGAAAACCGGGATCTGGACCGTAAAGTCACCGCCGCAGAGTTCGAGCAGGCCGTGCGGCGGCTGAAGAACGCGGGCTTCAGCCGCCGCCAGATCGGCGCCTATCTGCTCGTGGGGTTGCCGGGACAGCAGACAGCGTCCGTCGTTCGGTCCATCGAGGTGGTCAAACGTGCCGGCATCACGCCGGTTCTGGCCTATTACACGCCGATCCCGGGCACCGCGCTGTGGGGCCAAGCGGCAGCCGCCTCGCGCTACGATCTGGCCGCGGACCCGCTTTACACCAACAACGCCGTTCTGCCCTGCCGCCGGGAGCCGTTCGATTGGCGCTGGCTGTCGGAGCTGAAACAGCGGACGTCATCCGGATCGAACCGCCGGGCCGGAATTGACACCGGCGCACCCCAGCGCCTATAGTGCCGTCGGGATTGAAACGCCAGTTGCGAATCCGGCCGCTGGGCCGTGACCCCGCGTCGCCGCCCGGGCGGCGACGGCTTTCGAGCCGATGCCGACAGGAGAAACCGAACCATGTTGAATCTCAGCGCCGTCGATCTCAGACGCCAGAAGGTGAACATCCTCTTCGTTCCCGTCTGCGAAAACAAATCCATCCACGCCGATCCGTTGATTGAGGCCCTGGTGAAACGGGCCGCGGCCCTGGATGAGTTCAAGGGGAAAAAGGATCAGGAAGTCACCCTGTATCAGCCGCCGGAATGCGCCGCCGAACGAGTGGTCTTCAGAGGAATGGGCAAGGCCGAAGCCTTGGAAGCCGAAGCCCTGCGGCAGATGGCCGGACGCAGCGTCAAACGGTGCATCCAGATGGGCTTGACGCGTTTATGGTTGGCGGCTCCGGATCCGGCGGCCAGCGGCGTCGATGGGCGCGATGGGGCGGCGGCACTGATGGAAGGCGCCCTGCTGGGCAATCACCTCTTCGACCGGTACAAGGAAAAAAAGGAACGCAAGCCCCTGACCCGCGTCGATGTGCTCGTG
Organism: uncultured Desulfatibacillum sp.; assembly: GCA_964427375.1. GTDB lineage: Bacteria > Desulfobacterota > Desulfobacteria > Desulfobacterales > SpSt-501 > SpSt-501. The sequence continues at coordinate 49,534 of CAYRUF010000025.1, read as the reverse complement.
CCGTCGGCGGTGGCGGCGCGCCATCGCCGCCTCCCGGCTCAAATCGAGACCGTTTGCGGCGCAGCGCTGATGGCGCGGGATTGGGTCAACCTGCCGTCCAACCATAAACCGCCGGAAATCCTATCGCAGCTTATTGCCGGGGAAGCCCAAACGCGCGGGCTGACGGTGGAGGTTTTCAAGGAAAAACAGCTGCGGCAGAAAAAAATGGGGGCGTTGCTGGCCGTGGCGGCTGGCAGCGCCAACCGACCGGCCCTGGTGATGCTCCACCACAAGGGCGGAGAGCGCCGCCCGCCGGTGGTGCTGGTGGGCAAAGGCGTCACCTTCGACTCCGGGGGCATCAATCTCAAGACCGGAGATTCCCTGCCCGACATGAAAGGCGACATGGCCGGAGCGGCCGCGGTGGCGGCCGCACTGATCGCTGCCGCCGGATTAAAAATCAAGCGCCGCCTGATCGGAGTGATCCCTCTCGTGGAAAATATGGTCTCCGGCAGCTCCACCCGGCCGGGCGATATCGTCGAGACCTTCTCCGGCAAGACGGTTGAAATCGGCAACACGGATGCGGAAGGCCGGCTGATTCTGGCCGACGCCATGGCTTACGCCGCATGGCGCTTCAAGCCCGAGGTGATGATCGACGTGGCCACTCTGACGGGCGCCTGCGTCGTGGCGTTGGGCGATAAAATCGCCGGTGTTTTCTCCAAAGACGAGACCCTGCAGGGCGACCTGGTGGCGTCCGGACGCCGCACCCATGAACGCTGCTGGCCCCTGCCCCTTCCGGAGGATTACAAGGAGCTCTTGAAGAGTTCGGTTGCCGACATCGGCAACATGCCCAGCTCCCGCTATGGCGGTGCCATCTCCGCCGCCCTGTTCCTGTCGGAATTCGTCGATAAAACCCGCTGGGCGCACATCGACATCGCCGGTCCGGCCTACCATAAGAAGGAAGACGCCTACTGCGGCCCCGGCGGCACCGGTTTCGGGGTGCGGCTGTTGATGGACTGGCTGATGAATCTCGCCTGATCGGCATCCGCCGCTGAATCCCACCATGGAAGCTCGAAGTGGCGGCGGCCGGCTGGAAAAAATCCGGCAGCTCACCTGTTGCAGCGAATCAACCGTCGCCGGATGGTGTTCGCGTGGGCGCCCAGGCCTTCGACCTCGGCCAGGCGCAGGATGTCGGCGGCCTCGCGGCGAAGCGCCTCGGCGGAATAATGGATGATGCTGGTGCGCTTGAGGAAGTGGTCGACCGACAGGGCCGACGCAAAGCGGGCCGTTCCGGCGGTCGGCAGCACGTGGTTGGGGCCCGCCATGTAATCGCCCACCGGCTCGGGGGTGAACTCGCCGATGAACACCGCCCCGGCATTGCGGATCCGGCCGAGGCAGGCCAACGGGTTGCGCAGGTGCAGCTCCAGATGTTCGGGCGCCATCCGGTTGGACAGCTCGATGGCGCCGGTCACATCCGGCGCCACGAAGACCGCGCCGAAACGCTCGATCGATGCCCGAGCGATATCGGCCCGCTCCAGGCCCTCGAGCTGCCGCCCCATCTCGGTCCGCACGCCGGCGGCGAGTCCGGCGGAAGTGGTGACCAGCACCGCCGAGGCCCTGGCATCATGCTCGGCCTGGGCCAGCAGGTCGGCGGCGATGAACTCGGGATCGGCCGAGTCGTCGGCGATCACCAAGACTTCGCTCGGACCGGCAATGATGTCGATTCCCACCGACCCGGCCACGATCTGCTTGGCCAGGGTGACGTAGAGGTTGCCCGGCCCGACGACGACGTCCACCTTCGGAATCGTGGCGGTACCGAACGCCAGTGCGGCGATTGCCCAGGCGCCGCCGACCTTATAGACCGCGTCCACCCCGGCCCGACGCGCCGCAGCGAGCAGATGCGGATTCACCCGCCCGTCCGCGGTGGGCGGCGTCGCCATGACAACCTGTTCCACCCCCGCCACCTTCGCCGGGATGGCGCCCATCAGCACCGAGGACACCAAAGGCGTCCGGCCGCCCGTGCCGCCCGGGACGTAGACGCCCACCCGCTCCACCGGGCGGACGAGCTGCCCCAGCATCGTCCCCGGCCGGTCAAAGCTGACAAAGCCGGAGCGGAGCTGGCGGCGATGAAACGCTTCGATCTGGGCGGCCGCCCGGTTCAGGGCTCTCAGAAAGGTCCGGTCGACCGATGATTGGGCCGCGGCCAACTCGCGCGTTTGGACCGGCAGGTCCTGGAGGGAATAGGCCGGTGCGTCGAACCGCCGGGTGTAATCCACGAGGGCCTGGTCCCCCCGCGCTTTCACCTCATCGAGGATCCGGCTGACCCGCGCGTGCTCTTTTTTCGTAAAGCCAAGCCCCCGCGACGTGATGCGCGCCAACGCCTTTTCGGCGGCCGGCGACGGATAGTCGAATATCTTGAGCATAACGTCCATCTCCTTTGAGCGTCGTGTATTAGGGCCTATGCGAAGGGTTGTCAATCAAATCAAGTGGACCCGCCGGCCCGTTCGCCCGAAGACCCGTTTACATGAAACAAGGGAAAACGGCAAAAACATCGCGGCTGGAAAGCCGCTCCCACGAATAGGGCGGCACGCTAACGCCCCTAGCAAACGGGCCAACCGGCTGACGCTATTTAGAATTTGACTTCTCGGCAGGGTGCGGTAAAAAGGCCGTGAGAACCCTAACACCACGGAGGGAAATGCCATGAGCGCTGATCGAATCCACAATTTCAACCCCGGACCCGCCGCCCTGCCGCTGCCGGTCTTGCAGGAAATCCAGGAATCGTTTTTAAACTTCAAGGGATCCGGCATGTCCATCGTCGAGATGAGCCACCGCTCCAAGGAGTTCGAGTCCATTCTGGGTGACGCCGTTCAGCGGACCCGGCGCCTTCTCGGCCTGGACGACCGCTTCCATGTCCTGTTCATGCAGGGCGGCGCCACGCTGCAGTTTGCCATGATCCCGATGAATTTCCTGGCCGACGGCCGGTCCGCCGATTACGTGAACACCGGCACCTGGTCCACCAACGCCATCAAGGAAGCCCGGCTCCTGAACAAGCCGATCCAGGTGGTGGCCTCCTCGGAGGATCGGCAGTTCACCTACATTCCCGAGCGGATCGCCTTCAACCGGAACGCCGTTTACGCCCACATCACCTCCAACAATACCATCCGCGGCACCCAATGGCAGGCCTTTCCGGATACGGCCGGCGTGCCGATCATCGCCGACATGTCCTCCGACTTCATGAGCCGGCCTTTCGACGCCCGCCCGTTCGGCCTCATTTACGCCGGCGCGCAGAAGAACATCGGGCCGGCCGGCGTGACCCTGGTCATCTTTCGCGACGACCTGCTCAAGCTCGTCCCCGAAAACTTGCCGGTCATGCTCAAGTACACGACCTACGTCACGAAAAATTCCCTTTACAACACGCCACCGTGCTTCGCGATTTACGCCGTGCACCTCGTGTTGAAGTGGATCGAGGAGACCGTGGGCGGCCTGGAGAAAATGGCGGCCGTCAACCGCGCCAAGGCCGCCCGCCTTTACGGGTGCATCGATGCCAGCGGCGGATTCTACCGCGGAACGGCCGAACCGGCCAGCCGGTCCCAAATGAACGTGACCTTCCGCCTGGCCAATGAGGACCTGGAAAAGCGCTTCCTGGAAGAGGCGTTGAAAAGCGGCCTGGGCGGCCTGAAAGGCCATCGATCGGTCGGCGGCTGCCGGGCGTCCCTGTACAATGCCGTCGGCCTGGAGGCCGTAGACGCCCTCGTTGAGTTCATGAACCTCTTTGCGAGACGAAACGGGTGACCCGCGCGGCTGTCATTTCTTGATTTTCTTGACTTTACCGGCACGCACGCGTAATTACAGAATCGGAAATCAAGGCCCAATTCGACTCCTGATCGTGGCGACAGCCGAAGCGGATCCGGTTGAGAGCTGAAACCCCCATTGAACCAAAGGAGGAAGCCATGGACAAGATTCTGAGGATCAACATGGGCGCCGACGGCGGACCCAAGGCCAAGGCCGAGCCGGTCGGAGGCTATGCGGGCTTGGGCGGCCGCGCGCTGACGTCGGCCATCGTTTCCAAGGAGGTTCCGCCCACCTGCCATCCCCTGAGCGAAGACAACAAGCTGGTGATCGCGCCGGGGCTTCTCAGCGGATCGGCCGCCGCCATGTCGGGACGGATCTCGGTGGGCTGCAAGAGCCCGCTGACCGGCGGCATCAAGGAAGCGAACGCCGGCGGCCAGCCGTCGCAGATGCTGGGTCGTCTTGGCTACGCCGCCATCGTGCTGGAAGGCAAACCCCAGGACGACACGCCCTACCGGATCTACATCAATAAAGATAAGGTTGAAATCCGGAAGGACCCCGGCCTGAAGATGCTCGGCAACTATGCCGTGGCCGAAAAAATGAAAGCCGAATACGGGGACAAGGTCAGCTGCATTTCCATCGGGCCGGCCGGCGAAATGAAAATGGCGGCCGCCTCGGTAGCCTTTACGGACATGGAGTTCCGGCCGACGCGTCATGCCGGCCGCGGCGGCGTCGGCGCGGTGATGGGCTCCAAGGGGGTCAAGGTGATCGTGGTTGATGACGCCGGCTGCTCGGTCCGCAGCCCCAAGGATACCGAACGATTCAAGGAAGCCAACAAGGCTTTCGTGGCCGGCCTGCGGAAGCACGCCGTCACCGGTCAGGGGCTGCCGACTTACGGCACCAACGTACTCACCAACGTCATCAACGAAGCCGGCGCCTACCCCACTAAAAATTTCATGTGGGGTCGGTTCGACGGCTGCTCCAAAATCAGCGGGGAGACCCAGGCTGAAACCGAGAACGCCCGCGGCGGCGAAGGCTCCGCCACACATGGCTGCCACCGCGGCTGCGTCATTCGCTGCTCCGGCACCTACTACGACAAGGACGGCCACTACCTGACCAAGCAGCCCGAATATGAAACCGTCTGGGCTCATGGCGGCAACTGCGGCATCGACGACCTCGACGCCATCGCCATGCTGGACCGCCTGGACGACGATTACGGGCTGGACACCATCGAAATGGGTGCCACCATCGCCGTCGCCATGGAGGCGGGGATCGCGAAGTTCGGCGACGCCCCGGCCGCGATCAATTTGGTCAAGGAAGTCGGCAAGGGCACCCCGCTCGGGCGCATCCTCGGCAACGGCGCGGCAGTCACCGGACGAGTCTTCGGCGTGGAGCGCGTGCCCGTGGTCAAGGGGCAATCCATGCCGGCGTATGATCCTCGAGGCGTTCAGGGCATCGGCGTCACCTATGCCACCACCACCCAGGGCGCGGACCACACCGCCGGTTATGCGGTGACCGCCAACATCCTGGGGGTCGGCGGGAGTGTGAATCCCCTGAAACCCGAGGGGCAGATCGAACTTTCGCGCAACCTGCAGATTGCCACCGCCGCCATCGACTCGACCGGCATGTGCCTCTTCATTGCCTTTGCCATCCTGGACCAGCCGGACACCTTCCAGGCGCTGCTGGATCTCCTCGGCAGTTTCAACGGCCAGAAGCTGACCGGAGACGACGTGGTCGGACTGGGCAAGTCCATCCTGAAGATGGAGCGCGAATTCAATCAGAAGGCCGGCTTTACCAAGGAGATGGACCGGCTGCCAGATTATTTCAAAAAGGAAAAGCTGCCGCCCCATGACGTCACGTTCATGGTAAAGGACTCGGAGTTGGATCAGGTGTTCAACTGGTAGCCCGGCGGTTCGACCACGTTTAAAACACCAGGGGAGGCGTTTGGCCTCCCCTGATGTTTTAAGCCCGACCCGAGACCCCCGCGTTCCGGAGAGACCGTCATGAAAACGCCCACTGAACGACCCGCCGACATTCTGGCACTATCCCTGACGATGTCGCCGAACGCCGTCTCGCGCCTATTCCCGCTTTTCGGTGAAGGGATCTTGGTGCAGGGCCCCGATGGTGAAACCGTCGCAGACTTCCTGGTGAAGACCGCCGGCATCCCGCCGGGCTACCTGAAGGAGCGCGTCCAGACGGTTTTTCTCAACGGCAGAGCCTTGGACGATCTCGACACGGCCCGGGTGTCGGGTGGTGCGACGCTGGCGCTTTCCGCCGCGATGCCCGGGTTGGCCGGAGCCGTGCTGCGGCGAGGCGGGGTCTATGCCGCCATGCGGCGTCAGATTTCCCAGGATGCATCATCCGCAGCGGCCGGCGCCGGCGACGTCATCATCACCCTCAAGCTGTTCAACATGATCGCCTCCGAACTCGGGCCGGGATTTTTGCAGAGAGGGATCCTGCTCCCCGGCGGCCGCTGGCGGGATTTCGTGGATCGACAAGGGCGCGGAGCCTGGGACGGCTGGCGATCGGCGACGGCTGATGGACAACCGGTCGAGATCCGCCGGATCGCCGAAATCGTCGCAAACCGCCAGTGGGTTCGGCTGTCCATCCACCCATCGGATGATGAGGCCGGTGTTTAATCCATCGGCGTCGGTCAGACGATAAACGGCTCCAGCGGGGCGGTGGGAAAATCGTCTCCCCGGGTCCGCTACCGCATGCCGGATGCTTGCTGAAATCTCTGCTGGCAGCCGGTGGCGGCCGGGATTTCCTTTTTCTCGTGCCGCAGCTTTTCCTCGCGGACGCGGTTCAACTGGGCCTCCAAAACCATAAAGGTGTCCACCACCTCCGGGTCGAAATGGGTCCCCCTCAAGCCGGAAATGATCTGCAGGGCCTTGGCATGTGAAAAGGCTTCTTTATAAAAGCGTTTGGTGGTCAGCGCGTCGTAGACATCGGCGACCGCCACGATGCGGGCCGCCAGGGGGATATCCGCACCCCGCAGCCCTCGAGGGTATCCGGAGCCGTCCCACTTCTCGTGGTGATGGTATGCGATTTCCCGCCCGATGTTCAGAAAAGAGCGGCCCTCAATTTGGGCCTGGATCGAGGTGATGGCATCCCCGCCGAAAATGGTGTGGCATTTGATGATCTCGAATTCCTCATCCGTGAGTTCCCCGGGTTTGAGCAGCACCGCGTCGGGAATTCCCACCTTGCCGATGTCGTGCAGAATTGCGGACTGATAGATGTCCTCGATGAAGCCCGGATCGATCTGCCCGCGGTAGCGGGGAATCTGGGCCATCTTCTCGGCCAGCAACCGGGCATATTCCCGAATCCGTTCCAGATGCGTTCCGGTACCCTCGTCGCGGTACTCGGCCAGTTTGGCCAGCCCTAAAATGGTCGCCGCCCGCGCCTGTTGCAGCTTGCGGGAGGATTCCAGCAGTTCCATCTCCAGGCGTTTCTTCTCGGTCCGGTCCCGCAGCATCCCGCGGAAGCCGATCCATTCCCGGGTTCGACTGTGCAACGGGGAGGCCGACCCTTCAATGTGCAGCACCGCCTCGTCGCGCTGCAGCGCGCAGTCGAAGGCCTTCACCGGCCGTCCGGTCCGGCGGCACTGCTGAAACGTGTCGATGAGGGTGCGATCGCTTGGATCCGCCAGAAACTGATCAAGGTTCATTTGGAGCAACTCGGCTTTCGGCTGCCCGAGGATGCGGCTGGTGGAGTCGTTGACGAACGTGAACCGCCCCTCCGCATCGACCTCGTAATATCCCTCTTCGATGCTTTCCAGGATGGTCCGGTATTTTTCCTCGCTTTCCCGCAGCGCCTGCTCGGCGCGCTTGCGATTGTTGATGGTGAACTGGACATGGGAGCCGAAAATCAAAAACAGGCACAAGACGATGACGCGCATGCCCATGTCGCCGACTTTCGGCCCGAACAGTTCGCGGTAGAAGCTGATTTCCTCCGGCGAAAACAAATTGATCAAGGCCTCGAGCCCCCAATACGCCGCCGATAGAAAAATGGCGGTCAGGACCATGAAATCGGCCATGTCCACGCGGGTCGAGCGAAGCCGGCTGAAGAGACGCATAAATCCTCCCGGTCCGGAAAATTGACCTGTGAGGGGAACCTTGGTAAACTAGACGGCAGAAGCTGCTTCACAGTTTATCAAATTCCTGGCGGTAAGGGAACGGGGATATGTGGTCGCGAATCAAAACCTATCTTTTCTTGGCGGCCGTCGGCGGGGCGGTGTATTTCCTGCTGAGCCATCATGTCATTTTTTACGGCGAGGAGGCCCACGTCATTCAAAACTTCTACCTCCTGAAGAAATCCAAGCTGAATCTGCACTATACGTTTTACAGCCTTCATCAAAAAAAACCCGACGCCGTTATGAAGATCGATCAGCTGCGGGAAAACGGCATCGGAGACCTTTTGGTGCAACTCGGCCTTCTGTCGGAACCGGAGAAAACCCGCCTGGAGAATCTGTACCGCTGAGCGCCGCTCGCGTTGCTCGGCCAGGAGCATCCATCCGCCGCCGAGGGCGGGTGCCAGACCGCTTGACCTCCGGCCCCGCCCGCCCCGGTTCTTCATTCCCCATTCGGAGCAGCGCTGGTCTTTATCCGGGCAAAAGCGGCGCAGTCAGAGGGAAACTGCGCCGCGGGAGGAGGTTCACCCCTGGTAACGCGAGCCGGAGTCAGGGGCTCGTCGCGGCGAGCGCGTTCAGCTCCAGCGTGAGGGGGCGCTGCTCTTCGGACTGGGCGTCGCAGCAGATCGGGCCGGGCCTTCGAAAATGATCGGGGCCCGAAGTGGCCGCCAGCCATTTTTCCTTGTGGGCCTTGAACACCTGCATGGCCACCGAGCGGGTATCCACCAGCGCTTTTTCAAGCACCAGCGCCAGCTTGCCCTTGCGCTCCTCCAGATGCATCAGCGGCGCAATCGGAATGCCGATGGGCTCCCATTTGGCAAAGTCGTGCTCCAGATTCCGGATGGCGGCCATCTGACCGGTGGCGCCGTTGGCGACCAGACAGAACACGGTCATCCCCAGGTTGTAGGTGTAAATGCAATCGAAGCGGGTAGGGTCGTTGCCGCGGCCGTCGTAGCCGTAAAAATGTTCCTGCGTTTTGAAGCTGGGAACCGTCTTCTTGTAGATTTTTTCGATGGCATCCGGAACCTTGTCATGGGCTTCAAGCAAGCCGGCCTTTTCCAACTCCTGCCGGAGGGTTTTGGCGGAGATGATCAACGATTTGGTCAACAAGTATTCGTCGCTGCCGTAGTTGCTGAATATGGCTGGGCCGAACCGCTCCGGGTCAAGCCCCGCCCCTTTCAGAGTCTTGCGAAAATAGCGTGCGGAGACGCCCAGCTTGTAAACACCCTTTTCCTTCAGAATATTCAAGTAGTCGTGGACCAGCCCCATCAAAACCCGCTCGGTGTGGATTTGAGAGAATTGAAAGTTGCCGTGGCTGTCGCGTTCCGTCAGCAGTCCTTCCTGAAAGAACTCCGGCAGATCGTTGAACAGGTCCTCGTCCCGCGTGTTCCAGAGTTTGAAGGAGGAATCCTCCCGCGAACGTTGGGCCAGGCGGTGGAGGTATTCCAACTTGCTTTCCAGCAGCGGAAACGCCGAGTGGAAGTCCCGGTCATGGGTGCGGTTGTAATCGGCGATGATGGTGTTCAACTTCATGATGAACACTTCGACTTCGTTGATGAATTCCAGGACACCTTCCGGAATCACGATCACGCCGTAGTTCTTGCCGGCCGCAGCCCGTTTGACGATCCCGTCGCAGATCAGGCGCGAGAGGTGCCGCAGCGTCATCCCGTAGGCCGTATAATCGGTGGTGTTCTCGCGTCGCGCCTTCTCCAGGCGCTCCTCGTCCACGTAGTCGACCAGATCCTCTCCGATAATGGTCATGTTGGGGTGCGCCTGCAGCGCGACTTCCAATGCCAGATGGCTCGCCACTCGCCCCATGACCTTGCAGACGTGATAGTATTTGATGTCTGAGCTCGCATCGTTGCAGAGGCCGGCGATCGAGTTCGCAAACGCCCGGGCGGCGGTGTGGAAGCCGAACGATACCGCGCACAACACATGCCCCTGGTCGTCGCGCACCTGAATGTCGCCGTCGATCGTCTTGGGAACCCCGATGACCTGAATCCCATCGGTGAACATTTCCTGGGCCAGAAAAGCGGCGTTGGTGTTCGAATCGTCGCCCCCCACGATGATGAGGGCGTCCAGTCCGAGTTCCTTGCAAGTCTGGCGGGATAGCTCGATTTTCTGCTTCGAGTCGATCTTGGCGCGGCCGGTCTTAATCATGGTGAAACCGCCGAGGTTGCGATAGTCGTCCACGAGATCTCGGGTGATCTCGATGGCCTCGTTCTCAACGACGCCTTCCGGCCCGACCAGGAAGCCGAACAGCCGGTTGTCCGGGTTGGCGCGTTTGGCGGCGTCGAACAATCCGGCGATCACGTTGTGTCCGCCCGGCGCCGGACCGCCGGAAAAAACAATGCCGATGTTGCGGCGGCGGGTGTAACGCTCCTGAACCTCCTGGCCGACCCGGCTCCGGCCGCGAACGATTTGCACCTTGTTGCCGATGATGTGGGGCAGCTGGCGCTCGGCTTCGCGGTCGACCGTGAAGCGGTAGGCATCCGTGTCCTCGAGCACATGATACGGGTGCGTGAACACGCTGCAGAGAGGAGGTTGAAAGGCCCGTCTCTCCGCCAGTTCGCGGTTGATATCGCCAACGGCCTTTTTCACGGTAGCACTCTGCAGGATACTCTGCAGATCATTTGCAGCTTGCTCTGCCATGCCCCCCCCTTTTTTCGGTTGTGCCGGTGAGAAAAATGAACCCTCCGCTTTGCCTTCAGAATAACGGCAGAGCAGCCTCAGTGTCAAGACAGCGGTGCAAGGAGGAGCGAAGCATGTGGGTCGGCCGGAACCCGCCCGGATACGGGTGCGGCGGGGGCTCTGCGTGGGGTCCGGCGTCTCCTGCCCGGCGCACCGCTTGGCTTGAAACCGGATCGTTGGGAGTGTATGGTGCATAGGGTCGGCTCCAAGAACGCCGGGAAGGCTGAGACCGCCTAATTTTTCAACTGGGAGATGAACAAGCCATGGATGATGGGGTTGGGTCCGGGCGGAATGCCCGCTGGGAAGACGGGCCGGCCGAAGGCTCCGGCCGCCTGGTCTCGCGAGCCATCGCTGCGATTGGACCACCCCGATGGATCCGCTGCGGCAGGCTCTTGGGCGAGGTGGGCTATCGGCTGGACGGACGCCATCGCGCCATCGCGCAGCGCAACTTGCAATTCGCATTTCCCTCATGGAATCCCCGTCAGATTGGGGAGGTCTCCCGGCGGGCTTTCCATAGCGTTGGAATGACCCTAGCGGAGATGGTTCAATGCGCGCATCTGTCGCCTGACGGCATCCTTTCACGTTGCCGGTTGACCGGTGAAGAACATTTTCGTCGGGCCCTGGAGGACAAACGGGGCATTATTCTCGTGTCGGCACATCTGGGCAATTGGGAAATCGGGCTGCAGTACCTCGCCTGCCATTTGGGGAAGCGTGTTCACATCGTGGTGCGTCCACTGGTCCCCCGCTGGCTGGATCGTCGGGTCAACCATGCCAGGACGCGCTTCGGGAACCATCTTATTTCCAAGCGAAAAGCGTTTCCCAAGATGTTGAAAGCCATCCGGGAAGAGGGCATCGTCGCTCTGATGGTCGATTTGAGTTCCCGCAAGCAGAGCGTGGCCGTCGACTATTTTGGCCGCCGCACGCGAGTCAGCCCGGCGGCCGCCATGCTGGCCGCTCGCACGGCCGCGCCGATCATTGCCGCGTTCACTCTGCGGAACCCCGACGGATCATTCACGATCCAGGTTTCTGCGCCCTTGGCGGTCCAGCGCTCCGGCAGCTTAAAAAACGACCTGGCGTGGAACAGCCAGCGGATCACGGATATCGTGGAGCAGGCCGTCCGAGCGCATCCGGACCAATACCTGTGGATGCAGAAGCGCTGGAAGGATTATTACCCGCATCTCTACCCAGGCTACCGACCGCGGTCGTTGCCTCTTAGAGAATGACAGCCGCTGCGGGAAGCGCGGCGGGCAGAACCGCACCGAAAGGTCTCGGTGGGAGGCGTTTTCAGAAGGCGCGCCCGAGAAGTTTGAGGGCGATGATCAGGATGAAACCGACCGGCAACAGGGTGGTCAGGACGGGCGGAATATTAAGAATCAGCCCCAGATGCCCGAAAATTTGATTGGCCAGATGGAACACCACCCCGGTGAGCATTCCTAGAAAAATCCGCTGGCTCGCATTGCGGGTGCGCGTCGATCCGAAAATGAAGGTGAGGGACAGCAGCACCATGACTCCGGTGGTCACCGGCAGAAAAACCTTCTGCCAGAAGGCGAGCGCATACGCCTTGGAATTCTGAGCGCGTTCATCGAGGCTGCGGATATAGCTCGACAAATCCGAAAGCGCGAGACTGTCGGGCGGAAGCTGAAGCAATGCCACCTGTCCCGGAGTCAGAAAATCTTTCAAGCGGTATTCGTCCATCGGCCGCACCTCGACGGAATCCCCGCTGAAGGTTTTCGCTTGAACTCCCTTGAGCAGCCAATCCTGCCGACCGTCGATGACTGCCTCCGCCGCCGCGATGAACTGCCCGAGGCGGCCCGATTCGTCCAGTACATACACCTCGATATCGGCGGCCCTCTCTGCGGACAGCGCCCGTCCGACATGCACGAAAGCGCGGCCGTGCCGAACCCAGAACCCCTCCTTGGACATCGTCACGGACTTGCCGTAGATCGCCCGAGAACGCTGGATCCGCGCCATCTGATCCAGCGGCGGAGCGATGAACTCCGCCATGAGGATGGCGGTCAGCATGAGCACGGCGCTCGTCCCCAAAACGGAGAACGCAATGCGCTGCACCGAAATTCCGGCCGCCTGCATCGCCGTGAGTTCCTGATGATCGGCCAGCAGACCGAGGGCGACGATGCTTCCCAGCAAGGCCGCCACCGGCATGAGGTCGACCATGCGCTTGGGAATCGTCAACAGGACGAAACCAAACGCATCCGTCATTTGGAAGCTGCCTTTGCCGATGTCCTTGACCTGGATGAGAAGCTCCATGAAGCTGAGGAGCACCACCAGGACGGACAGCACCAGAAAAAATCCCTGGAGCGTATTTCGGCCGAGGTAACGGTCGATGATTTTAATGGACTCGATCATTTCGGGCGCCGAAAAAAGACTTCCCCGGTCCGCCACAGCAGGAATACCGACAGCAATGCCATCAAAAACGGCACCCACCATAGGCCGACCCAGGGAGGGACCACCGCCTTTTCCACCCAGGTTTTGGCGATCACAAACAGTTGATAATAGACGGCGAAAATGATGATGGCCAGTCCGATTTTGGCGTATTTCCCCCGGCGGGGGTTGCTTTTGCTGAGCGGCACGCCGACCAGCGCCAACAGCAAGGTGGACAGCGGAGTGGACAGCCGCCACTGCAATTCGGCGATATCTTCGAGCCGAGACGACCTGAAAAGTTCCTGGCTGTCCGCCGCTTTGCGTCGGTAGCGCGAACCGCCCGCCGCGTCGGCCGGCAGCGGATACTCCGCCTGCTCGAAACGCGAGATGGTTCCCTGGGAGCCCTTCACCGGGAATTCATAAAATGCACCCTCCCGAAAAACCAGCACCCGCTGGCCGTTGGCGTCGGGTTCGCCCTGAGCCATCCGCTGCGCCTGGATCACCTGGCGGTTATCGCCCTCGGCCACCCGGATGAAAACCCGCTGGGCGCCGTTCTGCGAGCCCCCCACCTCCTCGGCGAAAAACATATATTTGCCGTTGCCGATCTCCAGAAAGTGGTCGGCTTCCAGCCGCGAAATGTCGAACTCCGTCTGCGCCTGGTCCATGACGCGATAGATTTTCTCATAGGATTCCGGTCGAACATAGAGGGAAGCGGTGCCGGCCAGGACCGCGACGGGAAGAGACAACAGAAAGACCGGCCGCACCACGCCCAGGATCCCCACCCCGCAGGCCGACAACGCCGTCATCTCGGAATCTTTGTATAGCCGCCCCAGGGCGATGACGACGGACAGGTAAAAGGTCGTCGGCAGCAGGACCTCCAGCGCCATGCCGATCCGGAGGAGAATGAGCAGCCCCACGGTGCTCGGCGGGAGCGATCCGGCAACCGCTTGAGCGAGGTAGATGATGGCGGAGTAGCTCGCCAGGATGATCACCAGCACGATCAGAATTGCGGCCGCGGGCTTGAGGATTTCCACGATGATGTAACGTTGCAAGATCAAGGTGCTGCCCTGCCTTGCCAATCACACCCGGTATTTTCGCGGGAAGCGATCTCCCGGACGATGTCCCAATCAGCGGCGGAATCGACGTCCACGGCTGCTTCCGGAAACGGCATCATCACGACACCCACGCGAAGCCCCATCCGCCGGGAGATATGCTGCAACGCATCATCCAACGACAGGCGCCCCAGGAGATAGCGCAGAACCACCATCCAGCCCAACTCGCTCAACATCTTGACCGGCCGTTTGCGCTCGTTCTCAACCCGCCGCCAGAAATCCGCAGCGGCGTGGCTTTTCGGGGTTAAGAAGGCAAAAAGATTGCAGCCGCAGAAATCCCCGTTCCTAAAGCGGGTGCGCGTCCGCCGCATTCCCGGATACTTGGCCAAGATCTGGGGGTAGGATGCCAGGGCGGCCACCACATCGCAGCCGGAGGCGAGCGCCTTCCGGCAGAAATACGCGACCATCTCCGGCTGCAGCAAGGCGTGATCCGCGGTGGTCACCAGCGCCGGCGTCCCCTGAGGCAGGACCGCTAGAGCCGCCAAGACGCTCGTGCTGGGCGTAGCGGCCGGCGCCAGCCAGTTCAGGCCGGACGATGCCAGCCGTTCCTGCAGCCAAGGCTCCCGTTCGACGATGGCTCTCGTCGGGCCGCAGAGAATGTAGCGGTCAACCTGATCGGATCCGGCCAGAGCGTCAAGCACCCGCAAAACCATGGGCCGCCCGCCGACCCGTGCCAGGGCCTTGCACGGCACCTGAGCCGCGATCGCCACCGGATCGTTCGGTTTTCGGTCAGCTGCCAGAACGATGGCCGTAAACCGTTGCATGCCGAGGTTCGTCATATAAAATCGAATCGTGAGACGACTAAAGCCGCCGTCTGCCGCCGGCAAGCCAGCATGCCGGCGACAGGACCATGGGATAATAACTTGAATCAACACTGTTTCATAAATTATTCCGGTTTTCAAGGCGGTGTTGTATCCTTTTGAAGAATCTCTTGCATTTCCAAAAAACATGAATTATTAGTTCTGCGCCTTTTTTGATTAGCGTTTTCACGAATCTGGGGATATAATCAACGTCTTATGAGGAACGCGGGCGGCTACCGGATTTGACATTGCATCCTAAACACGGTAGAGGTATCGAAATCTATCTTGCCGGTTTCGGCTGTGGAGACCCGGATGGGTCCAACGGCAGAGTTGAAGCAGGTGGCGTTTTGCGGTGTGGGCAGATGCTCCGGACGAAATGTGAACCCGCAAGAGAAACCCAAAAGGATAGTGGATGGTTATGGAGGCGACACCGACCGAAAATAAGTTGCCGTTGAGATTTGGCGATTTCTCCACTTTGGCAGAAGCACTGGACTATGCGGCACAAGGGGAGACCGGCGCCAATTTCTACAATGGAAAAGGACAGCTCGAAGCGGTGTTGCCGTATGCGGTGTTGCGGGATGAAGCCGTAGACATCGCCCGGCAGCTGATGGGTCTGAATCTGGAACGCGGGTCTCGGGTGGCTCTGGTCGCTGAAACCTATCCGGATTTTCTGCGCTTTTTCTATGCCTGCCAGTATGCCGGCATGGTGCCGGTTCCCTTGCCGGCTTCGATCCATTTAGGAGGACACAAGGCGTATGTCGCCCAACTTCGGCGGCTGTTGCTGAATTGCCGGGCGCAGGTGGCCGTGGCTCCGGCCATGTTCATGTCTTTCTTGCGCGAAGCGGCCAGCGGGCTCGGCCTGGTATTCGTCGGCACCCCCGAACAATTCTCGGACCTCCCCAGGCAGGAGGGCCCGCTTCGCCCGTCGGGCCCTGACGAACTGGCTTATCTCCAATATACATCCGGCAGTACGCGTTTTCCGCGCGGCGTCATGATTCCTCAAAAAACCGTGCTGAACAACCTGGCCAGCATCATTCGGCACGGAGCCAATATTCGGCCGGGAGACCGGAGCATGTCATGGCTGCCTTTCTATCATGACATGGGCCTCGTGGGGCTGGTGCTGTCCCCGATGGCATCCCAGTTATCGGTCGATTATCTCAAGACCCGTGATTTCGGAATGCGGCCCCGTTTGTGGTTGACGCTCATCTCACAGAATCAAGCCACGGTTTCCTTTGGCCCGCCATTCGGGTACGAACTCTGCGTACAGCGGCTGCGGGAGGATACCGCCGACCAGTTTGACTTGCGCTCCTGGCGCTTGGCCGGTGTCGGCGCCGAAACCATCCGTCCCGAACCGCTATCGCGTTTCGCCGACATGCTCGCCCCGAGCGGATTCAATCCGAACGCATTTACGGCGTGTTATGGCATGGCCGAATGTTCGCTGGCGGTCAGCTTCTCGCCGCTCGATTTAGGCATTCAGTTGGATGTCGTCGACGCCGAGCGGCTGGCCGAAGAGCAGACCGCCGCACCGCTGGCCTCCGATTTCCGTTTCCGGACGGCCAAGGCCAAAAGTTTCGTCAAATGCGGATTTCCGCTGCCGGGTTTTGAAGTAGACGTCCGCAACGCCGAGGGTCAGCCGATGACGGAACGGCATGTGGGCACGCTTTATGTCCGCGGCCCCAGCATCATGTCCGGATATTTCGGCGAAGAGGCCCTGACGGCTGAGGTGCTGTCCCGCGACGGCTGGCTGAACACCGGCGATCTGGCGTATGTCGCCGACGGCAGCGTGGTGATTACGGGCCGACAAAAGGACCTGATCATCATCAATGGTCGCAACATATGGCCGCAGGATCTGGAATATATCGCCGAAAGCCAGCCCGAGGTGCGCACCGGCGATGCCTCGGCGTTCTCGGTCACGGCGGCCGACGGCGATGATAAGGCGGTTCTGGTGATTGAATGCCGCGAATCCCGACATGCGCAGCGCCTGGAACTGGTGACTCGCATTCAAGCATTGATCCGCCAGGATCTGGGAATCGACTGTTTTATCGAGCTGGTTTCCCGCAACACCCTGCCGCGAACCACCTCCGGGAAGCTCTCGCGGTCGGGCGCCAAGAAAGATTTCCTGCAGCGGGTCGAAGACGGCAAGACCGAGCAGCCCGGCTCCGCCGAGGAGTTCTATTTCCTGAGGCGCAAGACGGGCTGAAGACCGAAGCGGACTCCGCCGCCTCAGTTTGGAGCGGAGCCGCAGGTTTCGATGCCAACCATATAAGATGCCATGTGCCGGCGATCATCCCGAACGGCTGTTGCAGGGGTGATCGCCGGTGTGTTATGGGAGTGCCATGGCCCGGACGCTGGCCCTCACGGGCGCCACGGGGTTCATCGGCGCCGCGCTGCTCCGGACGCTGACCCGTTCCGGATGGAAGGTGCGCGCGCTGCACCGCCGGTCCGTTTCGCGGTTCCGCCGGGATTCGGGCGAAGGCGCGATCGAATGGATCCGCGGAAGCCTGGAAGATTCGGAGAGCCTGATCCGGCTGGTGCGTGGGGCGCAGGCGGTGGTTCACTGCGCCGGCGCCATTCGCGGAGCAACCGCAGACGACTTCCGCAAGGTGAATGTCGGGGGCGTCGTGCGGCTGGCGGAAGCCTGCCGAACGGCGCACCCCAGACCGCGCGTTTTGTTGATGTCCTCGTTGGCCGCCCGAGAGCCGCAGCTGTCCGACTATGCAGCGAGCAAGCGCGCCGGCGAAGATGCGTTGCGGTCGGCCGCCGCGGGCATGAGCTGGACGGCGCTTCGGCCGCCGGCGGTTTATGGACCCGGAGACCGCGAGACCTTGCCTCTGCTAAGGTGCATGCAGAGCGGGTTTTCGCCGGTAGTGGGGCGGGCGGATGCGCGCTTCTCCCTGCTGTTCGTCGAGGATTTAGCCGGCGCCGTGGGTCATCTGCTGGAGTCGGCGCAATGGCCCGAAGTCCCTTTCGAAATCCACGATGGGCAAGCCGGCGGTTATGCCTGGGAGGAGCTGATTCAAACGGTGGCGGGGATCATCGGCCGACCGGTCCGGCGCTTCCGGATCCCGGTCTGGTTGATGCAAACCGTCGCCCGCGGCAATCTCTGGCTCTCGCGGGGCATCGGATACGCCCCCATGCTGACGCCCGGGAAAGTCCGCGAACTGACTCACTCCAATTGGGTGTGCAACGATGCGGCCCTGCGCCGCGCCACCGGCTGGGAGCCGCGGTTTCAGCTGGCGGCGGGAATGCGGCGGACGCTCGCACAGCTTCGCAACGGCCGCTGGATGGTTGAACGATAGGCCTACGCCCCCTTCATGATCGAGGACACGCGCATGCCCACTTACGAAGACATATTAGCGGTGGTGACCGAGCTGATCAAACCGCTGACCGCCCCGGGGCGCAGCATCCGGGAGGACACGGACCTGGTCGCGGACCTTGAATTTGATTCGCTCAAGGTCATGAACCTCATCGAGCAGGTCGAGGATCGGTTCGACGTCTCGGTTCCGCTGAACATTCTGCCGGACATCCGAACGGTTCGGGACTTCACCGTCCAGCTTCAGGCAATTCTCGGGGACGATTAGACATGGCGATTTTCGACAAATTTCAGCAGTTGGCGGCCACCCGCCGGGCGATGACCGAATGCGGGATCCGGTCCATCAACGTGGTCATGGATCGGGTGGTATCCGCCACCGAAGCGGTCGTCAATGGCCGGCCGCTGATCCTGGCCGGCACCAATAACTACCTGGGGCTTACGTTCCATCCGGAGTGCATCGAGGCGGCCTGCGAGGCGACGCGCGCCCTGGGAACGGGGACGACCGGATCCCGAGTCGCCAACGGCAGCTACTCCAGCCACGTGCAGCTCGAGGCCGAGCTGGCCGGTTATTTCGGCCGGCGCGGAGTGATTGTCTTCTCAACGGGATACGTCGCCAACCTCGGCATGCTGTCCACGCTGGCCGGACCGGGCGATGTGTTCGTGATCGACGCCGACTGCCACGCCAGCATCTACGACGGCTGCCGGCTGAGCGGCGCCGAGATCATCCGGTTTCGCCACAACGACCCCGCCGACCTCGAAAAGCGGTTGCACCGCTTGGGCGGGCGCATTGAAAACACGCTGATCGTGGTCGAGGGGATTTACAGCATGCTGGGCGACCGCGCACCGCTGGCCGACATCGCGGCGGTCAAACGCCGCTTTCCCGGCTCCTTCCTCGTGGTCGATGAAGCGCATTCGCTCGGGGTGCTCGGCAGCCACGGAAGAGGGATGGCGGAGGAGGCCGGAGTCGAAGCGGACGTGGACTTCGTCATCGGAACGTTCAGCAAAAGCCTGGGGGCCATCGGCGGCTACTGCGCCAGCGACCACCCCGACCTCGATCTCCTCCGTTATGCGAATCGGCCGTATGTGTTCACGGCTTCATCGTCGCCGGCGATCATCGCCTCCACCCGTCGGGCGCTGGCGATCTTGAGCGCCCAGCCGGAGCTGAGGCAGCGGCTGTGGGAAAACGCCCGCCGCCTCTATGCGCGCCTGCAGGAGCTGGGATATCGTTTAGGCCCCGAGCCGAGCCCGATCATTGCCGTACGGTTTGCCCGGCGCGAGCAGGCTTATGCCCTCTGGACCGCCCTGATCGAGCGCGGCGTGTATGTCAATCTCGTGGTTCCTCCGGCGACCCCGGACGGCAGCTCGCTCTTGCGCTGCAGCGTCAGCGCGGGCCACACCCCCGAGCAGATCGCGACGATCGGCAACGCGTTTGCCGACCTGAAACGCTCGTTCGAGGCCGCGTCGGCTTGAAGACGTCGACCCTCCCTGGACACGACTCGGCCGTGGGCGGTTGAGTAGCATGAAACTTTTCTTTACACTGGCCCGAAAATACCCCTGGCAGACGATCCTGACGCTGACGGCCATCCTGTTCTCGGGCATTGCGGAAGGTTTCGGAATCTCCGCCCTCCTGCCCATTCTCACCACCATCTTCAATCGAAATGCCATCGCCTCGGGCGCGGAGGCCCCTTCACCGGAATGGAGCACCCGGTTGGATCAAATCGTCCAGCAGGTCTTGGCGGTGGCCGGCCTTCAGCCCACCATGACGGTGCTCCTGGGCCTATTCGTCGGGTGCATCATCCTGAAATGCGTGCTCGTCTATTTGGCGAACCGGCAGATCGGCTTCACGGTCGTGCTGATCGCCACGGACATGCGCTTAACGCTGCTCAAAGCGCTGTTCAGCTCCAACTGGGAGTACTTCATCCGTCAGCCAATGGGCCGCCTCACCAACGGGGTCGCGACGGAAGCGAACCGGGCCTCTACGGCTTTCAATTTCGGAGCCAAGCTGGCGTCAATGGTCATCGAAGCCTCCATCTATTCGGTTCTGGCCTTCATGGTGTCCTGGAAGGCCACCCTGATGGCTTTGGGGGCGGGAGTCTTTGTGGTGGTGGTCCTGCGGCGGCTGGTTAAAAAGAGCCGGCGGGCCGGCGCCAAGCAGACCGAACACATGCAGGCATTGGTCGCCCAGATGACCGACATCCTGACATCCATCAAGCCGTTGAAGGCGATGGCCCGCGAACAGCAGTCCGACGCGGTCCTGACGGACACCACGCGAAAGCTGAACCGAGCGCTTCAAAAGCAGGTGCTCAGCAAAGCCGCGCTGGGTTCGTTTCAGGAGCCCATTCTGACCGTGTTCCTGGTCTTGGTCCTGTATGTGGCGCTGATTTACTGGAACCAGTCGCTGACGACGATGATGGCCTTGATTTTCTTCATCGGTAAAATTCTGAAGCAAATCGAGAAAATTCAGAAAGAATATGCAAATCTGGTGGAGTTTGACAGCGCCTATTGGTCGCTGCAGGGCAAAATCGAAAAGGCGATGGAAGCCCGTGAGGTCTTGACGGGGGACGTTCCACCGGCCTTCACCAAGGCGATCCGGATGGATTCCGTGTGGTTTGGCTACGATTCCCGCGCCGTGCTGACCGATGTGTCCCTGGAGATACCAGCCGGATCCTTCGTCACCTTGCTGGGTCCGTCGGGGTCCGGGAAGACCACCGTCGCCGACCTGCTGATAGGGTTGCTTCGGCCTCAGAAGGGTGATATCTGGATCGATGAAACGCCGCTGGCGCGGATCGACATTCGCCGCTGGCGCACCATGATCGGTTACGTGCCGCAGGAAAACCTGCTCATGCACGACACGATCTTGAAAAATGTAACGCTGGGCGAAGCCGCCATCGGCGAGAAAGAAGTGGAAGCGGCTCTGCGGGCCGCCGGCGCCTGGGGGTTCGTGCAGGACTCCCCCAGGGGGGTTCACACGGTGGTGGGGGAACGCGGGAGCATGCTGTCGGGAGGGCAACGGCAGCGGATTGCCATCGCCCGCGCCCTGGTGAAACATCCATCTCTGCTGATCCTGGACGAGGCCACTACCGCCCTCGACCCCCAGACCGAAAAGGGCATCTGCGCAACCCTCGCGAAGCTGAAGGGGGCGATCACCATTTTGGCTATTTCGCATCAGTCGGCGCTGCTGGATGCCGCCGACTGGGCCTACCAGGTCACCGACGGCAGCGTGCGCTTGATGAAGCGGCCGGCTTCGGCGGCCGCTGCCGGTGCGGAGACGGAACCGGCATCGTAGGCCGGCCCGTTCTTGGAAGCGGGTCCGCCGGATGTTAATCAGCGGACATCGATGCCGACAAGGGTCGGATTTGCCAATTTATAAAGGGGAGGAAAAACGATGCGCAAGTTAGTGATCAACGGTCAGCTGATCGATGACACGACGGATTGTTACTGCATAGCGGAGATTGGACACAATCATCAGGGCAAGCTGAAGACGTGTATGGAGATGTTCAGGGTGGCCAAGGAGTGCGGGGCGGATGCGGTCAAGCTCCAGAAGCGGGACAACCGGAATCTGTACACGAAGGCGGGTTATGAGAAGCCCTACGACAACGAGAACAGCTACGGGGCGACCTACGGTGAGCACCGGGAGGCATTGGAGTTCGGCGAGGCCGATTACCGGGAGCTGAAGGCCTATGCGCGGGAGATCGGGGTGACGCTGTTTGCGACGGCCTTCGACTTCGGCAGTGTGGATTTTTTAGCGAAGCTGGAGATGCCGGCCTTCAAGGTGGCTTCGGGGGATTTGAAGAACATTCCGTTGTTGAAGTACATGGCGCAGGTGGGCCAGCCGATCATTTTGAGCACGGGCGGGGGGTCGATGGAGGACGTGAATCGGGCCTACGATGCCATCATGCCGATCAACCCGCAGCTGTGCTTGTTGCAGTGCACGGCGGGGTATCCGGCGGCCTTTGAGGAGTTGAATTTGAAGGTGATCACGACGTTTCGGGAGCGGTTTCCGCAGACGGTGGTGGGGTTGTCCTCGCACGACAACGGCATTGCGATGGCGGTGGCGGCCTACATGCTGGGGGCGCGGGTGGTGGAGAAGCATTTTACGTTGAACCACACCTGGAAGGGGACCGACCACGCGTTCTCGCTGGAGCCGATCGGGTTTCAGAAAATGGTTCGGGATCTGCGGCGGGTGCGGGTCGCGATGGGCGACGGGGTCAAGCGGGTGTATGAGAGCGAGATCACGCCGATGGTAAAGATGGGCAAGCAGCTGGTGGCCGCGCGCGATCTGCCGGCCGGGCATGCGATTCGGCGCGAGGACATCGCAATCAAGAGCCCGGGCGGGGGTCTGCAGCCGTATGAGATCGACAAGGTCATCGGCCGCACGACGCGCGTGGCGCTCAGTGCCGACCAGGCCATCACCTTCGAGGAGCTGAACGGGGCCGAAACCTGGAAGCAGGTCGCCTGATGGACCTGTTCGACCTAACGGGAGAGGTCGCGGTCGTTACGGGGGCGCAGGGCAAGCTCGGGCCGGTCTGGCTGGAAGCCCTGCTCGACGCCGGCGCGGCCGTTCTCGCCCTGGATCGGCCCGGGGCCGCCGTCAGCGCCGAGTTTCAGCGGCTCGCGGCCCGATTCGGGCCGGGACGTTTGGCCCCGGCCGCGGCGGATGTCTGCTGTCGGGCCGAGCTCGAAGCGGCCTTGGAGCAATGCCGGCAGAGCTTCGGGCTGCCGACGGTGCTCGTCAACAACGCGGGAATCGACGCGCCGCCGGCGGCCGACGGCAAGGGCTGCCGCCTGGAGGAAATCCCGCTGGAAACGAACCTCCGAATCCTGGAAGTGAATGCCGCCGGCCTTTTCCTGGTCACGCAGGTGTTTGCCGGAGCCATGGCGCGCGCCGGTCGAGGCGCGGTCATCAACATCGGCTCGCTGTACGCCAGTGTGTCGCCGGACGCCCGCCTCTATGACCACATCCCGTGCGACCCTCCTTTTATCAAACCACCCGCTTACGGGGCCTCCAAAGCGGCCGTCATCAATCTGACCAAGTACCTGTCCGCGCACCTGGCGCCTTGCGGCGTGAGGGTCAACGCGCTTTCGCCGGGAGGGGTGCTGGGGGGGCAGGACCCGGAATTCAAGCGCAAATTCTGCGAGCGGGTCCCGCTGGGGCGCATGGCGACGGCCGACGATCTGCGCGGTCCGCTGCTGTTTCTCGCCTCCCGCGCATCGGCTTACGTGACCGGCATCAATCTGAAAGTCGACGGCGGGTTCACGGTCTGGTAAAAAAAACACCCATCCCGGTCTGCGGCCGGGATTTTTAAATTTTTTGTGATCAAGCGAGATAAGCCACACGGCGCCATTCTTTCGATAACGAAATCGATCGGCGTAATTCCTTCCTTTTCCCCCTTTGACAAAGGGGTTAGGGGGATTTTAAAGCGACTTCCTTGAAAGACATTTTCAAGTTTGGTTTCATGCATCCGGTTAATACCCCACAAACGATACCGAACTGGATCGACGGCCGCGAGACCGGAGCGGAAACAGCCGAAACGTTCGCCAAGCACTCCCCCGTCACCGGCAAGGAAATATGCCGGGTAGCACGATCGCGTACTGCCGACGTCGGCCGAGCGATCGGAGCGGCCATGAACGCATTTCCGGCTTGGTCGGCGCAGACGCCGGTCGCCCGCGGCGACGCGCTCATGGCCATCGCCCGCGCCATGCGGCAGCACCAGGAGCGGCTGGCCGCCGTGGTGGCCGCCGAAACCGGCATGTCGTTTAAAGCGGCGTTGGCGGAGACCGGCGGCGCCATTGCCCTGGGGGAATTCATGGCGGGCGAAGGCCGGCGCTTCTTCGGCCGCACCACCACGAGCGCCGTCCCGAACAGACAGGCCATGACCGTGCGCGAACCGCTGGGAGTGGCCGGCCTCATCATCGCGGCCAATACGCCGATCGCCAACGTCGCCTGGAAAGTCTTCCCGGCGCTGGTCTGCGGCAACACCGCGGTCCTCAAAGCCGCGGAAGACACGCCGGCCACCGCCTGGGTTTTCGGAAAGCTCGCCCACGAAGCCGGGCTGCCGCCGGGGGTGCTGAACATCGTCCAGGGCTTGGGGGAAGAGGCCGGGGCGCCGCTCGTGGCGGACCCGCGCGTGGCCGTGTTGAGCTTCACGGGTTCGACGGCGGTGGGCCGCGAGATCGCCCGGGTCGCCGGGGCGCGTCTGGCCCGCTGCTCCCTCGAATTGGGCGGCAAGAACCCGCTGGTGGTCTGCGATGATGCCGACCTTGAAAACGCCGTCGAATGGGCCGCGCACTCGGCGTTCAGCAACGCCGGCCAGCGCTGCGCGGCCGGCAGCCGGATCATTGCGCTCGATCCCGTCTATCCGGCATTCCGCGACCTGCTGGTGCAACGCACGCGGCGGTTGAAGGTCGGGCCGGCCGATTCGGACGATTTCGGACCGGTCATCAACCGGGCCCAATTGGACGGCATGCTGGCGGCCATAAAGCGGGCCCGCTCGGAGGGGGGGGCGGTATTGACCGGCGGAAACCGCCTGAACGACCCCGCCCATGCCGACGGCTTCTTCATGGCGCCGACCCTGATCGAAAACGTCTCGCCCGATTCTGAAATTTCAACGCACGAACTGTTCGGCCCCATCGCCTGCCTGTATCGAGCCCGCGATTTCGCCGAAGCGCTGGATCTCGCCAACCGCTCGCCGTACGGACTCACGGCCTGCATCCACACGCGCAGCATCCATCGGGCGCTCGACTTCGCCCGCCGCGTCCAGGCCGGCGTGGTCGTCGTCAACGCCGGCACCTTCGGCAGCGAGCCGCACATGCCGTTCGGCGGCGTCAAGCAGTCCGGCAACGGCACCCGCGAACCCGGCACCGAGGCCCTCGACGTCTACTCGAACTTGAAAAACATCATCCTGAACTTTGACCCGAACCTGACGTGAAGGCGGAGGTCGGAATGCGGAAGGTGGAAGAAAAAGACCGTTTTCTCTTTCCGCCTTCCCCTTTCGGCCTTCCCAATTCCGAAGGAAAACGAGAAGACTGAAAGAACATGAACCCGGCAGACCTGAAGAAGCCATCCGACGGTCCTTCCGTCGTCGCGCTGATCCCCGCCCGCTCCGGCTCCAAGCGCGTTCCGGACAAAAACATCCGGCCGCTGGCCGGACATCCGCTGATCGCCTATTCCATTTCGGCGGCGGTCCAGAGCGGCGTCTTCGCGGCCGTGATCGTCTCGACGGATTCGGAGCGCTATGCGGAAGTCGCCCGTTACTATGGGGCTGAGGTGCCGTTTCTGCGACCGGCCGAGTTCTCCGGCGACACCTCGCCCGATATCGAATGGATCGAGTACACGCTCCGGCGTCTCGCCGCGGATGGGCGCCGCTGCGACTGCTTCAGCATTCTGCGGCCCACCAGCCCGTTCCGCCTGCCGGAGACGATCCAGCGTGCCTGGAACGAGTTCCGCGCCGAAGTCGGCGTCGACTCCCTGCGGGCCGTCGAAAAATGCAGCCAGCACCCCGGGAAAATGTGGGTCATCCGCGGCCGGCGCATGCTGCCCCTGCTGCCGTTCGGGCCGGCGGACCAGCCCTGGCACAGCAGCCAGTACCCGTCGCTGCCCGAAGTCTATGTCCAGAATGCAAGCCTCGAGATCGCCTGGTCGCGCGTGGTCCTGGAGGGCCGCACCATCGCCGGCCACGTGGTCATGCCGTTCCTCACCCGCGGCGCCGAAGGCTTTGACGTGAACCAGCCTTACGACTGGGGCCTGGCGGAGCACATGGTGCAGAACCGGACCGCCCGGTTGCCCGCGGTGAGCCAACAACCGTATCGACGGTAATCCCCCCTCTGCGGCCGGCAGGCTTGGACGCTGGAGCCCGCTGCGGATACGAATCTGGGAATGTTCGCTTGAAGATTCTGTTCATGATAACCGAACCGCGCGTAATGAAGTATTATCACGATACGGTTCGGTTCATGCTCAAAGAGGGCCACTGCGTCCACGTCGCCTATTTCAGCCTCGAAAAATACCGGGGGGGAACGTTGCATGAGGAACTGGCCGCCGAATTTCCGGAGCGGTTCCGCCACGAGGTGGTGTCCGGCAAACGGCCGGGCTTGTGGCGGGATCTCCTGATTGCGATGTCCTGGGCCGAAGACTACCTGTTTTTCCTCAAGCCGTTTTTCAGCAGCGCAGCCCGGCTGCGGGAACGAGTGGAGGTGCGGATCTCGCCCGCCTTCATCTGGTTGACGAACCGCTGCCCCGGATTCAAGACGCCGGCCGGGCGAGACGCTTTGAGCAGGGCGCTGCGGACCGTCGACCGCGCCGTCCCCCCGTCCCGGCATTTTAAACGCTTCATCCGAAAGATCGCGCCGGATGCGCTTCTGGTCTCACCGCTTCTGTCCCATTCCGGACTCCAGTCCGAGTACCTGCGGGCGGCCCGGTCTCTCGGCGTCCCTACGGCCTATTGCGTGGCGAGTTGGGACAACCTGACCACCAAGGGTGCCATGCGGGGCAGCCCGGACACCATCCTGCTGTGGAACGACATTCAAAAGAAGGAAGCCGTCGACCTCCACGGTGCGGACGCCGAACGCATCGTGGTGACGGGCGCTCAGTATTTCGACGAGTGGTTCGTCCGCGGCCCCTCCCGCAGCCGGGAGGACTTCTGCCGGACGGTCGGGCTGCCGGCGGACCGCCCCATCCTCATGTACATGTGCTCGTCCAATTTTATGGCCCCCAACGAGCGGGCTTTCGTTCTGAAGTGGATCGGATCCATCCGAAGCTCCGGGATTCCCGGACTGTCCGAGGCCGGCTTTCTGATTCGCCCGTATCCGGAATATGCTGATCAGTGGCAGTCCGTGGATTTCAGCCCCTACGGCAACGTCGTCGTCTGGCCGCCCGACGGCGAATACGCCATCACCGAATCCGCCAAGCGCAATTTCTATGATTCGGTGTACCACAGCATGGCCGTGGTCGGCGTGAACACCACCGCCATGATCGAGAGCGCCATCATCGGCAAGTGCGTGCTCAGCGTGCTCGCGAGCGAGTTTCATGAAAGCCAGTCCAACACGATCCACTTCAGTTATCTGAAGCAGGAAAACGGCGGATTCCTCTATCTCGCCAAAGACCTGGAGGAGCACATCGCGCATCTCCAGACCATTCTGCGGGACAGCGAAAGGATGAGCCGGCAGATCGCTCAATTCGTCGCGCATTTTGCTCGGCCGCACGGCATCCAGCAACCCTGCGTCCCTCTCATCGCGCGCGCGATTACGGACCTGCGGCCGGCGGCTCCCGCAAACCCTCCGACATCCCTTCGAACGCTGCTTTTGCGATGCGCGCTGTATCCCGTTGCGCTCGGGTTCAAGGTGGGCCGGCTTCTGGCGCGCCTGAAGAAAAAGCGCAAAAAGCACGAGCGCAAAAAGCAGCTTAAGGCCGCTGCTGCCCAGGGAGCGGACCCACTCACCTACCTCCGGGGGGGGCAAGGCCGATCGCTCTAAAGCCGATTGAAATCCTTGCTCGGATCCGGTCATCGACGGAATATGAAGTTGTAAACGCCCGTGTCGCCCTTGGGAGTCTGGGAGGCGATCTTGAAGCCCTTTGATAGAATCCCCTTCAGTGCGTCCTGGTCCTCGGATCGGTTGCCGTCCAACTCCACAAGCAGGGACTGGACGGCCGGACTCGTCAGCGTTCGGGAGGCCCCGGCGAGGATTTTGTCTTCAATTCCGTCGACGTCAATTTTGATGTGGGTTGGAACCGCTTTGGAAAACTTTTCGATGAAAGTGTCCAGGGTGTAAGAAAAAACCGCCTGGCGGAAACTGGTTCGGCCACGGTCCGCAGCTGCTTCGGGAGCGATTCCGAACTGGTTGAACGCGGTGCCGACGGAGAAAACGGGCATGTAAAGGTAATCCAAGGCATTGCGGTCCGATAGCGCCAAATTGAGCGCCGTCACCCGGTGGGCCTGGGAATTGAGAAAAACATTGGCATTCATGACGGCGAAGTTTTGGGACTCCGGTTCGAATGCCACGACCGAGAGCCCTTTCTGGGCCGCCAGCAGGGAGTACAGGCCGATATTGGCCCCGATATCGAACAACGTCGCCCCGGGAGTAAAGGACTCGATCCACTCGATGGTTTCAGGCTCCTTGCGCAGAAACGATTCGCAACGCTTGAACACCTTGAGGTTGGGGCAGTATAATCGTATGCGTTCGCCGAGAATGCGTGCATCGTAGACCGGGTAGAACGCATCATAGACTTTCGCTTTTTTTCGATCCGGCGTGTTGATCCGATAAACCTTTAATAGCAGAAACTCCAAAAGGCCGATCCAATATTTATAAATCATCATGAAACCTCAACCCGTCGACGATATGTGGAATGGGGCGGTTCATAAAGCCGGTCAAGCTGGCAGAGATGAACCGAAGGGCTTATGTATAAGAATTAATTTGGCCGCGCAAGAATGAAACCGGAAACAGGAAGAACTCAACGGGCCCCGGCTTCACTTGACTGGAAGAGAGCCATGGGATCCAGAACAGTTATACGGAGCGAATCCCTCATGCCAAACGGTTGCGTGGAACTCTGTTTTGCGTCGCAGCATTTTTTTCCCCTCCACGGCGGCGGCACGCTGAGGTTTCTGCGGTACTTCCCCGGCCTGCGTCAACGCGGAATCAACGCCCGCGTCGTCACCGGCACCCCCAAGTTCTCCAAATGGATCGACACGGACTTTACCCGCGAATGGAGCCGCTATGCCATCGGCAAGGTCATCCCGGCCGAGCCGGTGGACGGCACCCCGATTCACCGGGTCCGTCTGCCCGAGAAAAAGGGATGGCGCCGCCTGATCCTCTTCAACCGTGAGATCGTGAATTTTTGCTTTCAGCCCGGATACACCCCGCACGTCGTGCAGCTGTTTCAGGCCATTCCGCATCGCTCCATCCCCTGGCTGCGTCAGCTGCGACGCCGCGGAATATCCATCGCTTACGCCTACACGGCGCCCGCGAAACTGCCGGCCGGGGCGCTGAAGCGGATGATTCGCCGCTGGGCCCTGCGGGAGCTCAGCCGCCATTTGGATTGCATTATCGCCGGCAGCGCCGCCATGGGCCGCCATGCGCGTGAACTGGGATTCCGAAGCCGCATCGAGGTGATCCCCAACGGAGTCGATCTGAAACGGTTCAGCCCCCCGCGCAGCGCCGAGGCATGCCAACGTCTGAGGTCATCCCTCGGAATGAGCGGCCCATCCATCATGATCGCGACCGTCGGATCGGTGATCCCCGGCAAGGGCTGCGATCTGCTGCTGGAAGCATGGGCGCCTCTGGCGCGACGATTTCCCCAGGCTCATTTGGTCATCATTGGAGCACGCTTCGATCCGACCCATTACCAGAAGGGGGAATTTGAATCCAAGATCGCCGCATTGATCGCCGCCTCCGGCGCCGGCGATCGCATTCACTTTACCGGGCATGTGCAGGATATCAAATGGTATTACCAGGCCTGCGACATTTTTGTTTTTCCCACTCAAAAAGAAGGCATGCCGAACGCGGTGATAGAGGCGATGGCGTCGGCTGTTCCGGTGATCCTGACCCCCTTTCCGACCCTGTCTGAAGAGCTTGGCCGAGTCGGCCGTGAATTTCTGCTGGTTGAACGCCGACCAGATGCCTTGGCGGCCGAAGTCGACCGTCTCATTCAGAATGCCGACTTCCGCCGCGATCTGGGCCGGAGGGGCCGTCGTTGGGTCGGACAGACCATGGATTTGGATCATGTCCTGGATCGCTATGCAGCGCTCTATCGCGAGTTAGCCCGACGGCCGCCCCGAATCCCAACCGTTTGAATTATGTTGATAACGACCGGAGGATAGCGGCGCACCTGGTGCCGAACCGGACGGTCCGGCTCTGCCTGATTTCCCAACCGCCTTCTGCCGGTTGAGGCGCCGGAAGGGATACAAAGAGATCAGAATCCGCCTTGAATCGGCACTTCGTAACAATCGTAGACCGTGCTTCGCCCTCCGAAGTTCTCCTTGTATTGAGCAAGGCCCACATTGAGAAAACGCCCCTCGTTTTCGGTCGAAATCCCGAAGTCAAAATAGGGTTTCTCATGGTAAAATTGATTGATAAGCTCATCCAAGACCAGGTCGCCGGCGCCGAGATCCCGGCCCTCATCGGAGACGGCAATGTACTGGGTGTGCGCGACCATTTCATTTTCGTAGATAACCACCCCGGCGAGCATGTCGCTCTGCCGGTAAGCACCGAACAGTTTTATATGGTCCGGAAATCGCTCCGCCAGCATGCCGATCTCGGACGCACTGTGAACCGGGGTTTTGCCATGGTATCGGCGCAGCACATATTCCTCGATCCCCATGAAGGTATCGAAGTCGGAGCTGGGCTGAACGGTGAGCCCCGCCTTCCTGGCCTTGTTGATGCTCCATTTACGACCTTTGGAATAAGTCAAGCGGTGTGGCTGGGCAATCGTGGTGGACACGTCTCTGCGAAGCAGACGGGCCTCGTTGACGAAAAGCGCATAGAGATCCTCCTCCGCAGGGAGGCGATGGTAGATATGCGGAACCGGTTTATACACCATGCGAGTTATTCCAAGCTCGCCCAAATAAGCCACCAGTTTTTGAAAGACGTGAAGCATGATCGCAGCGTTCATGTGATCGTCGACGATTACGCTTCCGAAAGTCAACCCGCCATG
Source organism: uncultured Desulfatibacillum sp. (assembly GCA_964427375.1). Lineage (GTDB taxonomy): Bacteria > Desulfobacterota > Desulfobacteria > Desulfobacterales > SpSt-501 > SpSt-501. The sequence continues at coordinate 18,702 of CAYRUF010000025.1, read as the reverse complement.
GGAAACAAAATCACCGCCTTGACGGTTGGCAGGAATGACCGCCAGCAGTTGGTCGTCTCCGAACACCATCAGCGAGCAGTCTTGGAACCGGTCAGAATGGTAATCCATATAGCCGCGGTAGAACAAGAAAAGACCGTTCTTGGATCGGCGCACAAAAGCGTCCCACAGAGCCCGGCAGGATGGGGTGTAGGGGCGCAATTCGAGGGTGGCGGTTTTCATGGCATGGCTTCTGCGTATCCGAATCCGTCCTTGCCCATGTCATTGCCGTTGTAGAACATATAGGTCCGACCATGGGTGCTGATCAACGCTGGATAGCTCAGCGTCCGCGAATCCCAGCCGGAGGTTGAGAGGGTCAGTCCGATCTGCTCATCCTTCCGGATCCAATGGATACCGTCGACCGACTCGGCATACCCGGGAAAATAACGCCCCTGGGTATCCCCTTTGGTAAAGTACATCTGATAAGCCCCGCCGCTTTTATACACACGAGGTCTGCCGATTCGGTACTCGCTGCCTTCCGCCATGAGGCAGGGCCTCCCGGGCTGACGGAATGACAGGCCATCCGGGGATTCGGTGTAACGGATATGGTACCGCGGGTAGGGAACGCCGCCGATCGTCTCCCAGCCGCTGCCGGCTGCGTACCAAATCCGCCACAGCCCATCCTCGACCAACACCGAATGAATCGCGCGAATGAATAGAGCTTCGTCGTCCCGGTCCAGAATGGGGACCTGGCGGAGCCGCTCGAAGGATTCGCCATGATCGCGGCTGACGGCCAGCCCCGAAAAGGCCAGAAATTTGGCTTTCTGAACCTGCTGAAAACCAACGTAGTACATCCGCAGCGAATCATCGATTTTGAGCACGTCACCCAGAATAACGCCGTTATCGTCGAACGCGCCCGGAGCCCCGATGTCCAGGACAGGCTGGGCAGAAACCTTGCGCACGTGTGCGGGGTTGTCGGCGGCCACGTCGACGTATCCGATACGGCTCACGCCCGTTGAATCCCTGAACCCGGCGTATACCCTTATTGAGTCGGGCTCCAATTGAATGGGCGTGGGCGTCAGCGCTGAGTGCTGGGCCCAGGCTGCCGAGCCCTCCGGTCCGTAGATCAACCCTTTCTTGACCCAACGCATGCGGTTATTCTTTCACGCCGAATGTCTCAAAACTCGATTTCGCCATCGCTTGCGCGGGGTTGCCGACATAGACTTTCTTTGGTTCGGTATTTCTGACAACCACTGCTCCGGAGCCGATTATGCAGTCGTCCGCGACCTGGATCCTGTCATTGAAGGCTGCGTTCACGCCGATGAAACATGAAGCGCCGATCTCGCAGAAACCGGATATGACCGCATGCGAGGCGATATACGTGTGTCGATGGATCACGGTTTGATGGCCGATGTGATTGCCACTCCACAAATAGACATTGTTTTCAATCCGGACCCCATGTTGGATGACATTGTTTTCCAGGATAAAACAATTCTCGCCGATTCGGGCGGTATGCCATACAAACGCTTTCGAGCTGATATAGCTCGCCAGAGTGTACCCCCGGGCTCGGACGTCTTCATACAGCCGGGTGCGGACACGGTTGAGCTGGGTATAAGAGATGGCGACAAACGCCGAGTGTTCATTGGGGCTGAATGTTCTCTCCATGCGTTCCAACGGCATTACCGGAAGACCGCATAACCGATCCGCCCTCATATACTGCTGTTCGACGGCGAATCCGACGACGGTCATGCTCGAGTCATGGGTGAAATACTCGTAGGCGAGTTGAGCCGTTTCACCGTCTCCGATAATCACCAGCTTCTGTTTCATACCACTTCCCATTTGAGATGGAATGGAAGGATCGCCAAGGGCAACACGATCCGAGCCCCGGCCGAGGCCGACGCGCTCCCGGTGGTCCTATCGGCGAATTTTTTTAAACGGCTTCCCGGTGAAGGGATTCCGACCGATCATCCGTTTAATGAAATACCTCAGTTCGATCCATGGCCGCCTCACGATCGCGATCATCATCAGCAGGAGAATCTTGGGATGATAATGATAATACGCTGCGATTCGTCGATCGCAGATATGGTCCAGGTAATCCAGTGCTTGTTTATAGGCCATCCGCCGGACCACCCCGGCGTGCGGTCCCCTCAGATCGGCCCGGTGAAGGTTGTAGAAGATGACGAACTTGACCTTCTGCTTCGTGCGAAGCCACTGGGGATCGGATCGAGAGTAAGACTCCTTGGGCGTTCCGATCTCGCATACGCATTTCGGGTTTACGGCCACCGACCCAATGGCACTCAATATAAAAACATAAGCGCAGACGTTGTCTTCCCCCGAATTCAATTGCCGCGCGAGCGACGCATTGACCATGAAGGGTTCATCGAAGGCCTTAAGCTCCCGGGCCATCTCATGATCCAGAATGATGGCTTGGGTCCAATCCAGCCCCCCTCTCCGATAGCGGCGAATGAAGTCCGACCCGTTCATCACCGTCCAGCCATTGGCGGCATTCAGGCCATCCGGGATATCCAGCATTTGTCGGTCGCTGTTTTCGTATACGCCGTTCGCCATGCAGAGATGGCAGGCGCGCTGAGCGGCCATCACCTCGACAGCCCCTGCGATAAAGTTTTTATCGATAAACCGGTTGTCGTGGGCCATGGGCACCAGATATTTACCGGTTGCTTGTTCAACCGTAAACCGGAAGTTGTCCATGACACCGAGATTGCGGGGTTGGCGGAAAAACCGGAACGTCAACTGATGGTCCTGAGTCTCCTGGAACTCCCCTGCAATCGGTTCGATCGAAACGGGTGAACAATCGTCGGAAACGATGATCTCCAGGGGTCGGTACGTCTGCTCGACGGTCGATTGGAGGGCTTGCCGAAGATAGGCGGGCTGGTTGTAGGCCGGAATGACCACGCTTGCTTTTTGTTCATCAAGTTGCTTCATGGGCAATGGCTCTCACCGGATATCCTGCCGTTGACGCCCAGCGAACCCTTGGATCGCCGCTATGACCTCATCCTGAACATCCAACCCGAGATGGGGTCCCATGGGCAGGCTTAATACCGTTTCGGCAAGCCGTTCCGTCACCGGATACGATCCAGACCTGAACCCCGCATCCCTGTATGCAGTCGATAGATGCGGTGGGATGGGGTAATGGATCAGGTGCTCGATGTTTGCATGGAGCAGGTGCTGCTGCAGCTCGTCGCGCCTTGGATGGCGGACGACAAAAAGGTGCCAGACGGGATCGGCGGAGGATAACACGTGCGGTAAAATCAGCTGGGGCACATCGGACAAGGCGGTATGATACCGTTCGGCCAGACTCTGGCGGCGCCCGTTCCACTCATCCAGGTGCTTCAGCTTGACCCGCAGCAGCGCCGCTTGCAGTTCATCCAGGCGCGCATTGCCCCCTTTGACTTCGTGGTGGTATTTCACCGATGAACCATAGTTGCGCAACCGCCGCACCTTCACCGCCAGATCATCATCGTTCGTTACGACAGCCCCTCCGTCCCCCAAGGCCCCTAGATTTTTGCCCGGATAGAAGCTAAAGGCGGCCGCGTCCCCCAGATTCCCGACGCGCCGCCCCCGGTAACCCGCCCCGTGGGCCTGGGCGGCATCTTCGATGACCTTCAAACCGTACGGTTCGGCCAACGCGCGGATGGCATCCATGTCGACAGGCTGGCCGTAGAGATGGACCGGAATGATCGCGCGCGTTCGCGCCGAAACGGCCGCTGGAATCCGGTCCGCCGAAAGATTGTAGGTTCGTTCGTTCGGCTCCACTGGAACCGGAACGGCCCCGGTACGGGAGACTGCCAGCCACGTGGCAATGAATGTGTTGGCCGGCACGATCACCTCGTCCCCGAGGCCGATTTCGTAGCTTCTGAGAATTAACTCCAATGCGTCCAGGCCATTGCTCACGCCGATGCAGTGTTTGGCACCGCAATACGCAGCAAATTCGGTTTCAAAGGCCTCGAGCTCCGGCCCCAGAATGTACCGGCCGGATGCCATCACCCGCCGACAGGCAGCATCCAGTTCCGCTTGCAGCTCCATGTAAGCAGCCTGAAGATCTAAAAACGTGACCTTCACTTCGGAGGCTCCCGAACGGATCTGATGAAATCGGGATAATGCCGGAAATAATCCGCCTCATCGTAAAACTCGGAAACGAGGGCGATGCACACCGAACCGGATGAAAAGTTGTCGATCTCACGCCAGATCATCGGAGGAATGTAGAGCCCGTAATAAGACCGATTCAAGTGGAATTTCATCTTGTGGAAACTGTCGTCCACCGTGACATCGAAACTGCCGGACATCGCGATGAGAAATTGATGCAGCGCCCGGTGGGCATGGCCGGCTCGCAGGGCGCCGCCCGGCACATCATAGAGGTAGTAAACCCGTTTGATGTCGAAGGGGATGTGGCGGGAGCTCTCGATAAAGGTCAGGTTGCCTCGCGGGTCGCTGATTTTCGGCAAATCGATCAATTTACATGCTTCAAGGGACACGGAAACCCCTCCTCGGCTTGAGTTTCGGCTTCGACCGAGCCGGAAGAACGCAACGGCGTCTCGCCTTTATGCAGCTTGGCGGAAAACTCGGTTGGAAGTGCCGGCGTCCGCTTCATGATAGACGCTTCATGGCGCAGTTGTTGCTAACTTGAAACCATCATCTTGTCAAGCACGGATGCCTCTGTCAATGAAAGTATTTCTTGACAAATTAATCTGTTCAGAGCTAGCTATACCATTTTTAGTTTTAATCGTATCGGCTTCTACAATAAAATCCGCTGGATAGCGCAATGCATCGGTATGTTACGCAGACGCTACGCCAAGGGAGGTATGCGGCATCGTGTCGTTTGAAAAACCATTATTGCTGATCCCGGTGGAAAACCAGGTGCGCGAGCTGGACCCCAAGCTCCTGCTGGCATGCGTGGCGGGCCGGCGCGGGTTTTCGTCGGTGATCGGCTCGCGGCGGGAGATGGAGATGCGCATCGACCATTTTCCGCGCAGCATCTATCTCTCCAAAAGCATGACGATCAGAAGCCTTCTCTTCTTCTGGGTGGCGGCGAAATTCGGACACGACATCATCACCTGGGACGAGGAGGCCCTGGTGCATCTGCCGCCGGACATCTATTTCTCCCGGCGCCTGCACCCCGCCGCCATCCGTTATGTCACGCATCTCTTCGCCTGGGGGGAGGAAAACGCCGAACTCTGGCGTCAATATCCTCACCTGCCGCCGGGGATCCCCATCCACGTAACGGGAAACCCGCGCAGCGACATGCTGCGCCCTGAACTGCATGCATACTATGCCGACGAAATCAACCGCATCCGACAGGAATTCGGGCATTTCATCCTGGTGAACACGAATTTCAACCACGTGAACGCCTTCGGCCCGGACATGAATCTCTTCAAGCCGATCCAACGCCCCGGCCAGACGCCCAAATTCGGCCGGGCCGCCCGCGGAATGACTCGGGAATACGCCGAGGGATTGCGCGATCATAAGCAGGCTGTTTTCGAGGATTTCAAGCGCCTGATACCGAAGCTCGAAAAGGAGTTCCCGGACCACCTGATCGTCGTCCGGCCGCATCCGACTGAGAGCCATGACGCCTATCAGCAGATCGCCGCGGGCTGCACCCGCGTGCGGGTGACCAACCAGGGCAACGTCGTGCCCTGGCTGCTGAGCGCCAGGGCGCTGATTCACAACGGCTGCACCACCGGGGCGGAAGCGTTCGTCCTGCGGGTTCCCGCGATAAGCTACCGCGCCACCGTGAACGACGCCTATGACAACGGGTTTTACCGACTGCCGAATGCCCTGAGCCACCCCTGTTTCTCGTTTGAAGAGCTTGTCACGACGCTCGGCCGCATTCTGGAGGGGCGACTGGGCCCTCCCGAGGGCGATGACCGCCTTAAGCTGGTACGCCATCACCTGGCGGATTTGGACGCCGACCAACTGGCCTGCGAGCGAATGGTGGATGTCCTCGAGCGCATCGCGACGGATCAGGCCAAACCGCTGTCCCGGTCATGGGCCCATCGCATGGATCGCTGGGCGGCGCGAAAAGGGCTGCAGCTCCTGCGCCAGATCAAGTCTCGGCTGCCCGGTTCCCACAACCGACCCGAGTTTCAGCGCCATCGCTATCCCGGCCTCCCGCTCGATGAGGTGCGCACCCGCATCGCCCGCCTTCAGCGGCTGTTGCGGGACGACACCCGCATCGTTGTCGAACCGGTCACCGCCACCATCTACCGCCTCCGCGTCGCATGAGCGGCGCTAGCGAGAGCACATGCATTCGAAACCACCGCTGATCATTCCGGTCGAAAATCAGGTTCGCGAGCTGGACCCCAAACTGCTCCTGGCATGCATCGCCGCCCGCCGCGGGTTCGTTTCGATCATCGGCTCGCACCGCGAAATCGACTTCCGCATCGCCTCCTTTCCGCGCGGGTTGTATCTGAACAAGAGCATGACCGAGCGCAACCTTAAGATGTTTCAGATCATGCGGCGAATCGGGCACGCGATTCTGACCTGGGATGAAGAAGCGCTGATCCACCTGCCGCCCGATATCTACTACTCCCGGCGCTTGTCTCCGGTCGCCATCCGCTACATTTCGCATCTGTTCGCCTGGGGCGAGGAAAACGCCGACTTGTGGCGGAGCTATCCCGATTTTCCGGAGGGCCTGCCCATTCACGTCACCGGTAATCCCCGCAACGACATGCTGCGGCCGGAGCTGCATGCGTTTTACGAGAGCGAAGTTCGCGCCATCCAGGAACGCTATGGGGATTACCTGCTGGTGAACACCAACTTCAATCATGTCAATGCGTTTTTCCCGGCTCAAAACCTGTTCAAACCGGCGAAACGCCCGGGTGAAGCCCCGCCGTTCGGCAAAGCGGGCGTCGGCATGCCCCGCGAGTTCGCTCAGGCATTGCACGATCAAAAACTGTCCGTCTTCAAAGCCTTTCAGTCCCTGATCCCGGAGCTGTCCCGCGCCTTTCCGCACCTGTCGATCATCGTGCGGCCGCACCCGACCGAGGGCCAGGATGTCTACCGGCAGCTGGCGGACGGCAATCGCCGGATCCATGTCACCAACGAAGGCAACGTGGTGCCCTGGCTGCAGGGGGCCAAGGCGCTCGTCCACAACGGCTGCACCACCGGGGTCGAGGCTTTTGTCATGCGGACGCCGGCCTTCAGCTATCGCCCGAGCGTCAACGAGGCCATCGACAACACCTTCTACGTCCTGTCCCACGGCCTGAGCCACCAATGCTTCTCAGCCCCCGAGCTGATCGATGGGATTCACCGGGTGCTGGACGGAACGCTTGGAGCTGCCGGCGGCAGCGCGCGTTCCGCCCTCGTGCAGCGCCATCTGACCGGTCAAGAGGGGGCGCTGGCCTGCGAACGGATGATGGACGTGGTGGCGACGATTGCCGAACAGCGCCCGGTCCTGCCGACTCCCCCGCGTTCCGATCGGCTTTTCGGCGCCGTCCTGGCGCGCGGCCGCTTTCTAATCAAGCGCGTCAAATCCTATTTTCCGGGAAGCCACGCCCCGCCGGAGTTCCACCGCCACCGCTACCCGGGAATCACCTCGGACCAACTCCGCCAGCGAATTAGGCGCTTTCAGGAGATTCTCCGGGACCCGACTCCCATTTCAGTCGAGGCCATCACCCCGCAGATCTTCCGCATCCACCCCGGCGGATGAAGCGCTCGGCGCGCGGCCGACGGTCGGCGCGTCTTGACAGCCAGCGGCCGATTCGGGTATACACGTGGACCAGCGGTCAGTTACGACGGAAACCAGCGGACGAACCATCGTCCGATTTTTTTATTTTAGAGGCCAACAACCATGAAAGTATTGATTCTCGGGCTGGGCAAATCCGGCACCACCGGCATGGTGTACAAGGTGGCGGGGGGACTTCCCAACTGCCACGCCTTTTCGGGCGGCAAACCCGGCAAATACACCGGCAATTACGAAAACGCCGTTTATAAGCACACCTACGAAGAGCGCAAAGGCAAGAACTTCGAGGTCTACCGGAAGCACTTCGCCAATTTTCAATACGACCGCAAGGTGTGGATGGCCCGGGACCCGCGGGATGCCGCCGTCAGCCGCGTTCTGTATCGCTTCCACAAAGGGATTCTCTTCAACAAGAAGCAATATCAAGCCTACTTCGAGCTCATTCTGAAAAAGGAAGAAAACCCCGGCGCCATGCCCTTTATCGAAATCTGCCGGTATGCCAGTCATCTCGATTGGCCGGTCAGCCGGGAGAAAGTGGTCGAAGAGGAGCGCATCCGCTATGCCCGGATGCGGGATTTCGTGAAAAGCCTCGGCGACGACTGGTTTCTCTTCAAATACGAGGACATGGTGACGGGCCGGTTCGACGACGTCAACCGGTATCTGGGGTTCGACCTGAAATCCGAAGCCGAGGTTCCCAAGGGCACGGGAAAAGACAAGGTCGTTCGCAAAAAGGCCTTCGGCGACTGGCGCCACTGGTTCACGCCGGAGGACGTCGCGCTTTTCAAACCGGCCTACGTGCCCTACATGGAAGCCATCGGCTACGACACCGCAGACTGGGAGCTGGCGGCCGAACCGGTCATCGAATCCCAGTTCTCTTCGGCGTACGTCAAAAACCTGGCCAGCAAGGGCCACTCCAACATCCTGAAGCGTTTCTACGACAACCTCATGCAGCGCTACTACGCCCGCACCTGACCGCGGCTTCAGTTGAAGCGCACCTCGTCCAGGCGCAACTCGACCTGCCCGACCACGGGCAGGTCGCAGGCGACCGCCAGCGGCAGGCGGCCGTCGGCGCTGAAAGTGAGATAACCGTCCTTGAACCAGGGCTCGACGCCGCCATCGTAGACACCGACCGGCCTGGATTCGATCCGGATGGTCACGGCATCCCCGGTGCCCGCACGCCGCTGGTATTCTCCCCCGCCGCGTTCCAGGTAATCGTAAGGCAGGCCCGGCTGCCGCTCCGTTCGGAAGCTCAGGCGATGAAGCTGCCGCTTGTGGAAGACGCACCGGGGTCCGATGTCCAAGGCGCCCCGCGCGACCGCATCGGACAGAAGGTAGACCAGCATCGAGGTCTCGGCCGGAGACGGACAGCTGTCGGCTCGAAAGGCGAAGCCCTTCTCGCTCGCCCGCGTCCAATTTTCCGGCGGCCCCTTCGCCTGGCGCAGGTTCTCCGGTTCCAGCTGGCGGCGGAACACCCGATCCCGGCCGAATACGAACCATTGAAGATAGTCGTCGTAGCCCCCTCGGGTGCGGATCAGGCGCAGCGGCGCCAGAGACGCCGGGTCGAACCACAGCCGGTTCTCCATGCGCAGGGGGGCCATGCCGGGCGGCTCGATCGTCAGCCCAATGGAGAGCTTCAGTACGATTGCGCCCTCCGGCCGGATCGGCTCCCCCGCCACGGCCGGCCACTGCCCCGCGGGAAGAGACGCGGCCGGCTCGGGCTCGATCCGGACGTCGGCCGTGATCCGCCCCGAAAGCTTCTCCGCCTGGAAACGGAGCTCCGTCCAGGGGACCACGGACGGCGAGCCGGCGGCTTTCTCTCCGGCATCCGCGGCGCTCAGCCCGACGGATAGAGCCAGCAGCAACGCGGCCACTGCGAACTGGCGGATCATGCGCTCGTCACCTCGAATCGATAGTTCCCCTGCAGGAACTGCTCCACATACCAGTCCACCTGGCGGTCGTCGGCCAAGTGCATGTCCAGCAGCCGGACGCTGCCGAGCAGCCGGCCCAGCAGGTCGATCTTCTCGACGAGGAAGCGCTCCTCGTACTTCTTGATCTCCCCCCGCACCATGTCGCCCTTCTGGTCGACCTTGAAGCCCATCTGCTTGAGGATCCTTGCGATCATCAGCGCGCGCCGCGACCGGCGCCCGATGTCGGCCGCCCCGCCTTTGAAGTAAAAGGTGATGTAGTTGTCGTTCACCGCGGGGCCGCAGAAGGTGTCGATCGTCGTGAAGTGATATCCCAGGCGGGAGTTGAAATTGAGGTAGTGCCCCGCAATGATGGCGTAGCTCGGAGCGCCCATGCGCCCTTCGGCCATGGGGTCGCGGATCGCAGTCTGCGCCACGATCGACGCGAACCCCCCCCAGCTGATCCCGACATCCCGGGACCAGTCCACCTGTTCATGCTTCATCCCCTGAAGCATCGCCCGAAAGGGAATCGAGATCACGTCGCTCACCTCGGCGTGTGAGCCGCGGCGTTCGGCCCGCAGCCCGTCCCCCAGATCCACCACCAGAATCTTCATGGGCAGGAAGGCCCTCAGCGGCACCGCCAGGCAGTCCTCCGGCTGCGCGGCATCGCTGATCTTGAACATCTCCCGCATCGACATCTCGTGGGCGAAACGGATCACATCGTGCAGGGTCCGGCACCCGGCCGGGCTGAAATTCTCCTTTTGCGGGTCCGTGAGGTTCAGCGGCGCGATGCGCCGCAGGACCGACTTCATCAGGTTGTAGGTGGGGCTGTCCTTCATGGGGTTCACGGGCTTTTTTTCCACGAGCAGCTGCTCCACCCGGCCGCGGTAGACCACCCGCTGGGTGGCATCCACCGTGATCTCTTCGCCGTGCGGAATGGTTCGGGTGGCGCTGCCGAGGCCCACCAGGGTGGGGATGCGGAATTCGCGGGCCACCGATGCCATATGCCCCGTGACGCTGCCGACATCGGTGATGAAGGCCCGGATCCGCCCCATCAGCGGCACGTAGCGCGGAGAGGTCTGGCGCGCGACCACGACCACGCCCTCCGGGATGTGGTGCAGGAGGTGGTCCGACTCGATGATGAACGCATGGCCCGAGGCGGCTCCGTCGCAGGCCGTCTGCCCCCCCTGGAGCAGAACCGGCTGGGTGATGGGTCCGGTGGTCTCCGGCCCGCCGGCGGCGGCCACCTGCTCCGCCCCGAAGCGCTGGGAGCGCTTCAGGGGCCGCGCCTGCAGGATGAAAAGCCGCCCCTGCCCGTCGATGGCCCACTCGATGTCCAGGGCGTAGCCGTAATGCTGCTCCAGCTTTAGGCCGTAGTCCGCCAGCTGCCGGATTTCATCAGTCCGCAGACAAGCCGTGCGCCGGAGGTCCTCCGGCAGCGCCTCTTCGCTCACCCCGTCGGCCGCGTCGACGCGCAGGCGCCGCTCCTTGACGGCCACCTCCTCCGCCTCGACGGCCCGCGTCTTCTTGTTGACCTGGAAGAAGTCGGTGGGAGCGGAGCCTTCCACGGCGTCGGCCGCCAGCCCCCAGACCGCGCTGATCATGATCACGGCGTGGCGGCTGTCGTTGGGGTTCACCGTGTACATGACCCCGCTGACCTTGGCGTCGATCATGACGATGCAGGCGACGCTCATGTTCACGTCCTGATCCCGGTAGCCGCGCCGCCGCCGATAGTACACCGCCCGGGGGCTGAACGTGCTCGCCACCACCTCCTTGTAGGCCTCGATCAGGTTGGCCTCGCTGACGTTCAGCACCGTCGAATGCTGCCCGGCGAAGCTCGCCTCGGAATCTTCGCTGGTGGCGCTGCTGCGGACGGACAACTTGAAATCGTAGGGGACTTTTTCGGCCAGGTCCCGTGCGGCCTGCAGAATGGAGCCTTCCAGATCGGCCGGCAGATCGGCATCCAGGATGCGGTTCTGAATCTCCTGGCACACCGCCATCAGGGCCTCGGTGTGGTTGATGTCCAGGTTCCTGAGCTTGCTCTGAATCAGGTCGGTCAGGTCGTTGTAATCCAGAAAAAGCTGATACCCGTAGGCGGTGACGGCGAAACCCGGGGGCACCGGCAGGTGGGCCCGATTGCAGACCTCGCCGAGGTTGGCCGCCTTGCCGCCCACCTCGCCGGCGTTTTCGAGGCTCAACCGTTCGATGGGCAGCACGAAGCTGGTGTCCTCGAAGTGACGCTTGGGCAGGAGCTCCGTGAAAACCTTCCCCGCAATCCGCTGGGCTGCCTCGGAGAGCTGCGCATAGCGGTTTCCGGACAGCTCGTTCAAGTTCCGGACGATGGCGTCGACTTCCATCACGAGGGCTTCGGTCTGCGATACGGCATACATGTAGGTGAACGGCTGGTCCTGATAGATCGTGTTCTCCAGATCGGCGATGATCTCCAGGGCATGGTTGTTGGCGAGCAGCAGCTGTTTGAAGCTGCCGTATTTGCGGTGGAAAATCGAGTCCTCCGGCGTGCCGCATTCGGCGTCCCGGCTCCTGCGGAAAAAATCGAAAAATTTAAACATTCGCGCCTCAACGGTCTTATGACACCGATGCTTTCAATATGTATCGATTTCGCCCCGACTACAAGGGGCAGCCGTCGAAATCGGAAAGACCGTTGTCAAAGCGACGCCGGCCGGCTATAGTGCTTTCGATTGAAGCTGGTCTGCCTTGCAGCTTTGTTTTTCGTGGGAGCGGCTTCCCAGCCGCGATGATCGAGGCTGGAAGCCTCTCCCACCATTACTGCGAGAACAAGCATGCGCAGCGCAAGCTGTTCTGGCGACATCATCGAGGAGGTCTTTCATGCCGGGTGGATACATGGGCAAGATCGCGTTCGTCGATCTGAGCGCCGAAACGGTTCAGGTGGAGTCCCTGCCCGAATCCACCTGCCGCGAATTCCTCGGTGGCTATGGGATCGGCGTGCGGACTCTGTTTGAGCGTCAGGCCAAGCAGGCCGACCCGCTCGGGCCCGAGAACATTCTCGGTCTGGCGGCCGGCCCGCTGACCGGCACCAGGGCGCCCACGGGGGGCCGCTACATGGCCTGCTGCAAATCGCCGCTCACCGGCGGCTGGGGCGACGCCAACGCCGGAGGCTATTTCGGCAGCGAGCTGAAGGCCGCCGGCTTCGACGCCGTGTTCATTTCCGGAAAGGCCGCGGCGCCCCGGCTGGTTTGGATCGCGGACGGTCGAATTGAAATCCGCGGCGCCGCCCACCTGTGGGGGCTGGACGCCATCGAGGCCGAGGCCGCCATTCAAAAAGAGCTCCATGACCCCAAGATCCGGGTTGCCGGCATCGGCCCGGCCTCCGAGCGTCTGTCCCTGATCTCCGGAATCGTCAACGACCGCGGCCGCATCGCCGCGCGTTCGGGCGTGGGCGCGGTGATGGGCTCCAAGAATCTCAAGGCGGTGGCGGTTCGCGGCCGCGCCAAGGTCCCGGTCGCCGACAGCGCCGGCCTCGGGCGGCTCGCCAAGGATTTCGCCCGGCAGATCCGCGACCTGCCGGGGATGGCGCAGGCGCTGCAGAAGCACGGCACCTGCGGGTTTACCGCCGCGCTGATCGCCGGCGGCGCGACTCCCGTCCAGAACTGGCGGCAGGCCGGCGAGCAGGCCTTCCCCGGCGTCAAGCAGGTCGCCGACGGGGAGGCGGTCATCCGATTCCAGACCCGCAAATACGGCTGCGCGAGCTGCCCCATCGCCTGCGGCGGCATCTGCGACGTCTCCGGCGGAAAATATCCGGTGGGAGAAGTGCACAAGCCCGAATACGAGACGATCGGCGCCTTCGGGCCCCTGTGCCTGTGCGACGACCTGGAGACCATCATCAAGCTGCACGACATGTGCAACCGCAGCGGGCTGGACACCATCTCGGCCGGGCACGTACTCGCATTCGCCATGGAGTGTTTCGAAAAAGGCATCCTTACGGAAAACGACTTGGACGGCATACGCATGACCTGGGGCAGCGGCCCGGCCATGGTGGCGCTGCTCGACAAGGTGATCCGGCGGGAAGGCGTCGGCGACCTGCTCGCCGACGGTGTCCGGGCGGCGGCTTTGAAGATCGGCCGCGGCGCCGAGGACTGCGCCGTGCATGTCGGCGGCCAGGAGCCGGGTTTGCACAACGCGCTCTTCCTGCCCAGCCGCGGCACCGGCTTCGTGTGCGACCCGACCCCCGGCCGCCATACGGCGGCGCCCATGGCGCGCCTGGAGGGCGGGCCGGGGGCGTATGCGCCCTACCCCGAGCTGCGCATCGAAAAGTTCGAGCGCTACGCCTATACCGGCAAGGGGCCGATGAGCGCGACCGCATCGCGCTACCTTCAGGTGGGCAACTGCGCCGGCGTCTGCGTCATGCCCTTCATGTTTTTCGGCACCTATCCCCTGATCGAGCTGCTCAACGCGGTCACGGGCTGGGGCATGGATGTGCCCGAAGCCCTCACGACCGGAGCGCGCATCCAGACCCTGCGCCAGTCTTTCAACCTGCGGGAGGGCATCACCGCCCAAAGCGTCCGGCTGCCCGACCGCATGCTCGGCCGTCCGCCTCAAAAAGAAGGCCCGCTGGCCGGGGTGACCATCGACGTGGACCGCCTGGCGCGGGAGTATCGCCAGGCCATGGGCTGGGATGCGCAGACGGGAATCCCCACCCAGGCGACTCTGGACCTGCTCGGCTTGACGGAGCTGGTGGCGAAATTCGGATAAGCCAAGTGTTCAGCGTGATCCGCAACGTGTATACTTTTTTCGCTTCGCGCTCTCATCCGGAGGAGCCCGGCGCGCCGTTTCGGATGTTCAAGACGTTTGTATTCCACATCCGCCCTCGCCGGGTGACGGAAAAGACGCTTCGGTTCACGCTGACCTTCGGTCTGGGCGGCACGGCCGTGGTGCTGGTGAGCCTTCAGCTTTTCACCGGCATCCTCTTGAAGTTCGCCTACGAACCGTTTCCAGCCCAGGCCTATGATTCGCTGATTCGCTTGCAGGACCAGTATCCCTTCGGCCAGTTCATTCGCAACATTCATTATTGGTGCGCCAACTTTCTGGTCGGCGTCCTTTTCCTGCACGGTTTGCGGGTGTTCTTCACGGGTGCCTTTCGACCGCCGCGGCGGGTGAACTGGGTCATCGGGCTGAGCCTCTTCTTCCTGACGCTGGCGGCCAATCTCACCGGATATCTGCTGCCCTGGGACCAACTCGCCTACTGGGCCACCACCATCTGTTTAGGCATGCTGGAGTACCTTCCCGGCATTGGCGGGTTATTGCAGCAGTGGGTGATGGGAGGGCCTCAGATCGGGGCCGCCACCCTGCGCAACTTCTTTGCTCTCCACACCGCCGTCCTGCCCGCGGCCATGGTCTCTTTGATGGCTTACCATTTCTGGCGGGTGCGCAAGGCCGGTGGGCTGGTGGTCCCGCGATCGCCCGGAGAGACGCCCGACGAGAAGCCGGCTGCGATCCCCAGCAACCCCCATCTCTTGCTGCGCGAGGCGGCCGTGGCGCTGAGCGGCATCGCCATCGTGTCGGCGGCGGCGCTGCTCTTCGATGCCCCGCTGGGTGCGCCGGCCAACCCCGGCCTGAGCCCCAATCCCACCAAGGCCCCTTGGTATTTTGCCGGCGTGCAGGAAATGCTGGTGCACTTCCACCCGACCTTCGCCTGGCTGATCCTGCTGGGCGCGGCGCTGGGGGTTTTCTTCGTTCTGCCCTACCGGGCGGGCGGCGAGGAAACGGCCGGAGTCTGGTTTGCCTCGACCGTCGGCCGGCGGACGTCCGCCTTCGCCGCTGCGGCGGCCGGCCTGATCACTTCGCTGGCGGTCATCCTGGACGAATATGTGATCGACCTCGCCGGCTGGATGATCGGCTGGCCCCCGGTCGTCCTCCATGGTCTGATTCCCGCCGCTTTGCTCCTGCTTATGCTGGCCGGGCTTTATGTGGTTCTAGCGAAGGTTTTTCGAGCCGCTCGACCGGAGGCGATCCAGGCCGTGTTTGTTTTCCTGGCGGTGGGTCTTGTCGAGCTGACGGTGATATGCATTTTCTTCCGGGTGGAAGGCATGCAACTGGGCTGGGTCTTCAGATGAAGTCGACCCCATCGAAATCCAAGAAAAGCCGATCGGTTGCGCCTGCGGTTGAAACAGCCGCACCGCCAGGCAATAGCGTTTCACGGCGAAGCTTCTTCAGCTTTTTCTGGGGCGTCCTCGGTCTGGCAGCGTTGATCGAACTGTTCTGGATAGCCGTCTCCTTCCTGCGGCCATCCGGGCCCCGGACCGACGATTCCAAGGCGGGAGCGGTGGTTCAGGCCGGGACGGTCGAATCGTTTGCGGCCGGCACCGTCACGGCCTTCCAGCGCGGGCAGTTTTATCTCGCGCGGATGGACAGCGGGGGGGTGTTGGCACTTTCCTGCCAATGCACCCATCTGGGATGCACGGTGACCTGGGTTGAGAAAGAAAAGAAGTTCCTATGCCCCTGTCATGCCTCGGCCTTCGACATCACCGGCAGCGTGATCTCCGCACCGGCCCCGCGGGCGCTCGATACGTTCCCGGTCACGATCGAAAACGATGTCGTTAAGGTGGATACCTCCAGGAGGATCAAGCGCAGCGGGTTTGAATCCCAGCAGCTGGTATTTCCGGGAAAACCATAACGAATGTTCCGCTGGAAACTCATCGGGCTTGCCGCCACCCTTCTGATCGTCGTCACGATCCCGCTCTCCGTGGTCAAGCATGGGTATCGCCAATCCACGACGGAAAAACGGGCCGCCGGGGTCACTGCTGAATTTGTCGGCAGCGAGACGTGCAAACCCTGCCACCAGCCGGAATACGAACTTTGGAAAGGCTCCAATCACTATCATGCCATGGAGGTTGCGAGCGAAGCGAGCGTGCGCGGGGATTTCAACGACGCGACCTTCGAGCACGCGGGCGTCGTCTCGCGGTTCTACCGCAAGGACGGCAGATTCTTCGTACACACCCAGGGCCCGGACGGCCGGATGGCTGATTTTGAAGTCACGCACACTTTCGGCTGGAACCCGCTCCAACAGTATCTCATTCCGTTTCCCGGCGGGCGGATGCAGTGTCTGCCCATCGCCTGGGACGTGAAGGCCCAGCGCTGGTACCATCTCTACCCGGGCCAGGTAATCGACCCGAAGGACTGGCTGTACTGGACCAACGCAGCGCTGAACTGGAACGGCATGTGCGCCGCGTGCCACTCGACCAACCTCAAGAAGAACTACAACATCCAGACCGACACCTACCGGACCACCTGGTCGGACATCAACGTCGGCTGCGAGGCCTGCCACGGCCCGGGGTCCAAGCACGTGAAGTGGGCCGAGCTTCCCGACATGGCCCGGCCGCCGGTTGAAAATTTCGATCTGGCCGTGCGCACCTCCCGGCTGAGGTCCCGCGAAGCCGTGGAGCTCTGCGCGCCGTGCCATTCCCGCCGGGCGATCCTGGGGGATTACACCCACATCGAACCCGACCTGCTGGACACCATGCTGCCGAGCCTGCTCACGCCGGATCTGTATTTCGCCGACGGCCAGATCCTGGAGGAGGTGTACGCGTACGCCTCGTTCGTGCAGAGCAAGATGTACGCGCGGGACGTGCGCTGCAGCGACTGCCACAACGTCCACGGCACCCAGCGCGTGAAGGAAGGCAACGGCCTGTGTCTGCAGTGCCACCGGGCAGGCGAGTACGACACCCAGGCGCATCACTTCCACAAGAAAAAAGGTGAAACGGGCGACCCGATCAAATCGCCGGAGGGCCGGGTGCTGTTCGAGGTCGGCACCGGCGCGGAATGCACCCAGTGCCACATGCCCGGGCGCTATTACATGGGAGTTCACTACCGGCTGGATCACAGCATCCGCATCCCCCGGCCGGACCTCAGCGTCAAACTCGGCGTTCCCGATGCCTGCATCCGCTGCCACCTCGATAAAACCAGCCGCTGGGCCGACGAGGCCGTCACCAAGTGGTACGGCCCCGGCCGCCGCCCGCATTACGGCGAGATTCTCCAGGCCGGCCGCAGCCGGCAGCCGGGCGCCGCGGAAAATTTGATCCGTTTGGCCGAAGATCCGCTCTATCCCGTGATCGTGCGCGCCACCGCGCTGGAGCTGTTGGCGGGCTATCCCGGAGAGGCTGCCGCCGGAGCCCTCCGTCGGGCGCTGATGGACGGCGAAGCTTTGATTCGGAGAACGGCCTTGGCCCATCTGCCGTCCGGCGACCCTCGGCGTCAGGTCGGCCTGATGGCCCCCCTGCTGTATGACCCGGTCAAGGCCGTGCGCATCGAGGCGGCCGCGCGATTGGCGGGGCCGCCGAGCCGGTTGCTCGGGGATGACCAGCGCCGCATGTTCGAGCGGGTGCTGGAGGAGTACATCGCCGCCATGGAGTACTCGGGCGACTTCGTCTTCGGTCGCTTCAATCTGGGAAACCTCGACGTCGAGCTGAACCGGCCCCAGGCGGCGATCGAAAACTTTCGAGCGGCGATCAAAATCGACGACCAATCCCACCCGGCGAAGGTCAACCTCGCCATGCTCTTCGACCGCTGGGGGCAGAAGGGCGAAGCCGAAGCCCTGTTCCGGCAGGTCGTGGCCGCGCATCCCCAACTCTTCGATGCCGCCTACTCGCTGGGGCTTTTGCTGGCCGAACAGCAGAAATTCGTCGAGGCAGCGGTTCATTTGGAAAAAGCAGCGGCCGGCATGCCGGACCGGTCCCGGGTTCAATACAACTACGGGCTTCTACTCCAAGTTCTCAAGAGGGACCGTGAAGCGGAAGCCGCTTTGAAGAAGGCGCTCTCGCTCGAGCCACAAGATCTTGATTTTTTATACGCCTTAGCGGATTTTTACATCAAACGCGAAAGGTTCTCCCTCGCCGAACAGGTGGCCGAGAAAATGATCGCCGCGCACCCGTCCCACCGCATCGGGCATGAACTGCTGGAGGCGGCTCGAAGCCAATCGAAAGGTTCTAAATGAAACCAGCCAAAGCCAACCGAGCGCGTCCGCAACAGAAGGTTAACCGACCGCGGTCCAGACGAAAGCCGATGCTTCTGGCCGCCATCGCGGCATTGGCGGCGCTGGCGGCGGCCTCCCTTTTTTGGGGAGGACGCTCGCCCTCATCGTCCGGGCCGGGA
>CAYRUF010000024.1:0-58112 GCA_964427375.1 uncultured Desulfatibacillum sp. | reverse complement strand
AGAATTTCAAATACTTTCTTGATCTGGGGCTGGAGGTTGATGAATACGATTTTGCCCCCGCTCTTTTTCATGGTTTTTTTTGCTTTGACCAGCACCCGGATTCCCATGCTGTTGATGTAGTCCGCATACTCCATGTCGAAAATGATCAGATCCGGGTTTTGGTTGAGAACGGAGTCGACCTTTTCCTGGAAGATCACATAGCCGGCAGCGTCGATGGACCCGATGGGTGCCACAACAAAGATGCCCGGCCGTTTGAGGGCGGTGTTCACTTTGAGCGCCATGTTCCCTCCTATGGGTGATGTCGTGCAGCCCTGTTACGTCCTCAGTTTACAGGGGATCACCAGCACGGGACAGGACGCGTGGTTGATAACGTGCTCCGTGATGGTGCCCGTAACAAAGTCTTTGATGCTGTCCCTGCCGTCGGTGGCCATGACGATGAGGTCGACGCCCAGCTTCTCCGCCACTTTCACAATTTTCTTGGCCGGTTTTCCCTCGCTCAACTTATAGGCCACCTGAATATCTTCGGCATTCAGCTGGCGGATCGCCGCGCGCATCTGCTCGCGCGACTCAACGGCGATTTTATCGTACTCGGCTTTCAAAGAATCGAAGCTGACCCTCAGCATCTCGCGCTCCTCTTTGTTGAGAAACTCGTCGTGCACGTTCAGCATCGTTATTCTGGCGTTGAACTGGTGGGCGATCTGAACGGCCTTCTTCAAGGCGATGAAGGCTCTTTCTTTTAAATCCGTAGGACACAAGATATGGGTGAACATAACGGCCCTCCTTTTGTTCAACCAAATGGTCAACTTCTCTATCAAAAAGTTTAGCGGAGTTAGAATGAGACGTTGGTCCTATGCCGCGGCGATGCAGGCAAAGCGCCCTTTCCGGCCGGCGTTAATCTACCGGCTTGAGGAAGCCCGGGGGCGTTTCGATCTTCTCCGCGGCGCGCACCAGATCGGCGACCGACTGCATCTTCATTTTTTCCATGACCCGGCCGCGGTGGATCTTGATGGTCTTCTCGCTGGCGCCGAGTTCGGACGCGATCTGCTTATTGAGCAGGCCACGCACCACCAGCGCCATCACCTCGCGCTCTCGGGCGGTCAATGTTTCATAGCGCTGTTCAAGCATCTCCCGATTGGCACGCACGGCGCGCTGCTGGAGGTCGCGCCGGAGGGCCTGTCGAATGGCATCGAGAAGGTCTTCGTCCCGAAAGGGCTTTGACAGAAAGTCCACTGCTCCCGCCTTCATGGCCTTGACCGACATCGGGATATCGCCGTGGCCCGTAATGAAGATGATGGGAATTGGGTGTGTGCCGGAATGCAGCTTCTGCTGCAGCTGAAGCCCGTCCAAACCAGGCATCTGGATGTCTAGCAGCACGCAGCCCGGCGTGGGATCCCGTTCCCAGCGATCGAGAAATTCCTCCGCCGACGCGCAACATTCCGGCCGGTATCCGGCCGACTTCAGCAGGCGCATCAGTCCTTTGCGAACCGGGGCGTCGTCATCGACCACAAAAACGGTTGGAGGAAGTTCGGTCATGTTGGTTTTGGAATCGGTTCCCCGCCCGGGATGGGCAGACTGAAATAAAAAGTCGCCCCTCCATCCGGGTTGTTTTCGACCCAAAGCCTGCCGTGATGGCTGTTGATGATCGAACGGCAGATGGACAATCCCATGCCCAGGCCCTGCGGCTTGGAGGTGTAGAACGGCTTGAAGATTTTCTCTTCTTCTCCGATCGGAACGCCTTTGCCGTTGTCGGCGGCGGACGCCAGAACCTGATCGTCTTTCCGGCCGGTCCGGATCAAGATCCGCCGCTCTCCTTTGGCGCGTTCATTCATCGCCTCGAATGCGTTCAACATCAAGTTTAAAGCGACTTGCTGCAGCTGAATCCGATCCCCTCTCACGGGAGGCAGGCCGGGGTCGAGTTCGATCGCAACCGCAATATTCCGCAGGACGGCATCGCCGCGCAGAAGCCCGATCACCTCTTGAAAAACCGAATTGAGGTCGAGCAATTCAAACTCGGTTGTTGCCTTTTTCAGGAGAGACCGCAGGCGAAGGATGACCTCCGAGGCCCGGCCGTCTTCTTTAACGATGTCCCCCAGGATCTCCCTGACTTCATTCATGTCCGGCGATGGGGCGTTCAGGTATCGCAACGCCGCCTGGGCGTTGCTCATGATCGCGCTCAAGGGCTGGTTGATCTCGTGCGCTAGCGCCCCAGCCAGCTCCCCCATGGTAGAGATGCGGCCGGCGTGCAAAAGCTCATCCTGCAGGCGCTTGGATTCCTGCCGAGCGAAATTTCGTTCCGTAACGTCCATTGCCAGGACATAGAGTCCGCGTACGAAACCCCCTTCATCCAGGTCCGGAACGTATATGGCTTCCACCGAAACCATACGCCCCTCCCCCAGCTCA
Source organism: uncultured Desulfatibacillum sp. (assembly GCA_964427375.1). Classification (GTDB taxonomy): domain Bacteria; phylum Desulfobacterota; class Desulfobacteria; order Desulfobacterales; family SpSt-501; genus SpSt-501. The sequence continues at coordinate 55,712 of CAYRUF010000024.1, read as the reverse complement.
AGGTCCTGAGCGAAGCGAACCTGCTCGCCCGAGAGGGCCCGCTCCACATACGGAAGAACACTGCGGTAAAATCCTTCGCCGACCACCTCTCGCATGGTACGCCCGAAGGCCTCCTCCGGACTGATGCCGAACCATGCCCTATAGGTCTCGTTGTTGAAACGATAACGTTGATCGGCGTCGACGTAGGCGATGAGCACCGGCAGGGCATTCGTGATCAGGCGTATTTTCTTTTCGCTTTTCACGAGTTCAAGTTCCGCGCGCTTCCGGGCGAGCGCATTGGCGAATATCTGCGCGACCAATTGAAATTGTTGCAAGGCTGTACTCGACCAGTCTCTCTCTGACCGTGTAACGGCAAAGCTCAGGGCGCCAAATACTCTCCTTCTTCCTGCTGTTAAAGGAACGACCACAGTCGACTTGGCGCCGTACAGGTGGTAATTCTCCCGGTCTCGGTCTGCTTCCACCGGAAGCTCGGTCATTTTCGAGATGGCAACCGTTTCCCCATCCAGGACTTTTTGCGTTGACCAAGGATAAAAATCCGTTGCCCTCATCTGCCTCGGAGGTGACAGAAGCTCCGGCGGTTGATGGATATGGGCCAGCAACAGCATCTCGGGATCGTCTTCAGGGGTTATCCAAAGTGTAGAACGGTCAAGATCGAGGAACTCGCAGATACGTCTCTGGGCGGCATCGATTTCGTTGTCTATCTGGTCAGCGGGAAGATTGATGAAGAGTGCCGAAATTTCGGCCAACAGCCTTTCGAACGGGAGGAGACCTTGAAGTTCGGCATGCGGTTTGGTTCCTGAACGAGCCATACAGCCAATCCCCCTCAGCTAAAGCGAATCCGCCGATCACCGCCTCGCGGCCCTGCCGGAGGTCATCGCCGCCAGCGGCTCAGCGCATCTCCTTGGGCTGGCCCGTGCTGGTCAGCACGCTGCTCCACACCCAGCTTTCGGGGTCCACCTTCTTGCGCTGCGAGACGGCCAGCGGAATCGGCACGTGCGTGAAGGTGCCCATCCAGAATCCGACCACCACGTTGGTGCGGCCGGCCATGCCGGCATGCACCGCGTTCTGGCCGAGCAGGAGGCAGAAGGCCGAGTCGTGGGGGTTGGCCGGCACGCCCCGGATCGTGTAGCTCGGGTCGATGTATTTGAGCGTGGCGTCCATCTTTAGCTGCTGGAAATAGTCGCCGATTCGCTCCTTCAGAAAGACGCCGATGTCGCCGTGGCGGAGGTTGCCAGACGCGTCGCGCTCGCCGCTGGTCTCCATGAGGTCCTGGCCGGCACCCTCGGCCACGACGATCACCGCATGCCCCCGGCTTTCCAGCCTCTCGCGCAAGCCCTGCAGCAGCTTGTCCAGCGAAAACGGAGATTCGGGGATCAGGCAGAAATTGACATCGCTGCGCGCCAGCGAAGCGTAAACGGCGATGAAGCCGGAATCCCGGCCCATGAGCTTGACCAGCCCGATCCCGTTGCGGGCGCCCTTGGCCTCGGTGTGTGCGGCGTCGATGGCTTTGACCGCCTCGGACACGGCCGTCTCGAAGCCGAAGGACCGCTCCACGTAGGAGATGTCGTTGTCGATGGTCTTGGGGATGCCGACCACGCTGATCTTCAGGCCCCGCTGCCGGATTTCCTCGGCGATCGCCTGGGCGCCGCGCAGCGTGCCGTCCCCGCCGATCGCGAAGAGAATCCCGATGTTCATGCGGTCCAGCGTGTCGACCATCTCGCCGATGTCCTGGTGGCCGCGCGATGACCCTAGGATCGTCCCGCCGTACTCGTGGATGCGGCTGACCGCCTCCGGATTGAGCTCGACCGGGGCATGGCCGAACCGGTAGGTGAGGCCCTCGTATCCGTAGGGAAAGCCGAATACGGTTTTGACCTTGTAGTTGTGGTACAGGCTCAACACCACCGCCCGAATCACATCGTTCAATCCCGGACACAGGCCGCCGCAGGTGACGATGCCGCACTTGAGCTTGGAGGGATCGAAGTAGATCTTCGACCGGGGCCCGGCCTTTTCAAAGGCCGGCAGCTGCCTTCCCGCTGCAACGATCTCGTTGATGGTGTCCAGACTCGAAGACACCAGCACCCGATCCCCGTTCTCCAAAAAGCGGATTCCTTTGATGGGCGAGGCGATTCGGCACTCCCCCAGGCTCTGAATTTCAAGCTGCTGCGGTTCCAAACCCATCGGTTCAACCTCTTTAAGCTTTAAAAAGCGTCGTCCCCGTGCCGCGCAGGTCCTTCACGGCCTGCTTCACCCGCTGCGCCATGGCCATTTCGGCCGCCGACAGATACGTGCGGGGATCGTAGGCCTTCTTGCTGCCCACCTCCCCGTCCACTTTGAGGACGCCGTCATAGTTTTTGAGCATGTGATCGGCGATCGGACGGGTGAAGGCGTACTGGGTATCGGTATCGATGTTCATCTTGACCACGCCGTAGTCCACCGCCTCGCTGATCTCGGCCGGAGTGGAGCCGGACCCGCCGTGAAAGACCAGCGCGAATCGCGCCGCTTCCCCGTAGGCGGCCACCACCGCATCCTGGCAGTCTTTCAGGATGGACGGCTTGAGCTTGACGTGGCCGGGCTTGTAGACCCCGTGGACGTTGCCGAACGTAGCGGCCAGCAGGTAGCGGGCGCCCTGGACCGCATTGAGCCGCCGGGCGACCTCCAGGGTGTCCTCCGGGGTGGTGTAGAGCTTGGCCGAGGCCTCGGCTTTGACGCCGTCCTCCTCGCCTCCCACCACTCCGGCCTCGATCTCCAGGATGATTTCGTTCGAGCGGCAGCGCTCCAGCAATTTGGCGGCGATGTCGAGATTGTCCCTGAGCGGCAGCGCGCTGCCGTCGAACATGTGGCTGTTGAAGAGGTGGGGCAGCCCCCGAGCGCGGCGGCGCTCGGTCTCCTCGATGAGCGGCTTCACGAACTGGTCCAATTTATCTGCGGTGCAGTGGTCCGTGTGCAGCGCCACGTAGACCGGATAGCGGTCGGCGACCCGGTGAACGTACTCGGCGATGGCCATGGCGCCGAGCGCCATGTCCTTCACCATCGAACCCGCCGCGAACGCGCCGCCGCCGGTCGACACCTGGATGATGCCGTCGCTCTTGGATTCGGCCAGCCCCCGTAGAACCGCGCTGGCGGTTGTCATGGAGGTGACGTTGAAGGCGGGATAGGCGAAACGCCCCGCCAGAGCCCGATCGATCATCCGGCAATAGGTTGGGTAGTCTGCAACCGGCATGGGGCGCTCCTTTCTGGCTTGAAATGATTATTCGACCATCGGTTCGCCTGGCTGCCAGGCGTCAAAGTGCAGGCATAAGATCACGACCGGGCGGGGGCGTCAAGAGAGGATCCAGCCGGGGGTCGAGGACCGGAGAAGGTTTCGCTGCGCGGGTTGCCGCTAGACTTGCAAGGGCACCTCCATCACGAGGGCAATGAAGGGGCCTTTCTGACATCGTAATGCCGGGCCATCGGTTCGACCTTTACAAAGGACGCTCCCATGTTTCCGAAATCAGGTCGTGGCCGAAGCGGTGGTGCGGATGGCTCTCGGTCAGTTCAAATCCGGCCTTTCGATATAGGGCGCTAGCGATCGGCGGTCCGGATCGATCAGGCGCTGAATCGTCTGCATGGCGGCGACCAGGCGGTGGCGATCCTCCGCCCCCAGCCGATTCAACAGGGCCTCGATCTCGTTTTGCGAGTGCGAATCGAGAAAGGCGAACGCCTGCCGCCCCGAAGCGGTCAGCTTTAAGAGGCTCAGCCGCCGGTCCGCGCCGGACGGCTGCGCTTCGATCAGGCCCCGCTTTTTGAATCCGCGCAGGATCCGGCTGAGATAGCCGGCATCCACCCCCAGCTTCTTGCATAAGTCCGTGGCCGTCGCCGCGTCATGGCTGGCAAGCTCATACATCACGCGCGCTTCGGTCAGCGAAAACGGGCTCTGCAAATAGGCTCCCGTCAGGACGCCGATCCGCTGGGTGTAGAATCGGTTGAATTCCCGCACAGCCGCCACCGGTCCGACCGCATCGATTCGCGGCATCATGGGTCTCCGGCAATCGAATTTGGCGCCTGTTTGCCAGAATCATATAACTGTTTGCTTTTGTCAACTAGTTGGATGTTCGACATCGAGGGCCGCGGCAGCCCCTCGCGAATCTTTTTTGAGAATTCCGGGTCGTCCCCGGCAGCGTGCGCTTTGGGGTTGATGTAGCTCTTCTGGCGCAACTCGTCAAAGGGAAGGGTTGCATCGAGCGCTCCGAGTTCATAGGCGTACTGGGGCGCATAACCGGACAGCAGCACCTTCCAGGTGTACCTCGCCTGGCCCCCGAAAGCGCGCACGTGCCGCACGACGTTCGTGGTGCAGTTGGTGGTCAGGGTGTTGTACCACTCGGGCGTTTCCCTCATGGAGTTGATCTGCCGGATGTACTCCATGAAAAATTGACGGGCGCTCTCCGGCGGCATCTTGAGGCGGTAGAGATAGACGTCCTCCGGCGGGTTGCGGTAATCCGTGCGCACCCGGATCAGATCGCGCTCGTCCCCCACGACGTAGGTGAGCTCGTACTGTTTAAAAAATCCTTTGAGCGTCGAGTACCCTTCGCCCTGCTCCTTGCGGGTTTCGATGGAGAAGACCACGAAGTCCTTTTCCTGAAACCCGAAGCTGATCATGACGTGGGCGATGGCATCCCCCATCCAGTAGACGGCCAAAAGATCCACCGCGTCCAGGCGGTCGAGGTCGAAGGTCTTGTCGTAATGGCGCACCACGTAGTCGGTTTCGGTCCGGTACTGGAGGTCGCGGATGTTGTGGATGGTGACCCGATCCCCCTGGATGCTGGCATAGGGCAGCAGGGCGACGTCGGGCTGCCAATTGCGCCCATTCGAGGCCGGAATGTTCACCCACCAGGCGACGATTGCGGCGAATACCAGCAGGAAACCGAGGAGGGTTGTTTTACGGTTGGGCAGGATAAGAATAGCAAGAGCCGCTGCGAGTGCGAAACCGATGGCCAAACCCATGCGCAGCGCATCGCCGGGGAGATCGGAATAGTATATGGCCAGCGCACCCCAGCCTGTCATCACGGCAAGGACCAGAAGGCCGGCCAGGATACCGATTATTTTTAATATTCGGCGCATGTTTTCCACATAGCCCGTCTTTAGGGTTGCTCCAGGTTTTCGAGCAGAATCCGGCGCACCTCTTCGATGCTCTGAGGCTCGTCCTGCGTGGAATGCCCCGAGTGCACGATGAGCTCGGATGCCACCCCTTCCAAATGGGCGCTGCTGTATGCCACCACTCCATCGTTCCATTCCTCTTTGGGATCCTCAGGATTATCCACGGCGATGATGGAATGGGCGATCACTCCCGGTGCGATCGGAATCGATGCATAGGTTTTTATAAACTGGCTGTCCGGGTCCATGTTGTCGGTGCTGCGCGGGATATCGTCTTTCAGGGAGCGATTGGCAAGCGCCTCAGGGCTGCGCTCAAAAATTTCCTGCAGGGGACTGAGCATGGCAAACGGCAGCGTGATCAGCTTCCGCAGCAGTTCGCTGACCCGTCCGCCGACCAAAAAACTGCCGTGGTGGGGCGTGGCGATGAAGACAACCCGACGGACGGACGGAATCGGCTCGTAAAAGAGGCTTTGCTGCAACAACTCACGCGTCTCGGGCGAGACGTCGAGCTGATCGATGGGCACCTTGAAGGTTTGATCCCAGAAACGGCTGCCGCTGTCGATGCTGGTCAGCTTCGTCAGCATCCCGCCCTGGCTGTGGCCGATGACCACCATCTTGCGCAGCGCCTGGTCTCGGCCTTCCGGGTCCAACTCCTGCACCACGTTGCGCAGCCCCCGAGCGAGGATCCCCGCGGAATAAAGGATGGGGTTGCCGGTGTTATAGGTGAAGAGCCACATCTGGTATTGGTCTCGCAGTTCCGGGTCGTTCAGGATTTCATTCAGCATCTGCGCCCAGCGCGCCGGGCTGGAGGCCGTGCCGTGGACGAACACCACGGGAATCCGACCCGGCCGATACGGGGACATGAGAAAGACGTTGTCCTTGAACCGGGCGCTTTGCCTGAAGAGGGCTATGTTCCCGGACAGGAGACCCTTAAGCTCCAGATCGTAAACCTGGGAGCCTTCGAGGGTGTAGGCCAAAGCAGCCGTCGGACGATACTCAAGAGGGGCTTTGCGGCCGCCGACATTCACCGTTGTGCTTTCCTGGGTGGTGTAGAGGGCCAGTTTTCCGGTGACCCGGCCGGTGCGGAGGCCTTCTTCGAGGTTCTCCAGGTGCAGAAAAGCGGTGGCCGGCACTTTCAACGACGATGGGACTCTGGCAAAATCTCGTTCGTATTCCCCCCGGACATGCTTGAGGGAGCCGACCAGCGCGGCCCCTACGCCGGGCCAGCGGTAGTCGTTTCGAAGACCACGCACATCCAGCTCGGACGCGGCCACGAAATCCTCCAGGCGGAACGGCCCCCAGCGAAACTCTTCGGAGTTGATGCGGACGTCGAGCTCCCCGAAATGCAGCTTGTAGGTCCCATCCTTCAGCACCACCCGCTTAGGGTCTTTTTCGGAGAACCCTTCTGCAAGCCCCTGATTGTACAGGTCGACAGCGGTTCTCAGGCGGGGGTCGAAAGCGTCCGGCGAATCCTGCGCCTGCTGCGGGAATAGAAACGCATAAGCGTATACCGTGGAGGCCAAAAAATAGGTTGTGTCCCCGCTCCGTTTCGCATGTAAAAAGGACAGTTCGGCCAGGGCAAAAAGACGGTCCGATTCGCGAACGGTGGGCAGGCCCCGGTGGATGGCTGCGATCACCTCCGCCGGTTCGTCGCCGAATTTTCCCGCAAGACCGGAGCGATTGAGAATCTGCATGGTCGGGGCGCTCAGTTTCTCGCCGGCGAGGACGCTTTCGGCCAGCTTGCCGTGAGCCTCCTTGGGATCCATGTGGCGGACTCCCACCGGCGTGGCGCAGCCGGATAGAACAACCGCCGATAAAAAAATTGCGAAGACAACACCCCTTGGCGGCCATTTAAAGATCTTTCCGGATTTCATTGCCTTCTCCCGAATCCAAGATGTCTTTGGTTGGCTTTGAATTTTGATTCTGGAGATTTTTTCGAAATTCGGATTTTGGCTTCGAATTTATCTCCTCAAAATCTTATGGCTTCTGGAACTCCTCCTTTGCTTCACGCCGCTCGATGTATTCCGGTTGAACGAGTTTGTAGGCGGAGGTACTTGACGCCGGCGTTGATGTTCGGCTCGGTCAACCGGATGTCGCCGAGCTTCTGGTTCAGGTCTTCCTCGAATTTTCGGAATGCCTCGTAGGCCAGGCCGATGGCCAGCTGCTGCGGCCAGTCGCAGCGCGCGCTTAAACCGAAGCGCCAGGCCTCGCCGCCGGGCAGGTCCGCCGTGCGGTCCTCATCGTCCACCATCGAGCTATCATAGGCGAGGCCGGCCGACAACAGCCAGGGGTCGGACATGCGGTACGGAACGCCGAAGGCCGCGTGCCAGGTGTCCTTATTCCTCAAACGGAAACACCCGCTTCCAATCACGCTGCATGCTGGCGATGACCCAACCGCGCTGCGGTGCTTCGTCCAGGCCGCGCTTCAGGCGGCCGACGTGGGACTCGCGGTCGTAGGCCCACTCGCGGACGGCGTCGTCGTGATGGACGATCAGCCCGAAACGGGGACCCGATCCCGCGGTCGTCCACTCCAGCATCTCGAAGTCACCGTCCGAGTTCCCGAACGCCATGAGCGGCCGGCGGCCGATGTACTGATTGATGCCGACCGGCTTGCCGGCCTTGTCGTCGATGAAGTTCAGCTCCGGCAACCGGACGATGGCAGGCTTGCCGTTGCGCAACTCGAACTTTGTTTTGATGCTGCTGCCCACCACCTGCTCGGGGGGGATGCCATAAACCTTCTCGGTCCATGGCCGCATGAACTCGACACCGCCGCCAGACACGATGAAAGTCTTGAAACCGTTGGACCGAAGATAGGCCAGCAGTTCGAGCATCGGCTGATACACCATCTCGTTGAAAAGCCGGCCGGTCTTCGGGTGCTTTGCGGACGCAAGCCAGTCCTTTACGGTTTGTTCGAACTCCTCGGTCGTCATGCCCGCGTGCGTGGCCATGACGATCTCAAGGATGGCCTTCTCCCCGCCCGCGAGGGCACCTTTTACATCCCCCTTGAGAAGGGAGGCAAAGGGTTCCTTGCCCTTCCACTCCGGGTGCTTGGGCGCAAGCGCCTTCACGCGGTCGAGCGCGAAGGCCAGCTGGAAATACATCGGCTGCTCGGCCCACAGCGTGCCGTCGTTGTCGAAGGTCGCGATGCGCTCGATGGGCGGCACGAAGTCGGGGGAGCCTGTCGTCGTCACCTTTTCCACGAATGCCAGAATGGACTGCTTGGCTTTGCCGTCGGTCCAGGAAGGCAAGGCATCGGCTGCCGCAACCGCTGAAGATACCGCGATGGCTGCGGTCAGGGCGGCCGCCAATATGAAATTGCGTCGCATACTCTCTCCTCTCTTCCTCATAAACCTGCTTCTACTTTTGAAGCTGCTTTCTTGTGGGAGCGGCATCTTGCCGCGGCGATCGAGGCTGGAAGCCTCTCCCACATTTCATTCACCAGCATTAATGCGCACAAGAATGCGGCGGGACGCCCCGGTCAAGGCGCCCCGCCCGTCCAGCAATGATCGAAACTATCGGCCTCCAGCTGCTCTTTCGATCTGCTTCTGGACCTTCTCCAGGTTGAAAGAGCCCGGCGACTGGCTCGGCGGAAAGTCCTTCATGGTCATGAGAAACTTCGCGGCCAGCCCTTGCAGCGGCACGCACACAAAAGCCCGCTCCAGGAACCAGTCATTGTAAGTGTTGGCGTTGTGCTGAGCGCGCTCGAAGGGATCGCGGCGCAAATTGAAGAGCAGCGGCACGCGCAGCTCGGTGAACGGCTCGCGCCACACCTCGAAGGCCTGGCCGCGATTCTCTAGAAACACGGCCTTCCACGCATCGTAGCGCATGGCGACCACCTGCCCGTCGTCGTTGACGTAGATGAACTCCTTGCGGGGCGATTCCTTGGCTTTGCCGGTCAGGTAGTCCAGCTGGTTGTAGCCGTCGATGTAGTTCCGGTAGGTGCGGCCGATGAGCTGGGTCCCCTTGGCGAGCTTGCCTTTGATGTCCGGATCACCGGCGGCGGCGGCGAACGTCGGCAGCCAGTCCTCGTGCGAGACGATATCGTTTAAGGTCTTGCCTGCCGGAAACTTGCCGGGCCAGCGGACGAAGGCCGGCACGCGGTAGGCACCCTCCCAGTTGGAGTTCTTCTCGCTGCGGAACATGGTGTTGCCGGCATCCGGCCAGGTGTTGAAATGCACGCCGTTGTCGGTCGAGTAGAACACGATGGTGTTGTCGGCGATGCCGAGATCGTCCACCAGCTTCAGCAGCTTCCCGACGTGCATGTCGTGCTCCACCATGCCGTCCTGGTACTCGTCGCCGCTCGGCCCTGAGATCCCGATATGCTCCGGTTTCACGTGCGTGCGGAAGTGCATGCGCGTGCCGTTCCACCATGTGAACCAAGGCTTTCCAGCCTTGTGCTGGCGCTGGATGAAGTCCGTGGCCGCCGCCACGGTTTCGTCGTCGATCGTCTCCATACGCTTCTTGGTCAAAGGGCCGGTGTCCTCGATCTTGCCCCCCGCGGTGGACTTGATGACGCCGCGCGGGCCGAATTTCTTCCGGAACTCGGGGCTTTTCGGATAGTCGCGGTTCTCCGGCTCTTCTTCGGCATTGAGGTGGTAGAGGTTGCCCATGAACTCGTCGAAGCCGTGGTTGGTCGGCAGGTGCTCGTCAAGGTCGCCCTGGTGGTTCTTGCCGAACTGACCGGTGGCATAGCCCATGCCCTTCATCACGGCGGCGATGGTAACATCGGTCTTCTGCCAGCCCTCCTTGGCGCCCGGCAGGCCGACCTTGGTCATGCCGGTCCGCACAGGCACGTTGCCGCCCAGGAAGGCGGCGCGGCCGGCGGTGCAGGACTGCTGGCCGTAATAATCGGTGAACGAAATACCTTCCTTTGCGATCCGGTCGATATTGGGAGTCGTATAGCCCATCATGCCGCGGTTGTTGTGGCTGATGTTCCAGACGCCGATGTCGTCGCCCCAGATGACTAAAATGTTTGGCTTCTTGTCCGACGCCTGGGCAAACCCGGCCATGCCAAGCGTTATGGCACAGACTATAAACACGAAATGCATGAGCCTCTTTTTCATGTCCTGCCTCACTTTCTGGATTGATGGTTTCACCCTCTTTTGTCCTGTTCATTCAGTTGTCTGAACCGGGCACCCGGCCTCCGAATGGTTTTCGGCGGGAGCCTGTGTCGGAGAAAACCGAGCGGACGGCCTTGAGCAGTTCCTCTCCCCCGAATGGCTTGAGCAAGAATGCAAGCGCTTCCGGGCACTGCCTTCTCGCTTTTTCAAGCTCGCTTTCCTGCGCTGAAATGAACACCGTCGACGCGGATAAATGGGTGCGTCGCAGGAATTTCTGAAGCTCCCTCCCGCTCATGCCCGGCAGCATCAAATCGAGAATCAGCACAGAACCGCCCTCGGAAACCTTATGTTTCAGGAATTCCTCTGCGCTGCCGAAGACCTCCACCCGACTGAATCCCGCCGATTTCATCAGCCGTCGAAGGGCGCCGGAAACGGAGGCATCGTCATCAACAATGAAAATGGCGGGTTCCGAGGTCTTCATTTGCTGACGGAACTTAGCGTCGGGAGAATGGACCTGCAATTGGACCTTGGTCCAATGATAAGAATTTACTTGACTGATGGAAAAATGGAGGCGGAACAGGGAGGAAGTCTCAACTTTTCAGCCAGTTGGACTAATTCGGCCAGGGAATTCGCCTGCATTTTCTCCATCACCCGCGCCCGGTGGACCTTGACGGTTTTCTCGGCGATCCCCAGCTCAAAGGCGATCTGCTTGTTCAGGAACCCTGCGATGACGAACCGGAAGACTTCGCGCTCGCGCTGCGAAAGCGACTCGAAACGCTGCTCCAGGTCCAGGCACTTCTGCTGCTCAAGGGCATGCTGCCGGCTGCTTGCGATCGCCTTGCGGATGATCTCTATCAGGCTCAGGCTGTCGAAAGGCTTCTGCACGAAGTCCATGGCGCCCTGCTTCATGGCCTCCACGCTCGTCGGAACCGTGCCGTGCCCGGTAATGAAGACGATCGGCAGACGAAAGCCCCGCTGGCGGAGCTGGGCCTGCAGCTCCAACCCGTTGATCCCCGGCATCTCGATATCCAGCAGCAGACAGCCGCTCCCGGCGGCCGGGCACCCTTGATCGAGAAATTCCTGCGCGCTGCCATAGACCCGCGCCGGCAGGCGATGGACCGTCAGAAGCCGTTTCAGCGCCCGCTGGACGGAGGGGTCGTCGTCCACGATAATGACTTCAGCGGCAATCTCATCCGCCATCGTTGGGTCCTCCCGATGAGCGCTTCGTCTTTTTTGCCGAGGCGACCGGCAGATGGAGACAGAAGACGGCGCCCTTTTCAAGGCTGGAGCCGAAGCTCAACGAACCGCCGTGCGCCTCGGCGATCGACCGGCAGATGGAAAGCCCCAGACCCAGGCCCTGCGGTTTGGTGGTGAAAAACGGCTCGAAGAGCTTCTTGACAACCTCTGCGCCGATCCCCGGGCCGGTGTCCGACACACACAGGCTGACTCTCCTATCGGCGTCTCTGGCCGTCTGGACCTTTACCCGTCTCTGCGGGGATTGGCTCTGGCTCACCGAATCCACCGCGTTGAGGAGAAGGTTGAGGACCACCTGCTGGAGCTGGACCGTGTCGCCCAGCACCGCCGGCAGATCGGCTTCAAGCTCGAGGTGAACGCCCACCCTCTTGGACGCTGCATCCGCCCGCACCACCTGCACGGCGTCGGCCGCCACCCGGTTGAGGTCGAGGCGGACAGGCTCGGGGGGCTTGTTCTTAACCAGGTTGCGAATGCAGACAATCACCTCCTGCGCACGCTGGTTGTCGGCCACAATGTCCCCCAGCGCTGCGTGCACCTCGGTTAAATCGGGGTGTTCTTCCTCCAAAAGCTTCTGCGCCGCCTCGGCGTTCACCCGAATCGCCGCCAGCGGCTGGTTGATCTCATGGGCGAGACTCTGGCCGAGCTGCCCCACCGTCGTCACCCGTAACATACGAGCCAGCTGAGTGCGGAACCTGGAGGTCTCCACTTCCGCTCGCTTGCGCCGGATGAGGTTGTTCACCAACAGGGTGATGAGCACGGTCTGGAGACCTATGAATGCGAAGGCTCCAATGACCCACCATCGGTAGACGTCCCAGAGAGACATTTCCCTGAAGCGCACGATGCTCCCCGGCGGAAGGGCGGATTCATCGATGCCCCAGCGTTTCAGCTCGCGCCAGTCGAACATGGCCGGGTTCTCGCGGATCACGGCCGGTTCGATCGCCGAGATGCTCTCCCCGGATAGCACCCGCAGGGCGATCTCCCCCGTTTTCTTCGCCATGGCTTCGATTTGAGTCATGCAGCCGCCGACGCTTCCATAGCCCAAGGCCGTGTCGATAAAATTGAACAGCGGCACATTGGCCGCTTGCGACACCCGTTTCAAAGTGGCCGCCGTAGAGAATATCCGCCCATCAATGTCTCTTTGAAAGCCGATATAGATGATGGCCGTTGAGGCCGGCAATGCGGACACGTTATCGAGCAGCCGGTTCAGGGGCAGTCCGGTCAGGTCGATCAACTCCAGCTCTCCTTCGTAATTCTGGAAGGCGCCGCGGAAAAGCGACAGCAAGTATTCATCAATCATGCTGGTGCCCGCCACGGCGGCAATCCGCTTAAGACCCGGCTGAATTCGGCGCGCCAGATCGATCGTGCCGGCGATATCCAGCGTCAACGCCGCTCCAGTGACATCGCTCCGGTGCTCCAGCCGCTTGCCCCCGTGAGCCACCTCGCCGCAATAGACAACCGGTATTCCGGGAAAGATGGTTTCGCGCGTTCGAAGGACGAAACTCAAACTGGAAGGCGCCACGGGAATGAGCAGATCAATTTTCATGCGGCTGAACTTTTCCCTCAGGAACTCGGCCAAATATTGTTGCCGGGACCCATCGGGAAACAGATACAGGTCGAGGCTTTCACCGAAAAGTGTAACTTCGTTTTGAGGGATTTCGTCGAACTTGGATTTTAGTGCGTTGTAAATCGTCCGGTAGGCATGGGCCGTCCAGGCTTCTTCGGGAAAAACTACTAGAACGTTTTTGACTCCCGCAGCATGCAAGCCGCGGGCATGCAGCATGCAAATGCAGACGGCCAGCGCACAGCAGAAACAAACGCGTGCGGGCATGAAGGATAGGAAGGAAGCGCGCATGCTTTCCTGAACCCCGAACCCTTTAACCTGGGTGGTTACCGAGCTTCTATTATCTTTTTCTCACAAAGACAACATCGAACCGCTGCCCCATGGCCGCCGCCGATATGTCGTATGTGCCTAAAACCAACCTCTATCCAGGCGACCCGGTTTTTGGATGAGCGGATGAAATATGAGGGGTTCGGAAATAGGAGAATCAGAGTTCGAATTGAAAACGAGTGTGATCTTCTCGCTGACGCGCTCTCAATTGTGAAGGGTAAAGCGCCAGGCGCAGTACCAGTCGCCGGGGTGCGGATCCGGCGGGCAGCCGATGCACTCGGTCTGAATGCGGTCGTCGATGCTGCGGGCGAAATAAGTGTATTCCACCAAATCTCAGTATGCAAACATGGATTGCAGCGTGGAAATGACTTCAGCTTGGACTTGAGGATCGACTGCGCCGATTTTCTTTATTAGCCGGGACTTATCAATCGTCCGAATTTGGTCCAACACGATTTGCCCCTTTTTTCTTTGAAATTTGCATGGCACCCGGGTGGGATAATCTTTGCCGGAGGTCGTCATAGGCGCAACAATGACCGTGCGGATGTGCCGATTCATTTCATCCGGTGAGATGATTAAGCAGGGTCTCGCTTTGTGGATCTCCGATCCCACCGTAGGTTCCAAATTGATTAGAAAAACTTCGAACCGTTTGACTACCATTGCCATTCGGTTTCATCCCATGAATGCGAAATCGGTTCACCAGCGTCGATCAACATATCATCGCCTTTTTCGGCCATTTCTCGAAACGCCTGATCCCATCCCGATCTGGGCTTCAACAAAGGGCGAATTAGGATTTGGTTGTCCTGGACTTCGATATCGACGTCCTCAGTGATCCCAGACTGTTCAAGAATCGGTTTGGGTATCCGGATTCCTTGGGAATTACCAATTTTTACGATACGTGCCCGCATGGTGAACCCCCTAAAAAAGAAGTTGTATTCACATTGTAATTACATCGATATCCAGTGTCAAGCAAGCCATGGTGCGCGGCGCCACTTTATCGGCAAGAAAATTTTTGTGGGACAAGACTTTCAGCCTCGTCATCGCGGCTGGAAAGCCGCCCCCACAGAAAATGACCCAACTTACTTGGAAGAGAAAATTGGAAATGGCATGAATTAGAGTTCGAATTGAAAACGAGTGTGATCTTCTCGCTGACGCGCTCTCAATTGTGAAGGGTAAAGCGCCAGGCGCAGTACCAGTCGCCGGGGTGCGGATCCGGCGGGCAGCCGATGCACTCGGTCTGAATGCGGTCGTCGATGCTGCGGGCGAAATAGGTGTATTCCACCAGCCCGGCGGACTTGCAGGGGTAGTCGTCCAGCCCCTTGCGTTTGCGGGCGGACTGCACGCGGCATTCGTTCATCCGGAAGACGAGGCTGCCGGCGCTCTCGTCGATGGTGGACTGGGTGTTGATCTGGGCGTAGATTCTGAAGTTCAGCGCCCTCCTGAGACCCTCGAGCCCGGGCCGCTCGGGCAGGTTGAGCAGCCGCTTGATGGACCAGGCCTCGATCGGCGAAAATTGGCCCCAGACCGAATCGTTGCAGCGTTTGGCGTCGTTCATTCCATCCTTGAACTCCACGGCCTGGAACCAGACGCCGTCGTTGGCCAGCCAGTTGGCGCAAAAGCCGTCCAGGAGCTTTTTAAGCTCTCCGCGATCCATCTCGACCAGAGCCTTGGGCAGGCCGTCCTTGAGCTCGAACCCGAACACCTTGGCGAGCCGGTTCATCTGGATGTCCAGGCTCCGCTCGTAGGCCGTCTTCAGGATCCCCAGCGCCCGCGCGGTTCCCATCTGGTGCCGGACCTCCGTGAACCAGAGCCCGTAGTGCAGGATGGAGCGGTGGATGATGTCCAGGAGGAAGCGGGTCAAGTCCTCTTGGCTAAGGTTGTCGATGTTCGCGACATGTTCGTTCATAGCGCTGCCCTTCGTTTGAGGATATGCGATGCTGGATACTGGATGCTCGAAAAAAGCAAGGACTGAGCTATGAGGACTGAGGACTGAGAAAAAGACGTCTGTTGAACTTTCTCAGTCCTCAGCACTTGGTCCTCAGTCCTGTTGCTTGCAGTCCTCAGCACTCAGTCCTCAGTCCTTGTTTACTTGGTCCTGAACCTTTCCGGCAGCTTCGCCGCTTGGCCCCAATCGGCCGGGATCTTCTGGCCGGCTGATTCGCCCAGCTTCTCCTTGAGTTTTTTCAGACCGGGCCGCGCGAACTTGGGATGCCCCTCCTTGAGGGTGCGGCCGTTGATGACGGCTTCGCTGCGCAGCCGGTGGCCGACGGTCCGCTCCACCTGGCGCCCCAGCCAGAGCACCCGGTCCACGTTGTAGCCGTGCTCGATGCCCATCTCGTCGATCTGCACCAGCATGTCTTCCAGGCAGGTCAAGCCGACGTAGCGCGGGTCCTCGTAATAGTAATCGCCGGTGCCGGGCACCGGGCAGTCGTCCAGGAAGTTGGCCGGCTGGCCGCCCATGCCGCCCAGGGTCCCCTCGAAATGGGTGATCCCGGCCTGAAGCGCCGCCAGCACCGAGGCGGAGGCCACGCGCTTGGTCTCGTGGAAATGGGCGATGTGCACCCGGGGGTCGGGGATCTCGTCGAGGATCATGGAAAAGTAGCGATAGACCTGCGGCGCGGAGGCGCTGCCGTCGTGGTCGGCGTGCTCGATGTCGGCTGCGCCGATCTCCAGCCAGCGCTTGGTGAACTCCACGGCGTCCTTGAGCTCCGTCGCCCCGGCGATGGGGCTGCCCCAGATGGTGCTGACCGTGCCGCACATCTTCATGCCGGCGTCGTTGCACTTCTTGATGGCGCGCTCGCACTCCTTCCAGTACTGAGGCAGCGTGCAGCCGGAATTGGCGAAGTGGTGCTCCTCTTCGGTGGAGACCATCATCAAGCAGCGGTCCGGCCCGACCCCTTTCCTGCGCAGTTCGATCGCCCGGTCGACCCCGGTTTCGCGGATGGTCACCGCCGTGATGCAGACCTCGTCGATGGGGATGCCTTTCTTCGCGCAGCGCTCCCGGAACCGGTCGCTGCGCAGATGGGCCAGCACCTGCTCGGCGTCGCTGAACTGCGGCATGAGATAGGGGTTGCCGAGGTTGGTCACCTCGATGTTCTTGCAGCCGGCGAAGATCATCTCCTCGGCGTAGAAGATCTTGGCTCGGGTGGAGATGAACTTCTCGAGGTGCTGAAAACCGTCCCGAACGGTGATGTCGCCGATGGTCACCTTCCTGGGCATGCGCGGGAATATTTTCCAATAATCGTACTCGGTCATGATTTTTGTCCCTTTCTTAGAATTGTGGTGTTCGATCTAATTGAAGTGGTCGTTCGTCGAGGGTTCAAGGATTCGAGGGGTCAAGGGGTCAGGTGGAGTAAATTTCTTTCACTCGAACCCTTAAATCCTGGCCCCCTTGAACCCTTCATTTTCCCCGGTACACCGGCTTGCGCTTCTCTTTGAAGGCCGCCAGTCCCTCCAGGCGGTCTTCGGTGGGAATGCAGACCCAATAGGCGTTGGATTCGATCGCCAGGCCGGTGGCGATGTCGGTCTCTATCCCGTGGTTGATGGCGTACTTGGCCTGCTCGATGGCGATGGGTCCGGTTTCACAGATCAGCGCCGCCATTTTGCGTGATTCTTCCAGCAGCGACGCCGGCTCGCAGACTTGGTTCACCAGCCCGATGCGCAGGGCCTCCTCGGCCTCCACCCTTCGGCCGGTGAAAATGAGCTCTTTGGCCTTGCCGCGGCCCACCAGACGCGGCAGGCGCTGCGTCCCTCCCGCACCGGGGATGATGGCCAGGCGCGTTTCGGTCAATCCCATGGTGGCGGTCTTGGACGCGATGCGGATGTCGCTGGCCAGGGCGAGTTCAGTGCCGCCGCCCAGGGCGATGCCGTTGACCGCGGCAATGACCGGCTTGTTCAAGTCGCTGATGGCGGTGAAAAGATTGCGGATGGTGAAGATGTACTCTTTCACTTTTTCCGGAGGCAGGCCGGCGCGCTCCTTGAGATCGGCCCCGGAGCAGAAGGCTTTTTCCCCTGCGCCGGTGACGATGACGACCCGCACGTCCCGCCGGAAGCGGAAGCTTTCAATCGCATCCCTCAGCGCAAACAACAGAGGAAAATTAAGGGAATTCATTACCTCGGGTCGGTTCAGCGTCAGGGTGACGACGCCGTCCTCTTCCTTTACCAGCAATACATCTTCACTCATGGGGTCCTCCTGTGGAAGCGGAATGGTGCCTCGCTGTGCCCGAACCATTTAAAATTCCAAGGGATTGACGGAGGATCCGGGCATTATGAGCGAGCGCTCGTTCATCATTAAATCATTCAGCGCCTCCTTGTCAATCGTGAATTGCGGCTCGCCTAAAATTGATCCACCGAAGGATTTCAATTCAAAAATAAAGTGGTATATGCTGGGTGATCCAAATGTTCAAAAAAGAAAACATATTCTGGGGGTGGTATGTCGTTGCCGGCGCCTTCCTGCTCATGGCCGCCAACTACGGCGCCCGCTATTCGTTCGGAATCTTCGTGCAGCCGCTCACGGCTGAAAATGGCTGGTCCCGTTCGGCCGTGTCGTTGGCCGCCACGATCAATCTCTTCACCTACGCGCTCGCGGGAATCGGGGCCGGCCGGCTGTTGGACCGGGTCGCTCCCCGGTGGATCACCACCGCCGGCGCCGCAGCCGGGGCGGCCGGTTTGCTGCTCTGCGCGCTGGCGCGGAACCCGTTGGAGATCTATCTATTCTACGGGGTGTTATACGGGTTTGGGTCCGCCTGGACCGGGGCCGTTCCGGTGACGTCCTCCGTCGGCAAGTGGTTTGTCCGCAAGCGGGGCCTGGCCATCGGTATTTCCAGCATGGGGGTCAGCCTCGGGTCGATCACCCTCATACCGACCGCCGCCTTCATCCTGGAGCGTTTTTCCTGGCGTGCGGGATTCCTTTTTATCGGACTCGCCCTGCTGATCCCGGGAGTAATTATTGCTCAGCTTCTGCTGCGCCGAACCGTGCCGGAGGCCTATGGCCTGGCGCCGGATGGAGACGACCCGGCGCCGAACGCGGGCAAGGAGGCGCCCGGACCGGCCGCTTTTTCCTTGCCGCTGCCTGCCGGACGCATCATCGCCGATTCGCGGTTTCGCATGCTGGCGCTCTGCCATGGCACGGCCGTCATGGTGTCCCTGATGGCCTTTGTCCACCAAGTGCCCTATGCCATCGATAACGGCATCGAAAAAATCGCCGCCGCCGCTTCTCTGGGTGCGATCGGCTTTGCCGGGCTGGCCGGGCAATTCTTCTTCGGATGGGTGAGCGACCGCATGGCGGACCCCAAGTATTCCGCCGCCATGGGATACACCGCCATGGCGGCCGGAATGATCATCCTGCTGCAGACCCGGACGGTGGAGATGCTGCTGGTTTACGCGGTGGTGTTCGGGTTCGGCTACGGCTGCCTGGGGCCGCTGCTGCCCATTCTCGCCGCCGACCGCTTCGGCCGCGGGAACATGGGCGCGGTCTTCGGCCTGCTGATTTTTTTCGTCGTGGGCCTCGGCGGCGCGCTGGGGCCACTGCTCGGCGGGCTGGTTTATGACCTGGCGGGATCCTATCGATGGGCATGGGGGGCCAACCTGGGTCTGCTGATCGCAGCGGCCATCGGCATCGCCTCGCTGAAGCGACGCCATCCGGATGCATCGCTTGACAATCGTTCCCGCGGCGTGTAAAAATCCTGGTCGATCGAGCGCTCGCTCGGTGAGCGCATTGCATGCATCTCTTGCTTCGTTTCAAGCGGTCGACTGCAACAATTTCGGACGGACAGCGAGATTTCATGCCCAACGCTACGCGTGTTGACACCATCCCCACCCAGGTCAAAGATCCGCATCTGGTCGAACGCCGCCGGCGCCAGATCGCCGACGCCGCGGTCCGCCTGTTTGTCGAAAAAGGGTTTCACAAGACCACCACGCGCCAGATCGCGCGGGCGGCGGATATATCCATCGGCTCCCTTTACGAGTATTTCACCACCAAGGAAGACATCCTCTATATCGTCTGTGATTTCATCCATACGGAAATGGAGCAGGGCGTCGGCACCGCCATGGCGGACGCATCCGGCGGACGCGACGCCCTGGCCAAGGTCATCCGCGAGTATTTCATGGTCTGCCACCGGATGAGCGACTTCATCCTGATGATCTACCAGGAAACCCAGTCGCTGCCCCGCCAATGGCAGCGGCGCGTCCTAGAAAATGAGCTGCGGATAACGGGACTCTTGGTTGGGGTGCTCGCCCGGCTGTCGAAGTCGGGCGAGCTGCCGCATCTGGACGAACGGTCCATCGAACTGACCGCCCACAACATCGTGGTCATGGGGCACATGTGGACCTTCCGCCGCTGGTTCCTAAGCAAGCATTACAGCATCGAGGACTACATCGCGCTCCAGACCGCGGCGATCCTGCGGATGTGCACGGGAGGGGAGCACAGCAGCGGGCGATGAGGGCGAAGGACTGAACCTTTGGTGGCCAAGAATACCTGAAGAACCCGGTCTGGCAGAGAGCAGAGAGCATGGAGCAGAGGGTAATGGGTAGTTGTTTTAAACCCTATGCGCTATGCCCTTTGCCCTTTGCTTCATGAAGGAGGTGTGAATGAACGTACCGGTTGAGATCTACAAACCCCGCAATCCCATCCGAGTGGTGACGGCCACCTCCCTGTTCGACGGCCACGATGCGGCCATCAACATCATGCGCCGCATCATCCAGGACACGGGCGTGGAAGTCATCCATCTCGGGCACAACCGCTCGGTCCAGGAGATCGTGGACGCGGCCATCGAAGAGGATGTCCAGGGGGTTGCGGTCTCAAGCTATCAGGGCGGCCACATCGAGTTTTTCAAATATCTGGTGGATCTGCTGCGCGAGCGCGGCGCGCCGCACGTCAAGGTGTTCGGCGGCGGCGGCGGCGTGATCGTTCCGGAGGAAATCCGGGAGCTGGAGGCCTACGGCGTCGCCAAGATTTACTCGCCGGAAGACGGCGCCCGCATGGGCCTGCAGGGCATGATCAACCATCTGGTGACGACCCTCGACTTTTCCACCGTCGCCGATTTCAACTTCGCCCTGGACGGCCTCGCACCCGAAAACAAACGGCTCGTGGCCAACCTGATTTCCGCCGCGGAAATGGCCAAGACCCAGCAGAACGGCCATCTGGCGAAGCTGCGGGCCGAGTTCGCCCGCCGGATCGGAAATCGCAGGGTGCCGGTCATCGGCATCACCGGCACCGGCGGCGCCGGCAAGTCTTCGCTGACCGACGAGCTGATCGTGCGCATCCTGCACGACCTCAAGCAGGTGCGCGTCGCCGTGCTCAGCTGCGACCCCTCGCGCCGCAAGACCGGAGGCGCCCTGCTGGGCGACCGCATCCGCATGAACGCCATCGGCAACCCGCGCGTCTTCATGCGCTCGCTGGCGACCCGCAGCTCATCCACCGAAATCCCCGCGGCGCTGGCCGAGGCCATTATGGCGGTGAAGGCCGCCGGCTATGACCTGGTGATCACGGAGACCGCCGGCATCGGCCAGGGCGATTCGAGCATCGTCGATCTGGTGGACGTCTCGCTTTACGTCATGACCAGCGAGTACGGCGCCGCCTCCCAGCTCGAAAAGATCGACATGCTGGATTATGCCGATCTGGTGGCCGTCAACAAATTCGAAAAACGCGGCAGCGACGACGCCGTGCAGCACGTCCGCAAGCAGGTTCAGCGCAACCGCAAGGCGTTCGACCGAAAACCCGAGGAGATGCCGGTCTACGGAACCATCGCCTCCAAGTTCAACGACGACGGCGTGACGGCGCTCTATCATGCGATCATGGACGCGGTGGCGGCCAAGACCGGCGTGAAGTTCGGCACCCGCCTGCCCCGGCCGGCCGGCAAGACGTCGTCCTCCAAAACCATCATCATCCCGCCCGAGCGGGTGCGCTACCTGGCTGAAATTAGCGACACCGTGCGCAGCTATCACAGGGAAACGCACCGCCAGATGGCCGCCGTGCGCAAACCCTGGCATCTTGAGCAAACCGTCGAGGCCATCACCCATGAATCCCCTGCAGAGGATTTTCAGGGGCTGCTGGCGCGCCTGAAGGAGGAGGCCCGTAAAGCCCGGGAAGCGCTCGATCCCGAGACGCGCCGGACCCTCGATGAGTGGAATGAAGTCAAGGATCTCTACCGCCGGGATGCGCTGACCTATTCGGTGCGCGGCCGCGAAATCCGGCTGCCGCTGTATTCGGAATCCTTGTCCCATTCCCGCATTCCCAAGATCGCCCTGCCCGGTTTTGAGGACCCGGGCGAGATCTACCGCTGGATGCGCGAGGAAAACGTGCCCGGCCGCTTCCCCTTCACGGCCGGCGTCTTCCCGCTCAAGCGGGCGGACGAGGACCCGACCCGCATGTTCGCCGGCGAGGGTGATCCGGCGCGCACCAACCGTCGCTTCAAGCTGCTGTCGGCCAACTACGAGGCCAAGCGCCTGTCGACCGCCTTCGACTCGGTCACGCTCTACGGATTCGATCCCGACATCCGGCCGGACATCTACGGCAAGGTCGGCACGTCGGGTGTCAGCGTATGCTCCCTGGACGACGTCAAGGTGCTTTACGGCGGCTTTGAGCTCTGTGCGCCCAACACCTCGGTTTCGATGACCATCAACGGCCCGGCCCCCATCATGCTGGCCATGTTTCTCAACGCCGCCATCGACCAGCAGGTGGACGCCTTTAAGGCCCAAAACGGCCGCGACCCGGACCGGGCCGAACACGACCAGATCCGCGCCGCCGTGCTCTCCAACGTCCGCGGCACCGTGCAGGCGGACATCCTCAAGGAGGACCAGGGCCAGAACACCTGCATCTTCTCGATCGACTTCGCCCTCAAGATGATGGGCGACATTCAGGAGTATTTCATCCAGCAGGGCGTCCGCAATTTCTACTCGGTATCGATCTCCGGCTACCACATCGCCGAAGCCGGCGCCAACCCCATCACCCAGCTGGCCCTGACCCTGGCCAACGGCTTCACCTACGTCGAGTACTACCTCTCGCGGGGGATGCCGATCGACAGCTTCGCGCCCAACCTGTCCTTCTTCTTCTCCAACGGCCTGGACCCGGAGTACAACGTGATCGGCCGCGTGGCGCGCCGCATCTGGGCCATCGCCCTGAAGCACAAATACGGCGGATCGGTCCGGGCCCAGCAGCTCAAGTATCACATTCAGACCTCGGGCCGCTCGCTGCACAGCCAGGACATCCAGTTCAACGACATCCGCACCACGCTGCAGGCCCTGTGTGCGATCTACGACAACTGCAACAGCCTCCACACCAACGCCTTCGACGAGGCCATCACCACCCCGAGCACCGAATCCGTGCGCCGGGCGCTGGCCATTCAGTTGATCATCAACCGCGAGTGGGGCCTGACCAAGAACGAGAACATGAATCAGGGCAGTTTCATCTTCGAGGAGCTGACCCGGCTGGTCGAGGAGGCCGTGCTGGCCGAATTCGATCGCATCACCGAACGGGGCGGCGTGCTGGGCGCCATGGAGACCGGCTACCAGCGAAGCAAGATCCAGGAGGAATCGCTTTACTACGAGGCCTTGAAGCACAGCGGCGCGCTGCCGATCATCGGCGTGAACACCTTCCGCGACCCGCATGCGGCCGAGGACCAGATGAGCGAAGGGTTGGAACTCGCCCGGGCGACCGAGGAGGAGAAGCAATCCCAGCTGAAGCGGCTGGCCGATTTCAAGAAACGCCACGCAACCGAAGCCCCGGCGGCGCTCGAGCGGCTCCAGCAGGTGGCCCTCGCCAACGGCAACGTATTCGCCGAACTCATGAACACCGTGCGCTCCTGCAGCCTGGGGCAGATCACCCAGGCACTCTATGCGGTGGGGGGACAATATAGAAGGAATATGTAATGGCATGGGGCACAGAGCAAAGGGCATGGGGTCCAAAAACGGTAGGCTTCTCTCCCCAGGTTTGTTCTTTTACCCTATGCTCTATGCACTCTGCCCTTTGCCTGGCGAAAGGAGAATTTAAATGAGACGTGCAGTCATTGTCAGTGCGGTTCGTACGCCCCTCGGCAGCTTCAACGGAACCCTCAGCGGCGTCGGCGCGACGAAGTTGGGCGCCATCGTCATCGAGGAGGCCATTCGGCGAGCCGGGATCGAAAAATCGGCGGTCAACGAGGTCATCATGGGCCAGGTGCTGCCCTGCGGCTACGGACAGAACCCGGCCAAACAGGCAGCCGTTCTGGCCGGGATGCCCTGGGAGGCGGAGTGCTTCACGGTCAACAAGGTCTGCGGCTCGGCCTTGAAGGCGGTCATGCTGGCCGCCCAGGCCATCCAGGCCGGGGACGCCGACGTGGTCGTGGCCGGCGGCATGGAGAACATGAGCAGCGCCCCCTACTATCTCGAGAAGGCGCGCTTCGGCTACCGCATGGGGCCGGGAACCCTGCAGGACCACATGGTCCACGACGGGCTGTGGGACGTCGTCAACGACTTTCACATGGGCATTTCCAACGACCTGTGCTCGCAGAAGTACCACGTCAGCCGCGAGGACCAGGACCGCTACGCCGCCGAGTCCTATCGCCGGGCGGTGGCGGCCGTAAAAGGCGGGATCTTCGCGGATGAGATCGTCCCGGTGTCCATTCCGCAGCGCAAGGGCGAGCCGGTCGTCTTCAAACAGGACGAATGCCCGCGAGAGTCGAGTTATGAGCAATTGGCCAAAATGCCTCCGGCCTTCCAGAAAAACGGGTTCGCCACCGCGGGCAACGCCTCGGTCATCAGCGACGGCGCGGCCGCCGTGGTGGTCATGGCCGAGGAGAAAGCAGCGGCGCTCGGCTGCCGGGTGCTGGCCTCCGTCGGCGCTCAGGCCTCGGCCGGGCTCGACATGAAATACGTGCTGGTCGCCCCCATCCTGGCCGTGCCCAAATGCCTCCGGAAGGCGGGCATCGGCATCGACGAGGTGGACCTGTTCGAGATCAACGAGGCGTTCAGCGGCTCCACGGTGGCCGTGCTGCGCGAGTTGAAGCTCGATCCCGCCAGAGTCAACGTCAACGGCGGCAGCGTGGCCTTGGGCCACCCCATCGGCGCGAGCGGCTGCCGGGTGCTGGTGACGCTGCTCTACGAGATGATTCGCCAAAATAAGAAAACCGGCCTCGCCTCGCTGTGCCTGGGCGGGGGGGAGGCGGTCGCATTGGTCATTAAACGATAATTTATCAGGCGTAGAGAGAGTTTTAAGTTTTTGGTGTTAAGCGTCTTACCCCGCCGCGGCGGGGATTTATCCCCAGACTAACTGAAAATTGCTATTTGAAATCATTCATAAATTTTGAAGTTAGTTGGAAGTTTTAAGCGAAGGATGGTATTCTTCTTTTAATTTCGATTTTTCCATCCGCCGCTTAACACGTAAAACTTAACACGTAACACTCTATTGTTTATATAAAAAACGAACATATTGAAACAGGAGGAACGCATGATGGAAATCAAGGTTTTCGGAGTGATTGGCGCCGGCCAGATGGGCAACGGCATCGCGCAGGTCGCGGCCGCCAGCGGATTGAACGTCATCATGAACGACATCCAGCAAGCATTTGTGGACAAAGGGCTCAAGACCATCGCAGGCATTCTCGGCCGCAACGTCGAAAAGGGCAAAATGACGGCGGCGGACAGGGACGCGCTGCTCGGCCGTATCAAGGGCAGCGTGACGCTCGATGACCTGGCGGCGGCGGATTTCGTGGTCGAGGCCGCCACCGAGAAACAGGATGTCAAGTTCCAGCTGTTCCGCGACCTCGACCGGATCTGCCAGCCCGGCGTGATTCTGGCGACCAACACGTCCTCGATCCCCATCGGCCGCATTGCCGCCCAGACGCAGCGGCCGGACAAGGTGATCGGCATGCATTTCATGAACCCGGTGCCGGTCATGAAGCTTGTGGAGGTCATCCCCGGCATCGCGACCTCGGAGGAAACGTTCAAGGTCACCTGGGCGTTGTCCGAAAAATTCGGCAAGACCCCGGCCAAGGCCAACGACTACCCCGGCTTCATCGCCAACCGCATCCTGCTGCCGATGATCAACGAGGCCGTCTACTGCCTGTACCACGGGGTCGGCTGCCGCGAAGACATCGACACCGTCATGAAACTCGGCATGAACCATCCCATGGGTCCGCTGGCGCTCGCCGACCTGATCGGCCTCGACACCTGCCTCGCCATCATGGAAACCCTTTACGACGGGTTCAAAGATTCCAAGTACCGCCCCTGCCCCCTGCTGCGCAAATACGTGGAAGCCGGCTGGCTCGGCCGCAAGACCGGCCGGGGATTCTATGAATACAAGTAACGGTTGGAGGACCCATGCCTAAAACCAAGGCCATCGAACGCATACCCATCGGCGGCAAGATCAAAAAGGTGCGGGTGGAGAAGAAGGTGCCGCTCGAACGCATCGCCAACGAAACCGGTTTTTCCATCGCCTTTCTCAAGGAGGTCGAGGCCGGCAAGGCCATTCCTCCCGTCGGAGCCATCCTGCAGATCGCCCGGGCGCTTGAGATCGACTCCGCCTCGCTGCTGAAGGAGCCCGGGTCCAACCTGGAAAGACGCATCAAGGCGCATACCCGGCGCACTGAAAACTACGCCTACACGACGCTCACCCCCGGCGCGGAAAACAAGCATCTCAAGGCCTTCCGTGTGGTCATCGAGGCGCAACAGGAACATCGGGGCGTCGAGTATGCCCACGAAGGCGAAGAGTTCGACTACGTGCTGAGCGGACGGGTTCAGGTAACGGTGGGCGATCACGTGAACACGCTGGTGGCCGGCGACTGCCTGCATTTCAACTCGGGCATCCCGCACAAGCTGAGAAGCATCAGCGACGAGCGCGCCGAACTGCTCGTGGTGATCTATACGCCGTAATGAGCTCAAAGCTGAAAGCTCAATGCTCCTAGCAGATGCGGCAGGCCGGCCCGGCTGAAAAAGGCTTTTGTAAGCGCCCTGGGTGGAGGAGAGGACCATGTCTTTCAAACTCACTGAAGAACAGCTGATGATCCAGTCGATGGTACGCGATCTGGCCCGCGAGGAGTTCGCCCCGCGCGCCATGGAACGGGACCAGAAGAAGCTATTTCCCGCGGACAATCTGAAAAAGCTGGCGGAGCTCGGGTTGATGGGAATGATGGTGCCGCCGGAGTACGGGGGCTCCGGCGCGGACACGGTCAGCTATGTGCTGGCGCTGGCGGAGGTGGCCTATGCCTGCGCATCGACGGCCGTGGTGATGTCGGTGCACAACTCGATCGTCTGTGAAAGCGTTTTGAAATACGGCACGGAGAAACAAAAGGAGAAGTTCCTGACTCGATTGGCGTCCGGGGAGGCCATCGGGGCTTTCTCCCTGACCGAGCCCAATGCCGGCTCGGACCCCGCCCGCCAGACCACCCGGGCCGTTCGGGATGGGAGCAGCTATATCCTCAACGGAACCAAGCGCTTCACCACGACGGGCAAAAATGCGGGGCTCATCATCGTCACGGCGAAAACCGATGAAGGCAAGGCTCATCGCGGCATCAGCGCCTTTCTGATCGAGCAGGGGGCCAAGGGCTTAAAAGCCGGCCCGCTCGAAGACAAGATGGGGCTCAGGGCCTCGGACACCTGCGATCTGATTCTGGAAGACTGCCGCGTCCCTGCCGACCAGCTGCTGGGCAACGAGGGCGACGGGTTTCTGATCGCCATGACCGGCCTGGACTGCGGGCGAATCGGCATCGCCGCCCAGTCGGTCGGGGTGGCCCAGGCAGCGCTGGACGCCGGCATCCGATACATTCAAGAGCGCGAGCAATTCGGCCAGAAGATCGCCAAGTTCCAAGGGATTCGCTGGCGGGTCGCCGATATGGCAACGGAGATCGAAGCCTCCCGGCTGCTCATGCTCTCCGCCGCCCAGATGAAAGACAACGGCGAGAACTACACGCTGCAGGCCTCCATGGCCAAACTCTTTGCCTCCGAGATGGTCAACCGCATCACGGCTCAGGCCGTCCAACTCCACGGCGGATACGGGTTCACGAAGGAATATGCCGTGGAGCGCTTTTACCGCGATGCGCGGGTCTTCACCATTTACGAAGGCACCTCCGAGATTCAGCGAATCGTCATCTCGAACCATATTCTCAAAGACCGGCGCAATCCGTGACGGCCGCGCCCCTGAAAATTCAGTTGTAATCTTCGTCAGTATCCAGTATCCAGTATCGAACACGGTTTCGGGTGGGGAGTGGACAGGAGGACGAAATGGTCCGAACGGAAATTTCGTTGTTTCTGAAAAACGTGCCGGGCGAACTGGGACGTCTGTCGGCGCTGCTGGGAGCGAACGGTGTCAACATCGACGCCCTCATGATCCAGGACGCCTCGGCGTACGTCCAGCAGCTGTTCCAGGCCCGCGGCAAGTCCCTGCAGCGCATCGCCTCGGCCGCCAGCTACAACTCCATGCGCAAGGATTCGGCTGAATTCGCCCTGATCCGCATGTTGACCGACAACACCGACAAGGCCGTCAACCTGCTCTCGGAACACGAGTACCTTTTCGACCTCATGCCCGTCGTGGCCCTGCAGCTGGAGAACCGACCGGGTGAACTCGCCGCCATCACCAAAAAGTTCGGAGAGGAGGGCATCAACATCAATTATGTTTACGGCTCGGTCGCCGGACCGGAAGCCAAATGCCTCTTCGTTTTTTGCCCGGAGGACATCGAACTGGCAGCCAAAATTTTCAAATAGCAGGGTGGAATCGAGCCATGCCACACCTTATTATCCACGTTTCCAACATCATGGACGAGGGCGCCAAGGTCGCCTTCCTGAAACGCACCCGCGAGGTCGTGATTGAGACGCTGAAGCTGGATCCGATCATCGGGCATGTGATCCTCTATGAAAGCCCCCATAAACACCGCTGTACGTACGCCGATCGCGACCCCAATTTCGTGTTCTTCGAAGTCTTCATGTACCCGGGGCGAGATCCGGATCTGAAGGCGCACCTGATCGAGCGCATCACCTATCTCATCAACCAATACACCGGCGTCGATTCCAAAAACATCCACGCCGTCATTCATGAAATACCGCCGGATGACTACTTTGGCGGGATCAAGCATCAGCACTGATCCGACACCCGAGGGAGTCACCATTGCGCTCCGATCGGAGGTCCGCAGGAGTATTTTATGGCCAAGCTGCTGAATGGACAGTTCGCATTCTTTCAAGAATTCTTGAAGCATCCGCTCCAGATCGGGTCGGTTATTCCCAGCTCCCGATTCCTGGAAAAGCGCATCATCGAGGTTTCCGGAGTCGGTTCAGCGAAAACGATTGTGGAACTGGGCTCCGGCACCGGCGGAACGACCCGCGCCATCCTGAATGAAATGCCGCGGAATGCCAGACTGCTGAGTATCGAAATCAATCCGCATTTGCACGACTCCGTCCGCAAGATCACGGATGACCGCCTGATTGCTCATCTCGGAAACGCTTGCGAATTGAAGTCGGTTCTTGACCGATATGGCATGGACCGCCCGAATGTCGTGATTTCGGGCATCCCCTTCTCCACCATGAGCCATCGCTCCGGAACCCAGGTCATCCAGGCCATCTCGTCCCTGCTTGCACCGCAGGGGCGCTTCGTGGCGTACCAGGTCAGCAAACGGGTCGCCGAACTGTGTCGCCCCTTATTGGGGACCGGGCAGATGGAAGTCGAGATCCTCAACATTCCGCCGGTGCGCGTCTACCAGTGGGAGAAAAACGGCAACTGAAGGCTTTGAACGCATCAACCCACCGTGCCGTTCGAAGGGAGGTCTCATATGCGGCTGGCCGGCAGGCGAATTGGGATCCTCGTTGCTGAAGCAGTGGAAGACCTCGAATTTTATGTGCCTCTGATGCGCCTTCAAGAAGAGGGTGCCGACGTCATCCCCGCCGCAATGGACCTCAAGCCGATCCGCGGCAAGAACGGACTGGAAATCCTGCCGACCGCACGCATCGAGTCGCTTCAAAGCCAGGATCTGTTCGCCGCCGTCATCCCCGGCGGGTGGGCGCCCGACAAACTGCGGCGCTATCCGGCCGTGATCCGGTTGATCCGCGAGATGGATGCCGCCGGCAAGATTCTGGGGATCATCTGTCACGGCGGGCTGGTCGCGATTTCGGCCGGAATCGTGCGCGGCCGCCGGGCGACCGGCTCTCTGGGCATCAAGGACGACCTCATCAACGCTGGGGCCACCTGGGTGGATGCTGCCGCGGTACGAGAAGGAAACCTCGTCTGGGGGCGGGTCGTCGCCGACATCCCCGCATTTTGCCGCGAGCTGTTGGCAGCCTTGTTCGAAGCCGCAAGACTCACTGCCTGAAGTGAGGAGGACCGACATGAAAATCAAGGGAAAACAAGCCATTTGATGAAATCAAATCATCCCGATAGAGCGCCTGTGCAAACCGGACAGCCCGGCATTTTGCCCGGTTTGCGGAAAGGCGGCCTCCCCCCATCGCCGCGAACCGGACCTGCACACCTTTTAGAAACCTGTCAAGCATAAGCGCTCTGCGCCCTCAC
Organism: uncultured Desulfatibacillum sp.; assembly: GCA_964427375.1. Taxonomy (GTDB): domain Bacteria; phylum Desulfobacterota; class Desulfobacteria; order Desulfobacterales; family SpSt-501; genus SpSt-501. Next base: position 25,921 of record CAYRUF010000024.1, on the reverse strand, counting down.
CTCCAATTCGATGCCATTTTTTGTGTTAATTGATTCTGTAGAATGTAAATATTTCTTCCCAGAAATAAAAAGAAACCTTCCATTTTCCATGCCCGCCTGAAATGAAATTCCTTATAAGTGGTTGAAATAGCAAACCACATAACTCCAAAAAATCAAAACTCCATATAACTCGGCGCAGATTTCGCATATCGATAAGGAAAATATAACTCTTTTCCTGTGGCGGCCGGCGGCCTTATGCCCAATGCATCCAGAAGCAAGCGAGGCCCAAAATGACTATAGCCGATATCACGCCCCGTTTCGTCGATAACCCCAATCCCCTGAAAGCATTGATGCCAAAATCTCTTAAGAGAGACCATGAAACCACGCTAACCTACTCGATTCTCGATGTTTCACGCATATTGGGAATTGAGTTGTCAAGAGTTCGCGATTGGATCGTGAAGGGCTTCATCATCCCATCCTGGCATACGGCCATGGCGAGGGGTGATCGGAATCTTCTGACGTATGATGATTTGTGCAATGTTTACCTGTTCCAGCAATTGAGATCCAAAGGGCTGCATCGAACCCCTATTGCTTTTATTATTCGTGAAATCGGGAAAACGGGTTTGACCAAGAACTTGAAATCCGGTTTGAGGTATATGATCTGGAATACAAAATACCCCAAGGAGGGAGGGAAAGTCGTCTTCTCGGCTAAGATCCCGAATTCTATTATAGATGCTTCGTTTCAGATACTGGTGGTTGACCTGCTGAAAGTTAAAACCGAAGTCGATCGAAAAAATGAAAGGAGGGGAAGCAAAAGGTTATTTCTGCCTGGCACGCATGTCGCCTGAAAACAACCGCCGCCCATCCGAACGATCACCTCGCCGACCGATCATCCACGCGTCAATTCTTTGACATGAGCACTGGACCGGACGACTGTACTTCCTGGTGATACGCCCCTTAAATTGGTTTTTCGTCAACAGGCTGGCCCAAGCCGGCCTGGCGGAAAGAAGCGTGGAAGCCGCAAAGTTGTGACGCAGGCAGAACGAAGTTTCCTTATTTCTGCTCGCCGCCGTATTTTTCTTTAACCTTGGCCCGGTCGGGCGAGCCGTTGGCGAGCAGCGGCATCTCCGCCACGAACTCGACGTACTGAGGCTTCTTGTAGCTGGCGATGCGTTGGCCCACGAACTTGGCAAGGTCTCTGGCCGTTAGCTTCTGCCCGGATTTCAGCCGGCAGACCGCCTTGATGCCTTCCTTCCACTTGGGATCGGGCACCCCGAACACCACCGTCATCTCCACGGCCGGGTGCTCCAGAATCGCCTTCTCCACCTCGGCCGGGTAGACATTCTCCCCGCCCGGCTTGATCAATTCCTTCTCGGGCTTGCGTCCCGCATAGAACAGGAACCCGTCCTCGTCGAAGCGCCCCAGGTCGCCGGTGTGGTGCCAGCCGTTCCGGAAGGCGTGCGCCGTGTCTTCGGGGAGGTTCCAATAGCCGCTGAAGACCATCGGGCCCTTGACGGCGATCTCCCCGACCTCGCCCGCCGGGACCGTTCGGTCGGCGTCGTCCACGAGCTTGACGTCGGCCAGAGGGATGGTCCGGCCGGCCGATCCGGGCCGGTCGGCGTATCGGCCCAGCGTGGCGATGGCGGACGTCTCGGTCTGCCCGTACATGACATAGAACGTGCCCCCGGTCCTCTGTTGGTATTTCTCGATGGCTTCGGGCGCCTCGATGCCGATCACATGCTGCAGAGAGTTTATCGCCTTGCCGGTCTTCACCTGCTGCTCCAGGATCGAGCTCAGGATCGGAGCGAAGTCGAACATCACGGTCACGCTTCGGTCCGCAATCAGCTCGACCGCCTGAGCGGCGTCGAATTTGCTCATATTGATGTTGAGCGCGCCGGCGTGAAACGCCATGGTCGCCATGAAAAGCCCGCCGACGTGAAACAGCGGCAGCAGGTTGAGGTGCACATCCTCCGGCGAGAGGCGCATGAGGAGGTTCAGGTGGACGTTGGCGCTGATGAAGTTGCGGTGGCTCAAAAGGGCGCCCCGCGGCCGTCCGGCCACGGCCGCCGTGTGGATGATGACCAAGCCGTCCAGATCGATGACCTCGGCCGGCTGAAAAGCGGTGGAGCCTGCCAGCAGTTCGTTAAAATCGGCGAACTCACCTCCGGGAGGTTTGAGGTTGAAAAACCCCTGGACCGACCTCAGACGGTCTTTGGCCGAAGCAATCATGGATTGGTACTCGGGGTCCACGAACAGAAGCTTAGGGGTACCGTCATTGAGGTTGAAAACGACTTCCTCGGCCGAAAGCCGCCAGTTGATCGGCAAGACGATCGCGCCGAGCGCAGCGGCCGCCCCGTAGAGCAGGAAGTACTCGAGGCTGTTCTTGCCCAGTACGCCGATCCGGTCGCCTTTTTGAATCCCCGCCTGCTGAAGCCCCGCGGCGAGCCGGTCCACCCGCTGCTTCACTTCCGCAAAAGTCAGGGTGCGCTGATCGTCGACCTCCAGCCAGGCCGGCCGGCTCTGGTAGCAGACCGCGTTGCGGTTGATCAGGTCGTAGAACGTAAAGTCGTGCAATCCCATCGCTTCACCGCCTTGGCACCCGCAGCAGCGCATCCGAGGCAAACACCACTCATGCCCCACTGCCGAATGAGCGCAGGTTCGATAACTGAATCGAATTTGTTACGGGATTCTTTTGGGCATCCGCCTCCGAGCCGCTTGAGCTCGGAGGCGGCTGTCACGATTCAACCGATTCAGTGGATCACGGATACTTCGCCTTGAATGCGACAACCTTGGTGATCCCATCCGCCTTGAACACGGCTGAGCCGTTCCTCACTTCGATCGGGAAGCTGAAGTCGGGCGCGGTAGTCCACCATTTTTCAAGCATATCCCAGGGTTTTTTGCCCATCTTTTGAAGGTCCATGCCGCCGACCACCCCCAGGCTCATGAACGCTTCGAACATGCCGAACACGCACGGCACCCGCAGCTGGGTGGTCTTGCCGGCCGGGATCCAAATCTCGTCCTGAGACCCGACGGTGTTCAGATCGAAGCCATCCAGCGCGACCGTGAACTTCATGTTGTCCATCAGCACCGGAAAGTCGTTCGGGTTCTTGAGGTTAAAAATGAACGCGTAGATCAGCGGAGCTCCGTTGTTCCCCGGCTTGGCGTTCTCCGGAAGGCTCGGCTGGACTTTGTTGTTGTAGAACCAATATCCGAAATAGCTCGGAACCTCGGCTTGGCTCAAGGTGACTTCGGGCGCCTTGAAAGTGGCCTCAGAGGCCGTCTGCATTCCGGCGCAGCCCGCCAGCAGAAAAGCGGCCACCGCCAGTCCGAATAACGTCATCAAGACCGATTGCTTTTTCATGACATTCTCTCCCGTCACGTTGATTGTTAGGTCAGCCATCGTTTGCGGCGCTTGTAGTGCTTCACGTCGCGGAAGCTCTTCCGCCCTCCGAGGTCGGTCATGCCGAGGTAGAAGTCCTTGATGTCCGGGTTCTCGCGCAGCTTCTCGGCCGAGTCATTCATGACGATGCGCCCGCTTTCGAGCACGTAGGCATAGGGCGCCACGTTCAGGGCGAGCTTGGCGTTCTGCTCCACGAGCAGGATCGAGATCTTCTCCTCGGCATTCAGCCGCGTGATGATGTTGAAGATCTCGTGGATCAGCAGCGGCGCGAGCCCCATGGACGGCTCGTCGAGCAGAATCAGCTTGGGGCTGGTCATGAGCGCCCGGCCCACCACGGTCATCTGCTGCTCCCCGCCGCTGATGAAGCCGGCGGTCTCGTTGCGCTTCTGGTAGAGCCGCGGAAAGTAGTGGTAGACCATCTCCAGCCCCTCCTTGATGGAGCGGCCGAATTTGCGCATGTGGGCGCCCACCTTGAGGTTCTGCTCCACCGTGAGGTGCTCGAAGACCCGGCGGCCCTCGATGACCTGCACGATGCCCATCTTGGCGATCTTTTCAGGCGGCATCCGGTCGATGCGCTGTCCCATGAACTGGATCGAGCCGTCGGTGACCTGGCCGTCTTCATGTTTGAGCAGGCCGGAAACCGCCTTGAGGATGGTGCTCTTGCCGGCCCCGTTGGCGCCCAGCAATGCCACGATCCCGCCCTCGGGGACCTCGATCGAGACCCCTTTGATCACCAGGATGACCTCGTGGTACTTCACCTCGATGTTGTTGATCTTGAGAATGCTGTTGTCGTCCTGCAAGGCTAACCGACCTCCTCGGTGAAGTGCTCCGTGCGTGTTACCAACCCAGCCATGACTGCCATTTATCCGGCCAGCGGCCTTTCAAGTCGACGACCTCCACGCGCTGAAACTTGTCGTTCTTGTACTCGTAGACCGGCACCTTTCCCGAAATCCGATGGTCGGTGTCGGTGTAGGTCAGCGAAGCGCCGCCCAGCCCGAGCTCGAACTCCCGCATCGTTTCAAAACCCTTCTTGAGAATGCCCTCGCCGTTCAAGGCGCCGGCCTTGTCGGCCCGCTTCATGGCTTCCCACAAGGCCAGAACGTTGGACCAGGCCTGGATCGTCCGGATCAGGCGCTTTTCCTGGGGCACGCCGGGGTTGAATTTCTTGGCGTATTCCACCACCTTGGGCATCATGGGCGTGTTTTCGCCGTAGAAGGCGCAGACCGTGGCGGCCATAGCCCCTTCGGCGGCTTTCTCCGCCAGCCGCGGCAGGTTTTCGTCGAAGCCCCACAAATTGATGATGTGGTCCGCGCCGAGGCCGAGCGCATAGGCATCGCGCATGGTGGCGGAAACCGACATGGTGGTGTTGCCGTGCCAGACCACGTCCGGTTTGAAGTCCTTCAGAGCCAGGATCTGGCTCTTGGCGTCGACCGCAAAAAGCGAGACGTCCTGGTCCGGGCCGATCTCGAATCCGAGGAGCGTCGCCTGGTCCTTGATGGCCTTGATCGGCGCGCTGGCATAAGGCGATGCGAACATGTAGGAGCAAGCAAAGCGCGGCTTGCGCTTGTTGAAGTCGGCGTGCTTGGGCCAGCGGGTGTCGAACCAGGCCGTCAGGGTGGCCCGGGCGTTGCTGGAATAGTCGGTCGCCGCGAAGAGGTTGTAAGGGGTCTTCTTGGGATCGGCCAGATGCCCCGAGTAGGAGGCCGAAACGTAGGGCATCTTGTCGGCGGTCACGGTCGGCGCCAGCGCCTCGGTGTCGCCGGTGCCCCACCCCTGCACGGCGACGGCGCCCATGCGCTTGAACAGCTTGTACTTGGTGAGAGCCTCCGGCACCCGGTAGCCGTAATCGAACTGGACGAGCTTGATCGGCTTGCCGTTGACCCCGCCGTTGTCGTTGCAGTAGTTGACCGCTTCGGCGATGCCGAGGGCGTAGTCCTTGCCCACGTCGGACGTTGCGCCCGTCATGTCGTTGAGAGCGCCGATGACGACTTCGGCCGCCGATGCCGTCGAACACATCCCGGCGGCGACCACGATTGCGAACACTGCCACCAATGCTTTTACTTTCATGCCTTCCTCCTTTCAATCAAGGAAAGGGTTGAGAAAAGCGGTTGGGAAGTTAGGTTGCACGTGCCGATGCCTAATACGAAAACGGCCAGAGGTTGAAATAGTTCTTGGTCTGCCACCAGCGGTAGGCCAGGCCGTTCGGCTCGAAGATCATGAACGCGCAGATGGCCAGGCCGAAGGCGGCCTCCTTGATGAAGAGAAAATCCATCAGCAGCTTGGGGTAGCTGGCGGCCAGGGGGATGACGGCCATCTGCAGCAGCTCCATGACCACCACCATGAAGATGGAGCCGAATATCGTGCCGTGGATCGACCCCACTCCGCCGATCAGGATCACCCCCACGAGCCAGAGCGACCAGAACCAGGGGAAATGCTCCGGGCTGATGGCGGCCAGGTTGCTGATCCAGAAGGCGCCGGCCACTCCTCCGATGAAGCCGGCCACGAAGAAGGCCAACAGCTTGTACTGCACCACGTTGATCCCCATGACCTCGGCGGAGATGTCGTTGTCGCGGATGGCGACCCAGGCCCGTCCGACCCGCGACCGCAGCAGGTTGACCACCGCCGCGGTCAGCACGATCACCAGCACGATCATCATGTAGTAGATCTTGAGGTCGCTGTCGATCACCCATGGGCCGATCTTGATGGTACCCGGCGGCAGCGAAAACGCCTGCCCGCGGCCGCCGATCTGGCTGATGTACTGGGTGATCACGAAGTCCACCGTGATGAACTGGGCCGCCATGGTGGTCAGGATGAGGTAAAACCCCTTGACCTTCGCCGACGGCAGGCCGAAGATCACGCACCAGATCCCGGCTGCCACCGCGGCGACGAAGATGCTGAGCGGATAGGCCAGCCCCAGATCCAGGAGGATTTTCGGCCAGGGAAATTCGAGGATCAGCAGCGTGCTGGTATAGGCCCCCACCGCCAGAAACGCGGCATGGCCCAGCGTCACCTGGCCGCAGAAGCCGATCAGCAGCTGCACCCCCAGCGCCCCGAGGGCGGTGTAGCCGATCTGGTTGCAGACGCTGAGCCAGTATTCATCGGCGAAAAAAGGGATCCCGACGAACAGCGCTATCATGAGCGCGATCATCTTGGCCTTGATGAACCGGGTCTGCCACCAGGCGTGGTCTTCATGGTAGTTCTCGTGGTATTCGCCGCAGGGGAGAAAAGTCGTAGACATGCGTCGCTAAACTCCAGTGTTAAAGTTTAAGGTTTAAAGTTTAAGGTAACAAAGTTTAAGGTCTAAATTCTGCGCATGGCTGTTGCTTTAAACCTTAAACCTTAAACTTTAAACCCGTTCGATCCGCTCCCATCCCCAGATCCCGTAAGGCTTCCAGAGCAGGAAGACCGCCATGAAGGCGAAAGGGGCGATCTCCTTGACGCCGCCCGGGAAGTACTGGTCCAGATAGGCGCCGCAGAAGTTCTGCAGCACGCCGATGATGACCCCGCCCAGAATGGCGCCGGGCACCGAGTTCAGCCCTCCCAGCACCACCACGGGCAGGACCAGCAGACCGAGGTAGGCCACCGAGATGTTCAGGCCGTTGATGTTGCCGAGCAGGGTTCCGCCCACGCCGGCCGCCATGAAGGCGATGGCCCAGGCGGCGGCGTAGACATAGCGCGCGCTGACGCCGAGCGACAGGGCCGCCATCTCGTCGTCGGCCGTGGCCTGCATGGCCAGTCCCCAGCGGGTGTACTTGAAGAAGCACACGAAGATCACCAGCAGAATGATCGCGGCCACGAAGCTCCAGAGGTAGACGCTGCCGATGACGATCGGACCGATGCGGATCGGCTCGATCGAGAACACCGGCGGCGTGAAGACGCGCGTGTCGGTCCCCCAGATGAACTCCAGCGTACCCTTGAAAAAGAAGGAAAGCCCCACCGTCACCATGATGACGGTCAGGACCGGCTCGCCGATCAGGCGGTCGAGGAAGATCCGCTCGGTGAGGATGCCCAGGATGAACCCGATGACCAGCATGATCAGCAGCGATGCCAGAAACGGGATCCCCATGGAGTAGAAGCTCAGCGACACATAGGCGCCGATCAGGGTCATCTCGCCCATGGCCAGGTTCAGCACGCCCGAGCACTTGTAGATCAGCACCCAGCCCAGCGCCACCAGGGCGTAAATGCCGCCCACCATGATGCCGGTGGCCAACGTCATCAGAATCAAATCCATCCGTCGTTCTCCTATCGCGGCAAGCCGGTCCATCAATCCGGAATCGGAATGATGCGCATGTCGGTGACGATGTGCGCCTGCCGGCCGTCTTCGTATTTGATGAGGGTGTCGATGTGAACGCTGTTCTGTTGGGAATACAACGCTTCTACGATCTCCTTGTAGCGCTTCTCCACGAAGGCCCGCCGCAGCTTGCGCGTGCGGGTCAGCTCGTCGTCGTCGGCGTCGAACTCCTTGTAGAGGTTGGTGAACTTGCGGATCTTGGCCACATCCGGCAGGTCCTTGTTGGCCTGGCGGATCTGCTTTTCCACGAGCTCGTACACCTCGGTCATCTGGGAGAGCTCCTGGTAGCTCGTGTAGTTGAGCTTGCGCTGATCGGCCCAGTTGCTGACCACCGAATAGTCGATGCACATGACCGCCGATAGATAATCCCGCCGGTCGCCGATGACCCAGGCATCTTTGATGTAGGGGCTGAATTTCAGCCGGGTCTCCAGGTACTGGGGCGCGAAGGGCCGGCCGTCCTTCAGGGTGAACACGTCCTTGGTGCGGTCGAACACCACCAGATGGCCGTCGTCGTCCAGAAATCCCTTGTCGCCGGAGTAAAGCCAGCCGTCCTTGAGGGTCTTTTGGGTGGCTTCCGGATTCTTGTAGTAGCCCTTGAACACCGATGGGCTGCGGGTGAGGATCTCGCCCTCCTCGTTGATGCGCACTTCGGTGCCCGGTATGGGGTGGCCGACGGTGTCGAACTTGATGTCGCCGCTGCGGTGCACCACCGAGATGCCGGCCACCTCGGTCTGGCCGTAGATCTGCTTCAGGTTGACGCCCAGGGAGTGGAAGAAACGGAAATGGTCCGGCCCCATGGCGGCGCCGCCGGTGTAGGCGTTGCGCACCCGGCTCATGCCCAGGTGGTCTTTCAGCTTCTTCTGAACGGTGGCATAGGCGATCCCGTGCAGCACCTGCCATGGCAGCGGAACCCCCTTCTTCGAAAACTTCAGGTCCGCGTAACGGTAGCCGACCCAGGTGGCGAACTTGAAGAACATGCGCTTCAGCCAGCTGGCGTCCAGGTATTTGACCTGCACCGTGCGGGTCATCTGCTCGTACATGCGCGGCGGTGCGAACATGACGTGGGGGCCGATCTCGCGGATGTTCTCCTGGGAGGTTTCCGGCGCTTCCGGGAAATTCAGCGTATAGCCGATCTGCAGGCCGCAGGAGATGGACATCATCTGCTCGCCGATCCAGGCGAACGGCAGGTAGGACACATAGTCGTCGGTTTCCTGGCAGGGATCGATTTCCATCAGGTGCTGGCCCATGGAGAGCATGTTGTGATGCGAAAGCAAGGCGCCCTTCGGTAGGGCGGTCGTTCCGGAAGTATAGAAGAGCAGGGCGATCTCCTCGCCGTGGCCCTTCTGAATGAGCTCATCGAAAAGATGGGGTTTTTCCTTCTCCAATTCGCGGCCGAGCTGCTGGACCTCCCGGAGGCTAATCAGGCAGTCCTGCTTGTAATGGCGCAAGCCCTTGGGATCGTCATAGATGATCTTCTTGAGCTTGGGGCAGTCCTTCAGGATGGAGAGCGCCTTATCGACCTCTTCCTGGCCTTCGCCGACCAGGAATTTAGCATCCGAATGGTCGACGATGTAGCGCACTTCGTCCATCAGGCAGTCTTGAAACAACCACACTCCGATCCCGCGGCTGCACAGAGCCGCCATCTCCGCCATGAGGCCCTCGGGCCGGTTGTCGCCGATCATGGCGACCTTATCCCCCTCCTGCAGGCCGAGCTTGATCAGGCCCAGGGCGATGTATTTTACGGTTTCATAATATTCCTGCCAGGTGATGGGCCGCCAGATTCCGAACTCCTTCTCCCGCATGGCGACGCGGTCCTTGCCGTAGCGCCTGGCCTGCTGGCAAAAGAGTTTCGGAATCGTGAGGTCCCGAGAAATTTCAGCCTTTTGTGACGCCGCCGCAGCGATGGTTTTATCTCCGTGTGGCATACAGATCCTCTTCCCCTAAATAAGCCTTGATCACGTCCGGGTTGTTCTGCACTTCCTGCGGGGTTCCATCCATAATCATGTTGCCGAAATTGAGCACGAAGACCCGATGCGACAGGTCCATGACGACCCCCATGTCATGCTCGACCAGCAGGCAGGTGATGTTCCAACGCGGATCCTCGTTGACGTCCAGAATGAAGCGCGCCATGTCTTCGGTCTCCTCCAGGTTGAGACCGGCCAGCGGCTCGTCGAGAATCAACAGGTCCGGCTTCAATGCCAGCGCCCGTCCCAGTTCCACGCGCTTCTGCAGCCCGTAGGGCAGCATGCCGACGGGTTTGTGGCGGATATGCTCGATCTCGAGCAGGTCGATGATCTGTTCTTCGATGAACTGGCGGTTTTCGATCTCCTCCCGGGCGGTCTTGCCGGCATAAATCGAACCGCTCAGAATCCCGGACTTGAGATGGATATGGCGCCCCAGGCGGATGTTGTCCAGCACCGTCATGCCGCCGAACACCTCCACCTTCTGAAACGTCCGGGACATGCCGCGTGCCGCCCGTTCGTAGGGTTTAAGATCATTGACGCGTTCGCCCTTGAAATGAATTTCCCCCTTTTGTGGCCGGTACAGTCCGCTGATACAGTTCATCATGACGGTTTTGCCGGCGCCGTTGGGTCCGATGACGGAATGGATCTCACCCTTGCGGACCTGGAGGCTCGCTCCGGCCAACGCGGCCACCTTGCCGAAGTACATGGCAACGTCTTTCAGCTCGAGGATGACGTCGTTCTCCTGGACTGCACCTGTTCCCCCCACCGATTCCTTCTCCCTTCCCGTCGCGGATAGCCCTGAAATCCCGCTGCGGACCATGATTGATGACCGTGAGCGGGATACGCATTAAGAAAATATGAACTCAATTCATTTCGTGTATAAATTTCTATAAGATGCTTTTTATTTAGTCAACAGGTTTGTATCATAGTTAAAGTAGGGGTAAAATAGTGGTAAATTCCAGCTATTTTTCAACGCTCAACAGGTAGGTTCGTAAGTTTTTCTTGCTTTTGCGCAAACCCAGCTTGGTGCGGATGTTGTGTCGGTGAAAGAGTACGGTGTTTTTGGAAAGAAGGAGCAGGTCGGCGATTTCCTTATTCGTCTTGCCTTCTTTGACCAGGTTTGCGACCCGGATCTCGGTGGGAGTCAGGTTCCCGATATGGGCGGACAGGTTGCTGGTGAATGGCGAAATAATGTTGTTTAAGTTGCTTTCCAGAATATCCAACAGAGTTTTTTGAACCGCCCCCAGCCGGCCTTTTTTCAGGCGGTCCAGATACGGCGAGATCAGCTCACGGACGTTCGAGCTGACGCTGGCCCCCAGCTCCTTTTTGTCGTCGTCCCGCTGTTTGAGCAGCACCCGCAACGCCGTGTTGACCTCCTCCAAGTGCAGGGACTGGGCCTTGAGCTCTTTTTCACGTTTGCGCAATTCGGCTTCGGCCCGCTTGCGGTCTTCCACCTCCTGGGCCAGCTGGGCGTTGGCTTTGGCCAGCTCCGCCGTGCGTTCGGCCACCCGCTCGCCCAGCTGATTGTGATATTTCAACAATTCGCGCTCGGCGTTCTTTTGAGCGCTGATGTCGCGCAGCGTGACGATGTTGCCGGCGGGATTGCCTTCTTCGTCGAAATAAAGGGTCGAGCTCAGCTGCACATCCAACAGCCGGCCGTCCCGGGTCAGGCGCTTGGTTTCGAACAGATGGATCTTCTGGCCGCTCAGCATGTTTTCGATCGCCTCGCGGGTTTCCGGCCAGCTTTCCTCCGGCACGAAGTCGATGTTCTTGCCGATCAGCTCCTCGCGGACCAAGCCGAAGACCTGCTCGAAGGCAGGGTTCACATAAAGCGCCTCGCCCTGAAGATTGTAGACCACGACCGGGTCGGGAGACGACTCGAGCAGCAGGCGGTAACGCTCCTCGCTCTTGCGCAGGACCTCCTCCGCACGTCGGCGCTCAGCCAGATCCCTGCGGGCGTCCGCATATAGCTTCGCCTTATCGAGCGCGATGGTGGCCAGTCCCGCAAAGCGCTCCAGCGCCGCCACATCTTCATCATGGAATCTTTTGCCGGCCTCGACGTGGGCCAGGCCGATGACCCCCTCGACCCGCCCCCGATACTTCAGGGGGATCCCCACAATGGATCGCAGCGAGTCGAAGCTCTTGCCGGTCAGCCGTCCGCTCCAGGCGCGATAGTCGTCGACCCGCAAAACCGCTTCGCTTTGCCAGACCTTTCCCCCGAGGCCCTCGCCGGGCGACACCCGCAGTCCGATCTGGCTCTTGAAAAAACCCATCCCCACCCGCATCTGCATCGCGCCGGCATCGGGCTCCAGCAGGTAGATATAGCCGTGCGCGGTGTCGGTCAGAAGAGCGGCCCGATGGAGAATGGCTTCGAGCAGTTCCTCCTTGTCGAGGCGGTCGATCAGCCCGAGGGAGGTTTCGTAGAGAGCGGAAAGCTGCTCATTCTGGCGGCGCAGAACGGCCACCTCCTCCTGCAGGCGCACCGGATCCCCTTCGGCTGCCTGAATCGGGCGACCATGGTTGGTTTCTTCTCCGGGCGTAACCGCCACGGCTGCATTCTCCGTTGGGTCGTTCGGCTTCCAGCCGAACGTCTCAGACGCGTCAGGATCCCCCGTCGAATCCGACGCTCACCTTCCCGCCGGCAACGATGACCGGCACGCGGCGCTGGCCGGCCGAATGCTTCAGCATGTCGGCCATGCCGGCCTTGTCCTGCAGCACATCCACGAATTCGACCGGATGACCTTTGCGGGCATAAGCTTCACGAGCCGCCTGGGTATAGGGTCACGTGTCTTTTCCGAAAATCCGAACGGTGTCGGCCATATTCATCTCCTCCAGCTCATCATCATGCGGATTCCAGTGAACTACCAGCGGTTTGCAGCCTTGTCAATGAACACGGCTTGGGCTATATTTGATCCCAATGAGTCTCACGCGCGAGGTCACACTGGTCAATCAGCTAGGATTGCATGCGCGCTCGGCCGTCCAGATCGCCCGCATCGCGAAGACCGCTCGCGGCGGGGTGTGGATCCTGCGCGGGCCGGACAGGGCGGACGCAGCTTCCGTCATGGACGTCCTGACCCTGGCCTGCGAGAAGGGCTCCACGTTGACGCTGGCGGTCGACGACCCGCAGGATGCTTCCGTTCTCGACGCCCTGGCCGGTCTCGTTGAAAGCGGTTTTGGGGAATAGCGGCAGATGCAAAAAGCAGGCAAACAAGAAATCGTATTGAAAGGAATCAACGCCTCCGCAGGCATCTGCATCGGCAAGGCCTATCTGATGGACCGCAGCGGTGTGGACGTCGTCGCACGGTACCCGATCGCCGAAAAGAGCATCAAAAGCGAAATCAAGCGGTTCAAGTCGGCGGTTCAGAATGCCAAATCGGCACTTCGAACCATCATCGAAAACAGTCCCCGCGAAGTTCAACGAGCCGCCATCCTGGAAACCCAGATGGCGCTGTTGAACGACAAGATGTTCTACGGCCGCACCATCGAAACGATCGAAAAGGAGCGCGTCAATGCCGAGTGGGCGCTGAAATCGGTGGCCGGCCGGATCCAAAGCGCTTTTCAAGAGATGCCGGATGCCTACATGCGCGAACGCGTGGCGGATATCAGCCACGTGGCGGACCTGGTGATGCGCCATCTGACCGGAGTCGAGGCCCCGGACATCGCCCGGATCGACAAGCGGGTCATCCTGGTGGCCCATGATCTCTCGCCGGCCGATACCAGCCAGATCAACCTCGAGCGGGTCAAGGGATTCATAACGGATCTGGGCGGCAAGACGTCCCATACCGGCATCATCGCCCAGACGCTGGAAATTCCCGCGGTGGTCGGGCTGGAGGTCGCCACCCAGACGATACGGAACGAGGACGTGATCATCGTCGACGGCACGGACGGCTCCGTCGTCGTGCATCCCTCCGAAGCCACCCTGCTCGAATACGAAGAGCGCCAGGCGAACTACGAGCGCTACAAGGCCGTCATCACGCGCGAAAGCCACCTCAAGACCCAAACCACCGACCGCCGGCCTTTCGATGTGCTGGCCAACATCGAGTTCCCGGAGGAGGTGGTATCCGCCATCAATTACGGTGCCGCCGGCATCGGATTGTACCGAACCGAGTTTCAGTACCTCGGCCGGACCGTGTTCCCGTCCGAAAACGAGCTGTTCGAAAACTACCGCGACGTGGTCGAAGTCATGGCGCCCCGGCCGGTGATCTTCCGCACCCTGGACATCAACGGCGACAAGGCCATCCATCCCGCCGCCGGCCACGACGAGCCGAACCCCGCTCTCGGACTGCGCGCCATCCGGTATTGCCTGAAACGGCCGGAGGTCTTCCGGACCCAGCTGCGGGCCATCTTGAGGGCGGCCGCATTCGGCAACGTGCGCCTGATGTTCCCCCTGATTTCCGCTTTCTTCGAAGTCCAGCTCGCCAAGAGCTTCCTGGACGATGCGGCCGCCTCCCTCGCGAAGGACGGCCTGCCCCACCAGCGCAACATCCCCGTGGGGATCATGATCGAGGTGCCGGCGGCGGTGGTCATCGCCGATCTGCTGGCCAAGGAGGTCGACTTCTTCAGCATCGGCACCAACGACCTGATCCAGTACGGGCTCGCCATCGACCGCGGGAACAAACAGGTGGCCCACATGTATCAACCGTTGGACCCGGCCGTGATCCGCATGATCAAGCACACCGCCGACGTCGCCCGGGCCCACCGCATTCCGGTTCACATGTGCGGCGAAATGGCCGGCCGGCCGCTGCACGCCCCGCTGCTGCTCGGCCTCGGGCTGAGCGAGCTGAGCATGAACCCCCAGGCCATTCCGCTGGTCAAACGCATGATCCGGTCCATCAGCCTGGCCGATTCCAAAAAAGTCGCCAAGACGGTTCTGGGCCTGCGGACGGCCCGCGAGGTCTTCGAAGTTCTGCGCGACGCTTTCGGCGAGCTGGTGGCCAACCACCGCCGCGACCTGCATGCCTGATGGAAAAAGGCCCCATCCAGATCGTGGCCGAAAACCGCAAGGCCCGGCACGACTACATCATTGTGGACCAATACGAGGCCGGCTTGGTGCTGACCGGCACCGAAGTCCAATCTCTGCGCCTGGGCAGGGCCAATCTGAAGGACTCGTATGCCAAGGTCAAAGACGGCGAGGTCTGGCTCTTCCAGATGCACATCAGTCCCTATCCGTTTGCCTATTACGACAACCACGACCCCCTGCGGGTGCGCAAGCTCCTCCTGCACAAACGCGAAATCATGCGCCTATACGCCAAGGCGAACGAACAGGGCCATACGCTGGTGCCGCTGAAACTCTACTTCAAAGCCGGCAAGGCCAAAATCACCATTGCCTTGGCGAAGGGCAAGCGCGAGTTCGACAAGCGCGCCGCCCTGCGCGAACGCGATCAAAAACGAGAAGTGGAGCGGGCGCGCCGGCACCGCTGATCCCCAATTTCCGCTGCTCTGCGACCAACCGAACCCCATCGGGTGGAAACCGAAGGCGCCCCTGCTTGGCATTTACGTACGATTCCTTGGATACTATGTGGCACTTTTAGTGCCCTTGACAGACTGAAGCGTGTTTAGTAAATTCCACCCGTTCCGGTTCCGGGGGATTAGCCTTTGCCCTTCGAATGTCGGAGGACCGAACTTTCAACCCAATCCAACGCCTAGCCAAAGGAGGCCGTCATGAACCGTCGTTTTGCTTTTCTGGTTGCACTGTTTCTGGTAGTTGGCTTCGCCGTGATGAGCACCGCCCAGGCCGCCCCGCCGAAGGATCCCCTGGGGGTGGTCACGATCAAAAAGGGCCAACCCATTCACATCGCCTACTGGATGGTCGTCGCCGGCCCGGATGCTTCCCTGGGTGAAGACACCAAACGCGGCGCAGAGATCGCCATCATGGACAAGGGCGGCAAGCTGCTGGGCCATCCGATCAAGCTGACCGGGCAGGACGAGGGCTGCGGCCCAGAGGGCGGACAAGCCGCCGCCACCAAAATCGCCTCCGACCCGACGGTCGTGGCCGCGATCGGGTCGAACTGCTCCAGCGCCTCCCGGCCCGGGGCGCCGATCCTTTGGAAGGCCGGCATCAGCACGGTGTCGCCTTCGAACACCGCCCCCTACCTGACCGACCCCAAGCGCGGTGCTGATTACGACGGCTACCTGCGCACCGCCCACAACGACAAGGTCCAGGGCGCGGTCGCGGCCCAGTTCGCCATCAAGAAAATGGGCGTCAAGAAAGCCGCCACCATCCATGACGGCAGCGTTTACGCCGAGCAGCTCCAGGCCGTGTTCGCCGAAGAATTCAAGAAGCTGGGCGGCACCATCACCTCCCAGGAAGCCGTGGCCCCGACCGACACCGACATGCGGCCGGTGCTGACCAAGATCGCCACCGGCCAGCCCGAGTTCATCTACTACCCGATCTTCATCGCCGCCGCCGGGCACATCACCCGGCAGGTGAAAGAAGTCGCCGGCCTGGAAAAAGTCTACCTGATGAGCGCCGACGGCTCCTTCTCTCCGGACTTCTACAAAGCCGCCGGCGACACCGCCATCGGCATGTTCCACTCCAGCCCGGATTTTTCGGCGTTTGCCGCCGGCTACAAGGGCTTCCTGGAAAAACACAAGAAAAAATACGGCGAAGCGCCCATCGCCCCCTTCCACGCCCACGGCTACGATGCGGCCATGATGATCTTTGCCGCCATCGAGAAAGTGGGGGTCAAAGACGGCGACACCCTGTACATCGGCCGCAAGGCCCTGCGGGATGCCCTCTATGCCACCAAGAACCTGCAGGGGCTGACCGGAAATTTGACCTGCGATCAGTTCGGGGACTGCGCCGATCCGCGCATCGCCGTCTACCAGCAGACCGCGGACAACATCAAGAAGCTGGTGAACCCGGAAACCCCGTTCTGGAAGCCGTACTGATCGGGCCGGTCCTCGGCGCGCCCGGCTCTGCCTGACAGCGCCGGCCGTGCCGAGGTGGTTCAAACCCGCCTCATGGAAAGAGCCGGGCACCGCCCAGGCGCCCGGCTCTTTTTTTAAGTGAGCGGACCCATACGGCCTCGATGCCGTCGCGCCGTGCCCCCAGATCGTCCCGGCACGGACGTTCACCAACCATTCGAGAGACCTCTATGCTGAAGAATCTCCGCGAGAGAATGAGCCCGACCGACATCGTCATGTGGCTGATCGGCGGCCTGCTGCTGATCCTGATCGTGTGGGGGTCGGCCTCAACGATCGTCAAGGGAACCTACTCCGCCCGCCACTGGATCGACTTCGTCATCTTCGGACTGGCGCAGGGAAGCATTTACGCCCTGATCGCCATGGGCTACACCATGGTCTACGGCGTGCTGCGCATGATCAACTTCGCCCACAGCGAAGTCTTCATGAGCGGCCCGTACACCGCTTATTTTTTCGCCGCCTATTTCTATCGCAGCGGCCTGCTCGATTCCCACCCGGTGATCAGCCTGGTGCTCGTGTTCATCGTGTCGATGGCCACCTCCACCCTGATCGCGGTGCTGCTGGAGCGCATCGCCTACCGCCCGTTGCGCAACGCTCCCCGCCTGGTGCCGCTGATCACGGCCATCGGAGCCTCCTTTTTCCTGCAGTACGTTTTCCGCGGGCTCTATGGATCGGGGTTTCAGGCCTACCCGGTCATCACCGCTCTGGAGGGCCAGTTCACGCTGGGGCCGCTGCGCGTGATCAAGTTTCAGGCGCTGGTCATCCTGGCGGCCGGACTGTTGATGATCGCGCTCTATCAGTTCACGCAGCGCACCCGCCTCGGCAAAGCCCTGCGCTCGGTCTCCGAAGACAAGGACGCCTCCGCCCTGATGGGCATCGACGTCGATCGCATGATTTCGATGACTTTCATGATCGGCGGCGCCGCCGCCGGGGCGGCCGGCGTTCTCTACGCCATCATGTTCAAGCAGGTCCATTTTTTCATGGGCTTCATTCCGGGGATCAAGGCCTTCACCGCTGCGGTCCTGGGCGGAATCGGCAACATACCGGGCGCGATGCTCGGTGGGATTTTTCTGGGGCTGGTGGAATCGGTTGGCCCCAGCTTGTTCCTGGACGGGCTGGGGATCATCGCCCCCTACCAACTCAAGGACGCCATCGCTTTCACCATGCTGGTCCTGGTCCTGATTTTCCGGCCCAGCGGCATCCTGGGCGAGCGGCTGGCGGTCAAGAAAGCGTGATCGACCGAGGACGGACGCGAGATGACTGAAAACCCATCCCAACGGCTGGCCGGGTTCCGACTGGGCGCGATCGGCGGGCTCTGCCTGGTGCTGCTGTCGCTGATCGGAATGGTCCAAGCCTTCAACCAACGCGAGATCATCAGCGGCGTGATTTCCATGGGCCAGACGCTGCTGGTCTTTACCGCGGCGTTCATGGCTTACATGGCCGCCCGCACCCAGCCCCGGTCTTCGGGTCCGGTGCTCGCCGCTGCTGTCGCCGCGGGCCTCGTGATGGCCGCGATCCTCGCTCTGCTCATTCTGCTGAGCCAAGCGATCAACCTGCGCCAGGTCTTCATCAACGCCTCTCCGGCCCTGTTCAACCTGCTGCTGTTTCACCAGGAAAACCTCGCCGCCGGGATCGGGCTGATGCTTCTGGCGGGCGCCTTGATCGGCAGCGCCACGGCATTGCTCTTTCTGATGCCGGGCAGCTGGCGCCGCGCCCTGATCGCGGGGGCCTGCAGTTTGGCCGTCGCCGGCATGCTCCAAGACATGATTGCCCCCATCATCTCGGCGTGGGGCCCGCTCGCCGTGCTGAGCGACTGGCTCTTTTCCGGGAACGGTCTCTCGGTCTCCGGTGCGGCGGCGCTGTTCGCTGCGGCCGCGGTCCTTACCGGCGTTTGGGGGGCCAACCGCCAGGCGGTGCAGATGCGCGTTCAACGGATGGAACCCGGGCCGAAGCGCAACCTGAAGCGGGCCGCGCTGCTGGTCGCCGCCGGGCTGCTGCTGATCCTGCCTCATGCCCTGGGGCTTTTCTTGAGCGAGGTGCTGACCATCGTCGGACTTTACGTTCTGCTCGGACTGGGTTTGAACATCGTCGTGGGCTTCGCCGGACTGCTCGACCTCGGCTACGTGGCCTTCTTCGCCATCGGCTCCTACACGGTCGCGATCCTCACTTCCCCGGAGCTCGGCTTTTTCAGCCTGACGTTCTGGCAGTCCCTGCCCTTTGCGGTCATTTTCGGCATCGTCGCCGGCGTCATGCTGGGCATCCCGGTCTTGAAAATGCGCGGGGACTACCTGGCCATCGCCACCCTCGGCTTCGGCGAAATCATCCGCATCCTGGTGCTCTCCGATGCCCTGCGGCCCTGGCTGGGAGGCGCCCAGGGCATCGGCAAAATCAGCAAAGCGCAGATCGGCGAATTCGAATTCGCCTCCCCCCAGGAGATCTACTACCTGCTGCTCGCCGGGTGCATCTTGGTCGGGTTCATTTCGTGGCGGCTGCGCGACTCGCGGCTGGGGCGGGCGTGGATGGCCATGCGCGAGGATGAGGACGTGGCCCAGGCCATGGGCATCAACCTGGTGGCCACCAAGCTGATGGCCTTTGCCACCGGCGCCGGGTTTTCGGCGCTGAGCGGGGCTATTTTTGCTTCGAAAATCGGATCGGTTTACCCTCACAGCTTCAACGTCATGATCTCCATCAACATCCTGTGCGTCATCATCGTCGGCGGCATGGGCAGCATGCCCGGCGTGGTGGTCGGGGCCATCGCCCTGGTCGGCCTTCCGGAGCTGCTTAGAGAGTTCGCCGAATACCGGCTGCTCGTCTACGGAGCCGCTCTGGTCGCGATGATGCTGCTGAAGCCGGAGGGTTTGTGGCCCGAAGCCACCCACCAGCGCGAGCTGCGCGAATCCGAACCAGCCGCGTCCGCACCCGCCGCAGATGCCGCTGCGGTTCCTCCCCGATCGTGAAGGAGTAAGCCATGGCGGTGATCACCATCAAAAATGTAACGAAGCAGTTCGGCGGCCTGATCGCCATTGAGAATCTGGACCTGACGGTCAAGGAGCTGAGCATTCACAGCGTCATCGGCCCGAACGGCGCCGGCAAGACGACGCTGTTCAACTGCATCACGGGGTTCTACCGCCCCGAAGCCGGCCAGATCCTGCTGGAAGACTACCCCTTGGTGGGCCTGAGCCCGGACCAGATCGTGCGCCACGGCATCGCCCGAACCTATCAGAACATCCGCCTCTTCCCGAATCTGACCGCGCTGGAGAACATTCTCGTCGGACAGCACAGCCACCTGCAGGCCAACTTTTTTGGCATCGTGTTGGGCTCGCGCCGCACCCGCGACGAGGAGAAACGCGCGAACGAAGAAGCGCTGCAGCTGCTGCGATTCGTCAATCTGACGGGCAAGGGCGACTTGCTGGCGAAGAACCTGCCCTACGGCGACCAGCGGCGCCTCGAAATTGCGCGCGCCCTCGCCACTCGGCCCAAGCTGCTGCTGCTGGACGAGCCCGCGGCCGGCATGAACCCGAAGGAGTCTCAGGACCTGATGGACTTCATCCGCCACCTGCGGGATGAAATGAAGATTACCATTCTGCTGATCGAGCATCAGATGCGGGTGGTGATGGGCATTTCCGAGCAGGTGACGGTGCTCGACTATGGAAAGAAAATCGCCGAAGGCCGGCCGGCCGAAGTCCAATGCAACCCGCTGGTGATCGAAGCCTACCTCGGCAAAGGAAGCGCTGCCAAACCCTGCGCCGCCTGACCGGGCGCCGGCACGGACGCTCTTTGCGGACCGCCGCTGCGCAGTGAAGAAAGGAAACCCGCCATGCCCATGCTGGAAGTCCAGGGCATCAACACGTTTTACGGCCAGATCCACGCCTTGAAAAATGTGTCCATCGAGATTGCCAAGGGCGAGATCGTCACCATCATCGGCGCCAACGGCGCTGGCAAGAGCACGATGCTGAAGACCACCAGCGGCTTGCTGAAGCCCCGCACCGGTTCGATCCGCCTGGATGGCGAAGACCTGACGCGGCTGCGCCCCCATGAAATTGTCATGAAAGGAGTGATCCAGGTTCCGGAAGGCCGGCGGGTCTTCGGCCGCCTCACGGTCAAGGAAAACCTGGAAATGGGGGCCTTCACCAGCACGGACAAGAAAAAAAACCGGGACAACATCGAGCGGGTCTTCGCGATGTTCCCACGGCTCAAGGAGCGCAGCAAGCAAGTGTCCGGCACGCTGAGCGGCGGCGAGCAGCAGATGCTGGCGATGGGCCGGGCGCTGATGTCCAATCCCCAGGTGCTGCTCCTGGACGAGCCGTCCATGGGCCTCGCGCCGGTGCTGGTGGACGGCATTTTCGACACCATCCGCCGGCTGCATGCCGCCGGAACGACCATCCTGCTGGTCGAGCAGAACGCGCGCATGGCCCTGCAGGTCGCCAGCCGCGGCTACGTGCTGCAGTCCGGCGCCATCATCTTCAGCGATTCGGCCGCCAACTTGGCCGACAACGAAATGGTGCGCAAGGCCTACCTCGGCGAACACTAGCATGGACTCCGGACTCTTTCTCCGCGGCCTCATCATCGGTTTTTCCATCGCTGCGCCGGTCGGCCCCATCGGCATCCTCTGCATCCGCCGCACGCTGTCCGAAGGCCGGGCGTCGGGCTTCCTCTCGGGCTTGGGAGCGGCAACGGCGGATGCGCTTTACGGCTGTGTGGCCGGCTTCGGTCTGACCGTCGTCTCCGTTTTTCTGGTCGGCCAGCGCTTCTGGGTCCAATTGATCGGTGGAATCTTTCTCATGGCTTTGGGGGTCAAGACCCTCCGCGCGGCTCCGGCCGAACGGGCCGCTGCCGCCTCCGGCGCCGGGCTCGCCGCCAGCTATGTGTCCACGCTTTTCCTGACCCTCACCAACCCCATGACCATTCTTTCCTTTGCCGGCATTTTCGCTGCGCTCGGCGTCGCCGAAACGGGCGGAGACCTGTCGGCGGCGGCCAGCCTGGTCCTGGGGGTGTTCATCGGATCGGCCGCCTGGTGGCTGCTCCTGAGCGGCGGGGTCGGCCTCCTGCGCGAGAGGCTCTCCGCCGGGCTGCTGCGCTGGACGAACCGGCTCTCGGGGGCCATTCTGCTGGTGTTCGGCATCGTCGCCGTCTGGCAGGCGGCGGGATGAGACGGCATGGAGCATAGAGCCGAGGGCATGGGGCAAACCACTCCTGCCGCCACCCTTCCCGGGAACTCGAAGACCGCAGTCGGACTTTTCTTTTTATCCAGAATCCAGTATCGAGTATCGGGCATCATGAAATCGACGGCAACCAAGCCGCCTCCCGGGGGTTTCAATGACCGCTCCGACAGACGACCGCATCGTCGAAGAAGCCATCTCCCTGGCCCAGAATTGGTTGGACCAGGCCAACGCCTTGCTGGAACCCGCCGAAAGACGCCGCTATCAGCAGCTGGCGCAGCTCGTCGCCAACCCGGCTGACAAGGCCATCCTCACCGCTCTCATCGATCAGAGCTTTCGGTCCAAAGATGCCCACCGGGTGGCGGACCAACTCTGCCACCTGCTGGCCACTCACGGCATCCCGCGCTTTTTTTCCGTTTCCGAAAAATTCTTGATCTGGCTGTTCCTGCACGCCGGCCGTTTCCTTCCGGCCCACACCGTGCCCCGCATCGTCGCCAAAATGCGCGCCGACAGCCGGCATGTGATCATCTCCGGTGAACGCGATCCGCTCGCCGGCTACCTGCAGCAGCGCCGGAACGAAGGGCTGCGGGTCAACATGAATCATCTGGGGGAGGAGGTCCTCGGCGAACAGGAAGCCCTCCGCCACATGCGCGCCTACCTCGCCGACCTGCGGGATCCGCATGTCGAAAGCATCGCCGTCAAGATCTCCACCATCTGCGCCGAGATCCATCCCCTGCCTTTTAAGGAGACGGTCGACCGCATATCCGACCGCCTGTCGATTCTCTACCGCGAGGCCGCCGGGCAGATTTACACCCGACCCGACGGCACGCCGGCCCCTAAATCCGTTACGCTGGACATGGAGGCCTACCGGGACCTGGCGCTGACGGCGGCGGCCTTCATGCGCACCCTGGATCAGCCGGAGTTCCGGAGCTGCTTTGCCGGCATGGCGCTCCAGGCGTATCTGCCCGACTCCCTGGGCATGCTGCAGGAGATCACCGCCTGGGCCCAACGGCGGGTGGATGCCGGCGGCAGCCCGGTCAAAGTGCGCATCGTCAAGGGCGCCAACATGGAAATGGAGCGGCTCGAAGCGTCGCTCAGCGGCTGGCCGCTCGCCCCCTACGACAACAAGCTCGATGTGGACGCCAACTGGAAGCGCATGGTCGGCTACGGACTCGAACCCGACCACATCCGCGCCGTGCGGATCGGAATCGCCTCTCATAATCTCTTTGATATCGCGTTTGCCTATCAGCTGGCGCGCCGCAACCGGGTCACGGATTTCCTAACCTTCGAGATGATCGAGGGCATGGCCAACCACGTGCGCCGCGCCGTCAAAGAAACCGGGGTCGACCTGCTGGCCTATGCGCCGGTGGCCGAAGACCGGCATTTCACCCACGCCGTGGCCTACCTGGTGAGACGCCTGGATGAAAACACCGGCCCGCGGAATTTCCTGAGCCACCTAAACCGGCTGCGGACCGGGACGGACTCCTGGCGCCTGCTGGCGGACCATTTCAGGGCCTCGGTCCGCCGCATCCCGGCCCCCGGGCCGCCTTCCCACCGCACCCAGAATCGCATGGAGGAGTCGTTTCCCGGCCGGCGCGGCACCCGTTATGGGAGCCAATTCCGCAACGAACCGGACACGGACTGGTCGCTCGCCCCCAATCGAGCCTGGGCCGAGGCCATCCGCCGGCGCTGGATGAAGGCGCCGGGAGATAAGCCGGCAACCGTGCCCCTGGCGGTCGCCGGCCGGCCGATCGCCGCCGGGCGCAGGGTGCGCCAGGCCTGCGACCCCAGCCAGCTCCCGCAGGTGGTGGTCGTGGCGCGCTGCCTGATGGCCAACGGAGCGGACGTCAAACGCGCCGTCGCCGCCGCCAAGGAAGACCCCGACGGCTGGCGCCGGATGACGCCCGAGCGGCGTCAGCGCATCCTCTCGGCCGCCGCCGACGAGATCCGCAAGGCCCGCGCCGATCTGATCGGCGCTGCCGCCGCAACCACCGGAAAGCTCTTCACCGAGGCCGACCCGGAGGTGTCCGAAGCCGTCGACTTCGCCGAGTTTTATCCGAACGCCGCGCGGTCCTATTTCGATATGCGCAACCTGCGCTGCCGGGGCAAGGGCGTCGGGGTGGTGATCTCGCCTTGGAATTTCCCGATCGCCATTCCCTGCGGCGGCATCACGGCGGCCCTGGCCGCGGGCAATACCGTGATCTTCAAGCCGTCGTCGGATGCGATCCTGGTCGGCTGGCTGCTCTGCCAGTGCTTCTGGCGGGCCGGGGTTTCCATGAACGCCCTCCAGTTCCTGCCCTGCGAGGGCGGCCGGTCCGGCGCCGGCCTCACCGGCCATCCGGACGTGGACTTCATCATCCTGACCGGGGGGACCGACACGGGGCTGCGCATTCTGAAGGGCCGGCCGGATGTCGTGCTCGCCGCCGAAACCGGCGGAAAGAATGCAACGATCGTCACCGCCATGTCCGATCGGGAGCAGGCCGTCGGCGACGTCGTCTATTCGGCCTTCGGCAATTCCGGGCAGAAATGCTCGGCCACCTCCCTGCTGATTCTGGAGCGAGAGGTTTACGAGGACGCCGCCTTCAAACGCCAGCTGACCGACGCGGCGGCGACGTTCAAGGCCGGCTCGGCCTGGGACTTCACCAGCCGCATGGGCCCGTTGGTTCGGCCTCCGAGCGGCCCGCTCAGAGAGGCGCTGACCGGCCTGGAGCCCGGCGAATCCTGGGCGCTCGAGCCGCAGCAGCTCGCCGGCAACCCGCACCTCTGGACGCCGGGCATCAAGTGGGATGTGCCGCCCGGCGGAGCGACCCACCTGACCGAATTCTTCGGCCCCGTGCTGGGGGTCCTGCGCGCCGAGAATCTGGAGCATGCGGTTTCGCTGGCCAACCAGACCGGCTACGGCCTGACCGCCGGCCTGGAGAGCCTCGACCGCCGCGAGCAGGATCGCTGGAGGGACCGCATTCGCGCCGGCAACCTCTACATCAACCGCGGCACCACCGGCGCCGTCGTCCGGCGGCAGCCGTTCGGCGGCATGGGCCGATCCGCCCTGGGGGCCGGCATCAAAGCCGGCGGTCCGCATTACGTCGCCCAGTTCTTCGAGGCCGAGGAAATCGGCCCTCCGCCGGCCGGGCCGCTGGCGGCCGCTCCTCCGCTGCTGCGGCTCGCCCAGCGCTGGCAGCAGCGCCTGGCCTGGAACGGATTCGGCCGGGATGCCGATGACATCCGCAAGACCGTTCTCGCCATTCACAGCTATCTTTATTGGGTCGAAACCGAATTCTCCCGGGAGATCGACGCAGTCCACCTGCGCGGGCAGGACAACCTCCTGCGTCACCTGCCGGTCGGGACCGTGGTGGTGCGGCTTCACGCCGACGACAGTCTGTTCGAGGTCTTAGCGCGGATGGCCGCCGTCCAGGCGAGCGGCAACCGCCTGCGCGTCAGCATCCCTAAGGGAGGGGACACGCCGGCCATCCGTTTCCTCGATGGACCCGAGGGTCGCCGCCTGGCCGTCGGGGCTCCGGTTTTCGAAGAAACCGACGCGGACCTGATCGCTTCGATTCCGAAGGTGGACCGCATCCGCTATGCCGCGCCGGAGCGCGTCCCGCCGGGGGTGTTCGCCGCCGCCGCCGAAACCGGCTTCTACATTGCACGCGCCCCGGTCCGGATGGAAGGCCGCCTCGAACTTCTGCACTACTACCGCCAGCAGAGCATCTGCTCGAACTACCACCGGTACGGCAATTTGGGCTTCCGATCCGGAGAATTTACGGATGACTGACGGCCTGGAGAGCCTTTACAAAGCCAAAGGGGGGGGGGCGGCATCCCAGTTCGGTTACAAGGATGGAAAAACCATGCGGACGGGATCGCCGCATTTCAGTGCCGGCCGAGCAGATCATCCTCCCAGTCGGCCGGATTCCCCCAGAGGGGGTCGTTGTCCTGAGCGTCATAGAGGTTGATGCGATACTGCGCCTGGTTTTCCTGCCGGATCTGTAGCATCTGCTCGAAGTTCTGCCGGGTTCCCGCGTAATAGCAGCGGCAGCCCTCCGCATCCGCCCAGACATAAACCTCATGGCCCTTGAAGATGCCCCGCACGACTTGTTTTTGGGGGATGCGGCGGATGCGATCGAGCGTTCCCGGCTTATCCGCCATTTTCAGCTGGAACCCGGCGGTGCCGAGCAATTCTTCAGCCTGCAGCGTTTTGTCCACGGGA
>CAYRUF010000023.1:0-60602 GCA_964427375.1 uncultured Desulfatibacillum sp. | reverse complement strand
GTGTTTGGTGTTTAGTAGTTGGTGTTTGGTGTTTTTACTTAACGACCGGTGTTGGACACGCCGCATAAAGGGCCCTCCGGCGTTACCAAACACCAAACGCAAAACACTAAACACCAGACTTTATCCTCATGCAACCAAAAAAAACGCCCCTCCCGCTGCAGCCGGCAGGAGAAGCGCCCGGTAAGTGGTTACGCAGCGCAAGTCAGTGATGACCGTGATGGCCGCCCTTTCCCTTGGCGGTATCGTAAGCTGCTTTAATGACGCAGTAGGTCAATCCCATGCCGATGATGGACAGCGCATACCAGAGGCCTCCGTGAAAGACCATGTGGCTCATATCCCAGATCCATTCAAAACTGAACGGAAACATCACTTGCCTCCTTCGATCGGATTCAGCTCCTGCTCCTGCGGGAAAATCGGCAGGTAGCGATAGGACAGCGCGATCATAATAATGCCGTAGGCGACCGGTAGAATCGTCGTCGCGACTTCCTGCCAGCTCGGAAAATAGGTGAACCAACCCTCGAAGTTGAGCACCGGCACCGCCTGGGTCTGCAGCACCATGACCCAGCGGTTCAAGCAGGCGCCGATGACCGCCAGGGTTACGGCGAGGAACAGCAGCGCCGGGTTGCGGCGCACGCCGCTGGATACCAGCATGAGCGCCGGCAGCACGCCGCAGATGACCACTTCGGCGATGAGGATCCAAATTCCATATGCCGAGCCGGGGTTGTTGGAGTAAAAATCCATCAGGGTGAGGCCCACGGACGGCGCCGTCACGGCGGCCCAGTACCAGGTGTCGATGATCTTGGCGACGATGTAGGTCAGCAGCATCCAGCCGGCGATCTTGGCCAGCAGGTCGACCACGTTGTCTTTGACCAGCTTCTTGCGGGTGACCGTCTCGGTGATGCGGGTGATGAAAATGGTGAAGCACGGCCCCACAGCGGCCGCCGACCAGGTGTAGAGGAAGAACGTCCAGGGCCAGATCAGCAGCCCGGTGCGGTATCCGAAGGGCCGGCCGAACAGCACGCCGGTCACCCCGCCCAGCGAGCCCTGGTGGAAGAAAGACAAGAAGGCGCCGGTGGCCGCAAACACCGCCATGATGCCGTGCATGTTGTGGCCCAGGTTGTGGAAAAACGGCACCCGGTCGATCTGTCGATTCTCCAGAACCAGCGGCAGGTACTCGATGGCCAGAACCCCGAAGTAGCAGGTCAGGCAGAACGCCACCTCCGTCAGCATCGAGTGCACGTTGGCGTGCCAGAAGATGAACCAGGCCCGCAGCGGCTGCCCCACGTCGATCGCCAGGATCAGCAGGGCTGAGCTGTAACAGACGAACCCGATCAACACCGCATAGTTGATGATGTTCTTGAGTTCGTCCTTGCCGATGATGTAGCGCAGCAGCCCAGTGAAAAAGGCCCCGCCGCCCAGAGCGATCACCGCCAGGTCCGCCCATATCCATAGGGCGAATCCATAAGCATTGTTCATGTTGGTCTGGTTCAGCCCCTTAATGTAGCACAGGAACATCGCCACGACACCCCACAGCAGGACGGCGCCGACCACGGCGATGAAAACGGCAAACTGTCCGATCGGACAGCGTTTCACCCCTTTGGGAATCAAAGCCGAATCCATATTTCCTACCTCTTTACCGGTTTAGGTTGCATGCCCATCCGAGACCAACGACCCGTGATCAAGATTCCCGCAAAGCGCTGTCGCCGGCCCGACGCACCCATTCCCGGCTGGACAGATAGTACACCTTGGTGTTGGTCCCCAGCCGCTCCAGCAGCCGAAAGGCCTTGGGATTGCGGGACTTGCCCTCGTGGGCGGGGTCCGGCTGGGCCAGCTGGTGAACCGTGTGGGCGGGGTTGTTCAGGTCGCCGAACGTAATCGCTCCCGCCGGGCAGGCCTGGGTGCAGGCGGTCTGGTACTCATGCTCTTTCAGATCGCGGCGCCCCTCGGCATATGCCTGGTCGAAGGCGCGCTGATAGCGGTGGTAGCAGAAGCTGCACTTCTCAACGATGCCGCGCATCCGCACGGAAACATCCGGATTCAGGGACCGCTCCATTCCGTCGGGCCAGATCGGGTCCCACCAGTTGAACTGGCGGACATGGTACGGGCACGCGGCCATGCAGTATCGGCACCCGAAGCAGCGCGTCGGGATCTGGCTGACGATGCCGGTTTGCATGTCGTAGTCCGTGGCCGTTGCCGGGCATACCGAAACACAGGGCGAATG
The DNA here is from genome assembly GCA_964427375.1 of uncultured Desulfatibacillum sp. Taxonomy (GTDB): domain Bacteria; phylum Desulfobacterota; class Desulfobacteria; order Desulfobacterales; family SpSt-501; genus SpSt-501. Next base: position 58,381 of record CAYRUF010000023.1, on the reverse strand, counting down.
GCCGTGGTGCCCTTCGCAGTGCTGGCAGGGGCGGGGCAGGAAGCATTCCTCGGCGTGAGGAAACGACTTTCCGTTTTTAAGCCGATAGACCCGCATCCAGGAGATGCTCAACAGCTTGTCCGTGTCGTCTTCGCGGAAGGGCACGTTGTTTTCGGCCATGCAGGCCACCATGCAGGCCCCGCAGCCCGTGCATTTGTCCAAGTCGATGACCATTCCGAATCGCTTGTTGGTTGGCTGATCCATTCGAACACCCTTAGTTGGCAAATAGTTCAGATCCGTCGTCGCGAAAAATCAGGCCTTCGTCAACTGCGCGCGGACGCCCCAGGCGGCCTCGAATCCGGTTCCCGGGGCCTCTACGGAACTCATGAGGCGGTTGATGTTGACTCCCTTGCCGGCCAAGAACCGGTCGAAGGCGGTATGCCCCAGCCCGCGCACCATGGCGATCAGACCCGGCATGATACCCTCCGAGAGGGTCACTTTGACGCGGGCGCTGCCCTTGGGCGTGCTCAACACGACGGCCGCACCGTCGACGAGCCCGAGCTTCTGGGCATCAGCGGGGTTGATCTCGACCAGCCCGTCATTTTTTTGGAGGAGCGTTTCCTCCAGGGCCTTGACCAGAAACGGCGGCGCGCCGACGGCTCCGCTGGCGAGCCGCAGCGTATCGAAGGGAACGAGGGTCAGCGGGTAGGCCTTTTCGTCTCCAGGCGCCTTAAGGACGGCATAGGCCGGCAGCAGGGCGATGTCGCCATTGGTGAACTCGAATTTCCTGCTCTTGGTTTCAAAGGCGGCGGGGCTGAATTTCGTGTCAACCCAGTAGATCTCCTTCTTGAGGGCGTCCCATTTGTCCCCGAGGCTTTCCTGCAGGCAGGCCTCGTAGCTATCCCAGGCGAAGGCCGAAGCCACGTTGCCGCCGACCGCTTTCGCCAGCTGGATCACCACCTCGCCGGTGTGGCGGGTTTTTAAAATTGGGGCTACGACCGGTTTCACCAGTCCGATGAACGGCTTGGGGAATCCCTGGGCGGCCGGCACATCCTCGAACCGCTCCAGGTAGATGTGGTTCGGCAGGATGTAATGGGCCAGCGCGGCCGTCTCATCCATGAAGGAAGAGAAGCTGACAATCAGCGGAATCTTCTTCAGACTGTTTTCCACCCGGGCGGTGTCCACCATTCGGAAGGCGGGGTTGGCTTGGTTCACGAAGAGCACTTGGACGGGCGAGGATGCGCCGCCATCCAGCGCTTCCGGCAGTCGGTTCAACAGATAGCGCGAGAGCGGGTAGTCTTTCCCGCCGGCGCCGTCCACCCGCGCCTGCTGCATGCCCGCGGAGGCTGCCGCGTCCATCTCGGGTTCCGGCCAATCCACATAGTCGGGTTCGGGAACGGCAACGACGCCGCCCGCCGTGTTGATGCTGCCCATCAGTGCATTCAGGAAATGGACCGCCAGAAACTCCTGGGCGTTGCCGGCCTCCTGGCGGCCATTGCCCCGCCCGCAGACGGCGAGCGGCTTCTTCGCGCCGGCAAATTCTTTGGCCAGCTCGACGATGGTCTTGGCGTCCACGCCGGTGGTCTTGGCGACGGCGTCCGGTGCGAACTCATCGGCGGCGATCTTCTGAAGGGCGTCTGCCCCGGTCGCGTGGTTCTGAACGAGGTCCTTTCGATAGAGCCCTTCTTTGAGGATGACATGAATCAACCCCAGCGCCAGGGCGCCCTCGGTGCCGGGTTTGAGAGGGATGAACCGGTCGGCCTTGGCGGCGGTTTTGGAAAGCCGCCCGTCCAGCTGGCTGATCTTGCCGCCCTTTTGCTGCAAGGCGCTCCTGGCGCGGAAGAGATACGGCGGAGTCCCCCAGCCTTCGATAATCCCGCTGCCGAAGCTCAAGACATAAGTTGCATTCGCCAGGTCGAAGCCGGCCATGGCGCGCTGGCCCTGGGTCAGGTACAGGACCAGTTCGTAGGAATCTTGAATGGAGGGCGTTCGGATGAAATTCGGAGACCCATAGACCGTCAGAAAGCGCTTGCTCAATTCGGCGACGGTGCCGCGATCGGTGTCGGAAATCCAGGCCACGCTCTGCGGCTGGCCTTTTGCGCGCAGTTCCTTGAGCTTGTCCGCGATTTCCTGGACGGCGGCGTCCCACGCCATCTCGCGCCAGGTGCCGTTGACTTTCTTCATCGGCGCCCGAACGCGGGTCGGGCTGTAGAGCAGCTGGGCGCCGGAAAGCCCCAGCGGGCAGATCCCGCCGTCGTTGACCGGGTGGCCCTTGAGGCCCTCGATCTTGACGACCCGATCGTCGACCTTGCGCACGCTGATCCCGCAGCCGCCGGGGCACAACGTGCAGGTGGAGGCCGCATAGGTCGTCTCCCCTCGCGGCGGAACCGGCGTCCAGGGCCAGTTCTGAGTCCAGATCGAAATGTCGTCGGTCAGCTTCCAGGGCAGCGGGGAGAGTGCGGTACCGGCGGCACCGCCGATGACGAATGACAGAAAACTCCTTCGGTCGATTTTCATCTGTGGTTACCCTCGTCAGTGCGATCAGGTTGACAACCGTTGCCCGGAGCCGAAATTCCTCGACCGGGCTCGGGGCGGTCTATTTATTTGTGGCAGACCAGGCAACCGTCCCTTTGGGTCTGGACGCTGCCGCCGCTCACGCGGGCTTCGGCGTGGCAGCCGGCGCAGTCGTCCATCTTCATGCGGTCCCAGCTGTTGCGCTTGATGCCGGCGATATTGCGGCCCCAGATGTCCCGGCTGATGCCGGTGATCCGGTTCTCCTCATAGACCTTGAGCGTTTCGGAGTCTCCGATATGACCGTGGCAGGTCACGCAGTCCATCCCGCCCGCCTTCACGTGGGCCGCATGGGAAAAGAACACGCAGGGCTGCTGGCGCGAATACACCAGCCAGGGGACTTCCCGCTCCTTCTTGACGTACTCCTCGACGAACCGGATCTCCTCGGGATCTTCGCTGTTGGCCTCTTCGTGGCAATCAATGCACTGAGCGAGCTTCGGAACGCCTGAATACGTGCCGTCCTCGCGGAAGAAGTGGCAGCTCTCGCAGCCGTTGTCGACCAGCCCGTTGTGCAGGGCGTGGTTGAAATCGATCGGCTGCTTTTTCTGGGAATAGAGCAGCGCCGGAAAGGCTACCCAGCCGACGAGCAGGCTCGCGATCAGGCCCAAAATGAAAAAGAGGATGATCGGCCCGCCGGCCCCATCCTCTTTTTCGCCATGCTCAGATCCTGACGATGTGACGTTCGCTTTCGGTTCTTCCATGGGCACTCCGTTGCGCTGAAATGAGTTTAGGTCGCCTTGACCAGTACGTCAGTCGACCGTCGGAATACGTAAAAGAATGTCTGCCACACGGGCCTGGTGCTGGGGAATTTAGGCCGGTTCTGTACATTATCCCTTTCGGAGTTGTCAAGGAAAAATCATTGGCCCATCGACTGGTAGCTATGCAATCCCGGCAGCAGGTTCACGCCGAAATAAGTGAATAGAACGGCCCCGAAACCGACGATGGACAGCCAGGCAATCCGCCGGCCGCGCCAGCCGCGCATCATCCGGGCGTGCAGCAGGGTGGCGTAGATGAACCAGGTGATGAGCGACCACGTTTCCTTGGGGTCCCACCCCCAGTAGCGCCCCCAGGCCGAATTGGCCCAGACGGCGCCGGTGATGATTCCGGCGGACAGAAACAGGAAGCCGAACATCCCCAGTTGATGCGTCAGTTCGTCCAGCACCGCGGTCGGCGGGAACCGTCCGACCAGCCCCCCCTCGCCTTCGCCGCGACGGGATTTGATCAGGTACATAATGCTGACGCCGAACGCCACCGCAAAGGCGCCGTAGCCGATGAAACACGTGATCACGTGGGCGATCAGCCAGTTGCTCTTGAGAGCGGGAATGAGCGGCTGGATGCGATCGCTGATGTTGGGAGACAGCGAGGCGTAAGCCATGGCCAGGAACGCCAGAGGAGCCGAAAACGCGCCGATGGCCCGGTTCTGATAGCGCCACTCGATGAACAGGTAGATGAGGGCGATGGTCCACGCGAAAAAGATCAGCGATTCGTAGAGATTGGACAAGGGGGCGTGGCCAAAGCCCATCTGATAGGATTCCACCCAGCGCAGAATGAAGCCGGCGGTGTTGCCGGCCAAGCCGCCGAGCGTCACCCAGCTGGCCAGGCGGCCGGCGCCGGGCTTCTTGAAAACCCATGCAAAGCAATAGAGGAAACCGGCCAGGCCGTAGATGAAGGTCGTAGCGGAAAGAAGCATGGAGCTGGTCATGGTATGGTCCTGATTGAGTGTTGGCGTTTGGGTTTCTTCATATCGCTGCCCAAGTGGTTTCGGTCATGGTCCTTTTTGAACATTCGAATTTGTTTCGGATTTCGTGCTTCGGATTTCGTATTTGACTCCCCGGGTTCGGCTTAGGCCAACGCGTGGAATAACGCGCGCTGTCCCCTGATCATTTCAAGTCCTGGAGAGCCTTCGCCAGCCGCTGAATCCGGCGCTGCAGGGACGCCTTGTTCTTGTTGGCCGTGCCGTAGATCGTCACCAGCGTCCCGGAGCCTTTACGAACGGCCTCGACGCAAAGTTGCTGGTGGGATCGGAAAAAGGTCACGTAGCAGCCCAGGATCATCAGGATGAAGCCGCTGTAGACCACGTCCACTCCCGGGTCTTTGTTGACCTGCAGGCCGGTGTAATGTTTTTCCTTGAACTGGTCGACGGCGATGACGACCTCTCCCCGCCGCATCCGGTCGAAGGTCGGAAAGCGGATCGGCAGCACCACCTCCTGCACCGTGCCGTCCGGCGCGGTCAGACGCCCGACGAAGGCATCCCCGACCGGATGCCCTTTGAACTGGGCCTGGTGCCGAAGCTCGGCCAGCACGAAGGTTCCCAGGTTTTCGGGAAGCTGCGCCTCCTGGCCGATTTTCATCTCCCGGGTGTACACCATGCCCGTCGCGCGGCTGGTGAAGCTTAAAACCGCCTCCCGCGACGGCATCGTCCCGTAGCTCGACTGGAAGATGCTGATGCCCTGGTAGCGCAGGGGGTCGTTGACGATGATATCCTTTTGAAGCACCGGACGGTCGTTTTCCATCAGCGTCAAACTGGATCGGAATTCCTTGGGCGCGCCGGTCTCATAAAAACTCACGTCAAAATCGTCGCAGCGGATGGCAAACGGCAGCCGCAGTCGCTCGCCGGTGCTGCGCAGCGAAATCTGCTGAACCGTATCGCCTTCCGGGATGTTCACGTACCCGTCGAAGCCGAACATGGAGCCGATCAGCCCGCCGATCAGCAACAGCACCACGCTCAGATGCACCGCATAAACCCCGAAGCGCGTCCACCGGCCGTTTTCACCGAATATCCGAAACCCTTCTGCGGTCGTTTCCAGGTGGACGGCGCGCGCTTTTTTGGAAACATAGGGCTCGTAGAGCGTCCGCAGGATTTCCGGACTGCGCTCCTCGGTAAACCCCTCGCGGTCCGGAAGGTTTTGAAACCGGGCGGCCCGATAGGCCGGTCGCCGCACGAACAGGATTCGGCGGCCGGCCGAGAGACGGTCCGCGGAACACACGACGACGTTGGCCGCCAGAAGCACCATCAGGATCTGGAACCACCAGGAATGATACATATCGAACAGGCCCAGCACCGCGAAAAACCGGTAGAGGGTCTCGCCGAAGGCAGCCACATACGCGGCCGGTTCACTGTTCTGCGGGATGAGGGTCCCGATGATGGACGTTCCCGCCAGGGACAGCAGCAGGACGATCGTCAGCTGGATCGAAGCCAGCAGTTTCCATACGGCGTCGACGACGCTGTTGGATGCTTGTTGCGAGTTCATGGATGGAACGCGATCCTTTCTCGGGAGGCCCGGACCGATGCAAAAATGCGGGAGGAGCGGCAGCCGGCCTCCGAGCAGAAGCCGATGAAACATCATAAAGTTTTTTTGATTACCACAGCTCCGCCGACCGCGCAACGACCGATGCACGCTGATTCGAAATGGCTGCCGCTGGGCATCGCTCCGGGCGCGCCGGCGCCGCCGTTTTATTTCACCTCCCTGCCTGCCGGCATGCCGCGATCAGCGGCTGCACCTGCGGTTGACTCGGGCAACGCTCCAGCAAGCTCAGCGCTTCTGAATGCCGACCCAGGTTCATCAGGCTCACCGCCAGGCAGGCCTTCAGGGGCTCATTTTCCGGGAAAAACGACAACCCGGTGGTCAACAGGTCCGCCGCAGCGGTATGGCGGCCGGCCTTTTGGTTCAGGATCCCGAGCCCCAGATAGGCGCGCGCATCGGGGTGGTAGGATAAGGCCCGCCGGTAAAGAACCTCCGCCAGCTGCGGCTTGTTCGGAATGGCATCGACCCGTGCGTAGTCGCCCTGGTCGAAGGTCATGGCCAGCCGCGAAAAAAAATCGGCATGCAGCGGGTAGAAATCGCTCTGATCGACCGGGTCGAGCGCCTGCACAAACCGGGGCAGATTCGTGTAGAAGCTGTCGCGAAGCATCCGGCCGTACTCGACGATCTGCTCGGCGGAAAGGCTCGGGTCGGTTTCGAAGTACATGATATCCTCGACCCGCTTCAACCAGATGTCGTCGGTCGCCTGGCAGCGTTGCTTGAAATCCTCGTAGAACGCCGTTCCGGGAAAAAGATCGAGGATGTAGAAAACGGCGGCGAGCGGTCGGATGGCCTGCATCAGATCTAGGGTGGCCTGGATCGTGGTCGGGTTTTCGCCGGGGCAGCCGTAGATGAAATAGGCCCGGGCCATGATGCCGAAACGGTGAGTGCATGCAAAGGCGTCGCGGATCTGCCGGTCGCTGATTTTTTTGTTCAGTCGCCGGCGGATCTCGGCCGAGCCGCTCTCCACCCCGTAGCTGATCTGGATGCAGCCCGCGCGGCGCATCCAGGCCAGCATCTCCTCGTCCACGGCGTCGACCCGCGAAATGGCGGCCCACTGGAGATCGAGCCGGCGCTGGATCATTAGCCGGCAGACTGCGATCGTGCGGCGGCGGTTCAAGGTGAACGTGTCGTCGCTCACGAAAAAGAACCGGCGGCCCCGCTGCCGCAGCCGCGCGAGCTGGTCCACGAAATACTCCGCCGAGTGATACCGGACCCGGCGGCCCCAGAAGCCGGGAGACCCGCAGAAGCGGCAGTTCGAACTGCAGCCGCGTGACAAAGAAAGATGGGCATAGTCGAAGTAGTGGGCCGGCAGGGGCAAAAGGTCCAGATCGCGAACCGGCTCGGGCGCCGCCGTCCGGAAGGGCTGGCCGTCCTTTCGGAACGCCATCCCCGCGATGGAAGCCCCATCGCCGGCGGTGCGGCCGGCGAGGCGCTCCACGAGCTTCAGGAAGGTGGTTTCCCCTTCCCCGAGAACGATGTAATCGACCTCCGGGACGTGCTTCAGAAAATGCTCCCAGAGATGGGTGGCCCCCACCCCGCCGAAGACGATTGCGACCGCGGGATCGATCCGCTTGGCCATGCGGGCGATCTCGATCCCTCCCCAACGGTTGGCATGCAGAATCGAAAACCCGATCACCTGCGGCCGCTTCTCCCGCAGCACGGATTCCATGTGCTCCGGCGGCAGCTCGCGGTCGTGCCAGTTCAGCACCTCGACATCGTGGCCGTGCGCCTTCAATACGGCCGCCACGTAGAAGACCCCCATCGGCGGGGATTGGATGTCTTCCAGGCTCAGCCGCCGATCGAGAAAATACGGATAGATCAGCAAAATTTTCATCACGATGAAAGACCATAACGGCGAAATCTAAACTTGTCAAAACCCGGCGGCGGAAGCGAGGCGGGCGGCTTGAGCCGGAGCCGATTACCTCGCTCCCGTTTTAAACTTGATCGATCCGAGGGGCGGTGGCATAACAGCCGGCGGATGGAGCATGCATGATGATGACGAATGAGCCATTGCGCATTTCCGCCGTCTTGTTCCATTTGGAGGGAACGCTCGCCGACACGGATCAGCGGCCACGCCGATCGGCCAGCGCCGGCCCGGGCCAGGAGTCGTTGACGGATTTCATCCGGAATCTGAAAAAGGCCTCGCGTCGGAGCCGGGCTTGGGATGAGCTGGATCGCCGCGAGCGCTCGGCGGCCGGCGGGTGGCGGCTCAACCCGGCCGCCAGCGGCCTGTTCGCATTCCTGCGTTCCAAGCGCCTTCCGGCGGCGGTCTTGAGCCGGCACGGCCGCCAGGCGGTCGACCGGTTTCTCAAGCGCGTTCGGCCGGCGCTGGGGCCGGCCGTCGGCCCGCTTATTCTGCGGGAGGAGCTCGTTTCCAGCGGACGCGGCCGGAATCCGTTCCGAATGGCGGCGAGGGCCATGCAGGTCCCGGTCGCAAACACCCTGGTGGTATCTGCGGATCCCGCGCTTCTGGACCGGGCGGCGGCCGCCGGAGCCATCACGGTCCTGGTGGCGGGCCGGTCATCGCGCTCCGGAATGCCGCCGCATGCCCACTTTCAAATCGCCGACATCGGCCGGTTGACAACGGTCTTGCGGCTGGGGACGGCGCTGCCCGCCGGTAAGCTGCCCAACGATTTATTGAGGGAGTTTCTCGCCGAGTTTGAATTCGAAGACCCGTCCCTGCTAATCAACCCGGGCGTCGGCGAAGACATCGCCGCCGTCGACGTGGCCCGGGAAGAGGTCCTGGTCTTGAAATCCGATCCCATCACGTTCGCCACCGATGCGATCGGGCAGTATGCGGTGCTGGTCAATGCCAACGACATCGCGACCGCCGGAGCCACCCCCCGCTGGCTGCTGACGACGCTCCTGTTTCCGCCCGGCAGCACGCCGTCGGCGATTGGATGCGTGGTCCGCGAGCTGCGAGAGCTGACGCGCCGTTGGGGCATCACTTTGTGCGGAGGCCACACCGAGATTACCGATGCGGTCCGCCGCCCGGTGATCTCCGGCATGATGGCCGGCACCGTCCGCCGCCGCGACTTGATCGACAAGCGCCGCATGCGCTCGGGCGACTGCATTCTGCTGACCAAAGCCGTGGCCGTGGAAGGCACCGCCATCATCGCCCGCGAGTTCGGGTGCAAGCTCCAGGCGCTGGGCATGAGCGCCGACGAGGTTCAATCCTGCCGCGATTTCCTCGACGGCATCAGTATTCTGCCGGAGGCTGCGGTCGCGGCTGCCGTGGAAGGCACCAGCGCCATGCACGACGTGACCGAAGGCGGAATCGCCACTGCGCTCGAGGAACTGAGCGCGGCGGGCGGCTTCGCATTGAAGGTGAACGTGGACCGCATCCCGATTTTCCCGGAAACCCGCAGGCTCAGCCGCCTGCTCCGGTTTGACCCGTTGGGATTGATCGGATCGGGCAGCCTGCTGGTCTGCTGCCGCCCGAAAACAGCCGGCCGGATAGCGGCGCAGCTGCGGGTCAAAGGTATCCGCGTGACGAGGATCGGCGAAGTGGCGGAGCGCGGCAGCGGCGTTCAAGCCTTCAGAAATGAACGGCCGACCCGCTGGCGGTCGTTTGAGGTGGATGAAATCGCGCGGCTTTTTTCCGGATGACGGCGGTCGCAAAACCGACCGGGGATCTCATTCCGAGCCGCCCGTCGCTTTCACTTGAATACCCCGGTAGAATAAGTCGAAAGCGAGCACCAGCGTCTCTTTGATGTGGTCCTTGCCTTCGCTGATCATCTTCTTGCTGGTCATCCACAGGATCACACCCGAAAACAGGGACCAGAACGTGTCGGCCAGGGCGACCGGGTGGCGGTCGATGAACAAGCCCTTCGCCACCCCATCCCGGAAGATCTTCACGATCGACCCCATGGATTTGCCGATGAGGTCTTTGATCTCATCCAGCAGCTGGGGGGTCAGATTTTTAAGCGTGTCGCTCGACTGCAGGTGGAACATGTTTATAATGATCAGCGGGTCGAACTCGTATACGTCATACATGGCCTCCATGAGGGCCTTGAGCTTTTCGTCCGGGCCGGCCGGTTTCAGGGCGTTGACGTGCTCGATGCGCAAGAGCAGGTACTGCAGGATGCGCAGTGAAAGCGAGGCGTAGAGTTCTTCTTTGTTTTTGAAATAGAGATAAAGGGTCCCCGGGCTGAGTTCGGCCTCCTGGGCGATGTCTTCCATCGTGGCCCGGCTGAAGCCCTTCTCCGAAAAAACCCTTTTGGCGGCGACCATGATTTGTTGCCGACGGCGTTCCTTTTCACGTTCCTTGCGTTCTTGAATGCCCATATGAGTCGTCCTGAATAATATTTATTGATCAAATTGATTATTATTAACTGTTTCATATTTAGTCAAGTTCAATTTTGCCTGCCTGTTTCGTCATGAGCCGTCGATACCAAGGAAAGGAATGATGGGATCAATGGGCCCGAGTACGCGCCGAGTTCAGGAGGTTCTGGATGGCCTGGGATTGAAGCAGCGCGTGCGGGAAATGGAGCAGACGACCCGCAGCGCGGAGGACGCCGCCAAGGCGGTCGGATGCGCCGTCGGGCAAATCGCCAAGTCGCTGGTGTTCAAGGGTTCCACCAGCCAGCAGGCCATCCTGGTGATCACCAGCGGCGCCAACCGGGTCAACGAGGCCGGCCTGGCTCGACGGATCGGCGAGCCCGTGCTCAAAGCGAATGCCGATTTCGTTCGCGCGAAGACGGGTTATGCCATCGGAGGGGTCCCGCCGATCGGCCATCCTCACCCGCTGGCGGTATTCATCGATGAAGACCTGCTGCAGTACCCCTGCCTATGGGCGGCCGCCGGATCGCCACGGGCGGTTTTCCATCTGACCCCCCAAGAGTTAAAGCGCATCACCGCCGGTCGCGTCATCTGCGTAAAATAGGAAAGCATAGAGCATGGGGCAGAGCGCATAGGGAAAAACGGACTAAGAGCCTTATGACTTATGCCATCTGCCCCATGCGCTGTGCCCCCTATCCCAGCGCCAGCGTGATCAGGTCTTTGCGCGCATCGACTTTCTGCAGGGTGACTTGGACCAGATCCTCGGGTTTGAGATCGCCGCCGCCGGCGATTGCCAGATCGCATTCCAGCATATAGTCGGTCAGCAGCACCTGATAGCCGTTCCGACGCCGCACCAAAACGATCGCTTCCGCCTTCTGCCCGACCCGCTGCTCAAGATATTTCAGAAGCCAATAGCGCTGCCGGCCGGCCTGAAGGCGGGTCACACGGCTCATGGGCGGCTCCAGGGCCTGAATGATGGCGTCGATGTCCTCGGTCGAGTACGGCTTCTCCAGGCCGAGGACGGCTCGCACCTGCCGCTGCGTCACCAGGTCGAAGTATTTGCGGATGGGAGAAGTCGCGGTCACGTAGGCATTCAGCCCCAACCCGGAGTGCTTTTCCGGCGCGTGGCCCAGCACGAACCGATTCAGCAGGCGGCGCTGCATCCAGTGCTGAAAAAGCGTTCCATCCTCTCCGCGATATAGCCGCTCCCGCGGTTCGGGCTGGGAGCGGAACACCGCCGGCATGCGGTGCTCGGCCAGGAAACGGGCCATGAGCCAGTTGGCCATGATCATGATCTCCGCCACCAGCATCCTTCCCGGACTCTCCCGGTTCACCCGGTTGAGGTTGACCTCGCCGGCGTCACCGATCCACAGGTTGATTTCCGGGACGGAGATATGAACCGCGCCGGCCGCCAGCCGGCTCTCGCGGAACTTGCGCGCGATGCTGCGCAGGTGCATGACTTTCGGATCCTGGTCCGCGGACAGGTTGACGTCGAAATAGGTGCGCTGGTCCTTGACCTGCACGCAGCTGGGAAAAAGACGGTACCTCAGAATATCCAGCTCGGGGGTCAAGTCGATCATGGTGCTGATGGCCGGCCGGATTTCGCCGGCCTTTAGGCTGCACAGGCCTTCGGCCAGACTCGTCGGCAGCATCGAAATCTTCTGATCGGCCATATAGATCGAGCTGCCGCGGCGCTGGGCCTCCAGATCCACGGGGTCGCCCTTCTGCACGTAATGGGCGACATCCACGATGTGAATCCCGAGGCAAATCCCTTCAGGCGTGGCCTCGAGGCTCAGTGCGTCGTCGAAATCCAGGGTGGATTGGCCGTCGATGGTGAAGAGGTTGAGATGGGTCAAGTCGCGCCGGCGATGGTCGGTGCGGTCGATCTGGCCGACAGCGGCCAACGCCTGGGCCCGGGCCTGCACCTCGGGTGGAAACTCGACCGGCACCTGCAGGCGCAGGAGGTCGATATTCTCGGTTTCCGTGAATACGCCCTGCTGAACCAGAACCGGGAACAGGTCGGCCGCCCCGTCCAGCCCCGCGCGCTCCATCATGCCGCGCGCCAAACTGTAATCCGGGCTTTCCTTTTCAAATAAATAATAGGATTGGAGGACGGATAAGTATTCGCCGGCGCCGGGTTCGGCATCATCGGCTGCCGCCCGACCCCCGTTGGCTAAAACCCGGCGCAGCCATTCGCCCCCCCCCTCGATGATGCGCTTCCGCCGCGCTTCCGCTTCCCGCTGCGCGGAAATGCGCTCGACCTGCTCTTCGGAGTTGGGGAAAAACCGGTCCGGATTGAACCGGAAATACAGACGGTCGTCAAACAGTGCACGGACCACTGCCGAGCGGTGGTCGCCGTTCGGAGCGTCGGGAAAGCAGAACGCCGTCATGGTCTCCACGTCGATCCATTGCTGCTCGGAATTCAAGACTTCCCATAGCTCCCGAATGACGACCTTCGGAATGAGCGCCTTGCGCTTGTGGGCGACCGCCTTAAGCGTGTCGACCATTCGGGTTCTGCCGATCGCAGGGTCAATGCGCATGCTATCGCGGTGCAGCAGACGCCCGACGGAGAGATTGACCTCCTTGTTGGTTTCGGTCAGCAGCCGCAGCCGCTGGTTTCTGATCTCCAAAACCACGGCGCAAAGGATGCGCTGCCGATCGATATATTCAACAATATTCCCGAGTTCCATTATTTAAGAATAGCAACCGGCGTCATCAAAGTCAACGAAACAAAAAATCGGCTCCGGCCCGTTCATTCCCATTGCCCGGCATGGTCCCGTGTGTTATTCGAACAGGCATTCCGAATTGGACGATCGCACGGCGTTTCGATGTCCCCGCTATCCATCATCAAGCCATATTTCACGGAAAACCGTTTCAAGATCGGCATCGGCCTGCTGAGCCTGATCGTTGTCGACGGGCTGCAGCTCCTCGTCCCGCGGATCATCAAGTGGGCGGTCGACGACCTCACGGCCATGAACGTACCGGCCGGAGCATTGGGCTTTTACGCCGGCAGCGTGGCGGGCATTGCCGTTCTGATCGGAGTCCTTCGCTACATCTGGCGCCTGTGTTTGCTGGGCACGTCCCGGCGGGTGGAGGAGGGCCTGCGCAACCGGCTCTTCAGCCATTTGCAGACGCTTTCCGCCGGTTATTTCGACCGGACGCGCACCGGCGACCTGATGGCCCACGCCACAAACGACATTCAGCAGGTGCGCATGGCCGCCGGCATGGGGCTGGTGGCCCTGAACGACGCAGTGGTCATGGGCGCCGCCGCCATCGGGTTCATGGCTTTCATCAGCCCGACCCTGACCGGGCTGGTCCTGGTCCCGATGCCGTTGATCGCTGTGAGCGCGCGCTTCTTCAGCCGCCGGATGCACCGGCGCTACCAGGCGGTGCAGGCCTCCTTCGGGAACCTGACGGAAGCCGTCCGGGAGCGTCTGGCCGGCATCCGCCTGATCAAGGCCCACAACCGCCAGGCGCTGGAAACCGCCCGCGTGCGGGCGGCCTCGACGGCCTACCTGGACGAAAATCTGCGGTTGGTGAGGATCACGGGCGCTTTTTTCCCGATGATGCTGCTGCTGACCAACCTGAGCATGGCGCTGGTGATTTTTTTCGGAGGGCGGCTGGTCATCCGCTTCGCCATCACCCCGGGGGACTTCGTCGCCTTCATCAGCTACCTGGCCCTGCTCACCTGGCCGATGATGGCGCTGGGCTGGGTCACCAATTTGATCCAAAGAGGCCGGGCATCGCTGGACCGCGTCAACGCGGTCCTGGAAACCCGTCCGGCCATCCTGGACGCGCCCGACGCCCGCCCCCTGGAGGCGCCGGCCGGAGAGATTGTCTTCGAAGGGGTGGCGTTTGCTTATCCGGAAAGCAGCACCCCGGCTCTGGCGGATATCGACCTGCGGGTCGAGGCCGGGTCGGTGCTCGGCATCGTCGGCCCCCCGGGCAGCGGCAAGACGAGCCTGCTCAACCTGATCCCCCGGCTCTACGACCCCGTGGCCGGATGCATCCGCGTGGACGGATGGGATGTCCGCGGCCTGCGTCTCGAACAGCTGCGCGCAGCCATCGCCGGCATGCCTCAGGAGCCGTTCCTGTTTGCCGGCACCATCCGGGACAACATCACCTTTGGCGACCCGGGCGTATCCGAACAACGTCTCACCGAGGCCGCCCGCGCGGCCGCTCTGCTGGATACCGTATTCGGATTGGCGAAGGGGTTCGACACCGTGGTCGGTGAAAAAGGGGTCATGCTCTCCGGCGGCCAGAAGCAGCGGGTGGCGCTGGCCCGCTGCCTGATGGCCGACGCTCCCATCCTGCTTCTGGACGACCCCATCAGCCAGGTGGATTTTGAAACCGGCGCGGCGATCACCCGGGCCCTGCGCCGTTGGGCCGGCCGACGGACGATCCTGATCGCCTCGCATCGCCTCTCGGCCCTCGCTTTCGCGGATCGAATCGTCGTCCTCGAATCCGGCCGGATAACCGCTGTGGGCCGTCATGCGCACCTGATGGAGGCGAGCGACTATTACGCCCGGACGCATCGCCTCCAGGAAATCGAAGAGGGACCCGATGCGGCCTGAGCCGGGCTATTTCGAAGAAACCCAGCTGGGGAAACCTTACGATATCCGGCTTCTCCGGCGGCTTTACCCCTTCACCCGCCCGCATCGCCGGCTGCTCGGCTGGTCGATCGGTCTGGTGATCCTGATCACCCTGCTGGACGTGGCCCTGCCCTTCCTCACCAAGGAGGCGATCGACCGCTACATCGTGCCTCCGGCGGAGCCGGCCTCCGGCCAGAGATTCCTCACCGTCGATCTCAGCGATCCGCTCGACGCCGCCATCGCCCGGAACCGTTTTCCCGAAGCGCGCGTCGAAGGGTCCGTCGCCCGCATCCCTTACGATGCGCTGGCCGGCCTCGACCCGGACGAGCTCGCACGGCTGCGGCGCAGCGATGCGCGCGGCCTGACTCTGGTAACCGGGGTTTTCCTCATTTTGGCGGTTCTCGATTTTCTGCTCAATTTCGGCCAGTCGGTCGTCATGGAAATCACCGGGCAGCGGATCATGCACGACCTGCGCCTGCGGCTCTACGGGCACATTCAGGGTCTGGCGCTGGAGTTCTTCACCCGCAACCCGGTGGGGCGGCTGGTCACCCGCACAACCAGCGACGTGCAAAACATGTACGAGCTGTTCACTTCGTTCATCTCCTTCGTTTTCAAGGACCTGGTCCTGCTGGGCGGAATCGCAGCGGTAATGTTAACGCTCAACTGGAAGCTGGCGCTGGTTGCCTTCGGCGTGCTGCCGGCCGTGGGGTTCGCCTCCATCCGCTTTTCCCGGCGCGCCCGCGCCATCTTCCGCACCCTGCGGGTGCAGGTCGCCGAGATCAACACCCGCTTCGCCGAAACCATCGGCGGCATGCGAGTGATCCAGATCTTCCGTCAAGAGCAGGCCAACTACCAGCGCTTCGAACGGCTCAACCACGCGAACTACCTCTCCGGCATGGAGCAGATCCGGGTGCTGGCGCTGTTCATGCCCCTGATCGAGGCGCTGGCGCTGGCGGCCGTGGCCCTTATCATCTGGTACGGCGGCGGGCGGGTGCTGGACGAGAGCCTGAGCCTGGGCGCCCTGGTGGCGTTCATCTCCTACATCCGCATGTTTTTCCGTCCGCTCCGGGACCTCGCCGAAAAATACAACATCCTGCAGAACGCCATGGCATCGGCCGAGCGCATCTTTCTGGTGCTGGACACCTCGACCGCCCTGCCGCAAGCCCGGACGCCCTCCGGCGGACGGGCGGCGGCCCTGGCGTCGATCGAGGAGCTGCGCTTCGAAGCGGTCGATTTCGCCTACCTTCCGGGCGAGCCGGTCCTGCGCGGGGTATCCTTCCGGCTGCGACGGGGAGAGACCGTGGCGGTGGTCGGCCCGACCGGCGCCGGCAAGACCTCCCTGATCAACCTCATTCCCCGGCTCTACGACCCGACCGCCGGAGCGGTGCGGATCAACGGCCGGGATCTGCGCGAGATACCGAGCGCCCTCTTCCGCGATCGCATGGCCCTCGTCATGCAGGACCCCTTCCTGTTTTCGGGCACCCTGCGCGAAAATATCTTCGAGGGCCTCCCGGACCCGAGTCCCGCCCGGACGCAGGACATCGTCACCGCCGCCAATCTGGACCATCTGGTGGCCCGGCTGCCGCAGGGGCTCGACACCCCGCTCGGCGAAAGCGGCGGCGCACTGTCCAGCGGCGAACGTCAGTTGATCGCCATCGCGCGGGCGTTTGCGCGCGATCCCCAACTGATCCTTCTCGACGAGGCCACCTCCTTCATCGACTCCGAGACCGAACGGCGCATCCAGCAGGCCCTGGAGCGGCTGATGCACCGCCGCACGGCCCTGGTGGTCGCTCACCGCCTGTCCACGGTTCGCAGCGCGGATCGCATCCTGGTGATGAACCGGGGCCGGATCATCGAATCCGGCACCCATGCCGAGCTCATGGCCGGCCGGGGATTCTATTATCGCCTGCACCTGCTGCAGCCGGCGGCAGGTCCGAGCCGGCTTAATAATTTTCTTGATAAAGACCGCTTCGAATGATAATAGCCCTACGCCGACTAGTCCAGAAAGCTCCATGGGATCTGACCCCGGCCGGCCGACTCGAGACGACCGGCGGTGCCGGCCGTCCCGTGTGTGGAACCCTTCGCAGCTCAATCCCTAACCCCCAACCGGATAAAGGAGGATCAAAACGATGCCGTACGATGCAACGAAGATGGCCGACTGGCAGATTTCGGAAGCCGCCGAAAAGAAGATGCCCACCCCCGAGCAATGGCGCGAAAAGCTGGGTCTGCAGAAGGATGAAATGCTGCCCATGGGCCGGCTCGCCAAGATGGACTTCCTCAAGATCATCGAGCGCCTCAAGGCCAAGCCCGACGGAAAGTACATCGAGGTGACGGCCATCACGCCCACTCCCTTGGGCGAGGGCAAGAGCACCACGTCGGTCGGTCTGATGGAGGGCCTCGGCAAACGCGGCAAGAACGTGGGCGGCGCCCTGCGGCAGCCCTCCGGCGGTCCCACCATGAACGTCAAGGGCACGGCGGCCGGCGGCGGCAACGCCCTGCTGATTCCCATGACCGAGTTCTCCCTGGGATTGACCGGCGACATCAACGACATCATGAACGCCCACAACCTGGCCATGGTGGCCCTGACCTCCCGCATGCAGCACGAGCGCAACTACACCGACGAGCAGCTCGCCCGCCTGACCGGCATGCGCCGCCTGCACATCGACCCCACCCGGATCGAGATGGGCTGGGTCATGGATTTCTGCGCCCAGGCCCTGCGCAACATCATCATCGGCATCGGCGGCCGCCAGGACGGCTACATGATGCAGTCCAAGTTCGGCATCGCGGTCGGCTCCGAGTGCATGGCCATTTTGGCCGTCGCCAGCGACCTGGCGGACCTCAAAAAGCGGCTGAACCACATCACGGTGGCCTTCGACCGCAGCGGCAAACCGGTCACCACCGGCGACCTCGAGGTCGGCAACGCCATGACGGCCTTCATGCGCAACACCATCAACCCGACCCTCATGAGCACCGCCGAATATCAACCCTGCATGGTCCATGCCGGCCCCTTCGCCAACATCGCCGTGGGGCAGTCCTCGATCATCGCGGACCGCGTCGGCCTCAAACTCTTCGACTATCACGTGACCGAGAGCGGCTTCGCCGCCGACATCGGGTTCGAGAAGTTCTGGAACGTGAAGTGCCGCTTCAGCGGGTTGAAGCCGCACGTCTCCGTGCTCACCGCAACCGTGCGCGCCCTCAAGATGCACGGCGGCGGCCCCAAGGTCGTGGCCGGCAAGGCGCTGCCCGAAGAGTACACCAAGGAAAACGTGGGCTTGGTGGAGAAGGGCTGCGCCAACATGGTCCACCTGATCAACGTCATCCGCAAGTCCGGCATGAACCCGGTGGTGTGCGTCAACCGCTTCCACACCGACACCGACGCGGAGGTCAAGGCCGTGAAGAAGGCGGCCGAAGCGGCCGGCGCGCGCTGCGCCGAGTCCCAGCACTGGCTCAAGGGCGGCGAAGGCGCCCTCGAACTGGCCGACGCGGTCATCGACGCTTGCAACGAAAAGGGCGACTTCAAGTTCCTCTACCCGATCGAGATGAAGCTGCGCGACCGCGTGGCCTTGATCGCCAAGGAAGTCTACGGTGCGGACGGGGTCGCCTGGACCCCGGAAGCCGAGGCCAAGGCCAAGATGCTGGAGGCCGATCCCCAGTATGGGGACTTCGCCACCATGATGGTCAAGACCCACCTCTCGCTCAGCCACGACCCGGTCATCAAGGGCGTGCCCAAGGGCTGGACCCTGCCCATCCGCGACGTCCTGATTTACTCCGGCGCCAAGTTCCTCTGCCCCTGCGCCGGCGCCATCAGCCTGATGCCGGGCACGAGCTCCAACCCGGCCTTCCGCCGCATCGACGTGGATGTTAAGACCGGCGCGGTCTCCGGGCTGTTCTAAGAAAAGCTTTTTTCAAGCAGATGGGGCCTGAGATTTCAGGCCCCATTCTTTTCAAATGGGTCCTATGGGTCCTATAGGACCTATCAGACCTATAACACCCATGCGCGTCCTGCTCATCAACCCCTTCTACCCCATCTCCGAAACCCCATCGCCGCCGCTGGGGCTGGCCTATCTGGCGGGTGCATTGCAGGCGGCCGGCAACGAGGTCCGCGTCTTCGACCTAGTGGTTTATCCTTACAGCGAGACGCGGCTTGCTTGCGCCCTTGAGGAATTCAAGCCCGGCCTGGTCGGCCTGACCGCCGTCACCATGAACGTCGACCGCGCGCTGGCCCTGGCCGGCGACGTGAAGCGCCTCGCCCCCGGGACCGCCACCGTCATGGGCGGGCCGCATGTCACCTTCAGCGCCCGGGAGACCTTGGAAGCATGCCCGGCTCTGGATCTGGTGGTCCTGGGCGAGGGCGAGCAGACTCTGGTCGAGCTCTGCCGGACGCTGGAAAACGGGAAAAGCCTCGACGCGGTCAAAGGTATCGCGTTCCGGTCCGAGCCGGGCATACGGTTCACGCCGCGCCGCCGCACCATCCGCGACCTGGACGGCCTGCCCATGCCGGCCCGTCACCTGCTGCCGCTCGGCCGCTACCGCGCCCTGGGCATGCCCATCAGCATGACCACCTCCCGCGGCTGCCCGCATGCCTGCATCTTCTGCGTCGGCCGCCGCATGGTCGGCGCCCGGGTGCGCTTCCACAGCCCGGCCCGGGTGGTGGACGAAATGGAACAGATCAGCCGCCTGGGGTTTCATCAGATCAATCTCGCCGACGACTTGTTCACCGCCGACCACTCCCGCTGCGCCGCCGTCTGCGAGGAAATCCTGCGGCGCCATCTGAAGGCCCAGTGGACCTCGTTCGCCCGGGTCGACACGGTATCGCCGGATCTGCTGGACCGAATGAAGGCTGCCGGCTGCAAGGCGGTCAGCTTCGGAATCGAATCCGCCAATTCCGAAATTCTCAAAACGATTCGGAAGCGGATCACCCTGGATCAGGTGGTGTCGGCGATCGACATGTGCGTCAAGGCCGGCGTGACGCCGTGCGCATCCTTCATTCTGGGACTGCCCGGCGAAACACCGGACACGCTGCGCGAAACCCTGGATTTCGGCAAGCGCCTGGGGGACAAGGGGCTCATCTACGGCTTCCACCTCCTGGCCCCCTTCCCAGGCACGGAGGTGCGTGAACGCGCCGCCGAAATGGGCCTGCACATTCTGACCTCCGACTGGTCGAATTATCATGCCAACCGGGCGGTCGCCGAAACCGCCACCGTCAGCCGGCAAATGCTCGATGCAATCGCCGTTGAGTGGGAAGACCGCTTCAACCGCTACCTCGGCGACATCCAGGAGCGCATGCAACAGGGCCGGGCCTCGGCCGAAGAAGCCAACCAGGTCGCCAACCTGGAACGGATCGTTTGCGTATACGACCTGATGATGAATCGCACCATTGAGCAGGTGGGTGAATGGATGCCGGGGAATGGAGCGGCCGATCCGGACGTGCGCCATCTGATCGAACGGGTCCAGGCGGCGGCGGGCGGAAACGCCGATAGGCTTCGCGATGCCCTGACGGCCGCCGCTCGCCGGAATCATTTAATCTGTGAACACGGCCATGGTCGAATCCGCTGGCGCTGGCGGGATTATTTGTAAGCGCCCCGGTTGGGTTCAGTCGTTCAGGATTTCCTTCAGTTTGGCCATCTCCTGACGGGTCTCCTCGGCCAGCGCGGCGATGTCCTCGGGACGGAGCCCGAGACGACCGACGGCCTGGAACGACGCGTCCGCCGGCAGGTGGTCGCCGTTAGCGCCGCCTTCGATGCCGCGCACGGCGATGTTGGCCACATAGACCAGGTCGCTGAGCCGGCAGTTCTCCCGGCATTGGTCGGGGTCGTGATGCCAAGCCACGGCGTGGACCAACTCCTCAGGCATGGACCAGCTTTTCAGAATTCGCGCGCCGATGTCCGCATGGTTCGTGCCCAGGACCATGTACTCCGCCACCTCGAAGGAGATCCCCTTGGCGGCCATGTCCTGGATGCTTTTCAGGTCCTCCTGAACATAATCCCCGAGAATCATTTTGCCGATGTCGTGCAGCAGGGCGGCGGTGAAGACTTCATCGGCGCGGGAGATTTTCAAGGATAACACCAGCCGGTCAGCCGCAACGGCAACGGCAACCGAATGCCGCCAGAGTCCGCCCTGGGGCAGGTCGTAGCCCGGCACCGATTTCTTCATCAGGCCGCTCATGCACATGGTGGTGACGAGCTGCAGCAGTCGCTTCCGCCCCAGCAGCAGGATGGCCTGGCGCACCGAACTGATCCGCGAAGGCAGCCCGAAGTAGGCCGAGTTGGTGAGCTTGAGCAGGTTCGCCGTCAGGCCCGGATCGTACTTGATGAGATCTTCGATCCGCGCGATGCTGGAGTCCGGATCCCGGAGCAGCGGCAGGAGCTTGGCCGCCGTGGTCGGCATCCCCGGAAACGACTTCACCTGGCGCATGATCCGGCTGAGGTTGTTCGTGTCCACGATGGCGGGCTCCTGAGTGCGATGAAACCGATGTCGGGCGGGAATCCCCGCCTTCACCCCACTAGTATCGGTGCATAGCCTGCCGAACTTTAGCTTCTTCTCTCAGAGGGTACGACCCCATCGGGTGGCGGTAACCCCTTTGCCGCCCCCCCGGGCCTCGGCTCCTCCCTGACGGGCAGCCGCATTCCGGGTGGTCATCATTCCGGCCGGCGATGCGCAAACGCCTTCAACTTTACACTGAGAAGCTCCACGTCCAGCGGCTTCAGCATGTGGCCGTCAAACCCCGCTGCGGCGGCCGCATCCGCCGTCAGCCTGAAGTCGGCCGCCGTAATGGCCAGGATGGGGGTTCGGCGGCCGTTGCCGGTCTCCAGGCGCCGGATGGCCTGCACCAGCGCGAAGCCGTCCATATCCGGCATTTCGATATCCGTCAGGATTAAATCGTAGCGGGTGCCTCGGTAGTCCCGGAGGGCCTGGCTGCCGCTGGCGGCCGTATCGACCGCAAACCCCATGGCCGCCAGCTGGTTTTTCATGATTTCGAGGCTGATTTCGTTGTCCTCCACCAGCAGCACCCGATCGACGGCGACGCGCGCTGGCGCCGCGCCGCGGCCGGCCGCCAGCGTTTGGCGTTCTTCCTCGAAGTCGGCGTAGGTCAGGGCGATGTTGCGAAAAACTGCCTCGAGCTCCATGAAGGCGTCGGCCATATCGGGGTCGAAGTGGACGCCCCGCCCGGCCCGGATGATCGCCACCGCCTGCTCGTGCGGCAGGGGCGGTTTGTAGATCCGCTTGCTGATCAGCGCATCGTAGACATCCGCCACCGCCATCAGCCTCCCGGAAAGCGGAATGGCGTCTCCCCGGAGCCCGCGCGGGTACCCGGATCCGTCCCACTTCTCCTGGTGGCTGCCGGCGATCTCCCGCGCGAGCCGCAGGAAGGCGCTCCGTCCGAGCTTCTGCTCGGTGCGCTGCAATGCTTCCTCGCCGAGCAGGGTATGGCGCTTCATCTGTTCGAACTCGGCATCGTCCAGGCGGCCGGCCTTGAGCAAAATGTGGTCGCGCACGCCCACCTTGCCGATATCGTGCAAAGGGGCCGATCGGTACAACAGCTCGATGGTTTCGTCGTCGAGCGCCGCCCGGAAGCGGGGATGGGCCTGCAGGTGCATCGCCAGAAGCTTCACGAAGTTCTGAGTGCGCTTGATGTGGCCGCCGGTTTCAGGATCGCGGTATTCCGCCAGCGTGGCCAGGCTTTCGATCATGACCGCCTGGGTGAGCCGCACGTCCCGAGTTTTGACCCGGATCAACTGCTCCAGGCGATCCTGGTGCCGCTTGAGCGCCAGGTGGGTATGCACCCGCGCCCGCACCAAGTCCGGGTGAATCGGCTTGGTGATATAGTCCACCGCTCCCAGGGCCAGTCCCTTGGCCTCGTCGGCGGCCTCGCCCAGCGCCGTGAGAAAAATCACGGGGATGTGCCGCGTGGCCGCGTCGGCCTTCAACCGTCGGCAGACGTCGTAGCCGTCCATGTCCGGCATGAGGATATCGAGCAGGATCAGATCCGGCTGCGCCTTCGCGGCGATCGACACGGCGCTGGCCCCGCCCTTGGCGGTGAAGATCTTGTACCCGCAGCCGGATAGTGTCTCCCGCAGGATCTGAAGATTGGCGACGTTGTCGTCCGCCATGAGAATCCGGTAGGCGTCTGTCCGAACGGTCATTTCGAGGCCTCCATTTCGGCAACCAGTTTCAGGATGCCTTCAAAGTCGAAGGCTTCGGCCATCTGCCGGATCCGATCGCCCATCGCCGAAAACGTGCCCGTTTGTTCAGAAAGGCCTTGCGCCAGCGCAATGAGTTCGGAACCATCGCCCAGCTCGGCGGCCGCCCTCAGGGCGTCAGCGAGGTCGGCACCGATCTCCTGCGCACGCGCGGGCGCGGCGTCTCCAAATCCGGATCTCGGTTGATCGCCGACTGACGATGCCAACGCGTCAACGGAATTCACGGTGGTTTGAAGGGCGGCGTCAAAGGCCTCGAGAGCGCTTGTCAGGGTTTTCGCATCCCGAGCGCCCGTGGGGTCGGCCGCTTGGATCAGCCCTTCGAGTGCAGCTGCCGCCTCATGCAGCGGCTTGGCCGCCAAATTCCCTGCCACGCCCTTGATCGCATGCACCCGGTGGCGCATATGGTCCAAGTCCCCATTGTCCAGCCCGCGGCGAAGGGCGTCGCTCTCTTGACGGTGCTGGTCCGCGAAATCGAGGAGCAGCCGGCGGTAGAGCGCTTGGTTGCCCTGCAAACGGCGCAATCCCTCCGCCAGGTCGAACCCGGGCAGGTCCTTCGGGAGGACGGGTTCATCGGACAGGCCCGTCTTGCACCGGCCGGCCGACGACGCATTCACCGCTGACGCCCGGGAGCGCTCCTCCCTGGACGGAGCCCACCGGGCCAGGGTTTCGAAAAGCAGGCCCGGATCGATCGGTTTGGTAATATGGGCGTTCATCCCCGCCGCGATGCTTTTCACCGAATCCCCGGACATGGCGTTCGCCGTCATGGCGATGATCGGAATGGGCGGCACGCCTCCCCTCCGCCGTCGGCCTTCCCACTTCCGAATTTCCTCCGTGGCCGCATAGCCGTCCATAACCGGCATCTGCACATCCATCAGAACAACATCGAAGGGCTCCTGCCGAACCCGGTCGACGGCCTCGCGGCCGTTGACGGCCAGCGCCACCTGCAGCCCGGCCCTCCGGAGGATCTCCAGCGCCACCTGCTGGTTGATCTCGTTGTCTTCGACCAGCAGGACTCGAATGCCGGCCAGCCGCTCAGCGGCGGACGCCGTCTGCCCTGCGGGCGCCGGTGCAGGCATCCGCTGCCGCCCGCCGGAGAAGATTCCCATGATGGTGTCGAACAGCAGCGAAGGGCTGACCGGCTTGAGCAGAACCCCATCCAGGCCGGCGGCATCGGCGTCGCGCAGGGTGTCCTCCCGCCCGTAGGCGGTGACAAGGATCACGGGCGCTGCCATATGGCCGCTGCAGGCCTTGATCCGACGGGCCGCCTCCATTCCGTCCATCCCCGGCATCTTCCAGTCGACGACCACCAGCTCGTAAGGCCCCCCGTCCGGCGGCGCGGCGAACCGGGCCACGCCCTCCGCTCCGGACGCCGCCTCGCTCACGGTGAAGGTGAACGATTCCAGCATCTCCCGCAGGATCTCCCGGGAGGTCGGGTGGTCGTCCACCACCAGCACCCGCATCCCTCTCAACGCCGGAGGGGCTGCGGGACGGCGGCAGGCGACCCCGCGGCCGATGCCGAATTCGGCCTCGAAGCTGAACGTGCTGCCGCGCCCCGGCTCGCTCGCCACCCGGATGTCGCCGCCCATCATCCCCACCAGCCGCTTGCAGATGGCCAGTCCCAATCCCGTGCCGCCGAACCGGCGCGTCGTTGAGGTGTCGGCCTGGGAGAAAGAATCGAACAGCCGCACCGTCTGAGCGGCGGTGAGGCCGATGCCCGTATCGCGGACGCTGAAGCGCAGGCAGGCGGTGTCGGCGCCGGCCCGGATCAATTCGGCCGCAACCACGATTTCGCCCGCATCGGTGAATTTGACCGCGTTGTTGGCCAGATTGATCAGCACCTGCCCCAGTCGCAGGGGATCGCCGACGAGGGTGCGCGGCACATCGGCGCCGATGCGGAACAGGACCTCGAGCGCCTCTTTTTCGCTGGCTTTGACGGCGATCAGGCCGGCCAGGTTGTCCAGGACGTCATCCAGGTTGAAGGAAGCCGACTCCAGCTCCAGCTTGCCGGCCTCAATCTTGGAAAAATCCAAAATGTCGTTGATGATGCCGAGCAGCGAGCTGCCGGCGGTGTAGATCTTTTCAAGGTAGTCCCTCTGCCGCGGCGTCAGTTCGGTTTTCAACGCCAGGTGCGCCAGGCCGAGAATGGCGTTCAGCGGCGTTCGGATTTCATGGCTCATGTTGGCGAGAAAATCCCCCTTGGCCCGGCTGGCGGCTTCGGCCGCTTCCTGGGCCTGGCGCAGCTTCTCTTCGGCTTTCTTCAGTTCGCCTACGTCGTGGATGTTGCCGAAGATCGCCGACTTCCCCTGCAGCCGCATCCGCACGAGGGTGATTTCGCAGGGAATCGGGCTGCCGTCGGCGGCCACGTGCATCCACTGGAAGCGCTGAAAGCCCTGATCGTATGCGGCTCTCAAATAGCGGGCGGCGGCGTCCGGCGAAGGCGTTCCATCCGGCTGGCGGGGCGGGGAGAGCTCGAAGAACCGCTCCACGAACTCTTTCGGGGATTTGAGCTTGAACAGGCGCTGCAACGCCGGATTGCAGTCGATCGGCCGCGCCTGGTCGTCGAAGATGACGAACCCGTCGGCCGAATTCTCGTAGATGGCCCGCATCCGCTCTTCCATCTCCCGGGATTCGGTGATGACGGAGTCCAAAGCGAGCCGCAGCTGCTGCTCGGCGGGGGTTGGGGCCGGCGGCCCTGCCGCGCGCATTTTCCCTTCGGAGGTACGCCGCGATCGTTCGGCGCCGCTAGACTTGGCTTTTGGGGAAGCGGGGCGTTTCAACTGCCATCCACCTCGCAGGTTCAGCAAGCATCGGCGCGGATAAATGATGACGCTCCGGCGCAGATGCATCGGCTGATCGAACTTATGTTTTCATTTCGGCCGGTTCCAAAAGAAAGCCGGCCGCCGGAATCAAGTGGGGATGATGATGGTATCGGCAATTGAGAAGTCTTGCATGAGGGAAATTCGATGCCGGCGGGTTTCCGGGCCGGTCCCGGCGTGCCGGGGCCGGGTGTCCAGAAGGCAGGGTCCGGCGCCGCAGGGGTTCGGCTGCAGCGCCGGCAGCCGAGGCTTCAATCGCCGAAGGAAATACCGATATCGCGTGCCGTGAGGATGGTGTCGCCGTCCAGCGGGACCGTCTTCATGCGGCGGATGCTCGCCTCCAGCGGCACGTAATTGACGGCCGGCGGGTCCAGCGCGACCATGATGCCGGAGCGGCCTTCGCTCAGCGCACGAACGGCGGCCGCGCCGAAGCGCAGCGAGATCAGCCGGTCGCTGGCGGTGGGCCGACCGCCCCGCAGGAGGTGGCCGAGGACGACCACGCGGGATTCCTTGCCGGTCAATTTCTCCAACTCCGCGCTGACTTTCTGGCCGACGCCGCCCAGCCGCTCCATTTTCCCGGCGGTTTTTTCTTCCAGCACCGTGCGGCCGCCGTCTTTGGGAACGGCGCCCTCCGCGGCCACGATGATCGAAAAATGCCGCCGGCCGCGCTCGCGCTCGGAAATCTTGGCGGCGACCCGCGCGATGTCATAAGGAATCTCGGGGATCAGGATGGCATCGGCCGAGGCGGCCAAGCCGGCGTGCAGCGCGATCCAGCCGGCATAGCGGCCCATGACTTCAACCACCATGATGCGCTGGTGGGACTCGGCCGTCGAGTGCAGACGGTCGATGCAGTTGGTCGCGAAATCGACAGCGGTGTCGAAGCCGAAGGTGACCACCGTGCGGTCCAGGTCGTTGTCGATCGTCTTGGGCACCCCGATCACGCTCAGGCCCTTGCGGTGCAGGGCATTGGCGATCTCGAGCGAACCGTCGCCGCCGATGGCGATCAGGGCGTCCAAGCCCTGCCGGCGGAAGAGGGCCACGAGTTCGTCGGTGCGGTCCTTTTCGACCACGGTCCCGTTTTCGGTCGCCACCGGGTAGCGCAGCGGGTTGCCGCGGTTCGTCGTCCCGAGGATGGTGCCTCCGAGATGGGTGATGCCGCGAACGGTGTTGCGGTCGAGCGGCACCAGCCAGCCCTGGGGGTAGTCCGCCGGGCACAGCAGGCCGTTGTAGCCGTCCCGAATGCCCGCACACTCCCAGCCGCGGTTCAAGGCGGCGAGCACGATCGCCCGGATCACGGCGTTTAAACCCGGCGCGTCCCCGCCGCCGGTGGAAATGGCAATCCGTCGGATGTCCATGCCGTTCATTCTCCTCTTGGGTTTGGGCGTTGCTTCAAGAACATCCTATTCCGTCCTTCCTAAAACAGCCGAAACCTCGCCGCAGACCCGCTTCAGGTCTTCACCGATGCGCAGCAGCCTATTCATCGGCATGCGTTCGCTCGGCCCGGCCACGCTGATGGAATAAACTGCGAACCCCGTATAATCATAAACCGGCGCGGCCACCCCGCTCATGCCTGCAAAATATTCCTCCTGGTTAACGGCGAAACCCCGCCGGCGAATGGCGGCAATCTCCTTCCGGAATGCCTTCGGCGTGGTGATGGTCTTGGCGGAGAACGCTTTGGCGTCTTTCAAACCGCTGCAGAAGACGTCTCTTTCGGTCTCGGGCCGGAAGGCGATGATCGCCTTGCCTTGAGCCGTACAATAGATGGGATGGCTGGTGCCGACGGCGATGTCCATCCGGTACGGATGGCTGCTCTCGATTTTATTCAGGAAGACGACTTGATCCCCGTTCCGCACGACCAGATTGACCGTCTCATTGTATTTTGAAGATAATTCCTCCATGAACGGCCTGGCGATCTGCCGGATTCCCAGCCGATTGATGTGCATCATGGCGATCTCGAAGAGGCCGGTTGTCAGCCGATAGCCGGAATTCGCATGCTTGGACAACAGACCCAGGTCCCGGAACGTCAGCAGATAGCGGTGACAGCCGCTGCGGTCCATTTTGGCTTCCGTGGCGATTTCTTCGAGAGACATGGCACCGCCCGCCGCCAATATCTTGAGAAGCTTGATGCCTTTCTCCAGTGAACCGATGTGGTAGTAATTCGGCTTATTTTTTCGCGGCGCCATGAGCAGTTTCAATGATGAGACCATTTTAAATCTGCATCAGCGTCACGAAGCCTATTCTCCTCTCTGAATCCGCAGAATTCGCTGGGGAGAAGAGGCTTCGCTTCTCTTACGAAATCATTTTCTTCAGCTGGGCCAGGGTGTCTTCCGGCATCTTGAAGGAATGCTCGGCCGCCGGGAACTTGGCTTCCGAGACCTCCTGTTTGTAGGCCTTCAGGGCGTCCAGGATGACCGGACGGATTTTGGTGTACTGCTTCACGAATTTGGGCACGAAACGATCGAAAAGGCCGACCATGTCGTGCGTGACCAGGACCTGTCCGTCGACGTCCGGACCGGCGCCGATCCCGATGACGGGCACCCGCACCGCTTCGGCGACGAGCTTTCCGAGAGGCGCCGGCACGGCCTCCAGGATGATCGAAAACGCGCCGGCCTGTTCGAGCGCTCGGGCGTCGTCGATGATCTGCTTCGCGGCGGCGGCGTCTTTGCCCTGCATCTTGAACCCGCCCAGCGCGCTCGCCGTCTGCGGCGTCAATCCGATGTGGCCTTGGACCGGGATCCCGGCCTTGACGATCGCTTCAACCGTGGGCGCGAAGTGCGTGCCGCCCTCCAGCTTGACCACGTCGCAGCCGCCTTCCTTCATCAGCCGGCCGGCGTTGGCGATGGCTTCGCGGATGGAGGTGTTGTAGCTCATGAAGGGCATGTCGCCCACCACCAGGCAGGTTTTGCAGCCCCGCATGACGGCCTGGATGTGGTGGACCATGTTGTCCATGCTGACGGCCACCGTGCCCTGCAGCCCCATCACCACCATCCCCAGCGAGTCGCCGACCAGCACGATGTCGACCTCCGCCTCGTCGGCCATCAGGCCGAACGGGTAGTCGTAGGCCGTTATCATGACGAGCTTGCGCTTGTCTTCCTTGGCCTTCTGGATGTCCTGAATCGTGATTTTCGGTCTAGCCATGGGTTGTCTGCTCCTCCTATAATAGTCTTGAAATAGTACACTAACGTATTTTAATAAAAGATTAGATCGGCCGGTCTTGCAAAGTCAACAAAAAAGCCATCGGATGCCTATTTTTACGGAAAGGGTGTCATGGAGTACGCGACCGGCCACACGTACGCCGGCGAATTCAAGGACGGAATGCGCGAGGGGGACGGCGTCATGGCCCTGCCCGGCGGCCGGACGCTCAAGGGACGTTTTCACTACAATTCGATTTTCGAGGGGACCTACACTTACCCGGACGGCAAGGTCTACACCGGCCAGTGGGAGCTTCGCGAGCGCAACGGACGCGGGGCCCTGAAATACCCGGATGGCCGCATATACGCCGGTGACTTCAAAGCCGGCCTAAGACACGGAAAGGGGGCCATGACCTGGCCCAGCGGTCGCCGCTACGAGGGCGATTTCCTCCGCGGCCAGCGCACCGGGAAAGGGACCATGACCTATCCCAACGGCCGGGTCTACACCGGCGATTTCGTTGACGGCGAGCCGACGGGCCAGGGAGTGATGACCCTTCCGGACGGCCAGCGGCTGGAGGGGAAATTCGTCAAAGGCCAGTTCATCGGAGCATCGAGGTAGGAGGAGCAACTTCCGACACCCTCCCAAAAAGAGCCGCTAACTGCCAAACACCCCGGTTTTCCCCTTGCAGCAGCCTGAAACAAGGCCGGACGGCGAGATCGTTACGGACGGTTTCAGGGGATGAAACCGGCCTCCCTCACCGGCTGAGCCGGCATCGCCCGCTCGGCGTTCTCGATCCAACCGCCGCCCATCGCCTTGTAAATGTTGATTAGGGACCTGAACAGTACGTTCTGTCCGGCCGTGTAGGATAGCTCGACATTGAACAAGCTGCGATCGGCATCCAACACCTCGAGGTAGCTCGTGTAGCCCTCGTCGTAGCGCATCCACGCCAAACGGGCATAGTTGCGCAGGGCTTTGAGCTGGCGGCTCAGCGCCTCCAGTCGTTGGCTGGATTTGCTGCGGTCGATGAGGGCGTCCTCGACCTCGCGAAAAGCGTTTTGGATCGTTTGCTGATAGCTGTAGACCGCCAGCTGCTGAGCGGCTTCGGCGGCCTTGACCTCTCCGCCGATGCGGCCGGCAGTGAAAAGCGGTACGCTCAGCGGGATTCCAAAATCCCAAGCCCGCGAACCGGCGGTGAACAAATTGGACAGAGCGGTACTGGCCGTTCCGAAGCTTCCGGTCAGGGAGATGGTCGGAAAGTACAGAGACTTGGCCACCCCGATGCGAGCATTGGCGGCGACGAGCACCTGCTCGGCCTGCCGGATGTCCGGCCGCCGTTCGAGCAGCGCGGAGGGCACCCCCGCCGGCACGGCCGGCAGCACCAGCTCGTCGATGGTCAAGCCGCGGGGGATCGCTCCCGGATTGCGGCCGAGCAGAACACTCAGGGCGTTTTCGGTCTGGCCGATGGCACGCTCGATGTCCGGGATCCGGGCAAGCGCATCCTCGTATTCGGATTCCGCCTGGCTCAGGTCCACCTCCGAAATGATCCCGTTCTGAAACCGCAGCTGGAACAAATCCAAAGTGTCCCTGCGGCTGTCCGCGGTGCGCCGGGTGATGCCTAGCTGCTTGTCCAGCGCCCGGATGTCCACGTAGGCCGCCGCCACCGCGCTGACCAGAGTCAGCACCACCGTTCGGCGCGCCTCTTCCGTGGCGAGCAGCTCGGCCCGGGCCGCCTCGGTCGCCCGGCGGAACTTGCCCCAGAAGTCGATCTCCCAGCTGGCGCCAAGGAAGGCCTCGTAAAAATTAAACGGATTGTGCCGGCCGTCTATGGGTTGTATCGTGTTACTTTCGCTAACCCGCTGCCGGAATGCGTCGGCATTGCCGCCGGCCGAGGGGAACTGGTCTCCGCGGGTTGAAAAATACCTTCCGAAGAACTCCTCGATGCGGGCCGTGGCGATCAGCAGGTCCTTGTTTTCCTGTAGGGCCGTGCGCACCAGGCCGTTCAATTCACGGTCGTTGAACTGCTCCCACCAGGCCGTGTTGGCGAGATCCCGGGCCTCTTTCTCCTCGAACCGCCAGGCGGCGGGGGTGTCGACGGCCGGACGTCGGTAGTCCGGTCCAACCGTCACGCAGCCGGTCAGCAGCGCCAGCATCACTCCGCACAGGATGCGTTTAGGCATGGTCCCCTCCCTTTTGGCTCGTCGGGTGTGAATCGGGGCCTCCGGCATGGGCGTTCTCCGGGCCCGACCGATGACTGAGCTTCTCGACGACGTAGAAGGTCATCGGGATCAGGAAAATGGCGATAAAGCTCGCCGCAAGCATGCCGCCGATGACCCCCGTGCCCATCACCTGGCGCGCGACGGCGCCGGCGCCGGAGGCGATGGCCAGCGGCACGCAGCCCAGGATAAAAGCAAAACTCGTCATCAGGATCGGCCGCAAGCGCAGGCGGGCGCCCTCCAGGGCCGCGTCCACGATGGATTTGCCCTTTTCGTACTCCACCTTGGCGAACTCGACGATCAGAATCGCATTCTTGGCCGCCAGGCCGATCAGCATGATCAGCCCGATCTGGGCATAAAGGTTGAACTCCATGTGGCGCAGGAAAATCCCGGCAAAGGCGCCGAGCACGGCGATCGGGGTGCCCAGGAGCACGCTGAAGGGCAGCGACCAGCTTTCGTACTGGGCGGCCAGTATCAGGAAGACGAAGAGCATCGAAAGCCCGAAGATCACCGACACCGGCACCCCCTCCAGGGCCTTCTTCTCCTGGAAGCTCATGCCGAGGTAGTCGAAGCCCATCTCGCGCGGCATGGTGGCCGCGAACACATCCTCCAGCGCCGCCATGGCCTGGCCCGAGCTGAAGCCCGGCGCGGCAACGACGTTGAGCTGGGCCGAACGGTAGAGGTTGTAGCGCATCGTGAACTCGGGGCCCGATCGCTGCTCGAGCGAAGTCAGGGCCGAGAGCGGCACCGTGTTGCCGGAGGCGTTCCTCACGTAGAACTGGCCGAGCTGCTCGGCCCGGATTCGATACTCGCCCTCGGCCTGGATGTACACCTGCCACTGTCGGCCGAAGCGGTTGAAGTAGTTGACGAAGTACCCGCCCATGAAGGCCTGCAGGGTGCGGTAGACCTGGTTCAGGTCGACGCCCTGTTTGAGCACCTTGTCGCGGTCGACGTCCACGAAGATCTGCGGCACCGTTGGCAGAAAGGTCGTGGTCGCCCGCGCGATCTCCGGCCGTTTCCTCGCCTCGGCCAGAAACTTCTGGGTGTTGGCCCACAGGAAGGAGATGTCCTTGCCGGCGCGGTCCTCCAGGATGAAGGTCACTCCGCCGGAGGTGCCGATGCCCGGGATGGCCGGCGGCGAAAAGGCGAAGGCGACCCCCTGGGGAATTTGACTCAGGCGACGGTTGAGGCTGGCCATGATGGCTTCGTACTTCTCCTCGGGGCTCTGACGCTCGTGCCAGGGCTTGAGCGTGATAAAGAAAAAGCCGCTGTAAGTGTTCGTCACCCCCGAGAGCATGCTGTAGCCCACGACCGTCGTGCAGTACTGCACCCCGGGGGTCTCCATGATGATTTTCTCGAGCTCTCGGGTGGCGGCGTCCGTGCGCTGCAGGGAGGCCGCATCCGGCAGCTGAACGCCGGCGTAGAGGTAGCCCTGGTCCTCCTCGGGCAGAAAGCCTCCGGGAACCTGCTTGCCGATCACGCCGATGGCGCCGGTCATCAGCACGAGCAGGAGCAGGCTGATCACGAACTTGCGGATGAACCAGCCGCAGAGCGTCACGTAGCCGTTGGTGGCCTTGCCGAACATCCTGTTGAACCCGCGGTAGAAGGCCCCCAGCGGTCCGCGGGTCTTTTTCTTGGGCTTCAGGATCAGGGACGAAAGCGCCGGGCTGAGCGTCAGGGCGTTGAAGGCCGAGATGATGACCGAGATGGCGATGGTGACTGCGAACTGCTGGTAGAGCTTGCCCGTGATGCCCGGAATGAAGACGGTCGGCAGGAACACGGCCGAGAGCACGAGCGCGATGGCCACCACCGGCCCGGAGACCTCCTCCATGGCCTTGACCGTGGCCTCCTTGGGCGAAAGCCCATGCTCGATGTGGTGCTCCACCGCCTCCACCACGACGATGGCGTCGTCCACGACGAGCCCGATGGCGAGCACCAGCCCCATCAGGGCGATGGTGTTGATCGAAAACCCCAGCAGCGGAAACATGGCGAAGGTGCCGATCAGCGAAACCGGGACGGCCAAGGCCGGGATCAGGGTCGCGCGCCAGCCCTGCAGGAAAATGAACACCACGATGACCACCAGGACCAAGGCTTCGAACAGAGTGTGAATGATTTCCTTGATGCCCTCGCGCACGGATTGGGTCGTGTCCAGTGCGATGCGGTAGTCCAGATCCGTGGGAAAGTTCTTTTTGACTTCCTCCATGAGCCGCGTGACGCCGTCCACGGCCGCAATGGCGTTCGATCCGGGAAGCTGGTAGAGGGCGAGCACCGCGGCGGGCTTGCCGTTCAACCGGCCGACCATGGCGTAGGTCTGGGAGCCCAGCTCGATGCGCCCCACATCCGCCAATCGGACCAGCGAGCCGTCCGGGTTGGCGCGCAGGACGATCTGCGCGAATTCCTCGGGCGTCTCCAGGCGGCCCTGGGCGCGGATGGCGTAGGTGTAGTCGATGCCGGGCGGCGCGGGCTCCGCCCCGACCTGGCCGGCCGGGTTGACCGTGTTCTGTTTTTTGATGGCGTCCACGATCTCCGGCACCGTGATGTTCAGCTTGGCCAGCTGGTCCGGCTTGACCCACAGGCGCATGGCGTACTGCCCGGCGCCGAACACCGTGACGCTGGCGATCCCGGGCACGCGCGTCAACTGGTCGTTCAAGTTGATGTAGGCGTAGTTGGCCAGGAAGGTCGCATCATAGCTCCCCCCCGGCGAGGAGAGCGCCACCAGCATGAGCGGCGAGGAGGTGGATTTCTTGACGGTGACCCCGTAGTCGCGCACCTCGGCCGGCAGCTTCGCGTCGGCCTGCGATTTGCGGATCTGCGTCAGCACCTGGTCGATGTTGGGGTCGGTCTTGATGTCGAAGTTCACGTACAGCTTCAGCTCGCCGTTGTTGGCGTTGAGCGAGTACATGTAGTTCATGTTGTCCACCCCGCTCATCTCCTGCTCGATGGGGGTGGCCACCGACTGCTCCACGGTCTGGGCGTCAGCCCCGACGTACGTGGTGTTGATGACGATCTCCGGCGGGACGATCTCGGGGTATTGGGCGATCGGCAGCCCCAGAATCGCCATGATGCCGATGATGACGAAGATGATGGAGATGACGATGGCGACGATCGGGCGGTTGACGAAGAATTTAGCCATGGATCAACCTTTCTGTGACTTCGGCATATATGGCTTGGGCGTCACCTTGACCCCGTCGCCCACTTTCTGGGTGCCCTCGGCGACCACCCGGTCTCCCGGCTTCAACCCCTCCCGGATGACCCACAGATTGTCGAAACGCTCGCCGACCGTGACCCCGCGTATCTGAACCGTGTTGTCGGCCGTCACGACCGCCACCTGATATCTTCCCTGCAGCTCGCCCACCGCTCTCTGCGGCACCAGCAGCGCGCCCTTCGCCGTGGCCATCAGCGCCCGGACCTTGGCGTACTGTCCCGGCCGCAGAATGTTGTCGGGGTTGGGAAAAAGAATGGCCACCTTGATCGTCCCCGTCAGGGGGTCCACTTGGCGGTCGGCGAACGAAAACGTTCCTTTTTGAGGCCAGGTGCTGCCATCGGCCAAGATCAATTCGAACGCCGCCCTTTCGGCATCCGATTTTGGCTCCGGCTTGGACTTATCGACCGCCTGCAGGTATTCGCGCTCGCTGATGGGCACGTAGACCTTGATGGGGTTCACGGTGGACACCGTTGTCAGCTCACGGGCCTGGGGGGTGCCCACGAGATCGCCCATCTGGGCCTTGGCCGCGCCGGCGATGCCGTCGATGGGGGAAGTGATCTTCGTGAAGCCCAAATCAAGCTCGGCCTTGCGCACCTGGGCCTGGGACGCGAGCACCTGAGCTTCGGCGCTCTGGACGGAGCCGATGGCGTTGTCCTTGTCCCTTTGGCTGACGGCGTTGGCCGCCGCCAACGGCAGGATGCGCTTCAAATTGGCCTGAGCGGTCTGCAGCACCGCCTGCTGCTTGGCCAGGGACGCCCGGACCTCGTCCAGCGCCGCCTGGAAGGGCCGCGGGTCGATCTCGAAGAGCAGCGCGCCCTTCTTGACGAAATCGCCCTCCTTGTAATTCTGCTTGATGAGATAGCCCTGTACCTGGGCCAAAATCGTGGCATTCACCAGACCGTCCATGGAGGCGACCCACTCCTGATACACCGGGACATCCCTTTGGATGACCTCCGCCACCTCCACCTCCGGCGGTGGCGGCGGCGCGGCCGCTTTTTTCTCTTCGGTGCAGCCTGCCAGGCTGATTACCGCCATCCAAATTGCCAGGATGAAACCGCACGCGCCTTTCACTTCATTCCCCTTTTCCCTCAGCATGATCGTCATGTGTTTGCTCCGTCATTTAAAAGATCCGCCGTGAACGGATGTTGCCGGGCGCTCCGCGCCGCGGGCAGCGGATGTGGTGCCGCCGTAATGCAGGGACTCCATCCCGGCGGAAAAATATCGATCCACCACCGCAACCAATTCCTCACGGAGGCCGTCCCCCTCGCGGCCGGCATATTTCGCGTGGAGTTCGGGTGCGATGACGGCGAACGCATCGAGAAGCTCGGGGTCGAAATGGACGCCCCTGCCCTGCTCGAGGATTTTCATCGTCTCTTCAAGCGATAACGGTTTTTTGTAGGGACGCTCCGAGGTCAACGCATCGAAGACGTCGGCGACCGCGAAGATTCGCGCCGTCAAGGGAATATCCCCGGCCCGGTCACCCCGCGGGTATCCGCCGCCCCCGAATTTCTCGTGGTGGCCGGCGACCACGGGGACGCTGTCCCGCAGCCAGGAGGCGCGCCGCACGATATCGACCCCCAGGCCGACGTGGGTCTGCATGACCCGGTATTCCTCCTCGTCGAGGCGCCCCGGCTTGAGCAGGATGGCGTCGGGAATCCCGATCTTGCCCACGTCGTGGATGAAGGAGCCCTTGATCAGCCCCCGCATGTCATCGGACCCCAGGCCGATCGTCTCGCCGAGCCCCGCGGCGTAAAGCGACACCCGGTAGTTGTGCGCGTCGGTGTCGGCGTCGCGCTTGGCAATGGCGCTGCCGAGCACGGCGAGCGTTTCCAGGTTGGCGTCGAGCAGGTTCGTGGAGTAATCGGCCAGCCGGCGCATCAGGTGCAGGATCACGGGGTAGAGAATCGCCGCGACGCCGAAGACGATGGCGGCCACGATCAGGACGCTGCGCCGGACGGCGCTGCGCATCTCGGCTGCGGATTCGGGGGACACTTCGAAGGCGCCCCTAACCAACCCCTGCCCCGCTCCTTGCCAGTCAATGATCGGCGCCACCAGGAAGACGAACAGCCGGCCGCCGATACGGTTGGTCGTGGCCTCGGCCCTCCCGGGTTCTGGGACCGCAGCCGCCTGAGTTTCCGTAAATGCCTTCGCTGCGGCCGCCGGCGATCCTGGCGCCGAGGCTTCAGCGACCACCTGGCCGGACCGGTCGTAAAACTGCACGTGGACGAAGCGCCCGGATCGGTAGGTTGGGGCGGTTTCGGCGGCAGCCGTCAAAACCCGATTCAACGCCTCGACCGGCTTGACCTGCTCCTGCACGACGATTTCAAGCACCCGCCGGGTCAGAGCGGCGATCCCCTGACGGCCGATATCCGCCACCTGCTGCTCGATTCGGTCCTGCTGGACGAAATAGGCGGCGGCCCCGGCCATCAGGGCGATGGCGGCGGTCGCAGCGGCGAGCCGGAGCACAAGGACCCGCTTGACGAAGACTCTGAGCGGATAGGTTTTCAGCGAGCGAATCCCACTATCGGTCAACCGTTTCTGATCATTTACCTGCTCATGTTATCTGCGGGAGCGGCTTTCCAGCCGCGATCCGCAGCGAGGTCCGTTCGGGGTTGGAAAGCCGCTCCCACATCCTGCAGGGGGGGGGAGAGCGGGCGGCTCTGGAGCCTCCCGCTCTCCCAAGTTGGTCGGTTCTATTTCCAGCGGAACGCCACCCCGCCCATGCCGAGAATGGCTTCCTGGTTGTAGAAGTCGATGTTGGAATCGATGGCGTAATAGGCGCCCGTTACGAAGAACCGCATGGGCTCGCTGCCGAGCAGGCCCCAGCCCCAGGGGTTCTTGTAATAGACCGTGGCGGAGGCGCCGTAGCGGTCGTCGTCGCGGGTCTTGTCGAAAACCGGGTTGCTCTTGTCGAAGTCGGCCTGGCCGACATAACCGTTGAGCACCAGCGTGATCGGGTCTCCGTCGTAGAGATAGTTCAGCTGCACGTCGACGCCGGTGCTCGCCATGGCCTCGCCGTCCAGGTCCTCGGAGAAAATCGCGACTTGCGGCGTCAGCGTATTCCGGCCGAACTTGAAGGCGTAGCCGGCCGATGCCCGGTGAACGGTGCCGTTGCGGTCCAAACGGTCCTGCTCGGAGTTTGTCAGGCCGAGAAATTGACCGCTCCTCTCGCTGCCGATGTCCACCTTCCGGACGGAGTACTCCAGCTCCAGGTTGGAGCCGAAGACCTTGTCCCAGACCAATTGCCCGCCCACGTTCCGGCGGCTGGTGTCGTCCCGGTTCTGCCCCGTCACGAAGGGGTCCTTCCAGACCCGGACGTTGCCGCTGAACAACAACCCGGCCTGGAGCACCCCGAACGATCCGATTTCCTGCTTCACCCCCAGCTGCTGGGCCGTGTCGAAGGCCAGCAGGTCCCCGACCTCGGTGCCCAGGAACAGCTCGGTGCGCGTACCGGCAAACGTGTAGGCCAACTTGTAGGGCACCGTGAAAATAGCCGTCGACTCCGAGTTAGGATCGTCATCGAGATCGTTGATGCGCTGCTCCGATAAATCGAAGTTCAGCACTTTCGCCACCGTGTTGCTCTTGATGTTCAGGTAGCCCGCTCCCGGCTGAATGTAGCCGCTGAAGCCGGACTGTTTGGGAATGGGATCCAGCGCCAGGGCGAGATCGCCTCCAGCCAGCATTGCCATGGCCAGAACTGCCGCGACAACTCCATTTTTAAACATGGGTCTCCTCCTGATGGTAGGGTTTGCTAAGGCATTTATCCGAACCGCTGCCGCCTGTATATAGGACTTTGGTCCGATGGAAAAGCGATTTATTTACCGGATCCGGGTTCAACCCCTCCGAATCCCGAAAAAATGATATCCCCACGGGGGGAGGTCGACAAACAGGCCGCTCTCCGTGATCTCGCGTCCGTCGCGCCGGAAGCAAGCGGGGGACAAGAGGTCCTCGAGCTCGACATCCCGGTCCGGCACCGAAGCCCCCATCAACCGAACCCGCCCCTGGGATGGGGCGGCGGAGAGGTTCACCACGACAAGGCGGCTGTCCGCTCCGAGGCTCCAGCACCAGGCCACGAGATTTCGATAGCTGGTGTTGTCCGGCCAGCCGCCGCACTCGCAGAGACGCCATTCGCCGGATTTGAAGACCTCCTCGCTGACGGCCCTGAGCAGCCGGCGATAGAATTCCCTGAGAGCTTCATCCGGTGATTCCGGCGGTCGGCGCCCCAAAAAGACCGGCAGGCGGACCCGCCGGCCCTCGAACTGGCCTTCGTGGATTAATTTGGCGCCGGGCAGGGTCAGCGCCGCCACCGCAGCCGCCCGCAGCCGCTCCGGTGAAAAAACGCCTGCCGCGCGTGGTTCGTCGTGGTTTTCGATGAAGCGCACCAGCCTCTCCTGATAGGCCATGTCGGCCAGCAGGTGCAGCCGTACGGACTCCGCATTCTCCTTTTCCAGCCGGTCGTAGAGCCGCTTGTCGTAGCAGAAGTCGAAGCCCTGCTGCTGGAGCTCCCATTCCAGGTCCCAATAGGCCTCGGCGATGAATTTGAAATCCGGGTAGCGGGCCTTGACGACGGAGATGACAGCCGGCCAGAAATCGGCATCCGGCCGCTCGCCGGCTCGGCCGCCCCAGGTGCGGCCGAAGACCTCATTCAACATCAGCATGGCCATGTCGCAGCGTACCCCGTCGCAGCGGCCAGCGATGTCGAGCAGAGTCCCCGCCGCCGCCTGCCTGAGACCGGGATCGAAGGCGTTGAGCTGCAGCACGTCCGGCCAGGCCGGAAAGTAGGGGTCGCGGCCGCAGGCGAAGACCTTTCCGCCGGATTCGATGAACGATGATGGATCGGCTGCACGGTCGATCGGGGAGCCTTGAATGAAGTACTCGGGGTGGTCGGCCGCCCAGGGGTGGTCGGGTGCCACGTGGTTGGGAACGAAATCGAGGATGAGGCCGATGCCCCGGCCCGCCAGCCGGGCGCGCGCGGCGGCAAGCCCGGCAGCGCCGCCCAGATGCGGATCCACCTCATAGCGGCGGACGCAGTAAGGTGAGCCGACATTGTCCTCGGCCGCGAAGTCCGGCAGCGCCCGTCGAAAGCTCGCCAACAAGCCTTCGTTGCGCATCGCGATGCGGATGCCGGCCGGGCTGCGCTCCCACACCCCCATGAGCCAGACGGCATCGATCCCTATGGCGGCTATCGCATCCCATTCCTCTTCGGGAACCGATGCCAGTGTAAGGGCCGAGCCGTATTTGCGGGTGAGCTCATTCAGCCAAACCCAGGTGTTGATCTCGTAGATGGCCGGCCTTTGAGGCAAACGCATGCGGCCGCTCCTGTCAGGATTTACAGCCAGAGCCGGATCGTCGGTAGATCGACATACCCGGCCGAGTGTCTCCGGCGCGAACCGCCTGTTCTTTCAAATAACCCGCCGCCTGGATGAGCCGGGCCACAATGCCCGTCCAACCCGTCTGGTGGCTGGCGCCGAGCCCGGCGCCATTGTCGCCGTGGAAATATTCATAGAAAAGGATGTAGTCGCGCCAGTGGGGGTCGGTCTGGAATTTCTCGCTGCCCCCGTACACCGGCCGCCGGCCGTCCGCGTTGCGCAGAAAGATGCTCTCCAGGCGATGGATGATGTCAAAGGCCACCTCGCGCAGCGTCATGAATCGCCCGGAACCTGTCGGGCATTCGATTTTGAAGGCCTCCCCGTAGTAGGTGTGCAGCTGGAAAAGCCCGCGGATGATCAGCAGGTTGACCGGGAACCAAATTGGCCCGCGCCAGTTGGAGTTGCCGCCGAACATGCCCGTGTTCGACTCGGCCGGCAGGTACTCGACCCGGTACTCCTCGCCATGCACGGTGAAGACATAAGGATGGTCCTGGTGCCACTTCGACAGCGAGCGGATGCCGTAAGGGCTCAGGAAGCGCTCCTCGTCGAGCATGCGCGCCAGCACCCGGCGGAGCTTCGTCTCGTTCAGGATGCAGAGCAGATGGGTGCCGTTCTCACCCGGCTTTTCCGGGGGATGAATGGTGGTCAGGATATGCCGGTGGCGGATCAGGAAATCCCGCGCACGCTCTAAGAAACGCGGGTTTTTCTCGATAATTTCGCGTGGAATTACCGTGCTGGCGCAGAGCGGGAGCAGCCCCACCATCGACCGGATCTTGATGCGCTGGGCGCTGCCGTCCGGCAGCCGCAGGAGGTCGTAAAAAAAGCCGTCCTCCTCGTCCCAGAGCTCGTCCTGGTTATCCCCCACCCGGTCCATGGCGGCCGCGATCCAGAAGAAATGCTCCAGAAACTTGCCGGCCATCTCCTGGTAGGCGGGATCGTGCAGGGAGAGCTCCAATGCAATTTCCAGCATGTTCTGGCAGTAGAGCGCCATCCAAGCGGTGCCGTCGGCCTGCTCGAGAAAGCCGCCGGTGGGCAGCTTGGCGCTGCGGTCGAACACCCCGATGTTGTCGAGCCCCAAAAACCCGCCGGAGAACAGGTTGCGTCCCGAGGGGTCCTTGCGGTTTACCCACCAGGTGAAGTTGAGCAGCAGCTTCTGGAAAGCACTCTTGAGATAGTCGACATCGCCCCGGCAGTCGATGTGTTTTTCCACGGTATAGTTGAGCAGAGTGGCGATCGCATGTACGGGCGGGTTGACGTCCCCGAAATTCCATTCGTAAGCCGGGATTTGGCCGCTCGGGTGCAGATAGACCTCGCTCAGCATCAGGTCGAGCTGCTGCTGGGCGAAATCATGGTCGACCATGTTGAGAGGCACGGCATGAAAGGCCAAGTCCCATGCGGCATACCAGGGATATTCCCATTTGTCCGGCATCGAGATGATGTCGTCGTTGACCATGTGGAACCAGTCCCGGTTGCGGGTCTGACGCTTGCCGCCCAGCAGCGGATGGGCTTTATGCTCGGCCAGCCACTTGTCGACATCGAAGTAGTAGTATTGCTTGGTCCACAGCATGCCGGCCATGGCCTGCCGCATGACGTTGCGCCGGTCTGGGTCGAGGCCCGGCGGCGTAATGTCTTCGTAGAACTCGTCGGCTTCGCGGATGCGCGCAGCGACCGCCTGGTCGAACTCCGACCCAAAAACCTCGCCTCCGGATCCGGTTGATCCCGCGGTCACGGATGGCCCGCACAGACGTACCCGAACGGTCGCGGATCGACCCGGACCAACCGTCAGCCGGTGAAGGGCGGCCGCCTTGGTTCCCTGTTTTTGTGGGTTGACGGCTTCCCGCCTCCCGCCGACGAGATAATTGTGAAAGGCGTCCTTGACGAAAGGGCTCGGGTTGGGAGTGCCGAAGAGGCGTTCGGCGTTGGTCTCGTTCTCGGTGAACAGCAGCTCCTCGGCGTCTTCACAATGCAGGACATATGCGCCCAGCTCGGGATGCTCGGCGGCGATGGCAGGCCGGCCTCCTATTTCATCTACCTGCCGCAGAAGGGGCTTGATCGGCGAATCCCCCGGCGCCCAGGTGTTCCGGAACCAGAGCTGCGGGAGGACTTGCAGCGGGGCTTCCTCCGGGCCGCGGTTGCAGGCTGTGATCCGGATCAGGAGGTCGTCCGGCGCCGCCTTGGCGTATTCCACGAACACGTCGAAGTAGCGGTCGCCGTTGAAGACCCCCGTGTCGAGCAGCTCGTATTCCATTTCCTGGCGGGTGCGGCCGCGGTTGGTTTGGACCAGATCCCGGTAGGGGAAGGCCGCCTGGGGGTACTTGTAAAGATACTTCATGTAGGAGTGGGTGGGCGTGCTGTCTAAGTAAAAGTAATACTCCTTGACGTCCTCCCCGTGGTTGCCCTCGGCGTTCGACAGGCCGAAGAGGCGCTCCTTCAGAATCGGATCCTTGCCGTTCCACAGCGCCAGGGCGAAGCAGAGCCGCTGCTTGTCGTCGGAGATCCCCCCCAAGCCGTCCTCGCCCCAACGATAGGCCCGGGAACGGGCGTGATCATGGGGGAAGAAGTTCCAGGCATCGCCGTTCTCGCTGTAATCCTCGCGCACCGTGCCCCACTGCCGTTCGCTCAGATACGGCCCCCACTTCTTCCAGGGCACGCCCTTCGAGGCCGTTTCCTCCAGTCGGGTTCTTTCGATGATCACGTTCATGGTCGATTCTCTTGTCGAAATGATACGATGGTTGCAGCGTGGACGGCCGTCCTCTCGAAAAATATCAGCCCCGCGCAGCGCCGGTCCCGTTGGGCCTGCCCCCGGCCCCGGCGCTGGCGGTGCCGCTCACATCATTTGGGCTGGATCTTGGTGAACTTGGCGCCCTTGAGCGAGATGTCGGCCATGAGCCCCTTGACATCGAAGACAAAGCCGATGATCGGATCGTTCATTTTGGTGAAGTCGACGCGTTCGCCTCCGCCGATCGTGATCAGCGCCACGTTGCCGTCGAGGCCCACCTCCCAGCCCTTGCCGGCCTGGAACTGCTTCAAGGCCGCTTCCGTCATGAAAAGGATGACAAAATCCTTCGCCTCCCCGCCGATCTGGAATCCTACCGATCCGGAGGCGATGTTGTAATAGGAAACGGTCTTGCCGCCGACTCTCAAGGCTCCTTCGCCGTACTCGCCGCCCACGATCAGGCCGGCCTTGACCACGTTGGGCATCACCAACACCCCCTTGGCCTTGGCCGCGATCTCCTTGCCGCCCTGGACCTGTTGGTAAAAGCGGTTCAGGCAGGCATTGACGCTGGCGTCGATCTCCTTGGCCGTCTTGGCCCCGACGCTATCGGCGGCGACGCCGGTGATCAGTACCGCCGCCAGGGCCAATGCGAGAAGCCTGACGGCTCCCATGCTTTTGTCATGATTGCTTCCCTTCATGGAAATAACCTCCCTTTTTTAAACAAAGACTTCGTTCCTGTTATTTCATCTGCGGCAGCCAGGTCGGCTGGCCGAACCATTTCTGCTTCAGCTCATGCAGGTATCCAGCCTTCTCCAGGCCTTGCAGGAAGTTGCCCAGCCAGTTGAGCAGGTGCGGGTCGCCCTTGGGTACGGCGATCCCGATCGGCTCGTAGGTGATCGGCGCTGCCACCCCGACCAGGCCCGCCGCCGGGTTGCGGTACACCGCGACCACGCAGATAGGGTAGTCGGCGATCATGGCATCGGCCCGGCCGTCGACCACCATCTGGATCGCGTCGTTCTGTGTGGCCGCCGTCAGGTGTTTGGCCTGCGGCGCCCCCTTGACGATCACGGCCTCGCTGGTCGATCCCTTCAGGGCAACGAAGGTGTATTGCGGGCTGTTGACGTCCGGCAGGCCCTTGGCCTGGGCGATGCTGCTGCGCTTGGTGAGAAACGCCTTGCCGGAGGTGAAATAGGGCCCGACGAACGCCGCTTTCAGGTTGCGGTCCGGCGTCATGGTCATGTTCGAGACGATCATATCGATGCGGCCGGATTCCAGGGCGGGCAGAAGACCGTTGAAATCGATCCGCTGCAGATTCAGCTTGACGCCCATGGCATCGGCAATCAGCGTCGCCACGTCGACATCCATGCCGGTGATCTTGTCTTCCTTGGTGAGCAGGTTCATAGGAGGCATGTCGCCGGAAATACCGACCCGCAGCTCGCCCCGCGAGACGATCCGGTCCATGACCGGCGAAGAAGATGCCTTCGTCGCCGGATTCATCTCGGCGCACCCGGTTAAAAAACATCCAATCATCAGCGCAGCCACCGTCCATTTTGTCATTTTCACGTGCTTTCTCCTTGCTTTTGTTGGATCTCGTTTATCGATCGAATTATGATATGGAATCAAAATTATCGGTGCATGGGCCTGAAAATCTCCCCTGGCCCCTCTTTTTCAAAGAGGGGAAAATAATCCGATGATTGCGGAACTTGCCACTTCCCGCCTCGAAACTCAAGCACCGTCTTCTTGTGAGCCGAAGCATTCAGTGGCGGATACGGATGCCAGCACCGCTACCCGTTTCACTCGGCGATCTTACCAGGGATCTTGCCGCACGGGCGGATCGACCTCTCCGATTTCTTCATTCACCCATGCGGATAAGAGCGTGTGTGCCACGGCCAGCACGACCGGTCCTACGAAGATCCCGATGAGGCCGAATGCGATCAAGCCGCCGACGACACCGATGAAAATGAGCAGCAGCGGGAGATCGGCCCCTTTCTTGATCAGGAAGGGCCGCAAGAAGTTGTCCATGGTTCCGACCACCAGGGTCCAGAGGAGCAGAAACGTTCCCCAGCCGGTGCTGCCGCTCCAGTAAAGCCAGGCCACCGAGGGCCCCAGCACGAGCAGGGGGCCGATTTGTGCGACCGCCAGCATGAACATCACGGCCGTCAGAACCGCTGCAAAAGGAACTCCGGCCACGGCCAGGCCGACACCACCCAAGATCGACTGGGCCAGAGCGGTCACCACGACACCGAGGGCGACGCCGCGCACGGCCTGCCCCGCCAGCTGGACCGAATGCTCCCCGCGCGGTCCCGCCAAACGGCGTCCGAAACGCCTGATCCAGGATGCAGCCTGCTCCCCTTTGGCGTACAGCAAGGAGGCAAATACCACCGTAAGCAGAAATTGCAGGACCAGCGCCCCGAAACC
The DNA here is from genome assembly GCA_964427375.1 of uncultured Desulfatibacillum sp. GTDB lineage: Bacteria > Desulfobacterota > Desulfobacteria > Desulfobacterales > SpSt-501 > SpSt-501. The sequence continues at coordinate 13,583 of CAYRUF010000023.1, read as the reverse complement.
ACCCACTTCAGCTGCGAACCACCGGATGGCCGTCCCGCCGTAAGGAGCCAGCTTCTTCACGAAATCCTGCAACTCTGTCATGGCCGCTTTTTTCCAGGCCACTGCCAAGTCGCTGCCGAATAGCGGCAGGCGCCCCAGCCAGTCCGGAGGCGGCGGAAACTCGAAATCGGAGAGGGACTTTATCCAACCGCCGATCTGGTCGGCGTTCGAAACGATCGTGCCGATGGCCAGCCAAAGGGGGACGACCAGAAAGCATAGCAGGACCACGGTCATCACCGTCACCGCCAGCCACCGGCGGCCCCAGAGACGGCCCTGGATGGAAATCATCAGCGACCAGGTCGCCGTCACAATCGTTACCGCCCAGATCGCGGCTCCCAAAAACGGTTTGAGGACCCACAGCGAGGTGCCGATCAGGGCTCCTATGAAGAGCACTGCCAGAACGGTGCGGGTGATGTCGCGCTGAACGGTTGTCATGGATTGCCCCCTCGCTTCCTATGAACCTCGGGTGCGTTGCTGTTCTGTTTTTTGTGGGAGCTGCATCTGGCCGAGATGATCGAGGATGGAAGCCTCTCCCACAAAGCTCGGGTACCAACCGCCATGGTCCGCTGTCTCCTAAGCTTGTTTGATCGGCTGGCTTCCGCGCAGCCGATGAGCAAAAGCCACTGCAACCGCACACGAAGCCAGCCGAGCCTCCGCCGAATCCGCCCGGCTGGTCAGGATGATGGGGACCCGCGCCCCCAAAACAATTCCGGCCGAATCGGCTTTACCCAGGTAGGTCAGCTGTTTGGCCAGCATGTTGCCGGCCTCCAGGTCCGGCACCAGAAGGATGTCGGCTTCACCGGCGACCGGCGAGCGGAGGCCTTTTATCAAAGCCGCTTCTTTGCTGATGGCATTGTCGAAAGCTAAAGGGCCATCGAGGACGGCTCCCTCGATCTGCCCGCGATCCGCCATCTTGCACAAGGCAGCAGCTTCGATGGTAGCGGTGATCTTCGGGTTCACCGTTTCCACGGCCGAGAGAATCGCCACCTTGGGTTGTGAAATGTTAAGCGCGTGAGCCAATTGAATCGCATTCTTGAGGATATCGACCTTGTCCTCCAGAGCCGGGTAGATGTTGATGGCTGCGTCGGTGATGAACAACGGCCGCGGATAGGTCGGGACATCCATTGCGAAAACGTGGCTGATCCGCCGTTCGGTGCGCAGCCCCGTGGCCGACGGGACGACCGCCCCCATCAATTCGTCCGTGTGCAGGCTGCCCTTCATGAGCGCTTCGGCTTCGCCCGAGCGGCACAACGCCACGGCCTTTGTTGCCGCATCGTGGCTGTGGGCCGCGTCCACCAAACGATAGGCACTGATGTCCAGGTTCAGGCTCTCGGCCAAGGCGCGGATTTTGGCCTCGGGCCCTACCAGGATCGGATCGATCAAATCGGCCTTGGCGGCATCAATGGCGCCCTCCAGCGCCTCTTTGCTGCAGGGATGGCACACGGCGGTGGGGATGTTCTTCCAATCCTTGACGTGATCGATCAGCCTCTTGAAGGCGGTTTTGCGACGCAGCTGCATGCCGTCATAAGGCGATCCGGCATCGGTCGGTTTTTTGGTAGGCGCCTTGACCCTGGCGATGCCGGTGATGATTTTCTCATCGCGTTGATTGACCGCCCGGCAGTCGAACACCACGCTGCCGTCAGCGGCATTCTTGGATTTTGCGGTCACGGTGATGGTGAGGATGTCGCCGAGTTCCACGGGATGGTGAAACTCGAATTGCTGAGATTGATAGACCGTGCCGGGGCCCGGCAGGTCGTTGCCCAGCAGACTGGATATCAGGGCCCCGCCCCACATGCTGTGGCCGACCAGCTTGTGGCGCTCCAGCAGCATCTGGGCGTACTCGTCGCTGAAATGCGTCGGGTTCATGTCCCCGGACATAAGTCCGAACACATCGATATCCTGTTTGGTCAGCGTCCGCTGCATGCTGGCGCTGTCCCCGATTTGAATTTCATCGAAGGTCTTGTTGGTGATCATCGAAGCCAACCTCCTGAGTGACAAGGGTTCAACGGTTCAACGGTTCAGTGGTTCGAGGGTTCACCTGGTATCCATGTTTTTCCAGCCGTGAACCGTGAACTCTTGAACCGCGGTGGGATCACCTGAACTCAAGCCGCTCGACATGTGCAAAATGACTGTTAATCCGTCGGTTGGGGCGAAAAAAATCTCTCCACCTGCGCCAGGCGCCGTTGCCCCTCCTCGCTGAGCGACCCGTCGGCATAGACGATCCGGCGGACATATTCCAGCAGTTGAGGTCCTTGGTCTTCATGTCCTTGGAGCAATTTGGGGATCAGCTCGATGGCCCGGCTTTCGTCTATCCGGAGCATGTAATACTGCTCGCGTAGATCCTGCTTGAATTCGGCCAGACTTTTCGCCGCGCCGTGCTCGGCTCGGATGCGGCGCAGCATCTCGAACTCCCGTTCGTCGGCCCCCTTCTCCGGCATGCCCACATAGATCAGGGCGCGAAGCGCCGCCTCGCGCGGTCCGCCCTTGTCCATTTTTGCACGCAGCTCCTCGATTCGGCGCTCGACAAAGGCGGCATGATCGGCGTCCCGTCCGGGATGATGCCGGGGCGGGTCATCCGACGCTCGCAGGCCCAGCAAAGCTTGTAGCCAGGGTTGCTCATAGATGCCGAAAAACATTTGTTCCATCAGCATGTCCCGCCAGTCCCGATAGGCGTCCAGGCTCTGCGTCATCCAATCCGAGAAGATCTTTTCCAACTGCAAAAACAGATTGTTGCTGGCGACCGGCTGACGGTTCTTCTGCACCCGTTCGGCCACTGCCGCTAGCGGCTTGACCGCTGGGTTGCGATCCGAGAGCAGCTCGTAGCCCAGCCGCAGCGGATGCTGGCGCCGCAGCCATTCGGCGCTCTGTTCGGTGGCAAAACCGCGGATCAGCGGCTGCAGCAGGCTACGGTAGAGCCCGAGGTTCACATCCGACAATCGCGCCACCGCCGCGAAGCAGCGCTCTTCGTCAAGGGTGTTGCCCCCCAGGGCGCGAATGTCATCCAGGGTTCGGCGTTCGAAACGGGAGATGTAATCGCCGGTCGCCAGCTCGGCATGGGCCGCATCGGCGGTTTTCTTCCGGATGACGGCTTCGTAGAGGCCTGGAGCCAGGCAATCGATGAGATCGATGTTGCTGGCGAACTCCTGGTGCTCCTTCTTGGCGATCCCGCCCGAGACGAAAATCCCCAGATGCCCGACCGTTTCATGCACCGCGTAAACAATCGTCTGGCCGGCAGCGAGAATGTCATCGTCGCTGCGGTACAGGTCGAGGATCCAGCCAAGCGCCTGCTGCGGCGGGGTGATGTTGTCGCCCTTGGAACAAAAACAGACAATGGGCGAGCGGATCTTGCGCAGGTCCAGCCGCACGCCATCGGCGGTTGTCATTTCGGCCGAGCTGAGTTTGTTGCCGACGAAGAGATGGTCGACGATGTACTGCATCTCGGCCCCGGTCAAAATCACGTGTCCCCCCCACCAGCGTTCGAAGCCCAGATAGCGGGGTGCCTCCGTATCGATGTTGGCGTAGAGATGGTATTGCTTGGTCCAGAGGGTGTTGGCCGGGTTCAGGTTCTCGAAATTCTGCACCAGCCAGGCGCCGTCGAACTTGCCGTGCCCCAGATCGCTGACCAGCGCCGTCAGCCAGCTGCCGCCTAGCAGGCCGCCGGTGTAGCGCATGGGATTGACGCCGCGCACACCGGCCCAGTAAGACAGCGGCGACCCGGCCACGATGATCGGCCCGCAGAGTTCGGGGCGCTTGGCCGCCAGCATCATCAAGGCCCACCCGGCCTGGCAGTTGCCGATTACCACCGGTTTGCCCTCGGCCTTGACATGCAGTTCCTGAACCCGTTCGATAAAGACCGCCCAGGCCTCGATCACGGCTTCGATAGTCTGGCCGGGTTCGGGCACCGGGGTAAATCCGATGAAATAGCAGGGATGGCCGGCACGCATGGCTTCCCCGATCTCGCTGTCAGCCTTGAAACCGCCGATGCCGGGACCGTGGCCCGCGCGCGGATCGATCACGACAAAGGGCCGTTTGCGGTCGTCGATGACGGTGCCTTCGGGCGGATGAATTTTAATGATGCCATAGTTCACGGGCTGAGGCAGCGTCCGGCCGTCCAGGATCAGATGATGGTCGAATTGCAGCACGTTGGGGACCGTTTGCGCGACGTGCTCCAGGTACTGATTGCCGCGCTGGCGCATCACATCCCAGAACAGCACCGTTCGCTGGCCGGCGTCGATCAGGTATTCAAGCAGCTCTTTGTAAGCCGACAATGGATTGAACATTTTGTCCTCGGTCATTTGGGCCTCCTAGAATTCATACCAACAGAAATGCAGTGCCTTCCAGCGCCGATTGCGCAGGCTGGCCCTACGCCATGATGCTGGCGCCTCCGTCGACATACACGGTCTGCCCGGTGAGCCGGCGCCCGTAGGGAGTCGCCAGGAAGGCGCAGGCGAAACCCACATCCATGATGTCCACCAGCTCTCCGACCGGGGAGCGCTCGACGGCATCATTCAACATCCGGTCGAAGTCTTTCAGACCTGAGGCGGCGCGCGTCTTGAGCGGGCCCGGCGAGATCGCGTGCACCCGTATTTTTTGGGGTCCGAGCTCGTAGGCCAGATAGCGGCAAACCGCCTCCAGGGCCGCCTTGACCGGCCCCATCACATTATAATTGGGGACCACCTTCTGCGCCCCATGATAGCTCATAGCGAACATGGTTCCGCCCTCCTGCATCAGCGGCGCCGCCCGGCGCGCCATGCGGATAAAAGAGTGGCAGGAAACGTCCATGGCGACCGAAAAGCCGCGGGAGGAACAGTTCAGCAGTCCGCCCGGGAGGTCCTCTTTGGGTGCGAAGGCAATGGAGTGCACCAGAATGTCCAGCCGCCCCCACTTCTTGGCGATGTGCTCAAACATGGCCTCCAGCTCACCGGGCTTGGCGACGTCCAGCGGCAGGAAGAACGCTGCCTGGAGCTCTTTTGCCAAGGGCTCCACGTGAGGTTTGGCCTTGTCGTTGAGAAAGGTGACCGCCAGCTCGGCTCCCACTTCACGAAAAGCCTTGGCGCAACCGTAGGCGATTGAGTGCTCGTTAGCGATGCCGACCACCAGCGCCTTTTTACCTTCAAGTGCCGGGCGCGGAACGTCAATTTTCATTTTTTTCTCCCAAAATCGTTTCAAGCAAGCGCCGCGTGTGACGCGCGATCATCAATTCTTCGTTCGTGGGGATGACATAAACGGCGACGCGGCTCGCGGCGGTGCTGATGCACCCGCTGCCGGCGGCGTTGGCCGCTTCGTCGATCTCCACCCCCAGCCAGGCCGCGTCGCGGCCGACGCGGCTGCGGATCAAGGGGGCGTTTTCTCCTATGCCGCCAGTGAAGACGATGGCGTCCAGCCCTCTCAGGGCGGCGGCCAGGGAGCCGAGCTCGCGGCGGATGCGGTAGACGAAGAGATCGACGGCCAGCCCGGCGCCCGGCTCTGCGCTCGCGAGCAGGGTGCGCATGTCGCTGGAAATTCCGGATACACCCAACAGTCCCGACTGGCTGTAAATGAGCTTTTCGATCGACCGGGCATCCATCCCCCGCTGATCCATGAGATACAAGATCACGCCGGGGTCAAGCGAACCGCACCGGGTCCCCATCGGCAGCCCCTCGACCGCCGTGAAGCCCATGGTGCTGGCGACGCTCCGCCCGGCCTCCAAGGCGCACATGCTCGCCCCGTTGCCGAGGTGCAGCACCACGCACCGCCCTTTGGCCGCCTGGGGAGCGACCTTGGGCAGCACCGAGGCGATGTATTCGTAGGACAGCCCGTGGAACCCGTAGCGCATGACGCCGGCCTCCCGCAGGTTGGCCGGCAGCGCGAACATCTGGGCCACGTCGGGCTGCGTGCGGTGGAAGGAGGTGTCGAAGCAGGCCACCTGCGGCAGATCGGGCGCGCGCTCCAGTGCGCGGCTGATGGGCGCGAGGTTGTGGGGCTGATGCAGGGGAGCGAGCGGGATGAAGGCCTCCAAGCGTTTCAGCACCCCGGCATCCACGCGCACCGGACGAATGTAGTCGAGTCCGCCGTGCACCACGCGGTGCCCGATCCCGATCAGCCGGTCGCCCGCCAGCTCCGAGCGCAGGTGGCCGATCAAATGGTCGAGCGCACCGTCGTGGCCCAGCTCGAAGCCATCAGGCCAGGACCTCTCGGATTTATTCGTACCGTCTGGGGCCTTCGAAACGAAATGCGCCTTGGTGTAAAGCCCCTCGATCTGGCCCCGAACGTCGGGCTGCAGGTCGTCGCCGCGCTCCAGATAAAGGGAAAATTTGATGCTCGACGAGCCGGCGTTGATTACGACGATGGCATTGGGCATGGCGTTACCATTCGCTCCCGAAATGGCTTGTCAGTAAATTCATCAACCTGCAGCTATGGGTTCACTTTCTTGAGTGTGAAGTGAAAACGGCCGCCGCATTGATGCCAGCCGTCGGACCACTTCCAAGCCGACTGCCCGGTGCCGGAGCTATCCCCCACAAACTGGATCAAAACATCTTCGGTAACGTACCCGCCGGCATCCGCATAGGTCCCCCGGATCTGCACCTGGCGTGGGTTGTCGGCTTCGACGAACCCTCGGTAAGGTCGCCTGGCCGTCTTGTCCATGATCGTCAGCTCATCGCCCTTCTGGACAAAGCTGAGCCGATACTCCCCCGGCTTTCCCTTCACGATGTTTTTGCATTCGGACGTTGACTCGGTGACGACGCCGGCCCAGGTGCCGCTGTAATCCTGAGCTACGGAATGAGTCGAGAAGGCCAGGAAAAAGCTGCAGGCAATCAACCAGCCCCATTCCCTCATGTCTCCACTCCCACCATCACAGGTTAAATGGTTTTCTCGGTCCCGCCGCTTCGGGCGCCGGCGGAATCTGCCGGATATTCCAAAAGAACGCCACACAGGCGGCGACCGCCGCTCCAATGCCGATGCTGGTCGCCAGCGGCATGGACAGGTTGAAGCCGATCGTCGAGTTGGCGATAAACGTTGTCACAACGGCGGTCATGAAGATGGCCGGCAGCGTTGCAATCCAGTGAAATTTATGGATCTCCGCCAGGTAAACCCCTGCCGTCCAGAGAACAAAGACGGCAAGGGTCTGGTTGGCCCATCCGAAATAGCGCCAGATCAGTCCGAAGTCCGAAAAGGAAATCAGGATCCCCACCACAAAGAGCGGAACTGCAATTCCAAGCCGTTTAATCCCCTCCTTCTGCGAGATCTTGAACACGTCGGCAATAATGAGCCGAGCGCTGCGGAAGGCCGTGTCGCCCGAGGTGACCGGAAGCACCACCACCCCGATAATGGCGAGCACCCCGCCCACGCTGCCAAGCAGCGAAGTGGAGACCTGGTTGACGACCAGGCCGGGGCCGCCTTCTACCAGCACATCGTTCAAAAGCCCCGGCGTCGGGAAAAAAGAAATGGCGAGCGTCGCCCAGATCAGGGCAATGATCCCTTCGGCGATCATAGCGCCGTAAAACACCGGGAGGCCCTGGCGCTCGCTGGGCAGGCAGCGCGCCATCATCGGCGATTGGGTGGCGTGGAACCCGCTGATCGCCCCGCAGGCGATGGTGATGAACATGAGCGGCCACATGGGCAGCTCCTGGGGGTTGAGGTTTTGCATGCTTTTGATGGGGTAGAGCTCGTATCCCTTAACGATCAGCATGGTGATCGTACCGACCGCCATGAAAATAAGCACGGCTCCGAAAACCGGGTAGATGCGGCCGATGATCTTGTCCACCGGCATGATGGTGGCTAAAAAATAATAGGCGATGATGATCACGGTCCAGGTTTGCTTGTCGATGCCGGTCAGGCTTTCCAACAGCTCGGCCGGTCCCAGGAAAAAGACGACCCCCACCAGGATCAGCAAGACCACTGAAAATCCCCGCATGAACTGCTTGAAGCCGTTCCCCAGGTAATGGCCGACCACGTCGGGGACGCTTTGCCCGTCGCGGCGGACGGACAGCATGCCGGAGAAATAGTCGTGGACGGCGCCTGCAAAGATGCAGCCGAGGACGATCCAGACCAGAGCCACCGGGCCATAGAGGGCTCCCAGAACGGCGCCGTAGATCGGCCCCAGCCCGGCGATGTTGAGCAGCTGGATCAAAAAAATCTTCCAGGGCGGCAGTTTGACATAATCGACCCCGTCTTCCAGGGTTTCAGCCGGCGTTTTCCGGGCAGGGTCCGCGCCGAAAAGCCGATCAACGAGGCTGCCGTAGATGAAGTAGCCGAGAATAAGGAATCCAACGGAAGCGAAAAACATAAGCATGCGCGACACCTCGCTTGAAATGCCGGTTTACATACCCATCGAAAAATCAGGACCGATCCCCAGCCAGAAATAGAGTCACATGCACGGCGTCTCCGCCGTGCTCGGTCTTCGTGGGCAGCCCGCTCTTGGAAAAAACGCTGAGCATGCTCCTGTTCTCCGGAAGAACTTCCGCCACGAAGCGGGACAGGCCCTTCTCGCGGGCGATGGAAGCCAGATGCTGCAGCAGGATCCGGGCAATCCCCTGCCGGTGGAAGTCCTCCTCGACTGTGAACGCCACCTCCGCGCTGCGCGCTGGGCCGGTTTCTTCGACAACCACGTAACGCCCGCCTCCGATGATGGTCTCGGCCTCTCCCTCGCCGATCGTCATGACCAACGCGACCGCGCTCTCGAAATCAAGCTCGGTGGCGGCTTTGAGCTCCGCATCGCTCAGCAGTTTCTTGTGGTGAAAGAAGCGGGTGTAAATCGATTCGGGATCGAGGTTCTTGAAGGCCGCGGCCAGCCGCTGCTTGTCGTCCGGCCGGATCGAACGGACCTTAACCTGCTTTCCGCTTCTAAGAGTTGCGGTATGGTCGTAGTTTGCTGCGTCCATCATGCGGTTCCCTCCTGCTGCATGGAAGCCGGATCGCCTTAGGGTCCTTTCGACCGTTCGTACCTCTCGTTTGATTTTTGGATGGCTTCGCGCTCTTCCGGAGTCAAGTTTTTCGAGCTCGCACAGCTTATAAGGAACATCAAAGCCACAATGATTGCAATCGCCGATCTCATGTTTGCCTCCATCCTGCCTCAGGGATGTCATTTTTCAGGCGAATAAGGTGAAATTTTGCTGCCCTGGAGGCCCAACCCCGCCATCAACCCCTTCTGATCGAAAAAAAAGGCGTAGATGTCCTCTTTGGCGGTGGTTGTGCTCAGCGAGCCGGAATAGCCCTTATCCGCCACGACGATGGTCGGCCCGCTGCCGATCTCCCAGCCATCGCTTTTCTTCAGGTAGTCGAGGGAATTTTGGGTGATGAACATGAGCGTGTAGCCGAACTCCTGGACGCCCGCCTGCAGCCCGTAGGACACCGCGATCGTTTTGTAATACCCGGCCGTCTTGCCGCCCTCTCGCAGCGCCCCGACGCCGTACTGGCCGCCGACCAGCACGCCGGCCTTGACCACCTCTGGAAATACGAGGATTCCTTTGGCGATGCCTGACAATTCTTTGGCCAGCGGAGACGCGGCATAAAGCTTCTCCAGCGCAGCATCAACCTTGGCGTCGATCTCCGCTGCGGTTTCAGCCTTGGCGCTGGTCAGGCCTGTAAGCAAGAGCGCGGCCGTCATAAAGATGAAAAAACTCGAACGAATGAATTTCTTGCACATCGCTCCCTCCTTTGGGTTGCATCTATTTCTTCAACCCGACATCCTTGAGAGCATCCTTGCACCTCTGGCTCACCTTGGCGTCGTTCTTTTCCAGGCACTGCAGCAGGCGCCCCTCGCCCGCTTTCACGCCGGCGCAGTTGGCAGCAACATCCGCCTCGCACTCGTTGGTCACATAGGTCAAAGCGGCCACGGCGCGCTCCAGCCTCACAGCGGCGTTATATAGGGCGTATTCGCATTTCCCGGACAACTTGTCCTGGTAGGCGTAAAGGCAAGCCAGGATCCGCCCCTCCCCCGGGGTCACCGACTTGCAGTAGGTTTCCAGCTCCGTTTTGCAGCCGGTCGCAACGGTTTCGATGATCGTCTCTTGCGCGGACAGGCTGCCGACGACTCCAATGGTCATGACCACCATTCCAATGATCGAAAAAGCTCTTTTCATGAAATCCTCCTCTCAAATTAAGATTTTCGAAATGGTACGAACATAGACTTGAAAACCTCCCCTGGCCGCTCTTTTTCAGAGAGGGGCAATGCCTCCCTTTGGAAAAGGGAGGATAGAAGGGATTTTCTATGATACACCCGCTTGAATCATTATTGGGGAATTCGCCGCGGGTCGGTCATGTTTTCCGGCCGCAGCAAGTCGTCCAGCTGGGCCTTTGTCAGCCACTTCTTCTCCAGGACCAGGTCGTAGACATTTCCGCCGGTCTTGAGTGCCTCTTTGGCGATGGCGGCGGACTTCTCGTAGCCGAGCACCGGGTTCAACGCCGTCACCAGGCCGATGCTACTCTCGACGTACCGCCGGCAGCGGTCGGCGTTGGCGGTGATGTCAGCGATGCACCGGCTGGTCAGCTTGATGCAGGCGTTCTTCAGGATCATCATGCCCTCTTGGGGATAACCTCCGTGCGAGGTTGGTTGTTCACCTTGCGAAAAGCATGATGACGGCGACCATGACGAAGAGGATGCCCAGCCAGTCCATTAGCTTCATTGCGGAATCCCGTTCGGCTGTCTCTGCCTTAATGCGCAGGTGTCGCACTGCGCGGATCGACTCCTCGCCTTCGCTGCATGGCAGCCCGGATCAACCCCACCAGCGCCTCATCGGAAAAAGGTTTTCTCAGAAAGCCTGCCGCTCCGGATCTAAAGGCCCGTTCCTCGACGCCCTCCTCCTCGTGAGCCGTGATGAAAATAATCGGCAAATCCATTCCGGCGCGCAGCATCCGCTCCTGGACCTCAAGGCCGTTCATCCCCGGCATCTGCACATCGATCACCGAACAATCCGCATCATGGGAACTTCTCAAGGCCGACAGGAACTCTTCCCCGGATGCAAACGTCCGGACCTGCATTCCCCAGGAACGCAAGAGGCGTTTCAAGGCCAGGCACACCGAAGGATCATCGTCGACGATATGGATGAAGGGGTGGATGTTCGACAATCGGCTGTACCTTATTCGACCTTTTTCCAGGTCGGGTCGGGATCAAACGCCGCCATCGCCGCTGCCGCCTTGGCGGTGTTCTTGCCGAGATTCTTTTCGAAAACCACACCATCGTGGTTCACCAGGAATGTCATGACGCCGGAATTCCCGTATGCGGCCGGATAGGCGACGACGGCAGACCCGCCGACCATATTTTTTTCACCAGGTAGTCGAATGCCCCGCCGGCGGCATGCTTCCCCTGACGGGTCAAGATCCTGAAAAAATAGCCGTGAAAGGGTATGGGGCCTTGTTTCGTACCGCTCCGCCGGTAGCCCTCGGCACGGGCTTTTGCAACGAGCTCCCCCAGTGGGCTCGGCTCTTCGCCAGGCGCGCGCTCCCAGTAAAGGCCGTTTTTCTTTCCGGGATCGCTCCCGAATTTTTCCGCATACTCGCGGATCCCGTCGCCATCGCGGTCCTTCATCGCGTATTCGCGCTGCGCATCGACGATCGACAGCAGCTCGCTCTGGTCATTCGATTTCATGGCCGCGACGAAAGCCTGCACCGCTTCTTCAGGAGTGGTGAACCCTTTCGGCCCCGACGCGGCAATAGTGTCGGCCCCACCCAGGGCAAAGATCATTAAAACCACCGCCGCTGCAAAAAGCCGTGGGAGCGGCTTTCCAGCCGCGACGATCGAAGCTGAAAGCCTCTCCCACAAAGAAAAACTTTCTTGCCGATAAAGTGGCGCCGCGCGCCATGGCTTGCTTAGAAGCATGCCTGTCTTCTCCCCTGAATTTGCCCATATGGGTGATCGGTCTGTTTTCATGGCTACCTCCCCCCTCCGCTCCGGCCGCCGCCCCTCGATCCGCCGCCGCTGAAGCCGCCCCCCGGCCGCCGGACGACAGGCTCTGCCGGCTGAAGCTGCCGCGGCTGCTGAAATCTCGCGCCTCGCTGCCGCCTCAGCCCATGCCTGAAAAAGCGCTGCCTCCCGGGCTGGAGATATCCCGCCCCCCGGCCTCACGAGTTGCTGGCCGGCCCTCAACGCTGCCGCGTTGCCCGGCACCTTGGCGGTCCCTCGACGGATCAGTTCCGCTGCGGGAAGGAGCCTGCCGACCCTTTCGGCGCGCCCGCGGAAATTTTCCCTGGATTGGATGGCCTCGCTGGTGGATGCTCGTTTGTACTTTTGGGCCGTCCCCTGATCCGGGTAGGAAACCCCCTTGCGATGCTCGGGGTTGTGCTGCCAGCTTCCCCTCCTTCCCTGATATAGCTTCGCGTAATTCCCTCGGTTAATGTTGTTGTTGATATTGGTATTTCTATTGACATCAACGTCAACATCGCCGCCGTGCCAGTCGCAGTCGCCCCATGCATACCCCCACGCGGCGCCGACGGCCATTCCCATCCCGAAAGAGAACAGAGCGGTCCCGGCCGCATATCCCGGCGGATAGTAGCAGGCGGGCGGATACGCCGGATACGGCCATGCGCCGTAGGCGACGGTCGGGTTGTAAGTGGGCACGGAGACGACCTGGGGACTGGCGGATTCGATGACGATCGCCTCCTGCTCGACCACCACCTTCTGCTCTTTCGTGGTCTTCAGCGTGCCTGCTTCGGCGGCCTTTTTCCGAAGGCTTTGGACCGCGGCCATGACGTCCTTTTACTGGGCGAGGAACGCATCGCCCAGCTTCTGCGTCCAGTCCAGTTTTTCGCTCATCATGGCCAGCACTTGCGGAAAGTTGACTAGGGACTTGACGCTCGGGTCCCATGGCTGTTTTTCGAGCGCTGCCGTGAGCGCATCTCCCTTGAGATCCTTGTTCTGCTTGGCCCAACGGTCCGCCTGCACGACTTCGAGGGGATAGGTCGAAGCCATAAAGATCTGCGCCAGCAGCGAATCGGGGTAGAGGGCGATCGGCGCCAGAAGCTGCTCCAACTCCTCCGGTTTGAAGACCGGCGGTTCCGCCTGCTGCCCAAGCGTCCCCTGCGGGGCCGCCATCATCGACACGAGGATAACGATCAGAACGGGCAGGCATTTATCTGTGATTCCGCTTCGTCTCATGGCATCTCCTTCCATCCGATGCGGAATGGACGTTGAATCGCTTTGAACTCAAGACAATATGCTTCACGCGATCTCCGTTCAAAAGCTCCTCGCTCGCACCAAACGGCGAAGGGGCATCTCGAGAATGTGGATGGGTGGGGATCTCTGGGCATCGGTTACTCCTGCGCAGGTAAAACGGAGTGACCGTATTCGTATCAGAGGTGGCGGTAGCGTTGAAATAGGACCTTGGTCCTATGCGGTTCGGCGTGGGACCGGAAGCATGCCGGCCAGAATCATTTGGATTTCATGGATACGTGCATTCCCACCAGCCAGACGACCTGGATCACCAGGTGAAGTTGGCCGACAACGGACTCCAAAATCGCCTCTAATCGTCAGCGGGCAGTTGCGATCGGGTCTGCATGGCATCCAGGTAGTTGTCTAGTTCCTGGATGCTCGCAAACACCTTGAGCGAGGGCAGTGCGTTAAGAATTTC